>JBGQBN010000092.1:0-8964 GCA_041494805.1 Terriglobia bacterium | reverse complement strand
TAGAGCCACCGGAGTTGGTCACGGTCTCCGAGAGCGTCTGACTGCTTCCGACTTGCACGCTTCCGAAGCTCAGGCTAGTTGGGTTAGCGGTAAGTAGCCCAGCCGCCACCCCTGTGCCGGAAAGAGGAATGTTGAGCGTGGAGTTGGAAGCGTTGCTGATCACGGCGATGTTGCCGGTGACAGCTCCGGCTGATTGCGGAGCGAAGACCACGCTGAAAGTCTTGCTCTGACCGGTCGTCAGAGTTACCGGCAGGCTCAGGCCACTGAGGCTGAATCCGGTCCCTGTCACGTTCGCTTGGGTGATCGTGACCGTGGAGCCGCCCGAGTTGGTAAGAGTTTCTGAGAGTGTCTGACTGCTTCCGACTTGCACACTTCCGAAGCTCAAGCTGGTCGGGTTGGCGGTAAGCAACCCCGGCGTTACGCCTGTGCCGGAGAGAGGAATGTTGAGCGTGGAGTTGGAAGCGTCGCTGACCACGGCAACGTTGCCGGTGACGGCTCCGGCTGATTGCGGAGCAAACACCACGCTGAAAGTCTTGCTCTGACCCGCCGTCAGAGTTACCGGCAGGCTCAGGCCGCTAAGGCTGAATCCGGTCCCTGTCACGTTCGCCTGGGTGATCGTGACCGTAGAGCCTCCGGAGTTGGTCACGGTCTCCGAGAGTGTCTGACTGCTTCCGACTTGCACACTTCCAAAGCTCAAGCTGGTCGGGTTGGCGGTAAGCAACCCCGGCGTTACGCCTGTGCCGGAGAGCGGGATGTTGAGCGTAGAGTTGGAAGCGTCGCTGATCACGGCGATGTTGCCGGTGACAGCTCCGGCTGATTGCGGAGCAAAGACCACGCCGAAAGTCTTGCTCTGACCCGCCGTCAGAGTTACCGGCAGGCTCAGGCCACTGAGGCTGAAGCCAGCCCCTGTCACGTTCGCCTGCGTGATTGTGACGGTGGAGCCGCCCGAGTTGGTGAGCGTCTCAGAGAGAGTCTGGCTCTTGCCGACCTGCACGCTTCCGAAGCTGAGACTGGGGGGCGCGGACGTCAGCGATCCAGGGGCGGCACCCGTACCGGTGAGGGACACGCTAAGAGGAGAGTTCGAAGCATCGCTCACGACTGCGATATTGCCTGTGACAGGCCCCGCTGCTTGCGGAGCAAACTTGACGGTGAAGGTTGCGCTCTGACCTGCGGCAATCGTCAGCGGTAGAGCCAGTCCGCTTATGCTGAACCCGGCACCCGTAGCCGTGGCCTGAGAGACGGTGACGGTGGTGCTGCCGGAGTTGCTCAGCGTTTCCGAGAGAGTCTGGTTGCTCCCCACCTGAACGTTGCCAAAACTGAGGCTTGCCGGAGTGGCAGTGAGTTGGCCCGGCATGACTCCGTTGCCGGAGAGTGGAATTGTCAGCGTCACAGCATTGTTCGCCCGCGCGAATGACTTGCGACGGCGGCCGCGCGACCCGACGAAATCGTCACTCGTAATCGATACCGTTGCGCTCTTGCTTCCATTCGAAATCGGGGTGAAGGTTACGCTGAAAGTGACGCTCTGGTTACTTGCCAGGGTCAACGGCAGACTCAGGCCGCTGACCTGGAAGTCACTTCCGCTTACCAAAACTTGTGAAACGCTTAGATCGGAACCGCCGGAGTTTATGAGGGTCTCCGTTTTGGTCAGGCTGTTGCCCACCATGATGTTGCCAAAATCGAAGCTGGTCGGGCTGGCGGTAAGCTGACCAGCGGGAGTGCCAGCTCCAGACAGCCCTAACGTCAACGGCGGGCCGGATGCATCGCTGGAGATTTCGACTGTGCTGGCGATATTTCCGGATACGTGCGGAGTGAATCCGAGAGTCAGGTTTGCGCTCTTGCCACCCGCAATGGTCGTGGGCAAACTCGGACTGGTTAGGGAAAAATCTGATCCCGCGATTATCGCCCCGGTGACCGTGACGTCAGAGGACGTGGAGTTTACCAGCGTAACCGCAAGCGTCTTGCTGGTTCCAAGAACCACGCTGCCGAAATCAAGCGTGGCCTTATTCAGGACCAGACTGCCGCTCTGTTGCTGCTGATTAGCTCCCTTGCTTGCCTCCAGAGCCTGACAGCCCAACATCGTCGTGAGGGCAAGAACAACTAAAATGCCATTCCAGCGAACACTGAGATCCTTCACTGAAGGCCTCTCTGAGCCGTATTCGCACGATACGGCGGGGGATTACCGCACCACAAAAAAGGAGACAGGAAACCCTGACCAGGTGCAACAAGACCAGTCTGCGCCTTACCCTGCATCTGAGGTAGGTTCCCGAAGGGCATCCAATAGCGCGCTGGACGGCCCATCCACGGCCTTCAAGGCGGCCTACCCGGCTTGTCCCCAGTGCTCAAACAGGTATTGGCCCAACGTAACTTTTCATTAACCCAGGCCAGTGATTCGATCTGATTTCTCACATAGCAGGTCACCGGTGCATCAGCGAGCATATTGTCCTTCCGGACATTGCCCCTTGGTGCTCTACCAGGGGCCTTCGTGCCAGTGGCAACATCGACGCCACGCAGGAGAAGGAACACCATGATGATGGGCAGAGGTCAAGACATCACGCCGGCTTTTCCACGGGAACTGCGCAAGTATCGGCGCTTCCCACTGCACTACCCGGTTAGTGTGAAGTTCGGTCGCAAGAGATCATGTTCCGAGCTTCAAACCGTGAGTCAGAACATGAGCGTGCGGGGTATCCTCGTTCAATCTGATTCCCCGATTCCCGCGAAGGCCGAAGTAAGGTTCGTTATCACGGTGCGGGAAAACTACATTACCCGGCCCATTCAGCTGGCGGGTGAGGGTGCAGTGGTACGGGTTGAGCCCAACCGGTCAGGCGCCGGATTCTTGATCGCGGTGAAGTGCAAGCGATCCATCAGCGAAGTGGGGAGCTTTTCCAAAGCTTATTTACGCAAGGCCTAACGGAATTGCAGTGCGTGACGGGAAACCGCTCCCCTGGGAGCGGTTTTTCCTTTTTGCGCGGTGTTTCAGGTGTCACTGGCTGGGTGATCCAGTTTGAGGTAGGCTGGCCACAAGATGAGATTGGGAGCGTGGTTGCGAAGCAGTGCAATACTTTTCCTGCTGGTATTTCAACTGGCAGGATGTGGTGGCAACGGCTCCTTGTCCACGTCTCCGCCTCCACCTCCGCCAGCCAATCTGTCCTTGAATACCGTGGTTAGCGGGCTCAACAGCCCTGTGGATTTGCAAGCACCGGGTGACGGCACGGGCCGCTTCTTCGTGGTGGAACAACGGGGAACCATCCGCATCATTGCCAACGGCGCCCTGCTGCCAGCCAGCTTTCTGGACATCCAAAGCAAGGTGAAATTTGACAGCGCTGAGATGGGGCTGCTCGGGCTTGCCTTTCACCCCAATTACAGCCAGAATCGCCTCTTCTACGTAAACTACGACCGCGATTTCGGCGGACTGCAAACCGTGATTGCCGAGTATCAGACTTCCGTCTTGGACCCCAACCATGCGGATCCCGCGACCGAGCGTATTCTGCTGACCTGGAACCAGCCATTCACGAACCACAAGGGCGGCCAGCTGGCCTTTGGGGCGGATGGATTTCTATACATCGGATTGGGAGACGGCGGCAGTGGAGGCGATCCGCTAGGCAACGGACAAAATTTGCAAACCTTGCTCGGAAAGATGTTGCGCATTGACGTGGATCACATGGATACGGGCCTGCAGTACGCCATTCCGGCGGGCAATCCGTTCGTTGGCGTTGGACAGCCGGAAATTTGGGCCTATGGGTTGCGGAATCCCTGGCGCTTTTCGTTTGAGCGCGGCACGGGTCGGCTGTTCTGCGCCGATGTGGGACAGGACAACTGGGAGGAAGTGGACCTGCTGCAGAGCGGTGGCAATTTCGGCTGGAACAAAATGGAAGGAGCGCACTGCTTTCCCCCGGGGAGCAGTTGCAACACGATCGGAGTACTGCCGATTGCCGAATACGACCACAGTGAAGGCGAAGCGGTCATCGGCGGCTACGTGTACAAGGGAAGCGCCATCCCCAGCCTTGCCGGGACGTACATTCTGGGCGATTACATCTCCGGGAAAATTTGGGGTCTAGCCGAAGGGCCACCCGGAACCTGGACACGAACCGAACTACTCTCTACGAATCGCAATATCACTTCCTTTGGCCAGGATGCCGCCGGGGAAGTGTACGTAGTGGACTACAGCGGGAGTGTCTTGAAGCTGGTCTCGCAATGAGGCATTCTCCACCCTCGTCGAAAGCCTGCGCCTAGTTCACCGTCAGCCACCTGCGAGACTCAGCCGGCCGTCCGGTAGCCTCCAACACTCTTGTCCGTGACCGCTTCCATTGGCAACCTGATGGAAGGCGTTGGAGTGCACCCTGCCTATGGAGCCGTGACCGATCATGGCCACGTTGAGCTTTTGCTTTTGCCTTGGCATGTCTTGCGCTTAGATACAGGAGAGGCCTTTGCAAAGGATAGCAGGTACAATCGGGACTACCGACGAGATGTTACAAAGTAGAAGACAGAAGCTTCTCCAACTCTCTTGTCTCGCCATGTGGTGCGGCCTATTGGTGGCTGGCTTGTGGCCTTTCAACTTTTTCCCAGGAAACAAGGTGGAGTGGCTAGGCGGCAAGAATGGCATTCATTTCGGCGGGGACGGTCAAATTTACGGCAGTGTTCCCTGGAATGTAAGCGAGGTGCGTCCGGACAGTTCTCCAAGCGACTCGTTTAGCGTCGAGATCTGGTTGCAGCCTGACAAAGTGTGTGGCTGCCTCGGCACCATTTTTTCCACCTACGATCCGGCGCGGCCCGAAAACTTCGTGCTCGATCAATCCATAGGTGACCTGGTGGTGCGAGGGCACTTTCGTGACCACAAAGATCATCTAGGTTTCAGGTCGCTGTATTTGGACGATGTTTTCCAGAAAGGTAGAAGCCGCTTCGTAACCATAACCTCCGGGCAGCAAGGCACGACAATCTATCTCGAAGGTGTTCGCAGCAGATTCTATCCCTACGCTCTGGAGGCCGATAGCCTTTCCGGCCGACTCCTGGCAGGCCACTCTGCCGCAGGAAGCAACGCGTGGGCTGGTACACTTCTCGGTCTCGCCATTTACAATCGAGTGCTGACGGCAGAGGAAGTGTCTGGACATTACAAAGCATGGAGTGAGGCAAGCACCGCCGAACTGGCCGCGGAGAAGGGCATTGCAGTACTGTATCCGTTTGATGAACGGACCGGTGGCCTAGTCCGTAATCACGTTGCTGCGATGCCTGATTTCGTCATTCCAGGGAGGTTCTATATTTTGCACAGGACGTTTCTGGTACTCCCTTCCAAGTTCCAACGATCAGATTGGGATGATGCCGCCGTCAATATACTTGGATTTGTCCCTTTTGGTTTGTTGATCTCAGCCTATTTCGGGGGAATTGCACAGCTCCCACGATGGCAAAGCCTCTTCTTGACTATTCTTGTCGGTGGGATAACGAGTTTGTTCATCGAGTTCATCCAGGCCTACTTGCCCACAAGGGACTCGTCGCTCCTTGACTTGATCAACAACACTTTAGGCACCACGCTGGGTGCGATGATGTTCGGCACCATTGGGCGGGTCCGCTCAATATTTGCCGGTGATCCTTCAAGTTGAGCCCGAGTAGCCGGCGAGTTGACTGTCGGCACCAAGTCCTACAGGCAACTGAAAGAGGAAGCGAACTATGAATGTTCCATTACTCGATCTTAAGGCACAATACGCGGCCATCAAAGCCGAAGTTGACGCGGCCATTGCGGAAGTGTTCGAATCCCAGCAGTTCATCCTGGGGCCGAAGGTAGATCAGTGCGAAAAGGCCATCGCTGCGTACTCGACGTGCTCGCATGCGATCGGAGTTTCGTCGGGCAGCGACGCCTTGCTCGCCTGCCTCATGGCCGAGAACATCGGTCCTGGCGACGAGGTCATCACCACTCCTTACACGTTCTTTGCCACCGTCGGAGCGATTGCTCGTGTAGGCGCCACTGCTGTTTTGGTTGACATTGATTCGGCGACCTGCAACCTCGATCCATCTCAGATCGCGTCGAAGGTAACGGACAAGACCCGCGCCATCATCCCTGTGCATCTCTATGGACAGATGGCTGACATGGAGGCCGTGATGCGCGTGGCCAACGAGTATGGCTTGTTGGTCATCGAAGACGCCGCCCAGGCAATCGGCGCCGAGTACAAAGGGCATCGGGCCGGTTCCATCGGACATTACGGATGTTTCTCGTTCTTCCCCTCGAAGAATCTCGGGGCTGCTGGAGACGCGGGAATGATCGTCACCAACGATGCCCAGCGAGCGGAGAAGCTCAAGTGCCTCCGCGGTCACGGGGCCAAACCGAAATACCATCACCGGATCGTCGGAGGCAATTTCCGCCTTGACGCGATCCAAGCAGCCGTTATTTCCGCCAAACTGCCGCACCTGGACGACTGGACAGCCGCCCGCCAGCGCAATGCCAGACGATACGATCAGCTTTTTGCCCAGGCTGGTTTGCCGATTGGCCTTCCGGCTGTGGTGGCCAGTCGCCACATCTTCAATCAATACGTAATCCGTACGTCAGGCCGCGATGAGTTGCAGGCCTACCTCCAGAAGAAAAGCATAGGCACGGAGGTGTACTACCCTGTGCCCATGCACCTGCAAGACTGCTTTGCGTATCTCGGGTATACGGCCGGTGCGTTCCCCGAGAGCGAGCGGGCGGCGAAAGAAACCCTTGCGCTGCCGGTTTACCCGGAACTCACGGAACCGCAGGCACGGTACATTGTCAAGTCTATCTGTGAGTTTCTCACGGATCGGCCGGGGGCCGTTAGCCAGACAACCCCAGCGCCTGCCCGCGCCCAGTCGCGTGCTGAAGTCGAGCCTGCATAGATATGCACATTCTTCATGTGGTGGGTGCCAGACCGAACTTCATGAAAGCCGCGCCGGTAATGCGCGCGCTTCGGGTGCAGGTTAAAGTCAAGCAGACTCTGGTCCACACTGGTCAGCACTACGACACAAGTATGTCCGATGTGTTCTTCTCGCAACTGGAGATTCCAGCTCCGGATGTTAATCTCGGCGTTGGCTCGGGCAGCCACGCACAGCAGACAGCAGACATCATGAGCCGCTTCGAGCCAGTCGTTCAGGAAACCAGACCGGACGTGGTCTTGGTCTATGGGGACGTCAACTCCACTGTGGCGGCCGCTCTGGTGTGCTCCAAGCTGCTGATTCCGGTCGGACATGTGGAAGCCGGACTTCGTTCTTTCGACCGGACGATGCCGGAAGAGATCAACCGGCTACTCACGGACCAGATCGCCGACCTTTTGTTCACGCCCTCCGAGGATGGCGATGCCAATCTCCAGCGGGAGGGCATCTCGCGTGACAAGATTCACAGAGTCGGCAACGTGATGATTGACTCTCTGGTGCGGCTATTGCCCATAGCTGCGCAATGCAGGCTGGACGGATTGCCCGATCGTTACGCTCTGGTCACGCTACACCGCCCGTCCAATGTCGATGACCAAGATGTTTTGAGGCGGATCCTCGGCTCTTTGCTGGAAGTGAATGAACAGCTGGGCATTGTGTTCCCAGTTCATCCGCGGACTCGGCAGCGCATCGCCGAATTTGGCATCAACGTCGCCCACCTTCATTTGTTGGACCCGCAGCCGTACATAGAATTTCTTGCCCTGCAGCGCCGTGCCGCTGTGGTCATTACCGACTCTGGCGGCATTCAGGAAGAAACCACCTACCTAGGCGTGCCATGCCTTACTTTGCGCAACAGCACGGAGCGCCCGGTTACCGTCACTCTGGGCACAAACATCCTCGTCGGGCAGGACGGGATGAAGCTCCGCGCCGAGTTGTCCAAGATTCTCGCTGGGAAGAGAAAACTGGGCGCCGTGCCGCCTCTGTGGGACGGGCATGCCAGTGAACGCATTGCTGAGATTATGCTGAAGCTCTGAATCAGAGGGGCTACGTGGCAGAAACCCAATTGCGGCGCTCGATAAAGGTTGGCGGTTCGTAGGTTTGTCCTGACGCCAGGCGCTTTTCCTCCCGGCGTGCGGACCACAACAAGACGGGGCCCAGCAACGCGGCGGTGAGGCGCGCTAGGACAGGGGATTCCTTCTCGACTTCGCGCCGCAGGCTGTGAATCCGCTCGCTCACGCTGCGATTGACTTTCTTGAATTCTCGCTCCATCACCCAGAGGGCCGCGTTATAAGCACTGCTTAGTTTTTTCATTTCGCGCGCAAAGCGCTCACGGACGCGTGGGTCCGGGTAGTCCTTATAGCGTTGCCAGCCCTGCAGCATGGTCTGGCACATGCGATAAAGGCTTGGTCCGTTACGCTCGAAGTCGCGCCAGAACGCCGAGTCCAGGAACTTCTTTGAATCGTCGCGGGAAATCGCCCCGTGCCGGAAGTTGAATTTGTTCTGTCCATGGATATCGGCGAAGTCAACGTCCGTCAGCAGGCGACCCTGATCGGCCATTTCTTTGTAAAGCGGTGTGCCGGGAACCGGCGTGTACAGCATGAACTGGTGGAAGTCGGTCTGGTAGCCGACCGCCGCTTCGATTTCCTGGGCGATGTTGTCGGGCGTGTGGTGCTCTAGTCCGATAATCGTCGAGCCCTGCACTCGGATGCCGTGTTCGCGAAGCTCCCGCGTGAGTTGTCCAATGTCCGTACCCTGCAGCTTGCGGTAGCTGGCCTGGGGAGATTCCAAACCCATCCATACCCAGGAGATGCCGAGTTCCACGAGTTCTTGCATGGTGTATTTTCGAATAGCATTGGCGGAAGCGAAAACCGAAAGTTCCCAGCTCTTGCCAGCCTGCTGCATGCGTTCCAGCAAGCGCATGGCACGCGTACGGTGAAGCAGGAAGTTCTCGTCCATCACAAAGAAGGATTGTACTTTGAGCTCGGATTCGATCCGGCACATCACGTCAAACAGTTCATCGCCGTTCTCGTAGAAGTTGACAAACTTTCCCTTGCCACCAAAAAAAGCAGATGTGGTACAGAAGTTGCACCCCATGGG
>JBGQBN010000015.1:0-79882 GCA_041494805.1 Terriglobia bacterium | reverse complement strand
GCTGCTGTGTTGAGGGCATGCGGATGGGTTCGCCGGGCAAACTGCCGGGTCGAAAATCACGATCGGGCTCAGCATGCTGGCCGGGCTTCCACCGAAGAAACTGAGTTGAGACTGATCCCAAAGGTCGGGGAGGCGGAAGTTGGAGAAGCGGAAGCTGTCGATGATACGAAACTTCTCCGTGATCCGCACGGTGACGCCGAAGTCCGCATTGGCCACCACGCGCTTGTTCCTTCCCTGGCCGCTGGTGCCAAACGATCGCTGGGAGGTGCGCGAGAGCAAGCCGAGAAAGCCTTCGGCAAAATTGTCCGCTTTGGTGTCCGCAGAACTGTAGGACGCCCGCGCTGACAAATCCACGTGCCGGAAATAGCTCGACTGCAAACTCAATTGCTCGGTGGGATAGGAGACACGCACCGGCGCCGTGCGGCCGTAGGACTGATAGCCGTTGCAAGTGTCCTTTAGTGTAGGAGGCGTGGTGCTGGCATCGAAGACCGGCGGAGTGTTCCCGCAGGGCTGGTTGACCGTGGGGTTGTAAACCAATCCGGCATCCACCGGCGATCCGTCACTCAATTGAAAGGCAAAATTCCGGTCACTCCAGGTAGTGTTTCCCTTGTAGTACTGCAGGAACTGGTCATAACTGATGTTCGTGCGGGGAAGGAGCTTGATATCCACGCCGGCTTGATAGCCATCCAGCACCGTGCTCCAGTTCTGGAACAGCAAAGTGTCCGTGCCCTCGTGAATGCTGCTGAATGACGGTCCCTCCATGTTGTTGCGGGTGTAGCCCAGACGAAAGCGCACGGCAGATTGCGGCAGCAGCGTCAGGTTGTAGTCGTACATGCGGCGCGTGGTCAAAAACTCATGGGGCGAATCATTGAGCTGGATAAATGTATTCGGCGGGTTCAGCGGGTTCGCCTGCAGATTATAGTCCCAGACATTCTGGTCCCGGCGGAAGGTGAGGTTGAAGTTGTACCATTTGTTCTTGGAGACCCGCAGGCGAGTGGCGTTCTCCGGGTCGCCGCCCCATCCGAAGCTGCTCAGGTACAAGTTGTCGAACAGGGCTCCCGCATGGTTCAGCGAGCGCATGTTGAGGGTCTGTTCCAGCAGGCGCGGCCCCTGCTGCTGGTTCACCAAGGTGTCATAAACCGCGTTGCTGCCGGTGGTATCGACGAAGCGATACCCGAATTCGACCGAGCCCTCATAGTGATAATTCCCATTCTCGATGCCTTCCGGCGAGTCACTGGGGGTTTGTCCCAGGGCGGCCGCCAGCAGCAAGAACGGCAGCGTGATTGCCAATGTAGCACGCATGGCAGCCTGCCAGCGCGGTGAGGCCGTTGACCGGAGGCCACCGCGAATCGCCGAAACCCCGATTGTGGGCGACAGGTTCTTCATGGCGTCCTCCTTACTTGAAGAAAAATTCGTCGAAATTGGAGCCGTGAATCTGGGTGTGACACATGGTACACGCCTGATATTTCTGGCTCTGGTTATGGAACGAAGGCAGCCCGGGCACGCCGCTATCCTGGGTTAGGGTGTGGCACTCCAGGCACAGCAGGTTCACCTGGCTGCGCTTCAGCAGACGCGGGTTGGTGGAGCCGTGTGGGGTGTGGCAGGCCACACAGCCCTCGGTCTTCACCGGCACATGCTCAAAGGCGAAGGGGCCGGCTTTGTCCGTGTGACACTTGAAGCAGACCTGATCCTGCGCCGCGGTGGCGCGCAATTGCTTGGTCAGGAAGCCGCCGTGCTGGTTGTGGCAATCCGTACACCGCACCAGTCCCTGTTCCACGCGGTGACGAAAGGGCCGGTTGAAGTCCTGCTTAATGTCGGTGTGGCAGCCGTAGCAAAGCTCCGGTTGCTTGGTGGCGAGCAGGGACTGCTTCTCGGTGGCATGGTGCGGGGAGTGGCAAGCGGTGCAGCTGACGTCATTGGTATTGTGCTGCGAGCGATCAAAATTGGAATGCTCTTCGCCATACTCATGGCAGTCGAGGCACCGCTCACTGACCTCGTGCGCCGAAGCGCCCTTGAAGGTGAATATCTTGGTTTTGTCGCCACCACCCTCGACATGTTCCTTGCCGGGCCCGTGACAGGCCTCGCAGCCCTGCCACTCCGGCCCACGCTTGTTCTTCAGAGTGGTCACGAAGTGGGGCGTGGTCTCAAAATTCTTGAAGATGTCTTCGTGGCATGTTTTGCACGTTTCCGCGCCCACATAGAGCGACGGGTCATGGGAGCGCTGATAGCCCTTCGCCGGATGGTCTGTTGCCGGCTTAGCTTTGTCCGCGGCGGGGAGGACGCCAACCAAGCTGAAAATCATCGCCACGGTACAAAGCACGAAGAAAGGTAGCGCCGTTCGCTTGAGCATCTTGAGGCGCGTCATCGAGTTCCCTCCGCAGGCCCAAGCCCGCTATTTTCTCAGAACCTTGGCCCCAAAAATTATCCTTGCGGTGAGTGACCTTACAGGATCGCATCCTAGATCATTTCGCTCCGGGGTATAGTTCGTCAACAACCAATGATAATTTGTGGAGCGAGACAAACATACATTTGGCACGCTTCCCATATCGGGAGCGACCGGCTGGCCGCCTGCTTAGGTTTCCACCGGCTTGGAAGCCTCGTTATGTTTTTCTGGTCCCGGCGGTTCCGCTTTGCCCGCGATCCGCTCTTCGATGCGGCTAATTTGCTTCCGTAACCACCGACCTAAGGCTTCTTCGACCTCGAGCTGCGTACCACAGCGATAGAAGTAATCGATGGTTTCACCCTTTTCGGTAAGCGGGATGAAGCGGCAGGGTGAGTTCTGACTTCGCTGCTCGTCCGGAACGAACTGCATCAGCTGACACTCATCGCAAGGATGCGGCCTGGTGGCATCGTCGAAGTTAAGACAGCTCGGTGAGTCCTCGAATATGTACTGAGGACGCCACGGTGTATGTGGAGAGCGCCCGTAGCCGCCGTCTTCCAGGAATTTCAACTGGAACTTGAGATACTCGAGGATGTCCTGCTCGCTCTGCGCCATAAACCACCTCTAGCGACCTATGTTCGCCCTAGACCTGCGTTGGTTACCATGGCCAGCGTCACGGGCGTGTGTGACCTAGATCACACCCCTAGACTTGGCCGCCTTCACGCTTCGGCAGCATCATGCACCGCCGGGGGCACGGGGGGAAGCTGACGGTCTTTCAGGGTGAGGGTCAAGTTCTTTGGGCAGGGAATGCGGGCGTGGCGTGGTGCCCGGATCAGGATGGGGCGAGTATCAGGAATGGAGATAGAGGCAGAGGAAAAGGCGGCTCAATCGGCATCGGACGGGGGCGGTAACCCACGCAACGCTAAGGCACGCTTGCGCCAACGCCTGTGTTTAAAACGCAAGTACTGCGAGAGTGGCCAGCGATCGAATCCATACCGTTCTTTGACGCACCGGCCGATGGCCCACTTCGCGGCGATCACAGAGGGCCAGAGCGGCAGGTCCTCGTCCCGGCGGGTGTAGGCAAACGCCAGTTCGGTGAGCAACTGCTGGTGCAGCCGGCGCGGGTCCTGCTCCATCCTAGTGAGGTAGGCGGCTTGCGGATGGCCCTCGCGCAGGGAATAGGTCCGCCACCAATGCGACGGAAATTTGACGACGCTCAGTTGGCTGCAGCAGGCGAAGCGATGACCGGTGAGAAAGGCGCGCCGCTGAAAGACGAAATCGATACCGCTGATTTGACCCTCCGGGCTTGACCAAGTTCCGCAGCTCTCGACCATCTCGCGCCGGTGCAGCCAGCTTGAGGTTACGACCCACCGATGCGCATAGGACCGATTGACTCCGGGGGCCCCGATGGCTTGCCTGACGCCGGTGGGATCGATCAAGGCGGTTACCGCATGAACGAAGTCCGCAGCCGTCTGCCCGATGGTAGTGACCACGCCAGCGAGGTGCCAGGGAAACCACAGGTCGTCATGCCCCAGATAGGCGATGTAGCGTCCTCGAGCCCGCCGCAAGCCTTCGTTGTTGGGAGCACTCTGGGAACCGGCGCGTTGCGGGAGGTTGAGCCAGTGAAGACGCGAGTCGGCGAACTCGGCCACAATTTGCTCACTGTGATCGGTACAACCATCGCCAATGACCCATGCCTCGAAATCCTGAAAGCTTTGCTGACACAGGCTACGCAGAGCGCACCGCAGCGTGGAGCGGCTGTTGTAGGTCGCAAGGATGACCGTGACTTCGGGGGCCGGCATTAGGGATTCAGTCCATCCTCGAAGGCAAATGGAATCAGGTCATTCTTGAGGGGCAAGCGATACTTGTCGGGATCAGAATGATTGAATGCCCGGGTCGGCAGGTTGATGAAGAAAGCGTCGCCGTTCCCGATGTTCTTCACAGCGTGAAACACGCCTTTGGGGATGATCACCAGACCACGATTGCGTTCGCTCATCACAAACACATTCAACATTCGATAGGTCGGAGAAACCGGGCGATCGTCGAACAGCGCAACCCGCGCGACTCCACCGAGGAAAAACAGACGATCATCCTGCAGCCGGTGTACCACCCAGCCCTTTACCTGACGCGGCCGGATGCAAACGAAATAAGCGTAGACCAGGGGAGCCGGGTGAAGACCCCAGGCCGGGTTGTAGATTTCAACCAGCTCGCCGCGTTCGTCTTCGTGGAGAGGCCGGTGATCCACAACCACATCCGCGATTTGTGGGGCGACCGACTCCCCTTCTGGCGAAACGGTTTGTTTGTCCTTGACCAGCGGGGTGGCTGACTTTGAGCCATTGCTGCCGGTTGGGACTGGTTCTTGGTAAACGGATTGATGATTCACGTAGTCCTCCATCTGAGTGGAATAGGTCTTATCAGGCTTCAAGCCGGACTGATGAGGCGAAGAAAAGAAGTTGGTGGTTGGGTGGGCTGCGTGATTCAGCTAACCCGCCGTGGCCAGCAGAGAAATGCCGGACCATCCCTTGGCCAGGAATAACGGCACCAGCGCAGCGCCCAGGATGGCTTTCTTCTTTCGCGCTCTGATCTCAGAATGTAGGGAGCGCAATCGGGTGGGGACAATGGCATCAGCCATTCGGTCGGCCATGTCAGCCCTCTTCCGATCGAGCAGCCAGCCCTGTATCCCAACGGCAGAGAACTCCCGGTTGGTGGGCCGGGATGGTTCCACCGCCGCATTTGTGTACCCCGCCAATTCGAGAGCGTGTCGCAAACTGGCAACATTCCATCGGGTCAAATGGTTGGGCGGAAAGTCTGCCGGGTCGCGGTGGGCTCCACGTTTGGTCCAGCGGGTTGGGGATGGAACGCTGATGACGAGCTTGGCAGAGGGAAAATGCTCTCGGATGCTGCGCAGCATGCCCAATGGATCGGGCAGGTGCTCAAGTACTTCAAACATGGTCACGGCCGCCGGCCTGGGCCAATCCGATGGAATGGACTCAATCGAACCGCAGGCAACGGTGAAGCCGCGCTGCTGGAGAATTTCAACGGGCTTGATGCCGATTTCGGCGCCCATCGCCCGATAGCCGTGCGCCTTCAGCGCAGCCAGGAACCAGCCGGAACCACAGCCCAGGTCGAGTAACGGCTCACCCACGGGGACGTTGTTGCCGAGCCAGCGCAGAGCAGCCCATTGAGCAGAGAACAGGAACCAGGGAAACTCTCGCAGGTCGGGACTCGATTCTGCCAGCCACCGCATTGCGGGGACGTAGAAATCCGGCTTGGAACTATCCTGCCTGGCGTATGCCTGCTCGTAGTTGGCGGTATCGTAGCGCAAAGGATCAGCAAACTGTAGTGCGCAATCGGAGCAATCGCGAATCTTGAACTCGCCGAAGGTTTCCACCACCGCGTTTTTGGAAGAAGCGCAGACCGGACATTTCATAGGAGGTGGATGCATCGGAGACTTACGCGGGGTCATTCACAACCGCGCCGATGGACCGTAGGTCTTGCCCATTGCGCAAATACCAGACGGTCAAATACGAGGTCACGACCATCACTGCCGCAAGACTGTTGTAGTGCGTGGCCGTCCAGAGCAACGCCAGGGAGATTGCTCCGGCCGCCATTTCGGCAGATATTCTGTTGTAGCGGAGGCGACCGTGAACTCGGGTGTACATCCAGAACAGCAGCGGATGAAACAGGACCTCGATGGCGGAAAAGGCCGCCGGAACGCCCAGCGCTCCCCAACGCCGGGTAAGCCGCCAACTCAGCAACCCATAAGCCGCCAGGAAGCCTGCAAGCCACAGAAGCATTTGACGGTGCTTTCCTGAAACCAGTAACGCAGGACTCAAGATTCCCCAAAAAACCGAAACGAAAAAGTAGCCGGGCGCCAGCGTCAGGAGGAGTGCGGGAAGCAGGTGCCAGCGGACACCGAAAATCAAGGGCACCCAGGCTGGGCTGAGTCCGGCAAAGAGCACAATGGCAGGAAGCAAGATCGCAGACAGTCCTTCCAAGTACTGGTTGACCTGTTTTTGCAGTTCCCCGGGGAACTCCACCAGGCGGGAATAGGTGCTGAAGCTCAAGCGCAAGATGGCCGCGGTTGCAAAAAGCAGGCTGCCGTAAAGCGAAAACGCGAGTTGCACCACGCCCAGCGCTTCCATGCCAGCAAGCTTTCCCACAAAAAGCGCCGGGACAGACAAGATGGCGATGTTCACTAGACTGCCCGCCGCAACCGAGAGTCCGAAATCGGCGACCGTCCCTACGGTGTGCCGGCAGAAGAGCAACGCCGGCCGGGCTGGCCTCAGGAGGTATGCTAGGCCGGTGGGCAACAGGCTGCGTAACGCAATCGCGGCTGTAAGACCCGCGATGGCATGGCCGAAGCCAGCCAGCACGATGGCAACGCCGCTGAATATGGCGGCTTCCAGAACTTCAATCCCGGCGACCTTGACGTACTCGAAGCCCCGTTCCAGGAGCGCCAGCGGAATGCTGCGCCAGGCATACCCATACGAAGCCAGAGCTGCGGCTAGAAGCAGTGGGATTAACTCCTGCCGTCCATACCAGCGAGCTGCCGGGCGCGTAATCGCGATCACCAAAATCAGAAAACTGAGTCCCAGAAGATGCTGCACTGCGAAGGTGGTACGAAGCTCGGCGGGCGAGGGCGCGCCCCTTTTCTTGATCAGATAGGTCGCCACCCCGCGGCCCAGAACTTCCTGGCTGCTCATGTAGACCACCTGGGCAATGGCAAAAACACCCCAAAGCGAAGGCCCGAGGAGGCGGGAGAGCACCACGGTGCCGGCCAGATTGATGGCCAGGACCAGGCCATAGCGTAGGGCCAGGCTGGGCAGGGCGCGCTTGGCCCGATTCTGGATGCGCAACAAGTCAGAATGATCCGGTGTGCCGGTTGGCGGCAGCCCCGGCGTGGGTGTGATGGCGAGGATGCCGACGGGTTCAGAGCTGCGCATGAGGATGGGCGCTTTGCAAGTGGATCTCCAGGCGCCTGACGATCCGTTCCGCGGCTCGCCCGTCGCCGAATGGGTTGCGCCTCGGGCTGCGGGTTTCGGTTGCCAGCGCCATGGCCACGGCGCGCACGATGCTGATGGGCTGGGTGCCAGCGAGGATGCCATAGCCGGAACTGATCACTTCTGGCCGCTCCGTGGTTTCACGCATCACAACCACCCGCTTTCCCAGGCTTACGACTTCTTCTTGTACCCCGCCGGAATCGGTCACCACCACGCGGCAGTACTTCATCAGGCCGAGAAAGTCTGGGTAGGGGAGAGCCGGAAGCAAATGAACTCGTCTGGCGCCACCCACTTCGGTTTCCACTGCATGGCGCAAGACCGGATTGGGGTGTACGGGGAAGATCACGTGGATACGAGAGTCGAGCAGGACCACGGCGCGCAGGGCTTCGCAGATCTGACCTATCTTGTCCCAGTTTTCACGCCGGTGGGCCGTTACCAGCACGGGAATGTCTTGTTTCCAGTCGATGCTTTCTAGCCCATCGAGATGGGCAGCCGCGCCGTTCACCGCGTGCATCATGAAGCGGAGCGCATCCACGACCGTGTTGCCAGTTACGGCGACCTTCTTCCGATCGACGCCCTCGGCCAGCAGATTGCCTCGGGCCGTGGCTGTGGGCGCGAAATGTAGGTCAGCGAGGTGCGTGGTCAAACGCCGGTTGATTTCCTCCGGAAACGGGTTTCGCTTGTCGTGGCTGCGTAACCCGGCCTCCACATGGGCGACGGGTGTCTGTTCGTAGAACGCGGCCAGCGAGGCGCCGAAGGCGGTCGTGGTATCCCCTTGCACCACGACGCATGCGGGGCGCACCTTGTGCAGCACTTCAGTCACACCATCCAGGGTACGTTTCGTGACTTCAACCAGTGATTGGCGCTCGGTCATGATGTTCAGGTCGTAGTCCGGCTTCAGCCCGAAGACCTGCATCATCTGATCGAGCATCTGGCGGTGCTGCGCGGTGACGCAGACCACCGGCTTGAGCTTCCGGCTGTGCTGCAGGCAGCGGATCACGGGCGCCATCTTGATGACCTCGGGCCGGGTGCCGAAGACGACTAAAACTTTTTTCATAAAGCGGGCGCGGGAGGGTCAACGATCGAGGATTCTCGAACGACCAAACCGGACTAAAGCATCGCGGAGGAACGAGAACAGCGCGCAAAAATCAGAGTGGCCGGCCATTCGAGCCCCACGCCACCATGGAGCAGGCCGTCTTGCCAAACAGGGGCAAGGCCGCGGCAATCGGCCAGAACAGTTTTCTTCGCAAGCTCCGCTTGCGCAGTTCCTGGGAAAGGGTGGTGGTGGGGGTAGCCGGCCGGTGTGCCGCCCGACCTGACGTTCCCGAGGGAAGGAATCGCCGAATTCGGGCCATGCTCAGTTCTTGCGCGGTAGGACACACCTGCCAAACCTTTACATGGAAGAATCCGGCCCGGCGCAGGGCCAGCTTGAGCGCCTGGGGCGACCACCGGGTCAGATGATTGGGGGGATAATCGTGCGCCTCCCGGCCACCGAGCAGAAACCAACGCCGCTCATCAGGAACGCTGAGAATCAGCTCAGCCCCGGGATACTGGCGGCGCCATCCGGAAAGGAACCCCAGCGGATCTTCCAGGTGCTCCAGGATCTCAAACCCGGTGATCAGCAGCGGATGCGGCCACCCCGGCGGAAGCTGTCCTTCGGACTGTTTGCAAGTGGCGAAGCCTTTCTTCGATAAGACCGACACCGGCGCCTCCGCCACCTCCAGGCCATAGGGGCTGAATCCCGCAGCCCGCAGCGCGCCCAGAAACCACCCGGCGCCAAAACCGATGTCGAGGGCGGGAAGCTGCTGGGGGTGAGGAAACCTTTTCCGGGCGAGTTGCAGGGCAAATTGCTGGGCTGCGGTCAGGAACGAGCCGAATTCCATGAGTTCGGGGGAGGCTGCTTCGGTCCACTCCAGGTAGGGCAGCCCCTCGCCCATGACCTCCTCTGGTCCTCGGTCGCGATCGTAGGCTTCGGCGTAGTTCCCGGTTGCACCTGTCATGGGATCGGAAAACTGCAGTCCGCATTGCGGGCAACAGCGAATACGGTAGGCACCGTGGCGTTCGACGATGCTGCCGGCCGGGATATCACAGACGAGGCAACGAGGCATGCGGCAAACTCGTTATTGTTCCTGGCGGTCATCGCGGCGGATTCGGTGGAGACCAACCGCCGGTTCTGAACTGGACCCGTTGGCCGGGCGCAATACCAGCACTCGGCGAGCCCTGAGCCCGGACTGCGATCGAATTCTCTGCATGGTGGTAAAGCCCGTGCCGCATAAGAAAAAGAAGCTGGCGAGGGGAACCACCCCGAAGAGCGAGGGAGAAAAAATCGCCAGGGCGGAGCGGGAGACGATGTGCGCGGCCGCCGCCAGGAAGGCAACCGAAATCAGCGGGTCGGGAAACTTTCTGGCATAAGCGAAGGCGGCTCGAGCCGTGGCGAGTAGAAATCCCACCAGCAGCAGAACGCTCAAGGCTCCGGTCTGTGCCATCAGGTCAAGATACAAGTTTTCTCCCACTTCCGATCGCACACCCGCCAGCGAAACCGCCCATCCCCCGGCTTCTCCTAAGCCCTTCCCCACCAGCATGCCGGGAATCTGTTGCCAGCTGGAATAGAGAATGCGCGCGTGGGTGGCTGCACTGGCTTCCCGGAAAGTTACAGTGTCGGCGAGGTGGGTCCACAGCGGGGGGAGGAGCAGGAGCGCAATCGCCGCCATTCCGAGGGGCAGGGCAAGCCGGCGCGATTGTCCCGACCACCAAGCCAGCAAGGCGATTCCGAGTACGGCTGCGCCAATCGATTCCCGCCCCAGCGTGAGTAACAATGCCGCCGCGATCAGCAAGGCGGCCATCCGCCAGGAAGCCAGTTGGGTTGCGACCCGCAGCCCCGGCCGCCAAAGCCGGCCTAGACAAACCAGCAACGGGAAAACGCCCGCAATTCCCATGGCCAGCGGATCTCCATAGGTTGAGATCAGGCGGCGTACGCCGAACTGGAACATGTTGGAAGGTAGACCGTTGGCCACGTTCTGCCCTTCGAGCAGCCCTTTCACGTCCAGCATGAATGCGCCCACACCCACCGTGCTGCTCCAAAATGATGTGGGCAGGAAAAACCATTCCACCAGTCCGAACCCTGCCACCGCCATTTGCAGGCCGACCACGAACTGGATCAAGCGGCGCAGTTCGCCAATTCCCAGGAATGAAAGGCGGCCCCAAAAATAGAAGAGCGCCAAAGAGATAACGCTGCGCAAGGAAATCATGCGCAGCCCAAACGATGCCTTCGAGCCGAGTGCGTAGGGAGCGAACACCAGATAGGAGACCAGAAGAAGGATGTACGCCAGGGCAAACTTGTCCGGCGCTTTGAAACCCAGGTCTTTCCGGAATCCGCGATAGAGGAGCAGGGCGAGGGCACCGACCAAGATGACTTCTTTCGCAGCCATGAGAATTACGATGGCAGGTTCCGACAACAGATGCTGCCGGTAAGCCCAGGGCAAGGCGAGGTTCTGTACTGCCAGCCAAGTGAAGTACGCGCAGATGAGAAACAATGACATTAACGCGCCTCTTCCCAAGCGGCTACTGGGGGCGCGCAGGTGGCGCCGGATTTGGTCTTGGCGCGGATGTAGCGCCAAGCGGCAGCCGTGCCCTGGCCGGGTTCACTCACCCAGGCACGAAGCAGCGTCTGCTGCTCGACGACCAGTGCCTGGCGCTGCCGATCATCCGAGAGTAGCCGCAGCGCGGCGCGGGCCGACGCGAGGTCCCTTACCGGTCGCGGAAAGCGCAACAGACCCAGCCGGTCGCAGAACTCGGGCAGGGCAATCTGCACGACGGGTGCGCCCAGCAAGGCGGCTTCGAGCATGGCGGTCGAGTTGACCGCCAGGATGAGGTCGGCGGCAAGCACAGATTCGGTCAGTGAAACTTCCGCCGGAACCGTAGCGGCGGAGGCCAAGCCGGCGTAGCGGCGCCACGCCTTGGCAGACTCCTGAGGATGCGCGCGCACCACCAAGCGGAGCCACGGTTCCTGCGCCAGCGCCGAAACCAGGGCGAGAATCTGGTGATGCTCCGCCTTCGAGAATACCGGGGAATGACTCTGCGAAAGGAAGAGCAGGTTCAGTTTGCCGTCCTGGGATAGTCCCGTAGTGTTGATCTTGTGGCGCGCCCTGTGCCGTTTTCCGGCGGCCAAGACTGTGGCATCCAGACGCGGTGCTCCCACCGCAACGTAGCGCGTCCTCACGCCTCCGCGCTCCTGCATGAAGTGGGCAAATGCCGGTCCCCATACCAGGTAATGGGAGGCCGACCCCGGGAAGTATTCTGGACTGGGGAAGCCGTGCTGCAGCGTGAAATCCGGGATGCCGGCCCGCAGGGCCGCCGAGAGGCCCAGGTAACTCAGAGATGTGAAGTCGTTATGCATAATCACCGCCCGGGGTTTGCTTGCGGCAAAAAGCGCGTCGTACATGCGCTGGTAGAGGTAGGCGCGAAGCAGCAGAGTCCGGAGTACGAAACGCGACGCCTTAAAAACGGGGAGCAGCCGCCGGGGCGAAGTCTCCAGCAGGGAAGCATAATCGGCTCGCGAGCGCTGCCAAAGCGTACGCCACTCGGCGAGCGATAGGGCGTGGTACGCATCGGCGGATATGACGTTCACGTGGAGCATACCGGCCAGCTCACGGCTACGCGCGGCCAGGACCTTGGAACTTGCCACCACCGTGGCTGGCGCGTCGCAGGAGAGCAGCAGCGGACGCAGGCTGCCAAATCCCGGTTCCGCGGCATAGTCGGAGATGAACCAGTATTCGCCCAGCCCGGCCAATCCCGGATTTGGAGGAGCGTGGCGTGACCTCCAGCGGAAGGCGAACGGATAGAGCAGGTTTTTCGCCACAAACCGTCTGTGATTACTGTCCTCCAACGCGAAGTGAAAAAACGCGTCGGCGCGGATGGCGTAGAGACAGGTACCCGTGAAGGGTGCGAAGGCGGCATTCACGTCCTCCCACATTGCGGCGGGCGAGGCCACTTCAGTTCTCCGTGCCGTCGTACAGGGCGGCCACCCGGGCGGCGTTCCTTGCCCACGAATAGTGTTTTCTGACCAGTTCGCACGCATTGGCTTTCATGGCCATGATTTGCGGTTCCGTCTCCAGACATCGGCGGAGGTTGGCGCACAAACCCGCCAGATCGTCATAGCGGTAGAGCAATCCATTCACGCCGTGCTGGATCAGGTAACGAATTCCGCCGGTATCGGCGGCAATGACGGGCGTGCCCAGCGCCATCCCCTCCAGCAGAACAGTGGGCAGACCCTCATAGAAAGATGCCATGACGACGGCCGCACTCGCCCGGTACGCGAGTAACAGATCTTCATCGGGGACTTCACTCACGAATCGCACCCGGGCGGCCACGCCGAGCTGTTCGGCATGAGCGTTCCACTGTCGCCGGCAGCCCGCGTCCGGCCCAATGAACATCAGTTGCAGATGAGAAGGAAGCTGGGGGAGAGCTGAGATGATGAGGTCGCCGTGCTTCACTCGATCCAGCCGTCCCACGCTGAGCAGAAACGTGTTCACCCGGTAGCGTTCGCGGAAATCGTCGAGCCGGCTGTGGTCGTGGAGGCCATCGTCTGGAATTGCGGGCAGGCGGATCGAATTGGGAATGATACGGATGCGCTCGGCCGGGGCACCGCATTGAATGGCGTCGTGGCGGTCGTTCTCGGTCAGGCAGATGATGCGGTCTGCCTGGCAAAGCGCGAGCTTGCCCAGGGTAGGATCGAACAGGCCGCGCTTGAGCCGGCCGCGCCAATCCTGGGGGGGATAGAAACAGTGCGGTGTGAACAAGGTCCGCATCCCCAGCAACTTCCCCGCCACCAGCGCCCCGCAGGCGATGGCGCTGCGCGCGCCGTGGGCATGCAACACTTCAAAGCCACCCCGGCGCAGCGCGGCGTAGAGCGCCGGAACTTTCATTCCGGCGGAGACCTGGTAATCCACGGACGGGAACGTGCCAGCGGCCTTGGAGGAAGTAAAGGCATGCACCTGATGACCGAGCTGGGTCAGCTCGCAGGCCAGGTTGTGCACATGCAGTTCCACGCCGCCGCGCACGGGATAGATGGCTTTCGAAACCAGAGCGATCTTCATGTCTACTTGCCGGATGCCGGATTACCGGTGGGCGGCCGCCGCCTGAGGTTTGCGTTTGCGGCATTCGAGATCGAAAGTCAGTTCCAGGCCGCGGCGCAAGTCGTGTTTCGGGTCCCAGGCCAGCAGCTCGCGGGCGCGCTCAATGGTCGCCCGCAGATGCATGCGGTCCACCGGGCGTACCAGACCGTCCTCACGGACAGTTCGAATCGTCCTTCCGCTTAGCTGGCAAAGAATATCGATGGCCTCCTGCACCGGCCATTCCCGCCCCGGACCAAGATTCAGTACGTCGTGAGTTTCCTCGCGGATGACCACTGGAATTGCCGCGAGCAGCGCGTCCACCAGGTCACCAACGTAAATGAAATCGCGGCAGGGGTCGGTTCTCCCCAGGTGCAACGTGGCGGCCCCGTCGAGCAGCTGATCGAGAACCGTGGGAATCACATGCGGATTGGTCTCGTGTGGCCCGTAGATATTGGCGAAACGCAGCGAGAGATGGCTGATGCGCGCCAGGCGCGCATATTGCTCGACCACTTGTTCCCCCAGAAATTTTGTCAGCCCGTAGATGTCACAGGGACCGGGTTGGTCTGACTCCGTGTGGTAGTCGTCGGTCGGACGATAGACCGCCACCGAGGAGGCATATAGCACGGCCTGGACCGTGGAGACACTGCTGGCCGCCAGCATCACGTTGAGCGTCCCTTCGACATTCACCCGCATGGTGTCGCCCGGATGCCGGTCACAATAGGGAATGTAGTGCAGCGCGGCCAGGTGATACACCAGATCCGGATGGAACGCGGTCATCTCTTGGCGCAGCCGCTGCCCGTCGACGATGTCGGCCTCGGCAAATTGCACTTGCTGCAGCCACGGCAAGTCTTGCCGACGCCGTCCCGCGAAGAGGTTGTCATAGACATGCACGTCGTGACCGCAGGCGAGCAAAGCCGAGACCAAGTGCACGCCGGCAAATCCGGCGCCACCGATTACTGCAATTCGCATATAGGCAACTCCAATTCACCAACCGTCATGCACTCACAGTCATGGAGCTACTTTCTTCCCGGTCCGCCAATGGGGATAAAACGTCAGCTGGAGCGAAATGGTGAAATTGGACTGGCTGCGGGCCGCCAGGACGGGAAAACTCCACTGCTCGTACTGCAGGAAGCCAGAAATCCCGAAGTCCGAGCGCAGCATAAATTCACCTCGCCCGCCAAAATCGTTGAGCCGGCCGCCGCCAATAAAAGCCTGGTCCACTTCGACGTGCCGAAAGCTGAGCTGAAGCTGGCTGCGGGGAGTCAGCCAGTACGTTGCCCAGGCTTGTCCTCCCCGGCCTTGGCGGCCGATCCAACTGGCCAGCAGGTTTCCTTCATGGGTGTAGCCGGAACGGTAGCGGCCATTCCAGTAGAGAAAGCCCGTCGCTTGCTGGCCCGGAACATCGGTGTAAAGACCCTCGAGCCGCAAATCGAGATGGGGCAGTTTTGGCAGGTGAGAGAAATACGTCCCCATTCGCAGGGAGGGACGGGTTGAACCCAGGGGTGAGATCTCATCCTCGACCAACGCATCGGCATAAATCGTGAGCCAATGCCGCAGGTACGGTACCCGATAGCTGAAGTCGAAGGTGGAACGGCGGTCGCCGGGATCCGCCGCGCTTCCGGGGCTCTGATTGAAGGCGGTGAAGGTGCGGAAGAAATTGTGCCAGGTGAAGGGAATCCCAGGTCCACCGAACAAGACGGTATAGCCCAGCCCAAACTCCAGATTGGAGGTCGGTTTAAAACCGATCTTGCCGCCATGGAGGTAGGGCTGAGGATGAATCACGGGGCCGTGCAGGACACCGTCAGAGAAGATCCAATGATGACCGGACACTTGTCCCAGAAAAAATTCCATGCGCGCGGGGCCGAGGACCCGGGAAACGCCCGGGACCTGAAGCGGTGAAACCTGGTCGATGCGTGCCATGGGAATGGGTGCGGCGTTGTTGGTAAAGAGAAATGGACCGCTCACGCCCGGCCCCAACCAGAGGCTCTGCCTTCCGAACGACACTTGCAGGTTGTGCCAGGTCAGGGCACCCGAGCTCTCCAGCAGGCGAAATTGGCGAAGGGCAGGCCTACCGTTTGGCAACGGCCATGTGCCGTCTTGTTGAGCCGTCGCTAGGAGGACGCTCGAAGCATCGGATGCCACGGCGGGGGCATGCTGGTACTCACCTTGGACTGAGAACGACAGCGGGCCGGCTTCGGCGTGTGCGGTAACGCCAGTCACGTCGTTGAATCCCTCGGCGTGGGGCCGCCCGTAGTCGTTGATCAGGGTCTGTCCAAAATGGTAGCCATCTCGCAGCGGTGGACCTGAAATGGCAGTGGCGCGCACATAGATCGAATCCACGCTCGCTCCGAGATTGCTTCCCCCTCCGAGCCGCCGGGTCTCGTCGGAGAACTCAACCACCAAGACCTGATAAATCCTCTCGGCCTCGCTCTCTGACTCGGCACCCTGTCCCAGATATTCATCAGCTTCTTGAAGCATCCGGGCACACTCCATGCGGGTCCAGGGGCGGATACCGGTGTAGCCAGTGGACACATAGCCAAACGCCGCCAAACGGTCGAATAGCGGATAGATCCAGCTGTCCACAGGAATGGCGGACGACCCCATGTTTTGCGGCTTCCACCTGGAAGCAGCCGAAGGCTCCGGGATTTCCGCCGACGGTTGCGGCTGGCTCGCAGACTCCGGAGTCATGCTGGAGCCCACTTTGGTTTGAGTGAATGCCGCGGCGCTTACCAGCACGAGTGCCGTGATGATTCCTGTTCTCAGACGCACCCTCAGTTCTCCCACTGCCACGCGGGCGGCGGATTTCCAGAGGAAAGAGCATTCCTAAACTGGCGACCGGCGGTGTGTTCCCAAAGGAGCGCGGTGCAATGAGTTCCAATCAGCCGCGAGCCAGCGCGTTTGAGCCTGCCGGTCATGACTTCGCGGCGCCAGTGACGCAGCTTGTGCCGGAACCGTGCCCGTACTTCTTCCACCCCAGGCATGGCGGGAGCTAGGCTGCGGACGGGTCCATCGGTGAGCCGGGCTATGGCCCGCAGGCTGGATTGGAAAAGAGGCGCCTCGAGCATTTCTAGGCGGACGACCTCGAATCCGGCGGTCTCGAGTGCCTGAGCCAGGGTCACGGCAGCAAATTGATAAGGATGAGCCACGTGCACCATGCCCAGGCCGCTCCAGCTTCCGAGGACATTCGGAACTTCAAGAAACAGGTATCCGCCTGCCTGCAACCGGCTCCCAATCTGCCGCAGCATGCCGACTGGGTCCAGGGCATGCTCGAGCACATGGAAAGCAGCCACATGGGTGTAGCCCGCGCATTCCGGAGGCAGGCGGTCGGTGTGTCCATGGAAAACATCCAGTCCCTTGCGGAGGCACGACGCGACTTCGAGGGGCGACACATCCACGCCGTGCAGAGTACTGTCGGGCCGCAGGTTTCGCAGCGCGATCAGAAATGCGCCTTCCCCGGGACCGACTTCCAGAAGGTGGGTTCTGTCGCCTAGGAAGGATGCGTAGGACTGGCAACGTCGGCGGGCGGTTTCTGCCGCAATCCGGCCTCCGAGCTGTCCGGCGTGAAAGGCGGCGCGGGAGGGATACAGACGGTGATACCAGTGCTGGTAGAACTGGTCATAATCCCGTCCCGTGGGCCGGGGATTCAGATAGATCAGACCGCAATGCAGACACATGACGGTATGCAGGCCCAAGCCATGCTGGTCATGGGCAAAGACCAGTTCGCAGTCGTCCTGGCCGCAGAGATTGCAGTTCACGTACTCCTTGGTCCAGTGAAAAGTCGCAAACAAGGATTTCTTCAATGGCTCGCCGGATATGCCGTTTGTAACCACAGGCCCAGCGAGAGGGGCAGCCAGTAGGCTGGCTCGACGGGCATCGCGCCGGCTTTCACGCAGTGGCTGAGTTTGCTGGCATCGATGAACTCCCCGAACTTGGCGGAGGGCTGCAGCAAGTGCAGGCATGCGCCCAGCCAGAATTGCTCGGCCATGCCAAATCCCAGCTTGGTGCGGTTTCTGGTGATGGCTTCCGGCAGGTCGCTGGACATGGCCTGGCGCAGTACGAACTTGCTGTAGCCATCTCGGAGCTTCCACTCGTCCGGCAGGGAGCAGGCGAATTCCACCAGCCGGTGGTCGAGAAAAGGGACCCGGGTCTCGACCGACCAGTGCATGGCGTTGCGATCCAGGTGGCGCAAGAGCTGGGGCAGATTGAACTGGGTGATGTCGGCGAGTAATCGAGCGCCCAGGTCGAGCGCTCGCCAGTTGGCCGTGATTTCCTGGTCGCGTTGCATGTGTGCCAGCAAAAAATCCGGCTGCATCAAAGCCACCACCGGATTACGAAAGCGTTGCAGTCGAGTGCGCGCCGGCAGCGGCAACTTCCGGAAAAAGCCTTTGGCGCTGGCCGGTAAAGCAATTCGCCAATTCCAGGCCGCAGCCTCCCGCAGCCAGGAGTGCAGTTGCAGCGAAGCCAGCATGCGGCTGAGATGCAGGGGCAGATAGACGTGGGGATATCCCGCCAGCACTTCGTCGCCGGCTTCACCCGTCAGTACGACTTTAATTCCGTCCCGCTGCCGGATGAGCCGCAGCAGGTTGTACGAGGCGAAGATCGAAACGTTGTGGAAGGGCTGTTCCTGGCTCGCGACCATGGTCATCAGATCGCTCCTGAAACGGTCCACCGATGCCTGCACGAATACCGCATCCACGCAGTGCATGTTCTCCAATGCAGCGCGGACGCGGGGCGACTCGTCATAGGGATGGCCCGCCGGGTACGCGTTGGTATAGGTGCGCAGGGTCTTGCAGGGCGAGCTGCCATTGAGCGCGGGCAACACCCGGTCGGCGACCGCCACGATGCTCGCTGAATCGAGGCCTCCGGTGAAGAAGCTGGCCACGGGCACGTCGCTCCGAAGCCGCAGGCGCACGGAATCGTAGAGATGCTCACGCAGTTGGGTGGCGGCCCGGGACAGGTCTGGCGGCACGGCGCGGCGCTTCTCCCGCAGATCGTAGTAGCGAGTAACCTGGATGGGCTGGCCTGGTGTGAAGCTGAAATACGTTCCGGGCAAAAGTTGATGAATGCCGGTGAAGAACGTCTCCGAGGTATGGTCGGCGAGGCCATACATCAGGAAGTCCCAGACCAGTTCCCTCACCGGTTCATTTCCCGGGGTCACCAGCCGCAGGGGAGCGATCTCGGAAGCGAAGCACAGAGATCCTTCCGCAGTGAGACAGTAGTACAACTGCTTCTCGCCGAAACGGTCGCGCGCGCAGAATAAGCGGCGCGTCTGGCGGTCCCAGATCGCGAATGCCCACATGCCATTGAAGTGTTCCAGACATCCGGTTCCCCATGCGGCATAGGCGTGCAGCAACACTTCGGTGTCACACTGCGAATGGAAACGATACCCAAGCGCAGCCAGTTGTTGGCGAAGTTCCCGGTAGTTGTAAATCTCCCCGTTGAATACCACCCAGTTGCCGGCTTCGTCGCTCATGGGCATATGGCCGCTCGGGCTGAGATCGATGATGGACAGCCGGCGCGAGCCTAGGGCGACGCTTTCGCCCTGGGGCGCGGCGGTGCGGAAGTCGGGCAGCTCGCCAACTTCGGGAATCGAATCCGCTCCACGGAACGAGCGCGCCTTGCCCTCCGCGACCAGCACGAAACCTTCGTCGTCGGGCCCGCGATGGCGCAGCATGGTAGTGCCCTGTTCCAGACATCGCAGATCCGCAGCGGTCAGCGCTCGAGGCGCAACCACTCCATTAAGTCCGCACATGATTTCTAAGTTCCTCGCCCACTCTCATCTCTACTCGCCGCGCACCATGGCGGGTAGAGTACGCGCCAGAATCTTCAAGTCGAGCCACCACGACCAGTTGTCGATGTACTCGAGATCGAGTTTCATCCAAGCGTCAAAGTCGAGTTGATTGCGGCCGCTCACCTGCCACAAGCAGGTCAGGCCGGGACGGACGCTGAGCCGCCGCCGCTGCCAGCTCTGGTACTGTGCCACTTCATGGGGCAGCGGCGGACGGGGTCCAACCATGCTCATCTCGCCCCGCAACACGTTCCACAACTGGGGAAGCTCGTCCAGGCTGGCTTGCCGGAGGTAGCGTCCGATCGGAGTGAGGCGAGGGTCGTTGCGAATCTTGAATACCGGGCCATGCATCTCATTGCGCGCTGCTACGGTGGCGCGAAGCTCTTCCGCGCCGGCCACCATGGTGCGAAACTTGACGATGGTGAACTGGCGACCGTTCATTCCCACCCGCTCCTGCCGGAATAGCACCGGACCCGGCGTGCTCGCTTTCACCAGGGCGGCAATCGCCACCATCAGCGGCGCTGTGACCACCAGGGCAAACAGGGCGGTCCCCAGATCGAACAGCCGCTTGAAGAAGGCATGCTGTTCGTCGAGCAGGGTTTCACCGATGACCAGCAACGGGCTTTGGGAGAAGTTCGCCAGGGTTAAGTAGCCGCTGGGCTCTTCGAACAGATGCAGGTCGACAAACGCCCGAATCCCTAGCCGCCGGCAGCATTCCAGGCCCTGGCGCAGGACGGGCTGGGACAGTTCCTCGATGGCGAAAAACACACCGTCAATGACTTGCTGGGTGAGAAGTCTCTCCAACTCCGCCATCGTGCCCAGAAGTCTCTCGCGAGGAACGAACCCATCCTGATTGGCATAGGCGGCGACTTGTCCGATGATCCGGATTCCCCAATTCGCCTGGCTTTCCAACTCTTCCACCATGACCCTGGCCCGCTCGCCGGTTCCTACCACCAAGTAGTAACGCAAGTTATAGCCGCGGCTGCGCACCATGCGCAGGCCGGTTCTCAATCCCGTCCGCCCCAGGAACACCAGGAGAAACGTCACCGCCAGAAACAAAGTCAGTGCCGAACGCATGGGCTGGGGATCATGTGTGAGCCACAAGACGACCAGCAGGCCGGCGCCGGTGGCGGCAACGGCCTTGGCGATCAAGCCAGCCTCGGACGCGATCGCTCCCAGGCGGAAAGACCGGTAGGCTCCTAAGGCATAGAGGGCGGTATAAAAGCCGGGCGCGGCAAAAAGAAGCAGAGTGCTGGATACGGGCAAAGTCCGGATGCCGTTTTGCGAAGGCAGCACGTAGAGCGTGCACAGATATGCCACCACGACCGTAGCCATGTCGAACAGGGCGAGAGCGCGGCTGAATAGCTTGGCTTTTTCGCGCAGCATAGGGGTGAGCTCAGTGAGGCTGGAGGCCCAGATTCCGGAGGCCAAGTTTCAGGGGTTGAAGAAAATGAAAAGTGGAGGTCAGGTGCGTGGACCTCGCCGGGAGCGGAGTTCCCTAAGAAAAATGGCGACAAGTTTGGTGTCGTCCAGCAAGTAGCGACGCCATAGACGCCGGGGTTCGTGCAGCATCCGCCAGAACCATTCCAGCCCCAGTTTTTGCAGGACAACCGGGGCGCGGCGCAAGCGTCCCGCCACCACGTCAAAGGCGCCACCCACGGGAAGAGCCAGTTGGCAGCGCAGGAGGCTGAAGTTGCGTTTGAGCCAGGCTTCCTGCCGCGGTGAGCCCATTCCGACGAACAGGATCGCGGGCCGCGCGGCGTTGATGGCTTTGACGACAACGTCGTCATTTTGGAAGTAGCCGGAGTGGGATCCGCAGATGGCCAGTCCGGGGAAGCGGGCGTGAAGATTCTGAATAGCTGCGGTCAGCACCGGTGGGCGGGACCCCAGCAGGAAACAGGGGTACCCATTGCGCGCCGCCAGTTCGCACAGGCCATGCATCAAGTCGATGCCCGTGACCCTCTCCGGAAGTGGTTTCCCCAACAGGCGCGCGGCCCAGACCAGCGGCATGCCGTCAGGCACAATCAGGCCGGCTTCCTCATAGATCTCCCGGAACTCCGGTTCGGTATGACAGCGGACGGTCTGATCGGCGTTGGCCGACAAAACGCAAACCCGTTGGCCCGGCGTCTTGAGGATGTTCGTGTCCAGCCAGCGAATAGTTTCCTGATACGTCATGCGGCTGAGGTTGAGGCCGAGCAGCCGAACCGTTTCCGGAGGCCTCAGGCTCGAGGGGGCAGGGCTGGGGACAATAAAAAGCTCTGGCATGGGAATGGGTCAGGCCAAGCGCAACCAGGTATTCTTCAGCCGGGCAAGGCGTGCGTGGGTGTCCGGGTCGGAGTTCGCGCGGGCTAGAACATCGTTGGCCAGTACCCAAAGCAGGCTGCCGGAGCAGCCCGCGAGCCAGCCCAGCAGCGCAATCAGAAGACGATTGGGTCCGTTCTTGCGGTCTGGAATCTCGGCGCGGTCGATGACTTGAATGGCGGCCCCGTTCCGGGCCTCATCAATTCTTGCGGCCTCCAGATGCTTGGACAACAGTTCGAAGACGGCTTCGGAATACTTCACCTCGCGCAAACGCCGCACATATTCCAGGCCGGCGGCGGGAAGCTTGGAACCCGGCGTCTCGACTCCCACGGTAAACCCTTCCTGCTGCAGTTGGCGGAGTTCAGCGCGCAAGGACGCGAGCTCTTCCTGCTTGCGTACCAGGTCAGGATTCTGCTCGGTGGCGAAGGTGCGCATCTGCTCCACCTGCACTTGTTGAATGGCGATGTGGGCGCGCAGGTTGGCGGTGGATTCGATGAACGCTTTCGCCTGGCTGTCGAGCTGGATCATGCCCGTCGTTTCCTGCGTATTCTTCATGGCGTTTTCCGCGCTCGCCAGTTGCTCACGCGCTGCCTGCACCTGTTTCTCAAAAAATAACCGCCGCTGGGCCGCTTCCCCCACCGCCAGCTTCTGATTCATGGCGATGAGCCCGCTGACATAGGCGTTGGCCAGTTCGGCTGCCAGGCGCGGGTTGCGATCGCTGACCGCGATCACGATCACACCTTCGCGAGTGGCTTCAACGGTGGTGCGTGCCGCCAGCCGTTCCCGGCATTGCGACAGCCGCTGGGCGCGATACACCTGCATGAGGGCAAAACTTGAGATCAGGCTGTCTGCAATCGTCCGGCTGCGCAGCAGGCTGACGAAGATGGCGCTGGGGGTCTTGCTGACATCTTTGCCGGCCAGGCTGGCCAGTTCGCCGAATTGGCCGAGCAGCGCAGCCACCGAGGACTGGCTCTGCTGGGGGGGGAGCAGTTGCGTGGTGGCAATGTAGTTGTCGGGCATGGTGAACGCAATTCCCAGGGACACAACCGTCGTCGCCACCGTGATCGCGCAGATACCGCGTTTGTGCTGGCCCGCCAGAAGGAACAGGTCCAGCCATCGCGCCAGCCGGCGTTTGGGGGCGGGCTGGGGCGAATCCAGCGTGTCGGCGACGATAATCCAGCGGCCTTCATTGATTTCAGTATTGCTTTCTGTCGACAGGGTGCCGGGAGTGGCGGAGTTCCTCATGCGCAGGCCTGGCTAGGGACTGATCACGCGAATGGCAGCGGCGCCCAAAGCAAATTGGGCGAATACCTGCGACCAGTCACGCAATTCGCGCAGCGCGCTGGTGGTCCGAATGCGCTCCGGCATTACCACCGTATCTCCCGGCCTCAGCTGCAGCGAGTCAAAGTTGCCGGCCCAGAGGCTTTTGTGCATCTGCTTGCTCAGGACCGAGCCGTCGGCGCGAATGACAAACAGCCGCCCGCGGTCGGCAGTACGGGTGCCTCCGCCGGCCTCTTCCACATAGTCGCGAACGCTCTTGCCCGGCTTGTAGATGAAAGAGCTCTGGTTATAAACGTTGCCCGCCACTTCGACCGTCGCCGGACGGTCGGGGATGAACAACCGGTCCCCGTCTTCCAGGCGCAGAATAAGAGGAAGAGCGCTGGCTTGGACATCGGAGGGCTGGAGATCAAGGACAATGCGGCCGGTGGCCTGGGTCTGGCGCAGCCGCTCCAGCTGGCTGCGTTGGGCTGCGATCTGCTCCTGGCCAGCCAACCGGTCCTCTTCACTGGCTCTTGTGGCCAGGACGATGGTTCGCGAGCGCAGCTCTTTGTCCATTTCGTCGATCATTTTGTCGAGCTGCTTTTGCTGTTCCGCTCGGGTGGATTCGCGGCGGAAATCCGAGGCAAAAAGATAGGCGCGGGAGGTCAGTCCACCGGCCCGTGCCACCAGGTCCCGCAGAGTCTCGCCCGGCCCGGCTCGATACGCGCCCGGGGCGTTGACCTCCCCTTCGATCCAGACCACTTTGGTGCGCTTCTCAAAGGGTACGGCCAGATCGGTTTGCGAAAAAATAGTGATCACATCGCCAGCTTCGAGCGGCAGATTGTCGGGGGACGCTGCATCGGCGATGGCATGACCAAGGTTAAAAGGCAGCAGCCGTGAGCTGAGATCGTCGGGATCCAGGCGCTGCACCATGGCATAGTCCCAGTTGATTTCCGCGGAGTTCCGCCGGATTTCATTGGGAGTCCCAGGCCGGGCGCTGGCGTCGCCAGGATTCTCGGCTGCGTTGGGCCGCAATTCATCGCGGTTTCCCCGCGGGCTGTCCGGCCAACCCGGAGCCGTGCGGTCCAGCGCATTCTGGCGCATCCAGTAGTCACGGGTGATGATGGCCTCCCGCGCCGGAAGCAAGTCGCGGATGCGCATGCCGCTGCGCCAGGGATAGCGGCCCGGCCGCGCCACATTGCCACGCAGCGTGACCGCGTTTTCAAAGCGCGGGGAAACGGCGAAGATACGCAGAACGTCCCCGTCTTGCAGAGGGCGGGACAACCCGCCGTCATCCAGCGGGAACTCCTCTACCCGCCGACTGCGGCGCTGGTCGATCCTCTCGAGCAGCGCGCGGCTGCCGTCCGCGGTAGTGCTCAGACCGCCGGCGACTTCGATCTGCTGGCGAACAGTGGTGTCTTCACGGACTTCATAAATGGCGGGGGAATTCACTCCTGCGGTCACGGCCACGAGCCGGCCGACGGGGGGGATGTAGATCACATCGCCAGGCAACAAGGCAGCGTCTTTCGACTTGTCCCCCTTCACCAGCAAATCGTAGAAATCGAACTCGCTGACCACGGCGTTCTCGCGCTTGAGCTGGATGCGGCGCATCGAGCCCCCGGCGGCCGGGCCGCCCGCGGCAAACAGTGCATTCACCAGGGTGCTCAGCGAACTGACCGTGTAGGTTCCGGGGCTGCAGGCCTGGCCCACCACAAAAATCTGTATGGAGCGCAGCTGTCCGAGGTTCACATTGAGATCAAAATTCTTAAAGATCCGACTGATGGCGTTGGTTAGATAGCGGTTCAGCTGATCGTAGCGCACTCCGGCGACAGCAATGGCGCCAATTTTTGGCAGGTAAATCTGCCCATTGCGATCCACCATGATGCGGGCATTGAGCTCGATTTGACCCCAGACGCGAATCAACAGTTCGTCTCCCGGGCCCACGCTGTAGCCCGCCGGAACCGGAATCTGGTCAAGCGGCGCAAACGTACTGGGCACGTTCCGGAAGAGCGCATGCCCATACAGGGGAAGGTGTTGTCCGGTGGAGCTGTACACAAATTTCTGAAACTCGGTTTCTTCTTCTTGGAGAGGGGGATGCTGAAAAGGTTGCGACTGAAATCTGCTCCAGCTCGGACGATTGGTTCCCGGCTGCATCTGGGGCGAGCCGGAATCCAGGCTGGGGTTCTCGTCTGGCTGAGATGGTTGCTCTTCCACTCCTCGGCGTTGCCCGTCGGTGGAGGACGCTGGCCGCGTATCCTCCATTCGATTGGCTTCCGGACTCGTGGGGGTAGCAATACAGTTCGTGTCCCTGCACCGCTGCCGGCTGGCAGAGGACATGTCCAGATTGCTCTGTGCACACACAGAGATGCACAGCGACATGCCTACGGCGATGACTTTAGAAAGTGTTCTCGGGATCAAGTTTGCAGACTTCTCAGATGCGCTTCAATTCTCGAAGCATCGCCCTAAACTGTTGAGAGAAAAGGGGAGGGAAAAATTCAAGGAAAAAGCTTCGCCCCGTCACTTACAGGACTCTGTGACCTGCCTGAAAAAATCTGCCGGTTTACGACGCTCGCGACCGCAGTAGCAATCGGCTCTGGGAATAGCGAAAACGCGTCGCCGCACCGGCAAGTACCAGGGACCGGAACAGAATTCAATTTAGAGGTGGACCCGGGAACCGGAAAGATTGCTAAGAGAGGCGACCATTCGTGCAGGCAGTGACGGCCAGCCGGGCGGGGGCCAATCCATCCCCACAGCCATGTGGCATCTCGGTTCTACTTTCGAAAGTGATCGAGGATTGCCTCGGCCTGGGAGCGGGTGACAACCGATGAAAGCGCCGCAGCGTCGGCCTGCTTCACAGCCTGCACGCTGCCGAAGTGTTCCAGCAGTCGGCGGGTAGTGCTTGCGCCTACACCCGGAATATCGTGCAGCTCGGTAGAGCGGTCGCGCATCTGGCGGCGCTTGCGATGAAAGGTGATGGCGAACCGGTGCGCCTCGTCACGGATGAGTTGCACCAGGTGCAGCACCGGCGAGTGGTGGTCGAGGACGACGGGCTCGTTCTCCTGGCCGTACACATAGATGATTTCTTCGCGCTTGGCGATCGCAGCCAACGGCTGATTGATGATCTCGATCGATTCGAGGGCTTCGGCGGCGGCATGCAGCTGGCCAAGGCCGCCGTCAATCAACACCAAACTGGGCATCTTCTTCTTTTCTTCTTGCAAACGTCGGTAGCGGCGGGTAACCACTTCGCGCATAGAGGCGAAGTCGTCCACGCCATCCACGCTGCGGATAATGAACTTGCGGTAGTCGGACTTCTTCATCTGGCCATCCTCCCAGACCACCATCGAGGCCACGGTCTCGGTTCCCTGGATGTGGGAAATGTCGAAGCATTCGATTCGCCTCGGAAGTTCGGGGAGGCCGAGCGCGTCTTGTAGCGCTTCCTGCATGGTTTTGGAGTTGGGCTTCCTCACCCGAAAACGCTGATCATAAGACTGCTTGGCATTGTTGCCGGCCAGATCGAGGAGCGAGCGTTTATCGCCGCGTTGCGGAACCAGGATGTTGACGCGGGTGGCGCGGCTGCCGCTGGCTGCGAGTTGATCGGAGAGCAACTCCTCCAACATTTCGTGGTCTTCGAATTCGACCGGGACATAGATATTCCGCGGCACATAAGGCTGGCCGATGTAGAGCTGCTTGAGCAGAGCAGAGAAAAATTCCCCAGGAGCAAACCGGACTTCTGTAGAGACGTTGCTTGCAACGTCTCCGCTGGGCGTGCCTCCACCCGAGACGTAGCGAGCTACGTCTCTACGGGAGGTGTCGAGAGGTGCGAACTCCGGCAATTTGTCCCAGAAAAACTCTCGCCGGTCGAGCACGCGCCCGCCCCGCATGTGAAACAGATTCACCGCTAGCAGGCCATTTTCGTAGTGATAGCCGAACACGTCGGCATCATCCCCCTCAACAGCGGCGATGCGCTGCTTTTCCTGCAACTGCTCGACGGTCGAGATCAGGTTGCGATATTGTGCCGCGCGCTCGTACTCCTCGGCTTCGGAAGCTTGTTCCATGCGCCCACGCAGCGACCGGGAGAGGTCGGTCGGCCGGCCTTCGAGGAGCAGCTTCACGTCGCGAACCGCTTCCTGGTAGATCTCAGGAGTGGTCAATCCCTGCACACATGGTCCGAGACAACGCTTGATGTAGTACTGCAGGCAGGGGCGCGGATGAAAGCGCGTGAGGTCCACCTTGCAGGACGGCACCAGGAAATGGCGGTGGATCAGGTCCACAATGCGATACGCCAGGTTGGCAGGGAAGTAGGGGCCGTAGTGGGCGCTGCCGTCTTTGCGCAGACGGCGGGTGACATAAACGCGCGGAAAGCGCTCGCCCAGCGTGAGCTTCACGTAGGGATAAGTCTTGTCGTCGCGCAGCAGAATATTAAAGCGAGGCTGCTTCTGCTTGATGAGGTGGTTCTCAAGCGCCAGAGCTTCTTTCTCGTTGGCGACCACGATGTAATCAACGTCTACCGCCTCGCGCACGAGCGTGTCGGTCTTGGCATCCTCCCATCGGCCCTCGCGGAAATAAGAGGAGACGCGGCTGCGCAGGTCGTTGGCCTTGCCGACGTAGATGACCTCACCTTCGGCGTTCTTATAGAGGTAGACCCCGGCGGAGGTGGGGAGAGTACGGATTTTGGCGGAGAGATCCATGCCAGCTGAGTTTATTTTAGATGATGATGTGAGGAAGTCGTCTGGGAGGCACCATGGTCCACGTAGGGGCAGGCGGGCAAGTGCTGTCACCTGCCAAGCTGGGCGCAGTTCGGGAGCGATCTTAGGTGCGCGAACATGTGTGCCGAGTGTCTCAAGCGCATTGACAAGGGACCTAGGACTAGAATGATGTGTATGAGCCGCGCTATCCAACTTCGCATGACTGGAGAACTACGCCGTTGGCTCGCTGAAACGGCACGCCAGACGGGCCTATCTGCGGAGGAGGTCGTCCTGCGCGTGCTTGAGAGAGCGAGGGTGGGCCAGCAGGGCCTCTTGCGTAGCGCAGGGAGGATCAGAGGATCTTGCGATCTTTCTTCGCGGAAAGGGTTCGCGCGACGGTAGCTGATTCCAGAACGGTGCCGGGCAAGGGGCCGAAGCTGGCCCACCGTATAAAATTTCCTCAGTCCATGTGCGTTCGTTCCGGGAACAGGATCCGTCCGTGGCTGTTGGAAAACGCATAACCAACGCTACGACAAAGGCTTAGAAGCAGCTCCGCAGCGATCCACAGTTGGCATCTGTCGTGCTCAGGTACAATGCGTGGAACGCGGAGGGCGGGACGCCTTCCGGACAGCCGGCGGGACTGCGGCGCTACTCAAATTCCCAGGATTTCTAGAAAGATTGAAGTTGAGAGAGGAAGGACTCTAAAGATGAATCGCACTTCACTCACCGTTCTGTTGGCAGCTGGTATGGTGGTATCGGTCGGTTGCGCCAGCAAGAACTACGTCCGTCAAGAAACCACGCCGCTCATTAACAAGACCAATGAGCTGGATGATTTGACCGCCAAGAACACCAACGCCATCAAGGATGTGGACGCGCGGGCGCAGTCCGGCATTCAGGCCGTGCAGGCCAAGGCGGCGGAGGTGGATCAGAAGGCGCAGGCTGCCGGCCAGCAAGCCGCTTCGGCCCAGACACTGGCAGACAACGCCGTCCATCGCGTGGACTCGCTGCAGAACACCGTGGCCAACCTGGACAACTATCACGTGGTCACCGAGACCGCAGTGCACTTCGGCTTTGACAAGGACAACTTGACCAAGGACGCCAAGGCGGCCCTGGATCAGCTCGCCACCGACGTGCCGAACGCCAAGGGCTACATCATTACCGTCGAAGGTGGCACGGATTCCGTGGGCGCCTCGGAATACAACTACAACCTGAGCGAGCGCCGCGCCGATTCTGTGATTCAGTACCTGGCCTCCCAGCACAATATTCCCGCCCACAAGATCTATTTGATCGGCTTGGGCAAGGACAAGCCGGTGGAGCCCAACAAAACGCGAGAAGGTCGGGCCAAGAACCGGCGTGTAGATGTGCGGCTGATGACCAACACCACGAGTGACACCCCGGCGCAGACACAGGCACCGAGTCCGACAGCTCCGCCGTCTATGTAAGCAATTTTCCCTCCTCCCCGGAGGACTTCGCCAACGCAGGCCGCTCCACCCCCATGGAGCGGCTTTTTTTTGAGGTTACAAAGTTCCGAGGTTTCAGGTGCCGAGGTTTCAAAGTTTCCAGGTTTCAACGTTTCAAGGTGAAGCGAAATATTTCGGTTCGGCTTCAGTGGCGGGGTTTGACTTAGAAGCCTTGAAACTTTGAAACCTTGAAACCCGCACCCCACGCCAGGCCCCGGGACATGGCTCCCGGAGCCCGGGCGAAGGTACAGGCGGCAGGGTCCGCTTCCGTCATGAGAGGAATCCTGGAGTCCTGCGCTTGCCAAGTGAATAGACGAGGCTCGAAGTTAAAAGGAATCTGGGTCGGAAGAAATCTGGGTCAAAATAAATCTGGCCGGCTCGGAATCGGTAAGCATCAAAATTCTGAGGAGGCGCTTTCTTGCTCTGTGAACGCGCTAAAATGTTTGGTATGTCCCGGTTGACGTTTGTGATGGTGTTGTCGATGGCAGTAGGGGCCGTGGCCCAGCAACAACCGCAGCCCGATAAAGGTCCCGGGCAGAACCATGCGCCTCCGCGATCGGACCGGGACAAGGAAGCCGGGGAGAGCTCAAGCCGCGACACCCGGATTGATTTGAGTCCACCCAAAGACGACGCCAAGAATCATCCCAACAGCAGTGCCCCCCTTGCCGATGTCGAAGAGGAAACCGCCGGAGATGTGCGGGAATTCCAACCCTGGGACCCACACAAAGCGGCCAAGGACATCGAAGTTGGAGATTTCTATTTCAAACGGAAGAATTACCGCGCGGCGCTCGACCGTTATCGCGAGGCGCTGCATTGGAAAAGCAATGACGCGGTCGCTAACTTCCGCCTGGGCCAGTGCCTGGAAAAGCTGAGCCAGCCCGATGAAGCGCGCGCGCATTACGAAGAGTACTTGAATATCCTGCCCCACGGGCCGCTATCGGAAGAGGCGCAGACCGCGGTGACGAGGTTGCAGGGGGCTGGAGAGAAGAGTCAGGCCACAGGCAAAGACCAGCCCAAGCAGTGATCCAGCTACTTTTCCACGCGGATAAAATCACCGCTGCTGGCGTTCACCGCAACCGTCAGCTTGGCTTGGTCGCGGCTATTGCCGTAAATCACGTGCCAGATGAGTTCATTCGTGGCGCGGCTCCAATCGAGCAGATAAAGAATTGGGGTGTCTGGATTTTTCTCCTGAATCTGGTCGCCACCGTGTTTCTGCGCAACTTCGAGTGCCTTGTCGGAATCCACCTTCAAGAACGCGATATCGAAGACCTGGGTGGAGGAGTTGCTGGGATTGTACGTATCCTCGGTGCCGGAAGAGATCCCGCGGGAGGGAGCATCTGGCACTTCGGTGCCCGACCAAACATAGGGTTTCACTCCTCGTTGCTGGGCCGACGCAAAGCCGGCGCGCCACACTGCCGACTTACCGTCCTTGCCTTTGTAGTCCGCGGTCATCAGCGATTCCAAGCGATAGGGCTTCGCATCCGGGGCCCAACCGTGGGCAGCGATGTAAAGCTTCTGGATAGCGACGCGGCCGCTGACGAATTCCGGACTCTTGGGCTGAGGCTTCTCGGTCGGCGCCGGTTTGGTCGGCTCCGACGAACAGCCGGCCATCACAGCCAGCGCAAGCGTTGCCATCAGCAGCCTCTTCATAGGCACCTTCCTGTCGTGCGGATGAAATTTTGCAACCGGGAATGTCGCGGTTCATTCTACTAGATGGAGTGGAGAGAGCAGCCATGGATTTGTATCTGCAGCAGTTACAAGAAGTGATCGCCTCGGCGACGCACGGCATGACCACTGAAGATCTCACGCGCCACCCGGAAGGGAAATGGAGCACGGCGGAAGTCCTCGAGCATCTTTACCTGACCTACAGCGGAACCATGAAGGGTTTCGAGCGTTGTTTGCAGGCGGGAAGGCCTCTGGCGAGTTCGCCGACACTTCCACAGTGCCTCAGAACTGCGGTGGTCGTAGGAGCGGGTTATTTTCCGCGGGGCCGAGAGGCGCCGGACCGTAGCAAGCCTCGGGGCACGCCCGTAGAAAAGGTGCTGGCAGAGATCGGGCCACAGATCGCGACCATGGACGAAGTTATTGCGAAGTGCGAAGCACGCTATGGAAAGCGAGTCCGCTTGCTGGACCATCCCGTGCTCGGGCCACTGACAGCGCAGCAGTGGCGAAAGTTTCATTGGGTTCACGGACGGCATCACGTGAAACAGATCGTGCGATTGCGAGGAACCAAGGGCCCCTGATAACCCTCTGCGTCTAAAGAAGTTTCTGGCAGAGCGGAAATTAGAAAAAAGGCCCCCGGCACGCACCGGGGGCTGATCACGACTGGTGGTGAGCTAGTTCCGCATGCTGGACGGCACGCCCGCCTTGCGGGCCTGTTCCTGCAGCTCTTCCAATTGCTTCTTGCCTGCGTCCAGAGCCTTCTGTTTTTGTGCGATCTGCTGCTTGTATTGTGAATCTTCCTTGTCCCACTGACCCGAGTTCCGCAGGCGGTTTCCGGCGTCGGCATAGAAGGCGGCGGCACGCAGGCGATACTCGCGCTGGGCTACGTCCATCTCGCGGGTGAGTAGCTCCACCTGGTCTTTCTGCGCGGAAATCTTCTTCTTCCACTCCTCGTACATCTTCTGCCGGGCTTCCGCGGATTCGCCGGGAGCGCCTTCGGCGGGCTTCGCGGAATCGTCCGGTTGTGCCTGGCCGCCATTTTGTGCGGCTTGCGCTTCCGCCGTCGCCTCGCCGTTCATGGCCGGGGCGGCGGAATTCTCCGCAGACTCGGGCGCTGCGTTTCCGACAACACTGAGTTTGTCGGTTTTGGGCAGGTTGTCGTTGTCAAAGTGCTTAGCACCCGAGGGTTTCTTTTCCTTGCGGGCAGCGCGGGCATAATCGCCGAGCGGTTCAGACTGGGCGCCAGATGACGTGACCAGTATTCCCGCCAGCATGACTCCCGCCAGCCAAACATACGTGATGCGTTTCATAGTTGCTCCATCCTTCGTAGTCGAATTAAGCTTTCGCGGCCTTCGTGGCCCTTGGGCCGGCGAGGAAGCCGCCGATCGTACGATCCAGGTGCGCCGCCTCGGCGGCGATGTCCGCAGCCAGTTGCCGCGCCAATTGTTGGTCGCGGCTGGCCGCCAGTTGCTGGGCATATCCCGAGATGGTGGTCAGCGAATTTCGCAGCTCGAGCGCCATCTCAGCCGACATTTCTCCGCGCAATTCCTGCTGCTTGCGAATCTGCGCCATTTCGGTTTGATCGTTGATCAGGCAAGCGGCGCCCAAGACATCACCACCGGGCGCGTGCACCGATGTAATCGTGATATCCAGCATGCGTTCGTCACCTGCCGGAGTGCGGTATTGGGCCGCTACCCGGCAGCAGGGTGTCTTCTCCTTCAAACTGGCCTGTACTGCATCCGCCAGATTCCGATGGGGGCTGGAGGAAGTCAGAGTCGCATCGCGAAAGATTTCCGCCGCGTTCATTCCCGCTGGAGATGCGAAACCCAGAATGTGCTTGGCGGCCCCATTAGCCTGCCGGACCAACCCGTTGGGCGTCATGAATAAAACCCCGCTGGACAGATTCGACAACACCGCCGCGCTGATGTTTTCCGAGGTCTTGGCGCGTCGCCGCTCCACCAGTTGCAGGCTCTGCAATTCATGCTTTTGCTGCTTGAGCTGTTGGATGACGGCGTGATAGGTGTGCAGCGGAAAGCTCTCCGGCGAGGGCGGGTCCGCGTCAAACGATGCCTCCTCGGCGAGGCTCTGGCGCATGCGCCGCATCATCACCATGCCCACCACAAACGCGGCGGCGGCAGCGAACAGCATCAGCGCCATGCGCAACATGAGGGGATTCGTCAGCGGCTTCACAGCAACCCCCAATACCAGCGCAGAAACCGGTCGCCACAGAAAATGGCAAGCATCGCCATGCTGCCGAGAAAGACACCGAATGGCATCTGGTGGCGGCGAAGAGCAACGGTGGCGGATTCCCAGGCGTGGCGGCGTGCCTCGCGCGCGGATTCGTGGTGGCGGGCCATACGCCGGCGGGTGCGCTTGATCCATACCGCAAAGACCGTCCACAGTCCGAACAGAGATCCCGCAATGGACGCGCTAAACAGCGTAAAGATAGTCAGCTTGACCCCGAGAAACGCGCCTACCATTGCCATCAGCTTTACGTCGCCAAAACCCATGCCCTCCACACCGCGCGCACGCAGATAGATGGCACCGGCCCCGTAGATGAAGGATGCCCCGACCGCAGCTCCCAGCAACGCGTCAACGAATGAGAGCACATGCCAGGAAATATCCGAGCTGACCGGGAGAGAAACCAGGCCGGGCAGAAGTTGCGAGGCCAGGTCATTGACCGGAACCACCAAACTGAACACCAACCCTAAAACCAATCCGGGCAGGGTCATCTTGTCGGGCAGAAGATGGGTTTCCGCGTCGGTGAAGATCAAGCCCAGCAGCAAAAATCCAAAGGCGCAGTATTTCAGCGTCACCAGCGTGAAACCAAAATAGGCATAGCAAGACAAGAAGAGTGCGCCCGTGAGCAGTTCGACCACCAGATAACGTGGCGAGATAGGAGCCTTGCAGCTGCGGCAACGGCCGCGCAAGATCAGCCAGCTCAGTACGGGAGCGTTGTCGTAGAAGCGAATGGGTTTCTGGCATTTGGGGCAGGCCGATCCCGGTCGCACCACAGAGATTTCACGCGGCAGGCGGTAGATACACACGTTCAGGAAGCTGCCGAAGGCCAGCCCCATCGCGAAAATCGCTAACCCCAACGCAGGGTCCACAGCTCTCCTTTTCCCGAAAAAGCACAGATTTCAGGTGGTTTGGCCTTGATTATACGGCCATTGCCGGGGTGTACCCCAAGGTACTAAAGGTACTGTACGGGTGGACGATAGGGGGGTAATGCGTTGCCAATAGTGTACTTAGCAGAGCAGACGGGTGACCGGGATGGTACCTTGCCCAATAGAAAAGAAGGGCGCGGCCACAGACCGTGCCCCGGCACTGACAGTCCTGATCGGCTCTGAGTCGTGACTACTTCACTTGCAGAGACTCGATGTACTTTGTGAGGTTGGACACGCGCTGCTGCACTTCAGCCTCATGTCCACCACTCATCTTCAAGAACAGGCTGCCCCAGACCGGCATGTCCTTGGAGCCGTGTGCCTGAAGATTGACCTCTCCGTGGAGCGTGGAGATGACCTTCATGGCCGGATACTTCCCTCCGTTGTTCTTGGCCAGAACCGTGAGATCCGCTGGCGGCACCTTTAGCGCGTCGGCTGCCGGCCCTCCGCCTTTGCCGTCCTTGCCATGGCAAGCGGCGCAATAACTGGTGAACATTTCCTGGCCGGACGCCGCCGAGGTTGCCTTCATGGGGGCGTGCTGAATGATTTTCGGCGGTGGTTCCTGCGCTGCCAACACCAGCGCAAATACCGTTAGGGCCGCCACAAGCCACGTGAGTTTTGTTGCGGACATAGTTTTCCTCCTAATCGCTGCCTGACAACACAGATTAGCCTAGGAGTGTAACGGAACCCCAGGCGGTGACGCTAGTCACCGGTAGCTGTGACGGACAGCAGGGGAACAACGCAGCCACTAAAAAAGGGCGCGGTGGAATCCCGCGCCCGGAGAATTGATCAGACCTACTGATTGGGATCCAGCTTCTGGCGTCCCTCGTTGGGGTTCTTGGTGGGAACCACAGTCAAGGGCGCCTGGAGGGTGAAGTTCAATACGGTTTCCGAGGGCAGCTTGATCTGCTGACCCTTGGTGGCAGCCTGTACGCCACCGCCTAAGCCGCCGCCAGCCGCGGCACCGATGGCCGCGCCCTTGCCACCGCCGGCAATGGCGCCGATGATGGCTCCAATTCCAGCGCCGACACCAACCTTCTCCGCCGTATTCTTGCCACGGGAGGAGCCTTGGCGCTGGTACTGGTTGGTCTGGACGCTGTAGTACTTCCCACCCGCCGATATGCGATCCAGCTGCAACACCAGCAGGGACTGTCCGGCGAACTTGCCAGCACTCTTGACGTCCACAACGTGGCCCTCAACGCTGTACCCGGCGGGAATGGCTACGTCACCCTCTACCGCCAGCGGAGACTCCAAGGTAGCGTGGAAAGTCTGACCTTGAGTGGCAGTCTCGGTGTCAATCGTGTCTACCAGCCGCACAGCCACGGTGGTCCCGGATGGAATTGTGACCTTTTGCGGCGGAGGCGGAGGCGATGGCATTGCCGCCGTGGTAGAAACCGGTGCGGGTGCAGAGGCAGGAGGCGGAACTGGAGCCGTGGTGCTGTCGCTGGCCGAGGACGGCACAACATGCGTGCGATGCTTGCTGGGACGTGGCTTGGAAGCACGGGCCTTCGGCTCTTCTGGGGCGAGTGGAGCCTGAGCCATCTCTGGCGAAGGCGAAGCCACCTGCAGGTTGTTTACAACCTGCTTGACGCCTTCGACGGACGAAGCATAACGTGCCGCCGCATCACGCTGGTTGTCGTTATCCACCGTGCCGGCCAGCGTTACCGTTCCATTCGCAGCTTGCACACTGATCTGTTTGCCCGCCAGTCCGGAATCGGAGCCAAGCCTGGTCTGGACGTCGCTGGTGATCTGCGCGTCATTCGGAGACTTGTTGCAGCCCGCGGCTACTCCCAAAACCGCAAGAAGCACAACGGCGATGGCGTAGGAAGAAATTTTTGCCTTCATAGGGATCACTCCTGATCGTGTGGACCGATACAAATACTTTAGATGCAGAATAGGACGGTTCCGCGCAAAATTATGGAGCCACAACATTCTGGTACCAGAGTCATAACCAAAGCTGCCAAGCAGTTAGCGGACGGATATCGCGCCAAAAATAGTTTCTTCTCATCTGCGATCAAGTCTGATGGAGGAATTTGTAATCCAAGATGGAGGCTCCCAATCCCGCGCCTTCGGCGCTGTCACGGGCCTCTTTGGCACGAATGATGCGTCCCTGGCAGAGAACCGTGCTGTTCTTCTGGCCAGAGATTTCTTCCGGCATCTCGAAAACCATTTCCACCAGCGTGTTATCGGGCAAATTCTGTGGGCCGTGGAAGAGCACGCCCGACTGGCTGAGATTCTCGATGATGCCCTCGTACCAGCTGCCCAAGTTCTTCGCCCGATAGCGCACCGGAGTGTGTAACTTGAGGCGCCGGGCGCGTGGGACCCAGGTCGGCTTCTTGGTATGGCTGCGGCTACGGCGGGTTGTAGTTGTCGCCTCGGCTTTGCCGTGTTCCACACGCTCGATGCGGCGCATGGTTTTCCAGTCGTACTTGTACTCAACCGCACATAGCAGGCAGACCTGGTAGTAGTGGCCGTCGGCGGCCCGCCGGGGCCAGGAAAATTCGTGCGAGCAGCGACCAAGCATGAGAACGTCCAATAACTTCTGTGGCATGTTCGTCTTTCCGGGCGGAACACCGGCGAGGACATCATCTAACGGGAGGGCAGAGTTGGGTAGGTTACTTTCGTGTAGTCAGTGCAGTGAACCCGTGCAAGATGTTATAGGTTCATGGCTTTGCCGCGATTTCGTCTCCATGCGTGAGGTTGAGGACGGGGCGTGTATCATGACCGCGTGGACGATGTCACGGCTTTCGTTCTGGCGGGTGGCAAGAGCACTCGCATGGGGAGAGACAAGGCTTTTCTCGAACTGGCAGGCCGGACACTGCTGCAGCGCGCGCTTGCGTTGGCCGGCACTGTGGCGCAGACGGTGTTTATTGTCGGGGAGGCGAAGATCTTTGCTGGGTTTGGCAGAATGGTCGAAGACGTGTATCGCGAGCGCGGTCCGCTGGGCGGGATTCATGCGGCGCTGGTCACCAGTGCCACCGAGTGGAACCTGATGTTAGCGGTTGATCTTCCCTTCGTTGAGCCGAAGTTTCTGGAGTATCTGGTTTCGAAAGCGCGGGAGACGAGCGCGATGGTTACAGTGGCGCGTGCAAGTGGGGGCTGGCAGCCATTATGCGCCGTATACCGGCGGGGCTTTGCGGAAATCGCGGAGCGTTCGTTGCGAGAAGGACGAAACAAGATTGATACGCTGTTTTCCGAAGTCGAGACGCGAGTGATCGGTGAAGAGGAGTTGTCACGAGCAGGTTTCTCGGAGGAGATGTTTCACAACTTGAATACACCGGAGGATTGGCGGGGAGTCAAACCAGACGGCAGAGGACACTGAGGAGCTAAGGGTGAGAGACCGTTTATCATTGGGAGGATCGGCACGGGAGGATCGGTCACTGGCCGAGGATTGATTACTGGATCGATTGATTACTAGATCAATGGACACGAACGCCAAGCAGGGACCGTATATCGAATTCAAGGACGTCTCCAAGTCTTTTGGTGATAATTGTGTGCTCGATCACGTCAGCTTCGACGTGATGCCTGGGGAGACGGTATGCATCCTGGGACGGAGCGGCGTGGGCAAGTCCGTGGCGCTGCACCACATCATGGGATTTCTCAAGCCGGATTCCGGCCGCGTAATCGTGGCCCACGAGGATATCACCGACTACCCCGAGGAAGAACTGGAGCGCATTCGCAAGAAAGTGACCATGGTCTTCCAGAACGGCGCCCTGTTCGACTCGTTAACCGTGGGCGAGAATGTGGCATTTCCACTGCGTGAGCGCAGGGACCTGAGCGAAGAGCAGATTCTGCAGATTGTGGATGGCCTACTGGAGATGGTTGGGGTGAAGGAGATGCGCGACCTGCTGCCTTCGGACTTGTCCACCGGGATGAAGCGCTCGGTGGCCATCGCGCGGGCCCTGTCGGCTCAGCCGGATTGTGTGCTCTACGACGAACCCACCACCATGGTGGATCCACTGATGGCGCAACTGTTGGGAGACCTGATCAAGCGGCTGAAGATTCAGTTGCACCTGACCAGCGTGGTCGTGACCCACGACATGCGCCTGGCCAAGAAGCTGGCCGACCGCGTGGTTTTCCTGCATGAGGCCAAAGTGATTTTCTTTGGAACATCTCAAGAGATGGAAGGAAGCCGGGAACCCATCGTGCAGGAATTTTTGGAACTGGATGAATTAAAGCTGGAAGCGTGAAAAGGCTTCAGGCTCTAGGCTCTGGGTTTTGGTGCTTGCGGTGAACACAAACACTGACTTGAAACCTAAAGCCTGAAGCCTAGAGCCTGAAGCCCAGAGCCTGCTCTCAAAATCCCTCCCGCACTAATCGCTCCACCGTGATCGAGCTATTCGCCGATTCGCCCTTCATCATCTTCTCCACGTACTTCGCGATCATGTCCACTTCGAGGTTGACGGGATCGCCACGTTTTAACGAGGTCAGATTAGTCATCTCCGCGGTGTGGGGGATAATCGCGACTGTCACTTTTACTCCTTCGATTTTCGCCACGGTGAGGCTGATGCCTTCGATGGACAGCGAGCCCTTGCTAATCACATAGCGTGCCAGTTCGGACGGGATCTCGATGCGCAGCCAGTAGTCGTCGGCGCCGCGGATGCGCTCGAGGGCAACGAACTTGCCCGTACCATCCACGTGTCCTTGGACGATATGGCCACCGAAGCGTCCATCAGCGCGCAGGGGGAGTTCGAGGTTGACCAGTGCGCCCTTCTTGATCCGAGAGAACGACGTGCGGTTCCAGGTTTCTTCTGCCAGATCAGCGGTGAAGGACTTGGGCGTGATCTCGACCGCAGTCAAGCAGACGCCGCTGACCGCGATGCTGTTGCCTTTCTGCAGTTCCTTTGCAAGCTGTGAAGAAGAGATGGTAAGGCGACGGCTGCCATTCTCGCTGGCGATCCGAGCAACGCGTCCGACTTCTTCAATGATGCCGGTAAACATAGGGCTCCGTAGCACGTTCAATCATAAACCCACCACGGAGACACGGAGAACTCAATTCAACCAAAGACTACTCACAACAGTTCTTCTCCGTGCCTCTGTGCCTCCGTGGTGAAAAATGCTCAATCTCCGTACGGGTCGAGCAAGTAGCCCTCCACCGCGAAGTCTTCTCCGAAGCGGTGCAATCTGATCTTCTTTAGGTAAGCGGCATCACTCATACGGGTGAAGCCAGCGCCCGCCGCGAAAGGCACTGATCCGTCGCCCGCGAGAATCCTGGGGGCGTAATAGAGAAAGACCTTGTCCACAACACCGGAGACGAGAGCGGCCCGATTGACCATAGACCCACCTTCAATCAGCAGGCTGGTGATCTCGATCTCTCCGAGACACCGGGTGACGCTGGCCAGGTCGGGGCGGCCGTCCGGCGTGGGCGTGGGGATCTGCTGCACGCGTATGCCGTGCTCCTGCAGTTGATGCTTTCTTTTCTCTTCGGTGAAGGAACATAGCACGAGCACATCGTGGTTGGCAGTTCGAACCACGCGCGATTCCAGCGGCAAGCGAAGGCGCGAGTCGAGAACTACCCGCAACAGCGGACGTCGACGAGGGCGTCCGCTGCGGTCGGTGAGCAGCGGGTCGTCGGCAATCACTGTGCCGACACCGACCAAAATGGCGTCGTGCTGGTGTCGTAGTTCCTGCACATGGGCGCGGGCGGGTTCGCTGGTAATCCACCCTGCGGTGGCGCCGCCGGCACCGAGTGCAGTGGGATTATGCGACTCGCTCGGAGGTGGTGCGATCTTGCCGTCGAGCGTCATGGCGGCTTTCAGGGTGACCAGAGGCGTGCGATGGCGAATGTACTTCGCAAAGGGCTCGTTCAATACTTTTGCTTCTTCTTCGAGAAGACCGGTTTCGACCTCGATCCCGGCGGAGCGGAGACGGGCGCAGCCTTGTCCACTGACCAGGGGATTAGGATCTTGCATGGAAGCAACTACTCGCCCGATGTCGGCGGCGATGATTGCGTCGACGCAGGGGCCAGTGCGGCCTTGATGCGAACAGGGTTCGAGGTTGATGTATAGGGTTGCGCCGCGGGCCTTTGTTCCAGCCTGCTCGAGGGCGAGCACTTCCGCATGCTTGAGGCCGTCATAGGTATAGGAGCCTGCTCCGACGATGGCACCTTTGCCGTCGACGATCACCGCACCGACGCAAGGATTAGGTGAAGTGAGGCCGATTCCTTGACGCGCAAGGTCAAGCGCGCGGCGAAGACAAATCTCGTCGGATGCAGTCATGTTGACCACAGAGAGGCCGAGGCACAGAAAAACAATCTATGACAAGTCGTTAATCCCAGTTCAGCCGGAAGAATCCATTCGTCTCCGGGCTCGGTGCCAGCCGCAATCAGGCGAACAAGGAGTCCACGAAATCCTTCGGATCGAAGGGCAGCAGATCACCGGCTTTTTCACCGACGCCAACATAGCGCACGGGCACACCCAGTTCCCGGGAAATTGCGACTACTACACCACCTTTGGCAGTGCCATCGAGTTTGGTGAGAACGATGCCAGTAACGCCCGCCGCTTCGGTAAACAGACGCGCCTGCTGCAATCCGTTCTGGCCGGTCGTCGCGTCCATCACCAGCAGAGTTTCGTGGGGCGCGCCGGGGATTATGCGATGCGCGGTGCGCCGCATCTTCTCAAGTTCGGCCATCAGATTGGTCTTGGTATGCAAGCGGCCGGCGGTGTCCACAATGACGTAATCACTATGGCGGGCGGAGGCCGCTTGCAGAGCATCGTAAAGCACGGCGGTAGGGTCGCCGCCAGGCTTAGTGCGGATGACCTCGGTTCCGGTGCGTTGTCCCCAGATCTCCAGTTGCTCGATGGCGGCGGCGCGAAAGGTATCAGCCGCGCACAGCAGGACCGTCTTGCCGTCGGAACGGAACACCTGCGCCAACTTGCCGATGGTTGTGGTCTTGCCGGTGCCGTTGACGCCGACGACCAGGATGACTTCCGGTGAGCCTTCCACTTTTTGCACGGGCTGGGAGTTGGCCGCGGTGAGAACGGCGAGCAACTCTTCCTTCAGCAGACGCTTGAGTTCATCAACATTCTTGATCTGCTTGCGGTCGGCTTTTTCGCGAAGTTTCTGCAGGACTTCCCGGGTTGTGGTGTTGCCGAGATCGGCTCCGATTAGCGTGGCTTCCAGATCGTCCAGAGTCGCACGGTCAATCTCTTTGCCGAAAGAAACCACCTCTTCGATGCGCTCGCTCAGGTTTTCTCGCGTGCGCGTGACTGCCTCTTTCATGCGCTCGAGGAAACTGGGTTTCTGTTCGGTGCTGCCAAAAAGGGTCTGAATCATGGGGATTTTCGGGCCGCTAACGGCAAACCCAATTATAGCGGTCGGAAGACAAGGTTAACCCGCCAAGGTGCTGAGGATTGCGGAAAGTGAGCAAGAAAATTGCGCGACGTCACTCAGACGAGGGGTTGCCGGCAGCGACTGCCGCCACGGCAACCTGCGGGGCGGTGGGTTGGTGGGGAACGGTGGGTGCAGGTTGGGGAGCCGGTTGGGGCGGAGGCGGCATGGACGGGCGCTGCACGCGAATTTCACCACGGTTGTAGATGGCATCGAGAGCGAAGACCGCGATGGGATCGAGACGCTTGCCGGACAACGAGTGAATGATGCGCATGGCCTCATGCACCTCGTGCGCCTGCTGATAAGGGCGATTGGTGGTAAGAGCGTCAAAGGTGTCGGCTACGGCGATGATGCGTGGCAGCAGGGGAATGTCCGCGTCCTTCAGACCGTGTGGATAACCGCGACCGTCGAGCGATTCGTGGTGCAGTTCAATGCCCGGGATCATTTCTTTCAATTGTGCCACCGGGCGCAGAATGTTCGCGCCCTTGGTGGTGTGCGTCTTCATGATGTCGAACTCTTCCGGGGTGAGGGCGCCAGGCTTCTTGAGAATGCGGTCTTCGATCCCGATCTTGCCCACGTCGTGCAGCTGGGCGGAGATGCGCACGATCTCGATAAACTCTTGAGGCTGGTTCATCTCCCGCGCGATCATCAGGGAATACCGGGTGACGCGGTCGGAGTGACCGCGCGTGTAGGGGTCTTTTTCGTCGACCGCGCCGGCCAGCATCTGGATGGAGCTCATGAACAGCTCACGGTTTTCCCGGGCGGCGCGTTTGAGATCGAGCACGAACTGCTCGAGCTCTTCCGACATGGTGTTAAAGGTTGCCGCCAGTTCGCCGATCTCCGTGCTGCTTTTCAGCTTAACGCGCTGGGAGAAGTCGCCACGGGCGATGGCGCGGCTGGACTCGGTGAGGACCTCCAGCGGATTCGTGATCCGCCGGGCGGCGTAAATGCTGATTCCAATACTAAGAAAGACGGCCAGCAGAGCCAGGAGGCGGGCGGTACGTTGCATCTCGTAGACGCCGCGATAGGCATCGTTGCGTGGCTTCTGCACGACCACGGCCCAGTCTAGGTTGATGACGGGACTGCAGGTACCCAGCATCTTGATGCCGCTCTTACCCTGGCTGATGGTAAATTCCCTGGTGGCGGCCACGAGTTGCGCCTTGCTGCCTTGCTCGACGAAGTTCCGGACAATCTCTGAGTTGGTCATGTCCTGACCGGTGGCGTAGTCAGGCGTGGCCCCGGCAACCAGGCGGCCCTGGCTGTCAACCACAAACGGCGTGAGTCCGCCGCGATTGACTTCCTGCAGCCGGCGGATCAGGAACTGCAAATCCACGACCGATCCGAGCATGCCCAGGAAGCGCCCGCCATACATGACCGGAGTGCTGACCAGCATGACGGTGCGAGCAGACTTCCCGCTGCCGACAACCAGGGCTTGGCCGTTATAGACGCGGCCTTCGCGGGAGGCGGAATAGGCGCGCTCCAGTTCACGTTGCAAGAAAGCGTCCGGGGCGATGCGGCCGGCGGAAATTCCTTTGCCCTCCGAGTTCAGCAAGGTGGCATAAGCAAGGTCGTCGGAGGAGGAAATGAAATTCTCCAGCAGGGCGCGCAATTCCGGTGCCTCAACATGCTCGGCTGTGATGTCGCCGCCGCTGGCCACCTGCAAAGCGGAGGACAAATTGGCCAGCATCATGCGCAGGGATTCCTGATGCTCGGAGATATCGTCGGCCAGGGAGCGCGTGACCGTGTTCTGCAGCAGCCTCTCATTGGTAATCAGGCGGTCGCGGTTTATGGATTCCACCTGCGCCGAGTAAAAATACATCGGCACTACGCTGATGAGCACCAGCACGCCCAGGATGACGTACAGAATCGGGATGCGCGATGGAGTAGGTAATTTTAGCGACAAAGTGACCCTAAATCGCCGCGTTCGTACACGGCAAAAGTTCAGAGATTCCCTAAAATTTTACTTGGAAAGTGAGGTAGGAATGGTCGAGATCGCGAGCCGTTGGCATTACGAAAGTACCTGAGAAAATGGCACTTTTTGTCAGGTTTGGCAGCCAACTGCGAACTATGAGCTCGAGCTATGGCTAAAGAGCTATCTCACTTTTTGCGCTGCGAGTCATCAGGTCATGAATGGCCTCGCGGGGTGCTTTGCCGTCGTGCAGGAGTGCGAACATCTGCTCAGTAATGGGCATCTCGACGCCGCGCGCCCGGGCCAGGCCGACCGCAGCTTGAGTGGTGGAAACCCCCTCTGCCACCATGCCGTGCATGCCAGCAATAATCTCGGGGAGCTTGCGGCCACGGCCCAGTTCCACGCCCACGCTGCGGTTGCGCGAGAGCCCTCCGGTGCATGTGAGAACCAGGTCGCCGAGGCCGGCGAGGCCAGACATGGTTTCCGGGCGGCCGCCGCAGGCCACCACCAGACGTGTAATCTCGGCCAAGCCACGAGTGATGAGCGCAGCGATGGAATTGTGGCCGAGCCCGAGGCCATCACAGACCCCAGCGGCGATGGCAATGATGTTTTTCAACGCGCCACCCAGTTCCACGCCGACGACATCATTATTGGTGTACACGCGGAAGCGAGGATCGCTGAATTCACGTTGGACGGTCTCCGCCAACTCAGCATCTTGAGAGGCGATGGTGATGGCCGTGGGGTCGCCACGGGCCACTTCCTTGGCGAAGGATGGGCCGCTAAGAGCGCCGACCCGCAGCTGAAAACCGCCATCCCGTGCGCCATCCCGTGCAACGATCTGCGCGATCACTTCCGTCATCCGAAGAAGAGTGGTTTCCTCCAGACCTTTCGTGGCGCTCACAAATAGCATGCCTGGCTTCAGGTGCGGGTGCATGTCCTGGAAGAGACGACGGCAATGCTGGGAAGGCATCACGCTGACCACGATTTCGGCTTCGTGCAGGGCTTCTGCGAGCTTTCCCGTAACCGAAACGGATTCCGGGATGGATTCACCCGGGAGAAAGAGTTGGTTGATGCGCTGCGTAGAAATCGAATCGCGTACCTCTTTTTCGAAAGCCCACAGACAGACACGATGCGAACCTTGGCGTCCCAGTACGACAGAAAGACCAGTTCCCCAGGCACCGGCACCGATAATGGCGATCTGGCTCATCCGCGCCTCAACTGGAAGTGAGGTTCCGTGCCGGCGAGCAGCCGGCGGATGTTCTCGTGATGCTTGGTGATGATGAGAACGGACGCTAATGCCATCAGTGCAAGCATCGGAGTCTGGTTGCCGTTGCCGTCAAGCAGCCAGGCTAGAATCGGGAAGAGAGCTACAGTAATGATAGAAGCCAGGGATACCCGGCGGAATGCCAAAGCGACCGCAACGAAGATGCCCACAACGAGCAAAACGGCCTTGGGCGCTAGCATGGCAAAAGAACCCAGACCTGTGGCGACACCTTTACCACCACGGAACTTCAGCCACACGGGGAACATGTGGCCCAGGATAGCGAAGAGCGCGGCGGTAGAAGCCAACATGTCTTGTCCCGGAAACTGAGCATGAGCTAGGGCCACGGCGGCTAGTCCCTTGAGGGCGTCAAGGACTAGCGTAAGCACTCCCAATCTTGGTGAAGTCCGGGAGACGTTGGTGGCCCCAATATTACCGCTGCCGGTCTGGCGGACGTCCTGGCCACGGAAGATGCGCACCAAGATGTATCCGAAGGGAATCGAACCTAGCAAGTAGCTGAAAGCGGCGGTGAGGACGAAGGTCATTGCTCGTACACTACTTGGATCGCAGACTTTTCGGATCGTACACCTTTTGCAACGCCGACGACCCGCCGGCGCTACCTTAGCGTAAATCTCGCAATCTTCGAATAGCGCGAGCCACCCCGTCCAAGCTGACTTTGGTACAGAAAGAACTCGTGGGCCGTCATGGTACCAAACTCGGGAGTGGGCCGGGCGGCCAATTTCCCCTGCAAGCGCTCAAACGTCTTGCTCGGGCCGTCCCCTTTACGCCAGCGGGGTGCACCCGAGCCGCCGCCGCGGGCCAATGTCAGATGGGGGCTGAAAGGGTGAACTTCTTTCGGAATACCAAGGGTGAATGCAGCCTCGTCTGCGGCTTTGGCGAGGGCCGCGAGTTGGGGACCGGACTCAATGCCAACCCAGAAGACGCGAGGAGCTTTCGCTCCGGGAAAGAAGCCGTAGCCGCGGAAGGTAGTTTCCACCGCCTCTGCCTGAATGGCGGAGAGGGCGAGTTTGATTTCTTCCACGGTCTCCGCCGGCCTTTCCCCGATGAATTTCAGAGTGACGTGCAGCGATTCCGGCCGAACCCAACGAACATCAGGCGCAAATCCGCTCACTCCTTCCAGAAAGCGCTGGATGCGCTCGCGGATGGCGTCGTCGAGGTCGATAGCGATGAAAATGCGCATGAGAATCGTTAGTCGCCTGTCGTCAGCTACGGCCAGGCTGCGGTCTTCACTGGCAGGGAAAACCGGACCTGACGACCGAGGGCTGACGACCGGTGACGGCCTCACATCAGCTTTTTCCGCACCATATCCAACGCTTGTTGCGAGGCGAACCAGCGGATGCGTTTGCGGTCGCCGGGAAAAGTTCGCTCGACCACATCAGTTCCACTCTCGCCGGCCAGAGCATGAAAGACCAGGCCAACCGGTTTTTCCGGAGTGCCGCCAGTGGGCCCGGCCACGCCGGTGATGCCCACACCCAACGTTGCGCTGCAGCGCTGGCGGATTCCTTCCGCCAACGCGGTGGCAACTTCCCGGCTGACTGCCCCGTGTTTCTGAATAAGGTCAGCCGGCACGCCTGCGAACGCGGACTTCAATTGATTTGAGTAAACCACGGCGCCGCCCAGAAAGTAGCGTGAACTGCCACTGACCGAGGTGATGCGCTCAGCCAGCAGCCCGCCGGTGCAGGACTCGGCTACTGCCAGGGTGGCATTGCGCATCTGCAAATAGTAGCCAACGATCTGCTCCATCGAGTCGCCGTTGTCGGAGAACACCAGATCGCCGAGTTCATCTTCGATCTCGGTGGCAAGTTGATCCACCCGCTGCTGGGCGGTTGCCAGCGAAGCAGCGCGCGTCTTCAGATGCAACTGGATTTCTCCTGCTCCGGCCAAAATCGTGGTCTGCACGTCCGTGTAGCGCTTGTAGATGGGAGCAACCCGGGCATCGCATTGCGACTCACCCACCATGGCAATCTTCAATTCCCGGGTGGTGATGAACTGCGGTGGCAGCTTGGCCCGCAGACGTTCCATGCACTGTTCATCGAAGAGGGCCTTGAGTTCATGCGGCGGCCCGGGCAGCAGAATGATGATCTTCTCCTGGCCTTCATACTTGCCGCTGATCCATTGCCCCGGCGCGCTGCCGTTGGCATTGGGCAGCACTACAGCGCCGGCGATGACATCCGCCTGCTGGGCATTGTTGGGGGACATTTTCATTTTGCGCGCCGCGAAGCGCCGCTCCAGACTGCTCAAGATTTCGGGATCACGCCGAAGTTCAAGCTGCAGAGCGTCGGCCACGGCCTCGCGTGTAAGGTCATCTTCGGTGGGGCCCAGACCACCCATGAAGATTACGATATCGGCGCGCGACAAAGCCTGGCAGGCGGCTCCGGTGAGATTCGCGCGGCTATCGCCGACGATGGCCTTGAAGATCACTTCCACGCCCAACTGGTTGAGCTTCTCGGTGAGATAGAGAGAATTGGTGTCCTGGCGAAAGGGAGTCAGCAGCTCCGAGCCAATGGCGATGATCTCGGCATTCACGATAGAAGTTTAAATGATAAACACCCTTCGGCTGCGTTCAGGGCAAGCTCCGCACACTGAGTGCTGACTGCTGAATGCTGAGTGCACCAGCCTCAGGCCGAGAGATCCGACTGGGCGGGCAGCCCCTGAATGCCCCATGCCAAATGGTGGACACCGTTGGTCGTAGCCAGAACCGCGGAGCGGCCAGGAGCAAAAGCCAGGCCAACCAGGCCAGGCCCGGCAACCTCCAGCGACGCTTTGCCGTCGGAGGTAATTTTCACGATACCGCGCTTGCCAGATAGCGAAGCGGCCACATAAAGATTGCCGTCAATGTCAAAAGCCAGTCCCTGCGGACGCCCCATTCCGCGGTAAAAGGTCGAAGAGTTGCCCTGGGGATCAATCTTGTACACGCTATCGAAGCTGGAAGTGGTGGGACCAGTCACGAACAGATCGCCCTGCGGGCCGAAAGCCAGATGGTAGGCGGAGATGCTGGACTCCAGGGTGGCAAAAACGAAGATCTGGCGGTCACGAGCGATCTTGAAGATGGTGCCGCTGCGATCGCCAACGTAGAGGTTCTCCTCCCGATCGAAGGCGATGCCGGTCGCAACACCCATCCCTTCGGCATACGAGGACATGGTCCCGTTGGTCGCAACCCGGTACACCGTGCCGTCAAAGCGTGACGAGACATACATCTGGCCGGCTCGGTCGAAGGCGATGGCGGTGGGATTCATCATCTCCGTAAGAAAAGGTTTGACGCTATAGTTGGTGTCAATCTTGTAGATGGCCACCGGCACTTTTTGTCCGCGCGATCCGGAGAAGGTGACGTAAATGTTGCCCTCGGCATCGAGAGCAGGATTGGTGACCGGGTGCAGGTTCTCGGCGATCGGGACCGCAACCTTGATTTGGTGTGGATTGCTGGCGTGAATGTTGGTGGAAACGACGACCGGCCCGGAAGAGGCTCCGGGCGGAACCCGGGCCACGAGAAAATCGTCAGAACTAATGACCACCGATCCCTCAATCTCGCCAAAGCGCACGCGCGGACGGCGCAAATCCAGCGGACGCAGGCCGCTGCCGACGATGCGGACTTCCCCGCCGGGCAGGGCAGCATCCGGCTGCACTGCTTCGATGTGCGGTTTCCCATTCACGTTCTTCTTGCCCAGCAGGCGGTCAGAAATTCCCATGCACTCCAGCTTCCTTATGATGCACACTACGAAGGGCTACCGCGGCAACAGACCGAAATGCAGCAGGACCTGCATGACGGCCAAAGCGTAAAGACCAGCCCCCACATCATCGATCACGATGCCCACGCCCTGGGGAAGGCGTTCGAGGCTACGCACCGGTGGTGGCTTTACGATATCGAATCCTCGGAAAAGTATAAAGCCCAGCAGGAGAGATTTCCACGAAACTGGTACGGCAATCAGGGTGATGAGCTGGCCGGCGACTTCGTCAATCACGACGAACTGGGGGTCCTCGATGGCGGCGGCGCGAGCGACCCAAGTGGCCGCGGGAATCCCCGCACCGACTGCCAGCGCGGCCAGAAGAAATGCCACTGACGGTTGCCAATACGGAGTGATCCATCGGGTCAGCAGCCACCAAAGCAGGACCGTCGCCGCCGAGCCCCAGGTCCCAGGCGCGGGGCGGAGGCGCCCAGCTCCGAAAAAGGTAGCGACCAGCGTTGCCCAGAGTGGAGCCGGGGGCCGGGGCGCCCCTGGGTCAGGACCGCTCATCCGAATCATCCGATGAATCCTCGGGAACTGCGTCGCTGGCATCATTCAGCGGGGACGAAATCACGTAAGCGCCGCTTGCCCACTTGCCTAGATCGATCAGGCGGCAGCGTTCGCTGCAGAACGGGAACTCTTGATCTGTCCTTTTCACCCGCGTTTTGCAGGTGGGACAGCGCAGGGTTTGGGCGCGTTTGCGAGGCATAGACTCAAGCTATTGTAGAGTCAAGATTCCACTTTGCCGGTGGAATTTACTGGAGAAGAATTTTCGCCACCAGGTCGTAGTCGTGGGACTCGGTGATCTGGCAGCGGTAGAATTCGCCACGCTCGGGCCGAAGCCCTTCGGAAACGTCGTTCACAAAGACTTTGCCATCGATTTCGGGAGCGTGCAGCGAGGTGCGTCCTTCGAGCAGGAATTCGCTTTCGTCGGAAGTTCCTTCCAGCAGCAAGTCGAACTCTTTGCCCACCAGAGCTTTCTTTTTCTTTTTGCTGATTCCACGTTGAATCTGCATCAGACGCTTGCGGCGGCTCTCGATCTCGCGGGCGGAAAGCTTCTTCTCCGTGGCATAAGCGCCGGCACCTTCCTGGTCGGAATACCCGAACGCGCCCATCCAGTCGAACTCAGCCTCGCGCACGAACGCGCATAGTTCTTCGAATTCTTTTTTGGTTTCGCCCGGGAAGCCGACAATGAACGACGTGCGCAGGGTTACACCGGGAATGGTGCGACGTATCTTTTCAATCGAACGAAGGAATATCTCGGAGCCTCCGCCTCGTTTCATGCGCTTCAGCACCGCTGGAGATGCGTGCTGCAAGGGCACATCGATGTAGGAACAAATATTCTCGTGGGCGGCGATGGTCTCGAGCAGCCGCGAGGTGATCTTGTTGGGGTAGGCATACAGAAAACGGATCCACCGCAAGTCTTCAATGACGGCGAGTTTTTCGAGCAACAAAGCCAGCCCGTCCTTGAGGCCGAAATCTTCGCCGAAGCAGGTGGTGTCCTGGCCGATGAGCGTGATCTCACGCACTCCCGAGCGGGCCAGACGTTCGGCCTCCGCCACCACGGACTCAAACCGCCGGGAGCGGAATTTGCCCCGCAACTGCGGGATGATACAGAAGCTGCAAGGGTGGTCGCAGCCTTCGGCAATCTTGATGTACGCCGTGGAACGCGGTGTGGCCAGGACGCGGGGCGTGGCTTCATCGTAGAGATAGTTGGGTAGATCGGCGATGGCGCCATCCCAGGTTTCACGCGAAAAGCGGCCCTGGACGCTACGGGCATCACCCTCGGGGCGCGACTGCAGAATACGAAATGGAGAGTTCCTCTGCGGGGGTGAGGCCACGCCAGCGGCCGACAGAATGTTTTCGAGTTCCCCGGTGCCGACGACAGCGTCGACTTCGGGAATATTCTTACGAATTTCATCGCGGAAGCGCTCGACCAGGCATCCCGCGACCACAAGTTTTCGTGCCCGCCCGCCGGTTTTGTGCCGGGCCATCTCGAGAATGGTGTTTACCGATTCCTGCTGGGCGCTGGCAATGAAGGAACAGGTATTGACCACAATGACGTCGGCATCCTCGGCCCGGGAGATGAGTTCGGCTCCCGCTTGTGCCAGGATGCCCATCATGACCTCGCTATCTACAAGGTTCTTGGGGCACCCCAAGCTGACAAACCCGACTCTAAGGTGCGAGGCGGACTTAGGCTCCGCGTCATCACTCGAGTGCTGGACCGGTACAGTAAGCGTCTGGGTAGGCATGCAATCTCTTGATTCTAGCATCCCAAACCGAAGGATTCTCCGCTTGGCCAGGGACACCGAAGGGGGAGGCCGCACCAAGTGAGACACTCGCTCTCCGGCAACCAAAACCCAGGTACCGTGCTAGGCTAATTCCCAGCCTGCACGCCTTCGTCACGTCCACTTCGCAGGAGGGGAAATGCCCGTAAAGCGGCTCTTGATTGCCATCCTGGCGATGGTGGCGACCTTGGCGGTAAGTGCCTTTGCGCAAGAAAAGAATGAGCTGACCGGGATTATTGGCCGCACCTTCATCAGCGATCAGGGAGTAATGGGCATTAGCTCCTTCGATACGAACTTACGTTCGGGAAACGGTCTGACCTTTGAAGTGAACTACGGCCGGCGGCTGCTGAGCGGAGGGGTGGCCGCGCTTACATTTGAAGTCCCCTTCGTTTTCAATCCCGATGAAGACCTGCACTTCAGCGTGAACGTCATCCCTGAAGGGTACAGTTCGTTCTTCATCACGCCGTCCATCCGGGCGAACATATTCGCTGCCAATGCGGTCTCACCCTGGATAAGCTTCGGGGGCGGTTTTGGTCACTTCAGCGCAAGTTCTGAACTGGAGTTCGGTGGAACCAATCCCGGAACGACCGGGACGACCGTAGGAGTGTTGCAGAGTGGCTTCGGCCTCGACGTAAGAGTGTTCAGATCTTTTAGCGTGCGTGGCCAGGTACGGGATTTCTATTCTGGCGTCCCGCAGCTGAACGTGGACACAGGGAAGAGTCGGCAGCATAACTTTTTCGTTGGCGGCGGATTTGTCTGGCACTTCTAAGCGGAAAAGAGTTCAGCGTCCACGACTGCTGCGCGCGACTTCATCGTAGAGCTCTGGAAGCCGCTGCGCGTCCTCAGCCGAGTCACCGAACCGGGCATGTTCATAATGCCGGGTAAACTGTTCCACCTGCCCACGCACCGCGGCATCTTCAATGTGAGTGACGAACTCCTCCGGAGTTTGCGCCGGTGATTTGCGCCAGCCCCGGCGAGCTACCCTGCGCGTCATCCGTTCGTACCAGATAGTCGCTGCCAAGCTGGGTGACTCCTCCGGATGGGCAGCCAGCCGGCGACGTTGCAGCAACGCCCACAATCGGCGCGCCTTTGCCAGCAACAACAGCAACCCTGTAGCCAGCGCCCCTCCCACGCTCCAGCGGGTCGGCGAGTGAGCTATGGTGTCATGCGTACGGCGGGCAGAGGCCAGCAATGATTTGTAATGACGGTGTGCCCAATTCTGCAGGTGATGAAACATGTCACGGGTGCCGCGAGTCGCTTCCTGGCCCAAAGTCTGCTGATGGCTGGCGTCGTAATTGACCACCCATTCCCGCCAGAATGATGCCATCGCATCCACGTACAACATGACCCGGCCCCAGCCCGTGTGCGCCTGGACCGGAGCCGCAGGAGTGGGATCGAAGGCCACCCAGCCGTATCCCGGGAAGTACGCCTCGACCCAGGAGTGTGCGTTGCTGGCTCGGACCAGATATTGGGACGTGAGGTCATTGAATTCACCTGTCCGGAAGCCATTCACCAGGCGCGAGGGGATTCCGAGCTCCCGTAGCATCACAGCCATCGAGGATGCGAAGTATTCGCAGTGCCCCTGCTTGCGCTCGAACAGGAAATTGGCCAGGGGATCTGCAGGAACGGTACGGGAGAGCTGCAGCGTGTATCCGAAATTGGTGCGCAGGTAAGCTTCAATGGCGATGGCCTTGTCGTAGTTGTTTTTTGCCGAGGCTGTAATCTGCTCCGCCAGGCGCGGGATGCGGGGATCCACTGCTGGCAAGTTCAGATAGTTCGACAAGAGCCTCGGCGAAGCAGGTCCGGACGCGGCACGGAGTTCAGCCGCTTTCGGCTCGGCGATATCGGAAGAAGCCTCATAGAGGCTGACGGGATGCTGGGCATCAAGGTCAAAGACCGCACCACCACTGTCTCTGGCGATGAGGCTGTAGTTGCCCTCCAACGTTTGGGGAACGGCGGCAAGAAAGAAAACATTGGTACCGACTGGTTCCATCAGCACTCGGTAGTGAATCGGTGCGACGGATTTCAGCGGCGGCTCGGCCGGTGCTTGCCCCCTGGCATTGGACAGCGCAAAGCGGCCGTCGGAGCCGGGAGGAATAACGCGGGGTTGGTGAGGATTGGACCAACTCCGGCCGTCAAACTCGCTGAGTGCAACCCCGCGCCACTTCAGGTCAAAACTACCGCGCTGATCGCCATCAATCTGAATGTGCATTACCACCAGGCTGGACTGCTGGATTTGGCCAATATTCCCCAGTTGAACCTGGTCACTGAACCCGGTTGTGAGCTCACCCCTGGAGGTATAGGCACTGAGATAGCCGGCGGAGATACGGGGCAAAACAAAAAAGATGCCTGCCGCCCCCAGCAAGATAAATAAGACCAGCACGGGCGACGCGCCAGCTAGCGAGAGGGCCATGTGCTGGTACGCCAACCCGTCGCTGGACTCTCTGGAGTGGATGGTGGCTCCGGCAGAGGCGCGCCGCATCTCCATCAGGATGAAAGTTGCGACCGCCATCAGCATGAATCCCGCAAAGGCCAGCAGGAACGTGCTATCTACGGTCAGCACCGCCGCCGCCAGCACCATCAGAAACGAGATCACCGCGAGGAAATAGTGGTCCCGGTCACGTTGCGCGGAGAACATCCGCACCACCATGACGAACAGCACCAGATGAACGGTGGCATTGAGAAATGCGCCCGAGATCAGGAAATAATCCGCCACGTAGAACGCGACGTAGCCCACGGTAAGAAACGTCGTCCAGCGCTCGGGGATGAGTAGAGTGCGGCGTTGGGCCAATAGATATCCGCGAAATAACAGGGCGGAGCCGACCAGCAAAACCGTGGCCGTGTCGAGCCCACCTGTTGAGGCCAGCGTCCCGAAACCGGTGAACACCAGGAGATAGAGTGCGACCTCGAAGTAGCGCTGGATGGCTACACGGAGCGGAACAGTCGCGGATCGCAGGTTGCCGGACGGAAACATGGGACGATGTCTATTGTTCGCGATTCTGGAGCGGAAGGGAAGAGTACGTTGGGTACGTTGGCGCCCAATGCGGGGTGGGAGCCGATGTTAGAATCGAAAGCGTCAGGCATCGGTCCCGCGCGACGCTTTCCCGCCAATCCCGCCAGGTCCGGAAGGAAGCAACGGTAACGGGCTCTTAGGTGTGCAGTGGGTCGCCGGTGCCTGGCTTTTTTTCTGAGTCTGGGATCGGCGCGCGCGAAGTCCGAGCAGCACACAGAATCGGACATCATTGGACAATCGCGGATGCCTGGGTCAAAATAACTGTTCCACGTCATAACCGGAGAATTCATAGAGTGAGCCAACTCGTCCGCGCCAAGATTAGCGCCCTGGGCACCTACGTCCCACCCCGCCTGCTGACCAACGCCGATTTGGAAAAGATGGTCGAAACCTCCGATGAATGGATTGCGGATCGCACCGGTATCCGCGAGCGGCACGTCGTCGACAAGGGCGTCGCGACCAGCGATCTGGCGGTGGAAGCGGCCAAGAAGGCGCTGATGGAACGCGGTTTGGCAGCTACCGATCTCGATGCCATCATCGTGGCCACAGTCACTCCGGACATGTTTTTCCCTTCCACCGCATGTCTGGTGCAGCACAAGCTGGGCGCGAAAGGGGTTTGGGGATTCGATCTCTCGGCGGCTTGCTCGGCATTCATCTATGCACTGCAGGCAGGAGCGCAGTTCATCGCTACGGGCGCTCACAAGAAGGTAATGGTCATCGGCGCCGATGTTATGTCATCCATCATTGATTACACTGACCGGGCCACGTGCATCATTTTCGGTGATGGCGCCGGAGCAGTGATCCTGGAACCCGCCGAAGACGACTCGCTGGGAATCATTGATTTCATGCACGAGGTCGACGGCTCTGGAGGATGTTCCCTCTACATGCCCGGCGGCGGCAGCCTGAATCCCACCACCCACGAGACCGTGGACAAGAAGATGCACTACGTCCACCAGGACGGACAGGCAGTCTTCAAATATGCGGTGCGCAAGCAAACGGAACTGTGCGAGAAGATCCTGCAGCGAAACGGGCTGAAGGGCAGTGACATCGATGCATTCATTCCCCATCAGGCCAACAAGCGCATTATCACGGCCACGGCCGACCGGCTGGCCTTGCGGCCGGAAAGCGTGATCATCAACATTGACCGCTACGGCAACACCACTGCGGGGACCGTCCCATTGGCCATGGAAACGGCGCGCCAGCAGGGGAAGTTGGAAAAGGGAAGCTTGGTGCTTTTGGCTTCGGTGGGCGCGGGGTTCACTACAGGAGTGACGCTCTTGCGCTGGGCGTATTAGAACTTCTGAGAACTGAGAACTAACAACTGACAACTGGTTTTCTACCCGTTCTTCTCCCGCTCAAAAGCCTTCTGCAAGTATTTCCGAGCCTCTTCCAGCGCGCCTTGGGTGTTGTCGTTGGTCTGCAGTGCCTGGCGGTACTCGTTGGTGGCGCGCTCCCGCTGCCCGGTGATGTCGAAAATCTTGCCCAGTTGGATGTGGCACCAGACTTCGGTCCAGCGGGGATCGCCGTCACCATTCAGGGACTCGCGGTAGGCGTTCGCTGCGGCCTGATAGTTGCGCTGCAGGTAGAACACTTCCGCAACCCGATAGTGTGCCAGCGAGCTGTTCTTATTAACCTCAAGCGCCTTGTTGAATTCGCTGAGCGCGCCGGCCAGGTCGCCCTGCTGCACCAGAGCCTGACCCCGCTGGATGGAAGCCCGCAGCTTGACTTCGGAAGAATTCTTCAGCACGCGGTTGTCGGGGTCGACCGCGATGCGGCGGGGCTTGCCGTAGGTTTCCACTGTGAACGGCGAATTTGTCCCGACCACTTCGATGCGCTTCTCTTCCGTCTTGCCATTGGTATCAATCTTCAGATCCACCGGCATGCGAAACAGGTCGAGATCTTGTGAAATCTCACCCACGACGCGAAAGCCCTTATTGTTACCCAGACGATAGACGGTGTACTTGGTCTTGAACTCGGGTGCGCCCGTGGAATCGAGCCACTGGGAGAAGAACCAGGTCAGCTTGTCACCGTAGTTCTGCTCGGCGATGGCGCGGAAATCGTCCAGCGAAGCGGACTTGCCGGCGTACTTGGCGGCAAAAGCGCGCATCGTCAGGTCGTATTTCTGGTCTCCCTCGATCCAGCGCAGCATGTGCAGGATCATGGCGCCCTTGTCGGTGACCAGCGACTGGAATTCGGGTGAGAACAGGTCGAGTTTGCCTACACTGGAAAGCGGCACAGTGTCGTAGGCCAATGCACCCACTGACATGTCCTTGACGACCTCTTCGAGACCGGCGGTGCCGGCGGCGTTCTCCACGTAGCGGGCTTCGGAGTAGCGGGCGAAGCCATCGCTCAGCCACCAGTCGTCCCGGGAGTCCGGGCTGACCGAAACGCCCCACCATTGATGCGCGACCGTGTTGGCCAATAAACGATAGTTGACCTTCTCGCTGACGGCGCGGTTGGCAATGGCAGCGATCTCCGGCGCCCAGGCCGCCGGCACAGTGTCATCCGGGATCTCGACCACCTTCAGCGTCGTCGAGGGGGCGGCTCCGTAGAGAGTGACGTAATAGATGAATTCCTTGACGGCAGTCGACGCATAGAGGGCTCCCAGGCTCTGGTGAGAGGGCTTGAAAAACACGTGCAGGTCGACACCCGCCTCATCGCTTTTGAACTCCTGGAATACTCCCGCCACAATGGTGCCGGGAAAGCTGGGCTTATCCCAGACGAAGCTGTAGGTCTTGGTCGGCAGGGCACCGGCGACGGGCTTCCTTGGAGGCGGATTGTTGGTCACAGTCTCCTTCCCGCTGCCGACGACCAGCATGTGCGCGGGAAGGGTGATGTTGATGGTTGCAGTAAAGCGGTTGAGGCCGTATCCGTTCACCGGGAACCAGCGTCCGGCGTAGAGCAAGTAGCTGGTGTCGTCGCCGATCGAGGCCAGCTTGAGTCCCTGCACGGGGCTGTCATCGGCGGAGTCGAGCACACCCTCATATTCAAAAGTCAGGGTGGTGGAAGCGTCTTTGGGCAGGCCGTCGGGCAACTGCACTCGCACCGTGGAGTCCTGCGTCACGCGCTCGACATTCAGCGGCTTGCCGGCGGCATCAAGCACCTTGGTGACGCGCAGTCCGTTGTGCAGTTCAAAACTAGCAATGTTCAGATCGTCCAGGGCAGTGAACTTCACTTTAGCCACGGCGCTGATCTTGTGCACGTGCGGGGTGAGTTCGGCTTCGATCTGGTAATCGTCCACCCGGAAGCGTAATTTGTCTGCCGCCAAAACTGGCAGGCAAGCAAAGAGAAGTAAAAATGCGAGAGAAGTGAGCAGGGCCCGATGCGGGCGCCGAGAACAAAAAGGCATCAAAAGCAGTCTCCTGGGTAACTCCGCTAAGCTCTTGGATGAAGATTGTTACGCAAAAGATGCTGTGGCGACAAGGGTTAGGCGCGTTTTTTGCGATTTAGGCGGTCTCAGTTCCGGTTGGGATTCTGCGGAGAAGGCCGAGAATGCTGTCAGCGGCATGATCGGCGGGGTGGCGCCTGCCGTGATCGGGGCCGCGGAGACGGACTTTCACGGCGGCCAGACCTTCGATCATCTTGTCGCGAGCCGGGCCGTAGGGAAGAACCTCGCTGAGCCGGGCGACTACCTTCTCTGCGGTGAAGTCGTGCTGAACTAACTCCGGAACGACCTCTTCCCCGGCAATCAGGTTCACCATTGCAAAGTGCGAGACTTTGACCCGAGGACGCCCCAGCAAGTAGGTAAGTGGTGAAACGCGGTACACCATCACAAATGGCGTACCCATCATGGCAGCCTCCACGGTAGCAGTGCCGCTGGCAACGATTCCGGCTCGGGAATGGATGAGCGCGGGCAGCGTCTCTGGGACCAGGCGGATGGGCAGAGGACGGCTGATCAGCGACTCGAGAAAGCCGCGGTCAAGAGTAGGCGCGACCGGAAGGAGAAACTCGTATCCCCAACCCAGCTTGGTTGCCGATTCCAGCATGGTGGGCAGGTTCATACGCACTTCCTTCACGCGGCTGCCGGGCATAAGCGTGATCCAGGGTTTGGCCGGGTCCAGCTTGTTTTGGGAGGCATAGTCTGCGCGATCGATTGTGGGAAGGGGAAGATCAGCGAGCGGGTGACCCACGAAAGTCGCATCTACACCGCGGTCGCGGTAGAACTGTTCTTCAAAGGGAAAGATCACAAGAGCTTTGGTGACGTATTTCCGCAACAGGCGCACGCGACCTTGGCGCCAGGCCCAGAACTGCGGGCAAACGTAATACACCACAGGAACGCGTCGCTTGTGCATCTGCCGGGCCACGCGCCAGTTGAAGGCAGGCGAATCGATCACGATGGCCAGGTCGGGTCGGCGCTTGTCGGCCTCGGCGATCAGCTTGCGGAACCGGCTGTAGATCTTAGGCAGGTGGCTCAGAATCTCTGAGATCCCGACCACTGCAAGGTCTTTTGCGTCCACCACCGTGTTGCACCCGGCGGCACGCATGCGATCGCCGCCTACTCCGAAGAACTCCAGGGATGAGTCGTGACGGCGGAGGATCTCTATGAGCTGGGCACCGTACATTTCACCGGAGGCTTCGCCGGCAGAGATGAGGATTCGCACGGAGGACATTGTAAAGCAGGGTCATCCGGAGCCATTGAAACAGGTTGTCTGCGAGAAAACAGGTCCTTCGCTTCGCTCAGGATGACAACTCTGGAAAGCTAGTCGTCGGCATTGGCCGTGACTTGGGGAGCGGCCCCTGCGGGAAGCTCCTGGTCTTTGTACTGCAGTTGGTAGAGCTTCCAGTAGATGCCGCGCTGCGTTAGCAGTTGCTGGTGCGTGCCCATTTCGCGGACCTGGCCCTTGTGCATGACGATGATCTTGTCGGCGCGTTGCACGGTTGAAAGCCGATGAGCAATGACCAGCGAAGTGCGGCCTTCGACCATGCGGTTGAGCGCGTCACGCACCCGAAATTCGGTTTCGGTGTCCACGCTGGAAGTAGCTTCGTCGAGGATCAGGATCTTCGGGTCGTGGGCTAGGGCGCGGGCAAAAGAGATCAGTTGCTTCTGGCCAGTGGAAAGCGTGCTGCCGCGCTCGCGAACCTCTTCCTTGAAGCCTTGGGGCAGGGTGCGGATAAAGTCGATGAGGTTCACGTCTTCGGCAGCGCGCTCCACGTCTGCATCCTCGATCCCTTCCGTGCCCAGGCGAATGTTGCCCTCGACCGTGCCGGTGAACAGGAAGGGATCCTGCAGGACAACACCGAAGCGCCGGCGAAGCTCGGCGAGGTCCATGTCCTTGATATCTACACCGTCGATCCGGATTGCGCCTTGCTGCACGTCATAGAACCGCATCAGGAGCGAAATGATGGTGGTCTTGCCGGCTCCGGTGTGGCCGACGATAGCCACGGTCTCACCCGGTTCGATGGCGAAACTGACATCGCGCAGGACCCAGTCGGGTTCGGTGTGTGTGGCGCGGGCGCCCTGGCCCACGGTTTTTAGCCCGTTTCCGTCTTTTCCTTTTCCTTCTCCTTCGCCAATGTCGATCGGAATCTGGCGATACGCGAACCAAACATGCTCGAAGTCGATGCGGCCCGGGCCCTCCGGCGTTTTGGGTATCGCCGGCGACGTAATCTCCGCCGGCGTATCCAGCAGCTTGAAAATCCGCTCGCTCGATGCCATGGCGGATTGCAGAATGTTGTATTTCTCACTCAGGTCCTGGATAGGACGGAAAAAGCGCTGCGCGTACTGCATGAATGCGACCAGCACGCCCAGCGTAGTGGCGCCGCGGATCACATCCTTGCCGCCGAACCAGACCACGCTGGCGATGGCCGTCGCCGACAGGATTTCCACCACCGGGTAGTAGACGGCGTGGGCCATGATGGCGTCCTTGAACGCGTCCATGTGAGTAGCGTTGACATCGGAAAACTTGTCGAAGGCGCGCTGCTCGCGATTGAAGAGCTGCAGCACCACCATTCCGCTGACATGCTCCTGCAGGTAGGCGTTGATGTGGGCGATGGCGATCCGAATTCGACGATAAGAGTCGCGTACCTTGTCGCGGAAGATCTTAGTGGCGATTCCGATCAAGGGCAGCACAGCGAAGGTGATCAGCGCCAGCTTCCAGTTCATGCGCAGCATGATCACGATAATCCCGGCCAGCACGAATACATCTTCAAAAATTGAGACCACGCCAGCGGTGAACATTTCGTTCAAGGCATCGACGTCGGTAGTGACGCGGGTGACCAGGCGCCCCACCGGGTTCTTGTCGTAGAAGCCGATGTGCATGCGCTGTAGGTGGCGGAATAACTGGCTGCGCAGGTCGAACATTACCTTCTGCCCCGTCCACTGCATGAAATAGGTTTGCAGAAACTCAAGGAAAAAGCTGATGGACAAGGTGCCCACGTACAGCACAGCCACTTGCGCGATTCCGACCAGAGGTTGGTTGCTCAGAAACCAGTCGAATGGTGAATGCAGTCCCGCAACCTTCACCAGGTAGCGGTCAATGGCGATCTTGGTCAGGTAAGGACCCAGGACATCGGCGCCGGCTTTGATGACGATCGCGCTCAGGGCCAGCGCGGTCTGCCACTTGTAGGGCCGAAGATATGTCAGCAGCCGCTTCATCAAGCGGCTGTCATAGGCTTTGCCTAGTACTTCTTCTTCGTGGGTGGCCATCGGTTAGCTAGTTAAAGATACCCTAAATAGATGGGGGAGGAACGGGGGAGGATGGAAAAGGTTTGGCGCCAGAAGCGTCCATCCTGTTCGGTGGCGTGGCCCGTCTCTCCGACTCTGTCTCCCTTGTGGTTGACTTGGCTATGACGAGCGAAGAGACTTCGCACTAGAACCGCACCGGTAGCGCCTCCAACCCGCGTAGGATCGGCGTCGTACGCCAGCGCAAGGACTCCACCGGTATGGCAAGCCTTAGATCCGGCAGCCGGCGCACCAGCGTACGGATGGCAATCTGTCCTTCGAGTCGAGCCAGCGGCGCGCCCAGACAGAAGTGAGCGCCGTGTCCGAAGGCCAAGTGACGATTCTTCTCCCGAGCAAGATTCAGCCGGTCGGGATCTTCAAACTGCGATGCATCGCGGTTGGCCGAAGCGATCACTGCGAACACCAGGGCCCCGCGCGGGATGGTCACGCCAGCAATGGTCACGTCCTCGCGGGCAAAGCGCTCGGTGGCTGTTTCCAGCGGGTTGGTGTAACGCAGCAGCTCCTCGACAGCCGGCTTGATCAGCGCCGGGTCGCTACGCAGCAGTTCCATCTGATCGGGATGCTGCAACAGCGCCAGCGTCCCTGAAGCAATCAAGTTGACCGTGGTTTCGTGACCGGCGATGAGCAGCAGGAAGGCCATCGCCAGCAGCTCGTCCTCGCTCAAGCGATCGCCTGCTTCCTCGACCTGCACCAGCGCCGTCAGCAACCCCTCCTGAGGCGTACTCCGCAGTTGGCGAACGAGCTGGCGCAGATAGCGCATGAACGCGCGGATGGACGGAAGTGCCCTCAGCATATTGAATGTTGTTGGCGTCTTGACGATTGCTTTCGACCAGCGATGAAAGCGGTGGCGGTCCTGCGGAGGAATGCCCAATAACTCCACGATTACCGTCAACGGGATGGGCAGGGCGTAGTCGCGCACCAGGTCCATCGAGCCTTTACTTTGCATGGCGTCGAGCAACTGGCCGGCAATGGTCTGAATGCGACCCTGCAGCCGTTCGACCATAGACGGAGCGAACGCCTTGTGCACCAGGGTGCGCAGCCGAGTGTGGTCGGGTTCGTCCAGATCGAGCATATTGCGCAACAGCGGCCTGGCGAAGTCCGGCATCCACGGCTGCTTGCCCAATTGCTCCGGGGTCAGGGCCTTCACCCGGTCCTTAGCAAATCGGCTGTCTTTGAGAAGCGCGACCACATCGTCGTAGCGGGTGACCAGCCAGGCATCCTGTCGCCCAAGTTTGACACGGCAGACCGGCTGTTCCGCGCGCAGGCGCGCGTAGAAAGGGAAGGGATCAGCTTTGAACTCGCGACTGACTATATTGACGGAAGAATAGTCGAAGGAACGGGTGGTCATGGATCGATGCCTTCAGGCAGTCTTCTTCAGGACCAGCGCCGAATTCTTCGAGCCGAAGCCTACGCAATTGCAGATCGCGTGCTCGATCTGGGCTTTACGTCCGACATCGGGAACGTAGTCAAGATCGCACTCGGGATCGGGCGCCTCCAGGTTGATGGTGGGAGGAATCTTGCCGTGCTCCATTGCCACCAGGGTGGCAGCCAGGCTGGCCGAGCCACAGGCACCTTGCGCATGCCCGATCTGGGATTTCAATCCGGACATTGGGATCTTGCGCGCATGCTTGCCCAAAGCCAGTTTCAGCGCGCAGGTTTCTACGCGGTCGTTCATCTCAGTCGACGTCCCATGCAGGTTGACGTACTGGATGTCCTCCGGCAGGAGGCGAGCTTCTTCCAAAGCCAACGTGATTGCCCGGGCGGGTTCCTCCGGTGAGTCGCTCATGCGCACGCGGTGGAAGGCCTCGCAAGTGGAGGCGTATCCGACGATTTCCGCGTAGACGTGGGCGCTCCGTGCACGGGCATGATCGTAGTCTTCGAGGATAAACATCCAGGAGCCCTCGGCGACGACAAAGCCATCGCGATCGGCAGAAAACGGCCGCGAGGCACGTTCCGGCGCGTGATTCCAGGAGATGGTCAACGCTCGCAGCAGTGAGTATCCCTTGAGGATGCCTGCCGTGATCGGCGCGTCGACTCCACCCACCAGGAACATGGGCTGCACCCCGGCCTGAATGTGCTGATAGGCGTACCCCAGCGCGTCAGTGGAGGAAGTGCAACCGGTGGTGACCACATGGCTGTACCCGCGGAAGCCGAAACGCATGCTGATTTCACTGGGAATCGTGCCCATGGTTCCGCTGGGAATGCAGAAGAGGCTGACTTGTTTGACATGTCCGCTGTGCCACAGCCGGTACTGCTCCTCGGAGAATTCCTGTGCCCCACCGCCCGTGCCCAGGATTACACCGATCTCGCGTTTCTCCTCCATGGACATGCTGGAGGGCTCGAGGCCGGCGTCCGCAATCGCTTCGCTCGACGCGGCCAGCGCCAATGGCACTACTCGGGAGACATGCTTGCGCTCGCGCGCGTCCACCCAGGCAAGTTCGTCGAATTCTGGAATTTCACCTGCGATGCGCACCGGCAGGTCTGAAGGATCGAAACGCGAGATGCGTTTCACTCCAGACTTGCCCGCGAGAATGGCTTGGCAGAAGGCCTCTTTCCCAATGCCATTCGGGCTGACCACGCCCATACCGGTGATGACGACGCGAGGAAGCATATGATCCTTGGCCCGTTTCTTAAAGGTTGCCACTAGTCGGATGGCTGCCCAGGCCAGGTGCGATAATCGTCCTGCATGCCCCTGGGCCTCTACATCTCGGTGCCGTTCTGCGGCACCAAATGCAGCTACTGCAACTTTGCCTCCGACGTCTTTTCTCGCGCCATTTTTCAGCGCTATATCGACCGCGCCTGCGCCGACATTGCAGGCGCATCCCCCCACGCCGAGAAAATAGGCGGATCCGTCGAGCGGGTTGTGGACTCCGTGTACCTTGGCGGCGGCACTCCCACGATACTGGATATAACCCAGCTGGAGCGACTGTTTGTCACCATTTCGCAAAATTTCGAGATCCATCCCAAGGCGGAGATCACCGTTGAATGCGCCCCAGGCACGCTGACACCGCCCGTGCTCGAAACTCTCCTGCGCTGTGGCGTAAACCGCGTTAGCCTGGGTGTGCAGTCATTCGTTGACCTCGAGGCGGCGTCGGTCGGGCGCCTGCACAAGCGCGCAACCGTGCTCGACGATATTGCACGCCTGCGCGCCACCGGAATTTCCAACCTCAACATTGATCTCATTGCCGGCCTTCCGCACCAGACCGTGGAGAGCTGGGAGTTCTCACTCGCGGAAGCCATCGCGTCCGGCGTGCCCCACATCAGCGTGTACATGCTGGAGGTGGACGAAGACTCCCGTCTCGGCCGCGAACTGATCGCAGGCGGTACACGATATCATGCGCACTTCGTTCCCGACGACGACATCACTGCCGATTTTTACGAAAGGGCGTGCGAGCGGTTGAATGCCGCCGGCGTGCAGCAGTACGAGATTTCCAATTTCGCGCGTGAGGGATACGAGTCACAGCACAACCTGAAATACTGGACCCGCCGGCCGTATCTGGGGTTTGGGGTGGATGCGCACTCGATGCTCGCGCGTGCAGACGACGGTGCTGCTGTCCGGTTCTCCACGCCGGCGTCGCTGGAGGAATATGTTGCCGGGGTACCTCTTCAGCGCACGCTGGTTTCCAAGGCAGCGGCCCTGGAGGAGACATTCTTTTTGGGCTTGCGGCTCACGCAGGGCGTGGACCTGCGAAAGGCAGCAGCAGAGTTCGGAGAGGCGGCAATCGCCGGCTTCTCCCCGGCGATGTCGGAGTTCATCGAGAGTGGATTACTCGAGCGGCAAGGCGACGTCGTTCGATTGACGCCGCGCGGAAGGCTGCTTTCGAATGAGGTATTCGAGCAGTTCGTTTCTGTCCCTGAGAACGCGGGATGAGTTAGGCAAAAGACGGGCGTATAATTTCCGTCGGTATTGATCCGACGCTGGCGGTGCTCCATGGGTTTGTACTCGCACTACGACGGCGCACACAACCATCCCATCAATCGCGCGCTGCACATGATTGCGATCCCGGTCGGTTTTTCCTCAATCATCGTCGTCTGGTTCCACTGGGTGATCGGTCTTCTGCTGATCCCGACGGCGTTCGCTCTGGCCTGGCTGGGCCACCTGATCGAGGGCAACAAGCCGGCGTTTCTCACCAATCCGGCCCACGTGTTTGTGGCGCCAGTGTGGATGGCGCGCAAGATCTTCGGTACCGGCGCGAGGAAATCGGCATAGACGTATTCGCTCACTACCAGACGGTCGGTTGGTTTTCCCAATCTGCTTTCTAACGCTCCGGCAGTAACTTTTCCCCGTCATATGGCTGTGTTCTAATCGAATGTTCCACGCTACGCATCGCCGCGCGGGGTGGCGCAAGAGATTGCAGGCGGAACGGAGACGGACTTTTGGACTTCCAACTCAATGAAGAACAGCTTCAACTGAAGAAGAGCGTGCGCGAGTTTGCCACGCGCGAAATCGCTCCCAACGTCATGACGTGGGACGAGGCCGGCGACTTTCCCATGGCCACCGTCAAGGAACTGGGCAAGCTGGGCCTGTTGGGTACGATATTTCCGTCCGAGTACGGTGGTGCGGGGATGGGATACGTCGAGTACGTGACCGCCATCGAAGAACTGTCGCGCGTGGACGGTTCGGTGGGCATCATCATGGCGGCGCACACTTCCTTGTGTTCCAACCACATTTTCCTGGTGGGCACCGAGGCGCAAAAGAAGAAGTACGTCAGCAAGTTGGCCACCGGAGAGTACATCGGCGCCTGGGGTCTGACCGAGCCGTCTTCAGGTTCGGATGCGGGCAGCGCGCGCATGACCGCGGTGCGCAAAGGGAATACCTGGATGCTGAATGGAACCAAGACCTTCTGCACCAATGGGCACTACGCCGACGCCGTGGTGGTGATCGCTGTAACCGACCGCGCTGCGCACACCCATGGGCTCTCGGCGTTTGTGGTGGAGAAGGGAACCAAGGGATTTCGTCCGGGGAAGAAAGAAAACAAGCTTGGCCTGCGGGCCAGTGACACCGCGGAGCTGATTTTCGAAGACTGCGCCATCCCGGCGGAGAATCTCCTGGGCAAAGCAGGCGACGGATTCATTGACGCCATGCAGGTGCTGGACGGCGGCCGCATTTCCATCGCGGCGCTGTCGCTGGGCATGGCTGAAGGGGCCTACGAAGCGGCGCTGAAATATTCCAAGCAACGCAAACAGTTCGGCAAGGCGATCAGCGATTTCCAGGCGATCCAGTGGAAGCTGGCCGACATGGCGACCGAGATCGAAGCCGCTAAACTGCTGACGTTGCGGGCGGCATCCATGAAAGACGCGGGAATGAATACGACTTTGGAATCTTCAATGGCCAAGCTTTACGCCAGCGAAGTGGCTGTCCGCTGCGCCAATGAGGGCGTGCAGATTCACGGCGGGTATGGGTTTATCAAGGATTATCCGGCGGAGAAGTTTTATCGCGACGTCAAATTGTGCACGATTGGTGAGGGGACGAGTGAGATTCAGAGGTTGGTGATTGCCCGGCAATTGCTGAAGGACTAACGAGCTAATGAAAGAAGAAGAGAAGGAGTTAGAGGAGATTTCCGCCGCGGTCACCCGCTATTACGACTCGCTTACCGCCGAGGAGATTGCCGAGGGCCGCGCATGGGGGGAGTTCGCGGCGTCCCAGTTTCCGGCGGAAGAGCGCTCGGACGACCTAATATAACCGACGATCGCGCGGACGGCCCGTGCGGTCGAATAGGTGTCGCAATGAAAAGATGTTGTGCACGCATCTGTTGGAACTCGTATGGGTGGGTCTTTCCATCCGGGGAGGCGAAAGAGCTCGAAAAAGGCAGCTATGTAACGAGCACAGGCTTCGGTCACGAGGAGTGGCTTTTCAATTTTGCGTGGCTGATTGATGACTACCACTATGCATTCTTGCAGCCAGTGAGTAACTCCTTTAGGAAAATGGAGGGCGAGACATTAGAGATCCTGCTGTACTCAATCAATCAAAATCACGATAGAGTTTACGTCGGTGAGATCAGGAGTTGCGAGGTGTTGATGCCTGCGCAGGTAAAGGCAGCCCTCAAGCACTACAAGAAACTGGGTTGGTTTGAGAGCATGCGGGATCAGATCAAGAAGGTCGGTGGTGATGCGTCCAGGCTGAACGACGCGTCCCTGCTGTTCAACGTCCGGTTTCGCCGTACTGACGTCGACCTCTATCAGCCGCCGCGTCTCGCTCGACGTTCCGATCTTGTTTCTAAGTTCAGCCGCTACAAGCTAGTAAGGGCTGACCGAAAAGCAATTATCGGGCAATGGCAACGCCGTAAGGGCACCACAGTGCCACCCTCGGTCCAAACGATCACACGCTCCGGCCACCCCGGTGTCATTTACGATCCGATTCACGCTGCGCTACAGGGACAGCTCTTGGAACTGCTTAAGGCTCGCTTTGGGAAAGACGGAGTACTTCGCGAAGAAGACTTTGTGGACATCTCGGTTAGCGACGGCAAGCGGAGGATTCTAATCGAGATCAAGTCCGACGCTGATGCCAGACTCGCGATTCGGAAGGGCCTGGGCCAAATCCTCGAATACGCGTACTTCCATCCCAGTTCGAGGGATGGTGGCGTTGAGCTTTTTATAGTCGCCCCCGCGCCGCTTACCACCGAGGTATCGGCGTACATGAGCTTACTGCGCTCAGAGTTCGAGCTTCCAATTACGTATTGTCCATTTTCCCTTGCCGACGAGTTGCCTGATGCGTTTGGCTGAGGCCTAGAGTAGACCTCCACCTGGGTCGCATTGATGTTTCCAGTCTCACTCTGCGTGCTTTACACTGTCAGTCTGAATCAAGACCTCCAAACCTTGACTGGGCAGTTGCGCAAGGGCGATGCCCGAGCTTTGTCGCGCGCCATCAGCACGGTCGAGAACCGCAGCCCCGGCTGGTCGGAACTGCTCAAGACTCTGTTCCCACACAGCGGACGCGCCAGGGTTCTAGGATTGACCGGCCCCCCTGGCGCCGGCAAGAGCACGCTGGTCGACCAGTTGGCCAGGTTCTACCGCAAAGACAATCGCACGGTAGGCATTATCGCGGTCGATCCCACCAGCCCATATACCGGCGGTGCCATCCTCGGCGACCGCATCCGCATGCAAGAACACTTTTCCGACCCGGGAATTTACATTCGCAGCATGGCCACGCGCGGCTCGCTGGGGGGATTGGCTCGCACTACGGCGGATGTGGCGACGGTGCTTGATGCCTCGGGCCGCGACATCATCATGATTGAAACCGTCGGTGTCGGCCAGGATGAAGTGGATATTGTGCGCCTGGCGGATGTCACGGTTGTGATTTTGGTGCCGGGCATGGGCGACGATGTGCAGACCATCAAGGCCGGCATCATGGAGATCGCCGACATCTTCGTGATCAACAAGAGCGACCGCGAAGGCGCCGAGGCGGTCGAACGTGAAATACGCGCGCTCCAGTCGCTGGCCGTGCGCAGCGACAATTGGACGCCCCCGATTGTGAAGACTGTGGCCAGCGAAGGCAGTGGAATCCAGGAGCTGGCTGCTGTCATTGCCGAGTACGAGACTTATCTGCAAAAAGAAAACCTGGTTCTCAAGCGTACTATCGAGAACTGGCAGGAGCGGCTCGTCGAGATGCTGCGCGACGCCCTGCTGGACAAGGCGCGTGCACACATGGCGGACGGCAATCTGGCCCGTTACGCCGCGGAAGTGGCCGGGCACAAGCGCGATCCCTACACGCTGGTGGAAGAGATTGTCGGCAAGCTGGAGAAAAGTTGATTGTTCAGCATTGACCATATCGGCATCGCGGTGAAATCGCTGGCCGCGGCGAAGGCCATCTACGAGAATCTGGGCCTGAGCGTCTCGCCGGAAGAGGTCGTGGAGGGCGAGCAGGTGCGCGTGGTGATGGTGCCGCTGGGCGAGAGCCGTCTGGAACTGCTGGAGCCGACCTCGGAGAATTCAGTGATCGCGAAGTTTATCGCCAAGCGCGGCGAAGGTTTGCACCACGTCTCGCTGCGCGTGCCAGACTTGACCGCGGCCGTCGAGCGGCTGAAGAAAGATGGCGTGCGGATGGTTTCGAACGAGATTAAGATCGGTGCAGGCGGGCAGCGCTACGTCTTTGTGCATCCTTCGGGCGCGGGTGGGGTGCTGCTGGAGCTGGTGGAGGCGGACTGATTCAAAAGCGTGCCACGGATTTTCGCGGATCTTCACGGATAAAACAAAATCAACTTCTTCAGAGACTGTCATGCTTCTTCTCGCCGCTGACACTTCGGGTAAACACGGCAGCATCGCGCTGGCACGCGGCCATCCGGATGGCAGCTGCGATGTGATAGAGATAGTTGTCTTGGCCGGGGGGACGTTTTCCGCGCAACTGGTGCCGCAGGTGGTGGCCCTGCTTTCCAAACACGGATTTAACAAGCAGGAGATTGGCGCCTTTGCCGTGGCCTCTGGCCCGGGCTCATTCACCGGATTGCGCGTAGGCTTGGCGGCCATCAAGGCGCTGGCGGAGGTCCTGGGGAAGCCGATTGCGGCGGTGTCGTTGCTGGAGGCCGTGGCCATTGCGGGCCGCTCGCGTGGCAAGGTTGTGGCCGCCTTGGATGCCGGCCGCAGCGAGTTCTACATGGGCGAATATGAAGTTGCCGCTGAACGCGCCAGGATGATGGCTGAGCGATTGGTCACGCAGGAGGAGTTGGTGGCGGCTGCAACTGGCCTAACGGTCATCACGCCGGACAAGATTGTCGCAGAAGCGGCCCGGGGGAACAGACTTCAGGTTGAGGAGATAGACCGTCCTCGCAGTGATGCCATTGCGCGGCTGGGCTGGCGGAAGATTCAGGCGGGCGATACGGTCTCGCCAGAGCATCTGGAAGCGAATTACATCCGGCGCTCGGATGCGCAGATCTTCTCCAGAAGCAGCAGCTAGCCATGGCCTCCCATGCTGGTTCAACAAAGGGTACCTGGTGGTGACCAAAGTTCCTGGTTTGGCCACCAGCCCGTGGTACACTTGAATTGCGCTTATTACCACGGTTGCATGTGGAGCGGTTCCTCCGGTTCAGTAACTGATCTGAGAATTCCCGCCTATTGTTTCCTCCCGTTGTTCTCAGCGTAATTCAAAGAAACTGGTTGCTGCTGTTGCCGTGCTCGTTTGGAATCGTGTGCACCGCTTCAGTCACGCCAGACAGAAAGTTAAATTGTTAATGAAACACTTTTCAGAACTGCCGATTTCCTCCTATTTACAGGAGCGGTTATCGGCGGCTAATTTTTCGGTGCCGACTCCGGTCCAGGCGGCCGCAATCCCTCACGCCCTTCTGGGCAAAGACGTGCTGGCCACAGCCCAGACTGGCACCGGCAAGACCTTGGCGTTCCTGGTCCCCATCATGGAACAGTTGCTTCAGCAGACCGCGCCGGGCGTTATGGCACTGGTGCTGGTTCCTACGCGGGAACTGGCAATGCAGATTGTCGAACAGTACAACGCGTTGCGGGGCAGGAAGCTCTCACCGGCGGCACTGGTGGTGGGCGGCTTGTCCGAAGCAACGCAACTCAGTGCTCTCCGCAAGGGAGCGCGCCTGATTGTCGCTACTCCCGGCCGGCTGGAAGATTTTCTCGATCGCGGGCTCGTTAGTTTTCACTCGTTGCGCATACTGATCCTGGACGAGGCCGACCGCATGCTCGACATGGGGTTCCTCCCAGCCATCCGCCGCATCGCGAAAACCCTGCCTACAGCCCGGCAGACGATGTGCTTCTCCGCGACTCTGGAAGCTTCGGTGGCGCATCTCGTCGACGACTATATGCGCCGGCCGGTGCGAGTCGCTCTAGGCTCAACCCTGAAGCCTGCCGAGAATATCCGAATGCAGGCCTTTGAGGTCTCGACGGATCGCAAGCAGGAAATGCTGAACCGCCTGCTCTCGGAGGAGACTGGGCGTTGCTTGATCTTCGCGCGCACCAAGCGTGGAGCCGAGCGCGTGGCCAAGCGCCTGACTCGCGAAGGCTTCACCGCCGCCATGATCCACGGCGACCGCTCGCAGTCTCAGCGAACCGCAGCCCTCACTGGATTTCAGCAAGGCCGCTTCCAGGTGCTGGTGGCGACTGATCTCGCCTCGCGCGGCATCCACGTCCAGGACATCGCACACGTGATCAACTACGACCTGCCCAACATGGCCGAGGACTTCATCCATCGCATTGGCCGGACGGCACGTGCGGGAGGATCCGGTGTCGCTTCCACGCTATTCGGCAGGGAACAGGCCCACGAGTTGAGTCAGTTGGAGCGTACGCTGGGCATTCGAATGGAAAGAAAGCGGATTGAGGGGGACTGGACTGCGAAAAAGGAACTCGCCAACGCCGACGCCGAGACCCTGGCAGCCAGCAAATGCAGAATGGTCACGCTTCCCGGGGAGTTCTTCCAAAAGCAGGTTGACGCCAGGTAGATTCTCTTGATCGCTTTTCGTTCTTGGTCGTGGTGACGGCCTCCCTAGAATCTCAGTCCTTTCGCGTACCGGGGCGCTGGGCTATCATCAATCGTTCTTGTCCCGGCTACACTTCCCAGTTAGACAAGACCCGAAGCCAGAAACGTGAGAATCCGTCCCGCTACAGCCGTCGACATTCCTGCGATGAGGGCACTCGAGAAGCATGCCGTCACCGCAGCCCATTGGTCGCGGGAGCAGTACGAGCAGATCTTTGTCGGACCAGAGCATGCGGATGATTGCGGGGCGGCCAGCGGGACGCCTGCCCCTTCGACTTTCCCCTCGGCTTCGTTCGGGGCTTCGGCAAGACGGGCAGGCTCCCAGGCGCCGGGACGCCGGCGCTACGAAGGAACGAGGCGGGTTGCTCTTGTGATTGAAGAAGAATCCAGGGTGCAGGGCTTTCTCGTCGCACACGGCCTCGACAAAGAATGGGAGATCGAGAACATTGCCATCTCCGGCGCTGCGCGAAGGCGCGGCCTGGGCGCGCGCCTGCTGGGCGAGTTTCTTGACCAAGCGCGCGGGCAACGTGCGGAGGCCGTATTCCTTGAAGTGCGGGAGTCGAACCAGGCGGCGCGTGCGCTCTATGAAAAATGGGCTTTTGAGGAGAGCGGTCGACGTGCCCAGTACTACCGCGAACCAGAGGAAGATGCGATTGTTTACCGGCTTTGTTTTCCCTGAGTTGCACCACTCGCTGTGTAAGGGCGGTCTAAGTTTTTATATGGAATTTGGGATTGAACCGGCCGAGGTCGTATGGTAGGTTGGTGACGTACAAATTGCGTAGGAGGGTCTGCTGGATGCTAACTCCACGGGACCAGCTCCTCGCCAGTCATGAAGAGTTTCGCAAGCTGGCACAGGAGCACACGCTGCACGCACAACGCCTTGATTCACTCACTCAGAAACGCTTTCTCACAGAAGACGAAAAACTGGAAGAAGTTAGACTGAAGAAGCTGAAGCTGCGGCTCAAGGATCAGATGGAGTCGATCGAGCGGCAGTTTCGGCAGCACGTGGGACAGCACCAGGTCGCGTAATCCTGGCGAATTGAACTTGGCGTAGGCCATACACGGGTTGATACGCCCACACGACGGCGCTTGTAAGCGCCTTTTTTTATTTAGGTTTAACACGAAAAAGCGGTTCGCTTTCTGGACCTGCACTATAATTCTCTTATCTCCCAATGGTTCCAGACGGCTACTATTACGCACTTCCATTGGTCGGCGCTGCTGCTCTGATGGGCTGGCTCGCCGGTGCGCCCTGGGCCATGCCGACGCTGCTCCTGGCGGGCTTCTTTTTGTGGTTCTTCCGCGACCCGGAGCGAGTGATCCCGAACGGAGCCGGTGCGGTGGTATCGCCCGCCGATGGCAAGGTGACAGATGTATCGCCGGTAGTGGCAGACGGAGTGTGGTGCACGCGGATCAGCATTTTTCTGAACGTGTTCGATGTGCATGTCAATCGTTCACCGATTGCCGGCGTGATTCGCGACATCCGTTATCAGCGGGGCAAGTTTCTGAACGCCATGAACGCAGCCTCGGCCGAGCAAAATGAGCAGAATGTTGTCACGGTGGAAGGCGAAGGGCAGACAGTCGTGTTCAAGCAGATTGCGGGGCTGCTGGCCCGACGTATTGTCTTCACCAAGGAAATTGGCCAGCGGGTGGAACGGGGAGAACGCGTGGGTTTGATCAAGTTCGGTTCGCGGGCGGATGTCGTGCTTGACGCCTCCGCCAGCCTGCAAGTCAGAATTGGGGACCGGGTAAAAGGTGGAGCCAGCGTATTGGCCTACATGCGGGAAGAGCGGGATCAACTTGTGGTTGCCGGCGCTCAGCAGGGTCGGCACGGAGGAGCGTGATGGACCCGGGAATCCCAGATACCCCAAAGCGGCGCAAGGAGGATCAGCCCACAGGGCGGCTCCGCAAGGGCATGTACATTCTGCCCTCGTTGTTTACGACCGCGAACATTGCGTTCGGGTACTACGCCATCCTGCAAGTGACGCACAGCACGGCAGCCGAGCCCTGGCATTTTGACAACGCCGCCAAGGCCATCGGACTGGCCTTCGTATTCGACGGCTTGGATGGGCGTATCGCTCGCATGACTCGTACCGGCAGTGACTTTGGGCGGGAACTCGATTCGCTGGCGGACGTTATCTCTTTTGGGGTCGCCCCGGCCATGCTGGCTTGGACATGGGGATTCCGCCAGTTGCCGGCATCGGTGCCGGCCGAGATGTTGAGCAAGCTGGTGCAGTTCGGCGCCATCGCCAGCTTTCTCTTCCTGATGGCGGGCGCCAGCCGCTTGGCGCGCTTCAACATTACGACCAACCCGCAGCCCTCGAACCCGGGGCGTCCCGGAAAGAAATATTTTGTAGGGATGCCCATTCCTGCTGGAGCGGGGGTTATCGCTGCCGTCGTTCATTTTTCCGCCGGGGCGCCGATCCTCGAGTGGTGGACCGCCCTCACCTGGATGCTAATGATCGCGGCGGTGGCGTATTTGATGGTGAGCACGTGGCGGTTTTACAGTTTTAAGGACATTGATTTGCGATCACGGCAGCCCTTCCGGCTGATCATTCTGTTTGGCGGGCTTTTCGCCGCTATCTGGTATTTTTCGCAGTGGGTATTGTTCCTGATCGCGCTAACCTACACATTCTCGGGAGTGCTCTGGCGATTGCAGTGGATGTTCCGGCGCAAGAGCAGGCCATCGCCGCCTCCGGCGTACAAAGAGGCATCGCAGACTTCATGAGTTCACATCCCAAATCCGGCGCGCTCGCACACGCCGAGCCGGTGCGCGCAGGCAACCTCTATCGCCTGGCCATAGTGGGCGCCGGTACGCTCAAGGGAAAGGAAGTCGCGGAGGTGCTCAGCGACCGTAATTTCCCGTCTCTGGATATCAAGCTGCTGGACGACGATGAATCGTTGGGTCAACTGGAGACGCTGGGAGACGAAGTTTCATTCATTCAAAGTGTCCGCTCCGAGCAGTTCGAGAAGATCGACTTCACCTTCTTTGCTTCCGACCAGGAGTGCGCTCGCAGAACCTCGAAGACGTCACGTAAGGCGGGCAGCGCCATCGTGGATCTTTCCTTCGCGCTGGAAGATGAGCCGGACGCACTGGTGCGCTCACCCTGGGTTGAGCGCCAGCTGGGTCAAGTCCAGACCTTGGAATTGCAACCTGGACCTTCGGTGGTAGCGCATCCCGCGGCAGTGGTGCTGGCCCTGCTCTTGCTGCGGGCCCAGAAAGCGGGGCTGGTCAAACGTGCCGTGGCGACGGTATTTGAACCTGCCTCCGAGCACGGGCAGAAAGGCATGGATGAGCTGCACGAGCAGACGGTCAACCTGCTTTCTTTCCAGCAAATGCCCAAGACGGTCTTCGACACCCAGGTAGCATTCAACATGATGACGCGATACGGGGAGCATTCCGTGCCTCCGCTGGCAACCGTGGAGCAGCGTGTGCTACAGCATTACCTACGGATCGCGGGCAAGGACGCACCGTCGCCATCAGTGCTACTGGTACAAGCGCCCATGTTTCACGGGCATACCTTCGCCGTCCACCTGGAAATGGACCAGCCTGCGGATATCAGCAGCATGTCCCAGGCACTGGCGGGCGAACATGTGAATGTCACACATCTCGCCGAAGATGCTCCCAGTAATGTCAACGCCGCCGGGCAGGCAGACATCCTTGTGACCCTTACTCCCGACGCCAATCATGCGAACGGTTTGTGGTTGTGGGCGGCGTCGGATAACCTGCGAATCACCGCGACCACGGCGGTCGAATGCGCAGAAACCATGGCCGCAACTCGCCCCCGGGGAAAAATCCAATGAATTGGCGGGCGGGGGCGCTGGCCGTGTTGAGCTGCTGGTTCAGCGCGGGATGCGGGTATCATACGGCGGGACACGCGGCCACCCTTCCCAACAACCTGCAGACGATTGCGGTGCCGGCATTCGTCAATCAAACCCAAACCTACAAGATCGACCAGATGCTCACTGGAGCGGTAGTGCGGGAACTGGTCACACGCACGCACTACCACATCATGAACGAAGCCAGCGACACGGCCGATGCCACACTGCGCGGCACGGTGCTTTCCAGCTACGCCGCACCTCTCACCTACGACTCGCAGACGGGCCGGGCGGCCAGCGTCCTGGTTACGGTCAGCATGAAAGTTTCGCTGACCGACAAACAAGGCAAGGTCCTCTACGAGAACCCTTCCTACCTGTTCCGCGAGCAATACCAGGTAACCCGCGAACTCTCCAGCTTCTTTGAGGAGGACTCACCTGCACTGCAGCGGCTGTCGCGTGAGTTTGCGCGCACCCTGGTCTCAAACATTCTGGAGGGTTTCTGATGCGGGGTTTCGCGCAAGCGGACCGATTCGTCTCGGAGGTGGAAGGCCGCAAGCTGCGTCCCGCGTATGTCTTCGTAGGGGATGAGGTCTTCTTCCGCAAGCGCTGCCGTGAAGCCATTCTGGAGCACCTGGTGGCGCCCGATCTGCGCGATTTCAGCTTGTTCGAGTACGATCTGGCGGAGACCGATCTCGCCGAGGTTCTCGACCGCGCGCGCACCCCGTCGCTGATGGCTCCATTTCAGGTGTTCTTTGTCCGCGGCGTCAAGAACCTGTTCGGACGCGGATCGAACGAAGAGAAACTGGCGGCCATCGAGCAATACTGCAAAGATCCCAACCCGGCCGCCGTGCTGATCTTCGTCGCCGATCACATCAGTATTCCCGCCGACGCCCGCCGCATGGACCTGACCGACAAAGACCGTTACGAACGCATCCACGAGACCCTCGGAGAGTATTGCGCCATCATCGAACTGGCACGGGTGGAAGAAGGTGAAGCCGTCCGCTGGATCGGCGAATACTGCACCACGCAAGCGGTGAAGATCGACCCCGATGCCGCCCGTGAACTGGTGGACGCGCTGGGCGGCGACATGATGATGATTTCCAATGAATTGGAAAAGCTGATTCTCTACGTAGGCGAGAAGAAGCGCATCACGCTCGGCGATGTGGAGACCATGGTGCTGGCTGCCAAGCAACGGTCTTTATACGAACTGACCGACGCGATCTCCGCCAAAGACCGGGTACGAGCACTAGAGATGCTGGATGCGATCCTGACCACCGAGACGGCGACGATGCAGCTATCGGCCATCTCTACATGCTGGCTAAGACCTTTCGGCAGATGCTGGTGATTTTGGAGCGGAATGTGCGCGATCAACGCATGTTGTGGGCCGCGCTGTGGCAGGGATTCCGCGTGCCCCCGTTCGCCGCCGATGACATCATCAAGCAGGCCCGTCGCTACACGTCAAAGCGGGAACTAACGCGGGCCATTCGGTTGATCGCGAGAACCGACCTGGCGCTGCGATCGAATCCGCCCAGCAAGCGGCTGGTGCTGGAAAAGTTGGTGCTGGATTTAACCACTGAGCCAAAGCCGGAAACGCCGGGATGGTCCCAGGAAGAATTACCCGTGTAGTCGCTCAGATGCTCAACCTTGCCGGTTATCTCGACCGCATCGGATACACCGGACCTAAGCAACCCAGCCCGGAGACGTTGCGTGAGCTGCACCGGGCTCATCTCTTCACGGTTCCCTTCGAAAATCTCGACATCCATCTCGGCCGAAAGATTGTGTGCAAGGAAGAAGCCTTCCTGCGCAAGATCGTTGAGCGGCACCGCGGCGGTTTCTGCTACGAGATGAACGGTGCGTTCGCAGCCCTGCTGCGCGGGATAGGATTTCAGGTGACCCTTCTGTCTGCCCGAGTACCTCGCGAAGATGGCAGCCAGTCGCCTGAATTCGATCATCTGACGCTGCAAGTGGATCTCGACGAGCCGTGGTTAGTGGACGTGGGTTTCGGAGATTCATTTCTCGATCCGTTGCGCCTCAAGGTTGGCGAGGAACAAATGCAGGATGGACGAAACTTTCGCATCGTAGAAGGGAATGGTTCGCTGCACGTAGAGAGAGCTGAGGCCGATGGCAGCTGGAAAAGCGAGTATTCCTTCACGCTCGCGCCTCGCAGACTGGACGATTTCGCAGCCATGTGCGACTACCATCAGACATCCCCCGAGTCTCCGTTCACTCGAAAAAGCGTCTGTAGCAAGGCCACGCCGGAAGGGCGGATTACGTTATCGGAGCGGAAATTGATTTTCACCCGCAAGAACGCGAGAGACGAACGGCTGTTGGGATCAGAAGAAGAGTGGCGAGCAGCATTGCGGGAATGTTTTGGGGTCGTCCTGTGAATTAACAACAGGGGCCACAGAGGACCCCGCGGTCTGCCGCTTACGTCTTTAAGCTAGAAGCTAGGAGCCAGTAGCTCGTCAGCAACTACTTCAGCGCATTCACCCGCGTGTTCAAGCGGGACTTGTAGCGCGAGGCGGTGTTCTCGTGAATCACGCCCTTCTGGATCGCTTTATCGAGGGCGGACACGGTCTGCCGAAAAACCTGGTCTGCGGCCGACTTGTCACCCTTAGCCAAGCTCTCGCGGAGTGCACGCAGGGCGCCACGCAGGCGGGAGCGGTTGTTACGGTTGCGTGCAGTGCGCTTCTCGGTTTGACGGGCGCGTTTTAGCGCCGAAAAATGGTTTGCCATGTTTGCTTTGTTACCTTCGTTTCTCTAGACAGGTGTCCGGGCTGGTACTGAATAAGCTATTTTACTGGAGTAAGTTGCAGCTGGTCAAACCGGTATGGCCGACGCCCTCGAGCGCCTCAAAATCCTGATCAACTCTTCCAATCCCCTTGTGGTGGGCATTCTTTCAGTGAGTTCCTCCGGCATTGACTCCCATCCGAGTGCGGGGTACCCTTTACAGTAATGGTAGTTGCTTGCACCTCGGGGCGAGCATCCCGGCTGGTTCCACCTCCAGACAGAATAATCCTGTTTTTGCAAGAAATTGGTTTAATGGGCGTGCCTGCCCCGGGGAAGTCTCATCTAGGCCCCGTCCTTTGGCAGCAAGGCGCAACAGGCGCGCGGGAGGGATGCGCCAAACACTGAATGAAGAAGAGCATTGCAATCAGTCCCAACATCGAGACCCTGTTCGGCACGCGGGATGAAAATCTGCATGTGCTGGAAGACGGCTTAAACATCAACATCGACCTGCGTTCCAATTCCATCGAACTAGAAGGGGCCGCCCGCGATGTCGCTCGAGCCGAGGAAGTCTTTGCTGACTACGACTCCCTGCAGCGCTCCGGGTTTACCTTCAACAACGGTGACCTGAACAGCATGTTGCGCGTGCTGATGGCTGACCCGAAAGCCACGCTGCGCGGGTTGGCCGAAGCCGGACGGCAACGCTCGTTCGGGCGGCGTACGGTGCAGCCCAAGAGCGTCAACCAGCGGCGCTATCTGGAAGCCATCGAAAAGCACGACATGGTATTCGGCATCGGGCCGGCGGGCACCGGCAAGACCTATCTCGCCGTGGCCATGGCCATCTCCGCGCTGCTGGCCAAGCGCGTGAACCGGATCATCCTGGCGCGCCCCGCGGTGGAAGCAGGCGAGCGCCTGGGCTTCCTGCCCGGTACGCTGCAAGAGAAGATCGACCCCTACCTGCGTCCGTTGTACGACGCGCTCTATGACATGCTTGATCCGGAAAAAGTAGACCGCTACCTGGAGAAGGACGTGATCGAGATCGCGCCCATAGCCTTCATGCGCGGGCGTACGCTGAACGATTCGTTCGTCATCCTCGACGAGGCACAGAACACGACCTCGGAACAGATGAAGATGTTCGTCACCCGCCTGGGATTCAATTCCAAAGCGGTGATCACTGGCGACGTCACGCAAATTGACCTGCCCAGCGCCCGCCGCAGCGGTCTGCTGGAAGCAGTGGACATACTGAAGACGGTCGAGGGGCTGACCTTCGTCTACTTCGACGAGAGCGATGTGGTGCGACACCACCTGGTGCAGCGCATCATCCGAGCCTACGACGAACACAAGGAGCGAGTGGCCCAGGCACAGATGTCGCTGCTCGAATCCAAGGGCTCCACCAATGGAAAAGCAAACGGCGGCGACACTGTATCGCTGCAGAAGAATGCGGTGTCACCAGCAGAAGCAGAAAATAAAGAGTAGAGCGAATACAATGGATCAGGAGGGCGCCCCGTCGAGGCCCTCCTGTTTGTTTTGGACAGTAAGGGCCGAACCACAACCAGACGCTGAGGATTAGAGAGGAATTTGATCATCCTGCGAAAAAGAGTGGCGGCACTGAGTCAGGCTGCGCTGGCGAAGTTCGTGACGCGGGCCAGCCGCGCGGCCAGTTTACGAGGCGCGATCAATGTGCTGGTGACCAGCAGTCAAGAATTGCGTGGACTGAACGGCCGTTTCCGGGGCAAGGACAGGCCAACGGACGTGCTGTCATTCCAGCCGGTGCTGGGGCTGGATGATGGTTTTGCCGGCGATGTGGCCATTTCGGCGGATATTGCCGCGAAGAATGCGCGACGCCTTGGACACTCGGCGGCAGAGGAGATCAAAATCCTCGTACTGCATGGCGTGCTCCACTTGGCCGGGTACGACCACGAACACGACCAAGGCGAGATGGCTCGGAGAGAAGAGCGCTTGCGTCGATCGTTGGGATTGCCAGTGGGATTGATTGAGAGAAATGGGATGCGCGCAGCGAAGGACTTGAATCGTAGGGTGCGCGGCGAAGGGCCACTGAGAACGCAGAGAAACACCGCGGGCGGGAGCGCCCGCACCACACGGGCACGATGAACTACGCCATCGCGATTGCGCTGCTGATGTTGGTGGGGCTGCTCACCCTGGTCTCCTACGTGGATCGCCTCTACGCCGAGATCGGCAAATTTCTCTCGCGTGAGTTCCAGGACAACATCGACAATTTCGAGCAGAAAGTCGAGCCAAGGCTGGGTATGAGCCGGCCGCGGGCCGCACTTTCCATGGCGGTCCTTACTCAACTCACGACCGCGGCAATCGCCATGCTGGTGGGCTTCACCGTATTCCGCGACCGCGCCTGGAGTGGGTACGAAATCCTGCAGGCTACCTTGAGCCTGGTCCTGATCGTGATTATCTTCAACCGCTTTTTCCCCTTTGTCTTCTTCTCGCGGACCACCGGACGATGGCTGACGCGCTGGACCTTATTGCTGCGAATTCTCATTTACCTGGTGCTGCCCGTGACCCTGGTGTTGGGTTTCCTGAAGTCGGTGACGGCTCTTACCAGGGAACACTCCGACGAGACTCCCGAGACCCAGGCGGAAGCAGTGGACGCGCTGATCGAAGCCGGCCAGGAGGAAGGCATTCTCGATGAAAGCAACCGCGACCTGATCCAGTCGGTGGTGGAATTCGGAGAGAAGACCGTGCGTGAGGCGATGAAGCCGCGGCCGGAAATCGTCGCTGTACCGACCAACACCACGGTGGAGCAGTTTATCGAGCTGCTGCGGGGCAAGCCGTTTTCGCGAGTGCCGGTGTTCGAAGGTACGATCCACAACATTGTTGGGGTCGTCCATGCGCAGGACGTCCT
>JBGQBN010000033.1:0-46482 GCA_041494805.1 Terriglobia bacterium | reverse complement strand
CTTGCAGGGGTATACTCCACGAAGGATTTCTTCATCAAGGAAGTTTTCCACAAGCGCAACAGAATTGTCCACCTTGGCGAGATAGACTTTAGGCAACCAGACGCGGAAATGTGTTTAACGCTGACCGCAACTCTCTTTCAGACTATGAAAAAGATGGATGACTTACGGATTAAGGCTATGGACGCAAAGCACGCTGCGCAAAGGGCCTCCACAAGCACGTGAAATTGTTTGAAACGCAGTGACTACCGGTGTGCCGCTCGCACGCTCCCCGCGTCGCCGCGACCGGCAGCGGGGTGTAGCAAAATCCCCTCAGCGCGTAATACATCTTACCAACATTGACTTGCATCCTGAGCCCTCCTAACATGGCAGCCCTGAGCACGTCTTACCTGCAATGATCGGCAAAACCATCTCGCACTACCGCGTTGTGGAGAAGTTGGGGAGTGGAGGGATGGGTCTGGTCTACAAGGCCGAGGACACGGAGCTCGGCCGTTTCGTCGCACTGAAATTTCTGCCTGCGCTGGTGGCGCGTAATCCGCAAGTCCTGGAGCGGTTCCGCCGGGAAGCGCGTGCTGCCTCGGCTTTGAACCATCCCAACATCTGCACCATCTACGAAATCGGTGAACACAATGGCAGGCGCTTCATTGCCATGGAGTACCTCGAAGGCATGACTTTGAAGCAACGCATCGCAGGGCATCCAATGGAGACGGAAACTCTAATTGCCTGGGGTATCGAGATCGCCGATGCGCTCGACGCTGCGCATAGCCAAGGCATTATCCATCGCGATATCAAACCGGGGAACCTGTTCGTAACCAGCCGCAATCACGCCAAGATTCTCGACTTCGGATTGGCCAAGGTCATTACCAACACAGATTCCCACGGCAAGAGGGACGAGGAGAACACACAGTCCATGGCTGGGCACGAACATCTGACCAGTCCGGGAACCACCATGGGCACGATCGCCTATATGTCGCCGGAGCAGGCACTGGGAAAAGACCTGGACGCCCGCACCGACCTGTTTTCATTTGGGGCTGTGCTTTACGAGATGGCGACCGGCGCGCTTCCTTTTCGCGGCGAGACCTCAGCCGCAATTTTCGATTCAATCCTGCACACCGTGCCGGCGCTGACGGCGCAGTTGAATCCCGGGCTTCCGCCGGAGTTGGAACCGATTATTCACAAGGCGTTGGAGAAAGACCGCAACCTCCGCTATCAGCACGCATCGGAAGTCCGCGCCGACCTGCAACGTCTGCGGCGCGACACGGAATCTGGTCGCACGGCTGCCTACCACAGCACCGTAACACGCCATGTCATTCGCAGGGACTGGAATAGAATCGCCATAGCCGCGATAGTTACCGTTGTAGTTGCCGCCACGGCCGCGTTCTTTTACTTTCGCCGTCCCCCAGTGCTTACGGAAAAAGACACATTGGTGCTCGCTGATTTCAGCAATTCGACGGGCGAGCCCGTGTTTGATGGCACTCTGAAGCAAGCACTCACCGTGGAACTGGAGCAGTCTCCGTTCCTGAATGTACTGTCGGAGCAAAAAATCGCGCAGGAACTACAGTACATGGGACATCCAAAAGACGAGCGCCTCACCCCCGACCTGGCGCGAGAGGTGTGCCAGCGAACGGGTAGTAAGGGAATGCTGATGGGGACCATCTCAAGTCTGGGCAGCCATTACGCGATCGGCCTCAACGCGGTGAACTGCCGGACCGGAGACTTGCTGGGAAGCGAGCAGGTTGAGGCGGACAGTCGCGAACACGTGTTGGGCTCCGTGGGTAAGGCGGTTACCCGGATGCGCAAGAAACTTGGAGAGTCATTGTCCTCAGTCCAAGAGTACGACACTCCGGTCGAGCAGGCGACAACATCTTCCCTGGAGGCCCTGCAGGCTTACAGTCTCGCCCTCAGCACCTGGTCCAACAAAGGCGAAGAAGCCGCAATTCCATTTTTCAAGCGCGCGGTTGAATTGGACCCAAACTTCGCCATGGCCTACGCCCGGCTGGGGACCGTGTACTTCAATATTTCCCAGGCTGGCCTGGCCAGTGAAAACACCAAGAAGGCATACGACCTGCGCGACCGCGTGTCTGAGCGAGAACATCTGTACATCGAATCGCACTACTATTCGTACGTGACCGGCGAAATGGATAAGTCCGTGCAAGTTTTTGAGGTTTGGACACACACCTATCCGCGCGATGTTGTCCCGCACGCGAATCTGGGGGCCCTTTATTACTATCTCGGGAGCTACGAGAAGGCGGCAGCTGAACTAAGGGAAGCCCTGCTTCTGGAGCCGAACAACGCGACCTGTTACCTGAGCCTCGCGGGTGCGTGCCTGGCGTTGAATCGCCCGGACCAAGTCAAGGAAGTCCTCGATCAGGCGCAGGCGCGCAAGCTGGAGAGCGCGTTCCTGTCAACAAATCGTTACTTCCTTGCGTTCCTGCGCGACGATGCCGACGAAATGCAGAGACTTGTGACCACCGCAGCCGGCAAGCCAGGATTTGAGGACGTGCTTCTAGAGCAGCAGTCGGACACCGAGGCGTACCACGGCCGTTTTGCAAAAGCGCGGGCGTCTACCCAACTCGCGATCGGGTCCGCACGCCACAGCGGAGATCAAGAAATCGCAGCTTTCTACCAGGTAGAGGCTGCTGTGCGGGAAGCCGCAGTCGGCAACAACGAGGAAGCACGGAAGGACGTGGCGGAGGCTCTCGCTCTAGTATCGACGCGAGATGTAGAGACGCTGGGTGCGTTGGCCCTGGCCCAGGCCGGGGATAGTGCACACGCATCGGCGATGGCGGACGATCTGCGCAAGCGTTTCCCGACAGACACGCTATTGAACGACTACTGGCTGCCCACGATCCGGGCAACGCTGGCGATCAAGAAGGGCGATGCGGCTGATGCCCTGGAGTTGCAACAGGCGGCAGCCACCTATGAGTTAGGGAGTCCGCAACCTTTTCAGCTAGGGACGCTCTATCCCATCTACGTGCGTGGGCAAGCTTACCTGGCGGCAGGTCAGGGCGACGCGGCAGCCGGCGAGTTCCAGAAGATCATCGATCATCGCGGAGTGGTGCTGAACTTTCCACTCGGAGCGTTAGCACGTCTTGGTCTGGCCCGGGCCCGTGCAGCCAGCGGTGACGTTGCGGGAGCAAAGACGGCGTATCAGGATTTCTTTGTCGTTTGGAAGGATGCCGACCCCGATATTTCTATCCTAAAGGAAGCCCAGTTGGAGTACGCGAGGCTGAAGTGAAAAGCCAGCAGACTCGATCGGTAACTTTGGGTTTCGAAATAATCTTCGCTACCGGACAGAATCCAGTGACAGCGCGGTCAGCACGCGCGATTACCGCCGGTTTTCACACGCGAAGTCTCCTTGAGAAACAGAGTAACGATAAAAATGAGAGCGCTTCCGCAGGCAGACATCCACAGCGGGGTGGTAAGACCGTGTTTTTCGGCCAAAGCGCCGCCGATTACGGGCGCTGCGGTGGCGCCAAAGACCTCGCCGGCCAGGGTTGTGAGGCCGATGGAGGTCGCCGCAAACTGGGGTGGGACACTTTCCGTCGGCACGAGCACCATGATGAGTGAGGCGAGACCCTGACCGGCATTGGTCAGAAACAAGATGGCTGCGAGCAGCCATGGCAACGCATATAGCGGGCGCACCAGTAACGCAGTCGGCACCACGATCGACATTGCCGCCATGAGCAGCAATACCGGCTTGCGTCCCATGCGATCGGAGAGCGCGGGAAAAGAGAATCCGATGAAAAAACTGCCCAGACCACTGGCGCCTAGCAGGAAGCCGGCGGTGGTGGGAGCCTGGTGGGCCTCTTCGGTAATGAAAAGCGGGGCAAAGGCAGTCATCAGGAACAGCCAGGAAACAAAACCGGCAGAAGCTGCGCAGCACAGCCAGATATTGCGATAGCGCAGGACGGAAAAATAGTCCTTCAACTTGATCCGGTGGGAGTGGCCTTCGCCAGCGGTTGCTCCCGGCTCCTTGACGAATTTCCAGATGAGCAAGCCCATCACGAAGCCGGGGATGCCGGCCACAAAGAAAGCCCAGCGCCATCCCCAGCGTGCCGCGACTTGCGTGGTTAGCACCGGCGCCAGGGCAAGGCCGACCAAAGCGGCGGCGCTGACCACAATGCCGACATTCCGCCCCCGCCGGACTGGGTGAGACGATTCCTCAATGAGCGCCGTCATAATGGACCAGGTCGGGCCCTCAGCAATTCCCATCAACGCCCGTATCAGCAACAGCTGATGGAAACTGTGCGCCACGCCCGACAACCACGAAAGCAGCGAGAAGGCGAAGACGGCGGGAATCAGAATCGGGCGGCGACCGAAACGGTCCGAGAGAGCGCCGAAGACCAGTGTGGACAGGGCCCATGTAATCGCCAGCACCGACGCCAACATTCCGATCTGTTCATGGGATAAATGAAATTCTGGAGCAAAGTAGGGCGCGAGATAGAACTGCGACATGCGGTCCAGGAAGACCGTGCCCCAGGTGAAGAAGAGGATGCCTACCAGAGTATTTTCGTAACGCCTGGATATTTCCATGCCCGCCCGAATTGCCGAAAGAACATGTGTCCTGTTTCTACTGGTTTGCTTCCGCTAATGGACCGCCCGATCGGCATTAGCCCAGTAAGGTCTGCGTAGCTCCTTCCTGTCAGTTTTGCCGGCCGGAGTCTTGGGGATGTCCGAAAGGAATTCTACGGACTTGGGGGACTTCACGCCACCCAGTTTGGCCTTGCAGTGAGTGATGACCGCTTCTTCGGTGAGAGATTCGCCTTGCCGGAGCACGACGATGGCCTTGACTGCTTCTCCCCAGGTGTCGTCGGGAACACCGATGACCGCGCATTCGTGCACCTGAGGGAGCGCCATGATGCCTGCCTCGACTTCCGCACAATAGACATTGAAGCCCCCGGTGATGATCATGTCTTTCTTGCGGTCAACGATATAGAAGTAGCCGTCCTCGTCCATGTAGCCCACATCGCCGGTGTGATGCCATCCGTAGGTTCGGATCTCGGCAGTGGCCTCAGGCATCTTGTAATAGCCGTCAGTCACCAGTGTGCCTCTGGCCACGATTTCACCGGGTTGACCGGATGGCAGAATCTGGCCGGCCTCGTCCATGACCGCCAGGCGTACCGCAGACGTGGGTTTGCCGCAACTACGCAGCCTTTGGGGATGATCGCCAGCGGCGGCGGCCGCGATGGTCTTCTGATCCAACCAGGTCAGCAACATCGGGGCTTCGGTTTGTCCATAGCATTGGCAAAGGCACGGCCCGAAGATTTCGACAGCCTTCTTGAGCTTGTCGGGTGATACCGGCGATCCCGCCAAAAGCAATACTCGCAAACTCGAGTAATCGAAATTGCCAACCTCAGGGTGCGCAAGCAGCGCATAAAGAGCAGTCGGCGGCAGAAACAAGTGGGTGGCCCGAAAGCGCTCGATGCTGCGCAGTACCTCTCCCGCATCGAACTTCGGAAGGATCACGTTGGTGGCCGCGATGGCGAACATGGCGAAGGCTACCGTTCCGGCCGCATGGGAAAGTGGGGCGGCGTTGAGGCAGATGGGATCGACTCCATCAGCACGCCAGTAGTGTGAGGCCATTTCGGTAATGGTCCCCCAGGCCAGACTGGTCACGCGCACGCCCTTCGCTGGTCCGGTGGTTCCCCCGGTAGGAACCAGACCGACAAGACGATCGAGATTTCCGATGGGATCAGCCCATTTGAGGTCATCCATGCCAGTTCCCTGCTCCATGAACACATCCAGTGAGGGATTTTCGCCATCCAGGGCATCGAGGCAGACCAGATGACGCAATGACGGAACACGCGCCTTCAGTTCCGCGACGTTGTCTCTGAAGTTGCTGTGATAGAAGAGCCAGGTCGTCTCCACATAGCTCATGTACTCGGCGTTGGCGTCCGTGGCATTGCGATAGTTGATGGGGACCCAGACAGCACCCGCGCGCATCAGGCCCAGCATGCAGAATAGAACTCGGGCGTCGTTGTGCGAATAGATGGCGACGCGCTCCTCGCCGTGCAATCCATTGGCCCACATGGCACGCGCGATTCGTTCGGTGATGGCGCGCATTTCCCGATACGAGTAGCGGGCATTGCCATCGATGATCGCGGTCCTCTCCGGGTTCGCGTCGGCGCCCTTGTCGAAGTAGTCAATTGCCCGCATGGCCGGAGGAATACTCAGGAAAGCATCTTAACCTTTGCGAGCCCGTGGCTTTCCAGTGTTCGCAGCAGTTCCCGATGTCCAAAAGCAACGGCCGCGGAGGCGAATCCCACTTTGCGGGGAGCTGCGTAGACCAGGCTGTGCGCGGCAAACGCCTGAATCAGTCCGGTTAAGCGGTAGGCGCAGGTTCCAAAGACAGCACACTGGACGAAATCCATCGTGCCTCGGCCAGCTACGACATCAATGGTGCGGTGCTCGCGGGTATTCTCCCGTGGCGGTGTGCCGGCTTGCACGGAATTAGCCATTTCCGCGAGTTTTCGTTCCTGCTCCTGCTTGGGCAGAGGGCGAATCTCCGTCTCGAAATGTTTCTCGGTCGCCGCAATATTTTCCATGATCTGCCGGTCGAGAAGTCCCCCGAGTGACCGGACGTTCGCGATCTGGGGATGATTCTTGAACCAGACGGGATGCGGGAAGCCTCCCCAGGCGAGTACCAGTTGAGTCTGAATATAGCCGGGCATTACCGCTTCGTAACGTGTCGCACGCGGCCAGGGTTTGTATTGGTTTTGCTCCAGGTAATACGCTTCTGTCGGGATGACCGCAAAAATGGTCTGTGTCGAGCCAAACGTCGGCATGCCCTTGAACATGGTGATAATTTCGAGGGTGTCGATCGCTGCCGTCTCCAGGCAGAGGTGGGCAGCTGCGTCACTGACGGCCGACATGAACGCAGTGGCTGGCGCCGCCAGAAGTCTCTTGGCCGCGAATTTCTCACCCCACTTCTCCTCAACTTCTCTCAACCAGGCCTGTTCGCCGCCAATGTCGAGATAGTGGCAGCCTGCCTTCAGTGCGGCTTCAATCACGCACGGCCCGTTGTAGATGAAAGGGCCGGCAGTGTTGCAGACGACTTTTGCCCCGGTAAACAACTTAACCAGATCATCCATCGAGCCGCCGACCTCAGCGATTTCGTAGTTCGCGGTTTCTATGCCCGGAACGTGGTTCATCACGTCTTGGATCTTAGTGCGGTTCCGGCCGGCGGCAATGAAGGGGACGTTGTATTCCCGCAGGAATTCGGCGATGAGGCGTCCGGAAAAACCATTTGCTCCGTACAAAACCACGGGCCGCTTGCTGCTCATTTCTACCTCCCAAGTATCAGTGCAGTCACTGCAGACCACCGAGAGCGGCCATAGCTCTGTTTGTGGTCCGAGAGCCGATTTTAGGCTAAAGTATCTTTATTGCTAGTAGGCACCTTTGAGTAACCTAGTGGTCAGAAGGAGACCTCGTGTTAGATGAATTTAACTGCTCGGTGAAACTGACCGCTGACATTATTGGCGGAAAATGGAAACCGCTGATTCTGTTTTATCTTGAGGGGGGAACGCGCCGGTTCGGTGAACTACAGAGACTGATTCCGGGGCTGACCAAGAAAATGCTCACGCAGCATCTTCGAGACCTGGAGCGGGACCAGATCATTCACCGCAAGGTCTACGCCGAGGTTCCGCCCAAAGTGGAATATTCGCTGACCAAGCATGGCGAAAGCTTGAAGCCGATTTTGAAGCTGATGTCCGCGTGGGGAAGCAAGCACCGCGCCCGATATGGCGGGGCAAAGGGTGAGGCGCGGAGATACAAGACCGTGGTCTCAATCAAGCGCATCCCCAGCCGTGAAGAGAGTCCATTGAGAGCCTGAATCCTGGGCGCGCATCCGGCAATCCAAAGTTAATTATGAGAGGGACTAAATGAGCCCCAAGGGTCTTCGGTCGCAGTATGACGATGTCTGGCTGCTGGATGGCGTGCGCACGCCGTTCGCTGACTACAACACAGTTCTTGGCTTGGTCTCGCCGATCGATCTGGGCATCAAGGTCGCCCGCGAAGTGTTCCGGCGTTCGGGCGTTTCACCGGCGGACGTCGACACCGTTATTGCCGGCAACATGGCCCAGGCTAGTTTCGACACTTACATGCTGCCGCGCCATATTGGCATATATTCAGGCGTGCCGATTGAGGTGCCATCCCATTTAGTCCAGCGGGTATGCGGCACCGGCATTGAAGTCATTTTGCAAGCGGCGGACTGGATCAAGCTGGGCAAAGTGGAACTTGCTCTGGGTGTCGGCGCCGAATCCATGTCCCGCAATCCCATTGCAGCCTACACCCATCGTGGCGGATTCCGTCTTGGACAGGTCGAGTTCAAGGATTTCCTCTGGGAGGCGCTGCTCGATCCTTGCGTTAACGCGACTATGGGGGGAACCGCGGAAACTTTGGCGAAGCGCCACAATATCTCGCGGGAGGATGTGGACCGTTTTGCAGCGGACAGTTTCGCGCGTGCCGTGGCTGCCCAGAAGAGCTGTTTTCTCAGCGGCGAAATCGTGCCGATCGTAAGCGAAACTTTCGAGTGTGCCGGATATAACTCTCGTGAAATTCGTTTGTCCCGTTCGGTGGAGTCCTTCAGCGCAGATAGTCATATTCGACCGTCACCGCTGGAAACCCTGGCCAAGATTCGTCCTGCCTTTGGAGGTGTGCAGACCGGCGGCAATAGTTCCGCTGTGGTGGATGGCGCAGCAGCCGTGCTTGTGGCCTCGGGCAGCTTCGTGCGTGGGCACAACAAGCAACCGCTAGGCAGGATCGTTGCCGGCACGGTGGTCGGAGTGCCTCCCGAGATCATGGGGATTGGCCCAGTTCCGGCAATTCGGGCTCTGCTTGAACTCAGCGGGCTGCGATTGGACCAGATTGACCGCTTTGAAATCAACGAAGCGTTTGGCGCCCAGGTCTTGTTTTGTGAGCGGGAGCTTGGTTTGGATCACGCAAAACTCAATGTCAACGGCGGCGCCATCGCCATCGGCCATCCGCTGGGAGCCACCGGAGTGCGCTTGTCCATCACGTTGGCCCGCGAGCTCAAGCGTTCGGGCGGACGCTATGGGATCGCGTCGGCGTGCATCGGCGGGGGACAAGGGATCGCGCTGCTGGTCGAGAATGCGGAGGCTCGAAAGGGATAGCTGAATCCACGAACCTACGCAGGCCAGATGCCTAAAGCAGTACGGCAAAGAATCTGGTGCTTGGTGTCCTCGTTCAGGGACAGGGCACGGAAGTCATCGAGATTTTTCTTGATGTCCGGGACGCCCGGCCCAGGCCAGTCCGTACCGAAGAGCGTTTTGTGGGCGATTTCCTCCAGCCGTGGGAAGTACTTGAGCAGCGTCTTGGGTGGGATGCCGCTGATGTCTAGAAATACATTCGGGTGCCGCCGCAGCAGGAAGAACGCCGTATGCATCCAAAGTGGCCGCCCGCCGTGGGCCAGCAGGATTTTCATCTTGGGGAAATCTACCGCGACATCATCAATGTAGATCGGGTCGCCATACTTGTTGCGGGCGCCGTGAAAAATTGACGTACCGGTGTGAAACATCACTGGCACGCCGTTGGCTTCTGCCGCCCGGTAAATGATCTCCAACTCCTTCACTCCATGAAGATAGTCGTTGGGAAACAGCAGTTGGTGGGGAGGATGGATCTTGATCATGCGAATCTTGAGCCGCAACAGATGCTCCACGTCCGCCATGATGTTCTCGGAATGGCGGGGATGCAGGCCACCGCACGAGATCAAGCGTTTGGGATCCGCCTTTACATAGTCGGCGATGTACTGGTTGACCCCGGCAGAGAAACCGATTACTTCCGGCGCCACGTAGTTGATCAGCACCGCGCGATCCACGCCCGCGGCATCGAGGTACCCGAGAAAAGATTTGGGAGACCGGCAGAATTCAGCGATCTGCTCGAAGTTGGCCCGTTTTCTTTTTATCAGCGCCAACGCCGCAGGCTTGAACATCTCCAGGGGTTGGATATGAATGTGGCAGTCAGTAATCAAGTTAGTCTCGGTTGTTCGTTGTCAGCATCTCCAATCGGTAATGTCGGAACAGCAAACGATCCGCTTCGGCCCGTGCTCACCTTCGGACGGTGGCGAAAATACCTCGGAGGAAAACGTCCCCTATTTGCCGGGCCAGCGCCCCAGCATCACCATCTACCCGCGGGTTGTACCAGGTGTGGAGCCAGTTGATGCTGCCGAACAGGCCCATGATGGCAATGCGGCTGTTGAACTCCAGTCCCTTTTCACGCTTTAGTGCCTCGACCAGACTGGCACAGCTGCGGTAATACTCACGCTTGAGGGCAGCAATTTCATCTCCCAGCTCATTCTGCAGAACATCGTCCTCGTGGGAAAGCACCTTATACGCCTTGAAATTGGCGACAAAATACTCCAAATGATTCTGTATAAACGTGCGTACGCGCTCCTCGGGATCGGATACATCCTTCAGCCGCGCTTGGAGTTGCTCCATCACCGTGGTGAAGTAATGCTTCTGGATGAGGTAGAGCAGCTTCTCTTTGGATTCGAAATAGTAGTAGAGCCCCGCCAGCGATAACCCGCTAGCGCGAGACAAATCGCGCATCGTGGCGCTCTCGTAGCCCTTTTCGCAAAAGACAGCCGTGGCATGGTCAAGGATTTTGGCGAGCCGACGCTCGAAGCGCGTCTCAGGGGAGCGCGGGGAAACACCAGACGTGAGTGAGGTCACACTCATACTGATCGAACGTTCGTTCCCTATTCTAAATGTGGCCGCGAAGAGATGGCAAGTGCAGCGCAAGCTTTATTTTGTTAAGGTTACAGTCAAACATCTTGGAGAGATTCTTATCAGGTAGTAACCACAAAGAACTCATCATGGACGACCCTCCCCGAAGCTTGATGCTGCGCTCGAACACACATTCCGCAGGAACTCCAACACAGCAACAACCTGCTTCAGGTCCGCGGCGGGCGGAATGTCTGCCGTCGAAGTCACAAGAATCGGTCTAAGATCGCTGAGCTTTCCGCGGATCGGCCCGATTAGAGTTTCGAAATCACATCGGTCGCTGAAGGCGTCGGGAGGCAACGCCACTCCGAGGCCAAGTCCCCTAGGTTGCCAACGCTCCCAGGATGTCGATCCAGCCCTGGACAGCCCCAGACAATAAGCACCATTCCAATTGCGGTCCAAAATATCCCGGTGAACCTCCTGGAACCGCGCGGTGTTCGTCAATATTAGTACCGGCAAGGCATCGTAGAAACGGATAACATTTGTGATCGGTCCGGTCACGGCTGCCCACCGCTCGCAGGCGTCGGCGGGCTCCGGCAGCGAATCCTCCATCAGGAAGACGACATCTGCGCCCGCCTCCACGAACGTCTTGGACACCGCGGCGGTGATCTCCGCGGTGAATTCCATAAGGTCAAGCAACTGTGAACGATCAAGTCTCACGCTTTCGCCAAGCAGTAATGTTGCGAGTGTCAGCGGCCCGGTCACTCCGACCATGAGCGCAGGTTCATCTTTCAGCATCACCTTGAGCCGCTGGAGCACTTCGGAAGCAATTCGGATCCTTCCCTTCTTGACTATTTCGTCTGGCGACTGCAGCTTTTGACGGAGATGGTCTATCCCGGAGAATGGAGAGGACGCCAACGCTGATGTCCCCGCTGCCTGCCACTCGAGCTGACACCCCAGGGCTTCCGCCTCCAGAAAGCGATCGAAATAACAGGCTAGCCCGTCCACCTTCAGGACGATGCGAATCTGACGCAGGGCGTTGGCAATCTTGGTCGGGTTCGAATGGAAATCACGAAGCGATACGTTCTCTAGCCTGGACCCAAGAGAAAAAATGATCGGCAGCAGCAGCGGACGCGGTGGTAACTCACCTCTAAGAAAAGCCTTCACCATGCCGCGAGGTGTAAATTGCTCAGGCATTGTGTCTAGGGCCTGAAGACCGGCCCCGTAGGTTTGGCGTCTGGCCAGGACCCGTACCACTGCAGAATCTCCTGGGGTGGAGATTTCTTGCTCCAGTCGGTTATGAATTCATCGTAAGACTTCCCGCGCGCCAGTCTGGCCTTACGCTCCGCCGCCCTCATCTGTTCCGTCTGTGAATGATCAACTCTTCGACCCTCGAGATCCAGAGCTACCTGATAGACATTCCTGGCCGTCCAGTTGGAAATGATGTTCTTCTTCAGGTCTTCCACCACCGCCTCTGGTGAGCGCTCCAGGGGATCGCCATATCCTGGTCCACCGCCACTGAAGCCGAACAGCAGGTCGCCTTCCTTGTACATCTCGGGTACGCGGGCAATCAGTTCAAACTTCCAGTCGCCCTGAATGTCCTTGCTCTCAAACATGGTGCGGTGATCGAGAACTACACTTGGGTCTCCCCTCTGCATCCTTTCCCGCAGGTCGGCTTTGCGCACGCTGATGCCAGGGATCGGCGCGGAAGCGTAGCCACCGAACAGCGGCTGACCGAGTGGAACTTTGCTGCCGTTGCCCATGCAGAGTGAAAGCATTTCTGGAACTTTGTGGATCATCCACTGCTGCACTGCGCCGGAGCCGCCCCGGTTCCGGCCAGGTCCGGAGGAATCTCTCCAGTGCTGAGAAAGCGTGATAGTAAGGGGAAGCTCGCCTTCCACCTGTTCGCAATCGGGGGCACGTCCGAAAGCGCACCAGGCAAAGCCATAGGCATCCATGCCATCGCTCGCGGCACGGCCACCCTGCCCCTGGGTATTCAGCGAGAAGGAGAGAACATCGGAAACCGCGAGATTCCATTGCGAATGGCCGCTGCAAATCTGAGCTGTGTGCTGACTTCCCGGCGCGGACGCGACCTGTGACCAGCCGCTCACGGTGGAAAACATCATCTTCGCAAAGCAGTTGTGGGTTGCACAGCGGGCCTGCATGCCGATGTAAACGCAACAACTGGTGGCGGCCAGCTTGTCGGGATTCAGAATGATCCCTTCCGGGAACACGAAATCAATGGGAGCGAATGTAGAGCTGCTGATGGGCAGATCGTGGAAGAAGTACTCATACATGAAATTGGCGATGTGTCCTACGACGGCTTGGGTATGGACGTTGTACGACGAAGGGTTTTCCGGCGAAGTACCAGCGAAATCGAAGCTGAGCCGGTCTCCCTGCTTGGTCAAAGTCAGGAAACAGGCCCGTACCAGCGCCGGTGTCCAGCCGATGGCATCGTTGAACACGACACTGCGGAACTTGCCATCGGGAAGAGCTTTGATTTTCTGAATGGCCCCAGCTTCTGCCACATCCAGCATCTTTCGCATCAAGCCGACCAGAAATTCCACACCGCGTTTCTCAATCTGTTCCAGCAACCGCACCCGCACCCGGTCGGCAGTAGTACAGCGGGCGCGTAGGTCGGAGATGAACATGGCTGGGGCGCGCATTCCGTAGACTGAGTAAAACTCCAGAAAGTCGTTGCGCAGCTTGAAGTTTTCTCCGATCTTGATGGGCGGCATGTTCAGGCCCTCATCAAAACGGGACCTTGCGCTGACCGGCATGCCGCCGGGTTCGATCGCCCCGGTTTCCGTGGTGTGCAGCGCTGCCGTGGCCCATGCAATGAGTCTTTCCCCGTGAAATACGGGCATGATAGCCACTTGATCGGGATTGTGGATGCCGCCGTAGAGGGCGTCGTTCGTGTAGAAAATGTCTCCATCGCGAATGCCAGGATTCTCTTGGTAGTACTTCAGGATGAACTTGATGATGATGGGCTGAATGATGGCGTGGAGATAGGTACCACAGGAACCATTGATAAGATCACCTCCAGCTGTAAAGATTGCCACCATCGAGTCCCCTGACACGCCAAAATAACTGCGGGAGGAACGGATGAAAATCTCCATGGCCTCGTCCAGAATGTCGTTGGTGATCTGGACGCCGACTTCGTACTCACCGGTTCGAAGCTTCTGCGCACACTCCCGTTCAAAGTCTGTGCTGGGGGCTGGCTTCAGCCAATGCAGCTTCTCCGCTAACGTGGGTATGGGCATGTTTTCTGCAGTCTCCTACTCCAAAATGCCCAGACCGTGCTGATCAATGGAAAATGTGCACGGAAAGGGCACGACCAGGGTCGTGTATTCCCCTTCGACCACCGCCGGACCTTCGATCACGTTGCCCGGCCGCAGCTTTTCGAAGGAATATATTTTTGTTGTGCTGAAGTCTTTCTTATCTGCCCAATACACCGGGCGGCTGCTTTTGAACGCTCCACTGGGATTACTTCCCTCCAGCGGCATCTTGGGCAGGCTTACCTTCTTGGTCGGTACAATCGCTTTCAGCACGAAGCTGTCCACAAACACGCCGCCATCGGGGTTTACCACGAATGGACTGAAGGCTTCGCTGAATTCCTTCTCAAAAGCGTCGCAGATTCTGCTGACATCATTCTCGCTTCGAATGAAGAGCAGCGGCGAGAGGGTTCTTTTTACGTGGAACTGCCCGCCGTAGAGCATGTCAAGCTCCAGGATGAAATTCGCCTTGGCGGGATCGAGTCCTTCTCCGGCCAGGTCTTTTCTTGCGTTCTCGATCAAGGATTCGACTGTCCTGTTGAACGTCTCGAATTCCTGGGTGAGCTTGTGGGTCACCGGCTCCATGAGCGTGAGCTTCTTGGAGTGCTCGTAGACATGCATGATGTCCATAGTGGACGACCCGTAAGCGCAGAATACGGGCGAGAATGGGAAGATCACGGCTTTGGGGATATCCGCCCGGAACCCCTCGACGTGCGTAGCGCCTGCCCCGCCTGCCGCAAACAATATGAACTCCTCGGGGCTGTATCCGCGCAAGTGGACTTCCTTCATGATGGCCGAGGACATGTTTCCGTCAACGATTTTGCGAATGACGGCAGCCGCCTCCTCAACTCCCAGCCCCAGAGGTTTCGCCACTTTGTCGCGGATGGATTGAACGGCTTTGTCTTTGTTCAGAACCAGCTTGCCGCCGAAGTAGTATTCGGGATTGATGTAGCCCAAAACCACGTCGGCATCTGTCACGGTAGGTTCCGTACCGCCACGGTTGAAGCAGACTGGCCCCGGCATCGATCCGGCGCTCTTCGGCCCAACCTGTAGCCGGTTGCTCAAAAGCTTGTTCAACCAGGCAATGGAACCGCCGCCGGCGCCGATGGACAAGGTCTTGATCATGGTGATGCCGACCATCCAACGGTCGATCACGGGGCGAAAATCGTAACTGCGGACACTGTCTTTGACGACCAGACCCACGTCGAAGCTCGTGCCTCCCATATCTGCCATGACCACGTTGTGGAAGCCCAAAGCCTTGGCCACATGGTGTGCACCCATCAGCCCGGACACAGGGCCGCTGTTGAAGGTCCGGCTGGCGGCCGTTTTGAAGACCTCTGCGATTCCGCCGGAGCTTTGGATCATCGACAGCGAACGCTTGTAGCCTCGGTCCCGCAGTTTGTCCCAGCAGGTAGAAAGCTCAATCTGCATGGAGCGTTGCAGGTAGGCATCCAGGATTGCAGCCATGGTCCGTTCGTACTCACCTAGCTTGCCCGACACTTGTCCCGCAAGCACCACCGGCATATAGCCGATGTGAAACTCCTGGTACTCGCTGCGGATGATTTCTTTTACCTTTTTCTCGTGGATGGGATTGAGAAAACCCCAAAGCAACGCAACTACGAAAGCACGTGCTCCTTTGCCCACCAGATAGCGGACCTTCTCCCGGACATCGTTTTCGTCCAAAGGACGCATAATCTGGCCGCTGGAGTCGATGCGCTCCTTTACACCCACAATCATTTCGCGCGGAATGAGCGGATCGGGTTTCTTCTGAACGCTCAGGTTGCGGCGCTCCTGAACCCGCGTGCCGTCAATCCACTGTGCGCCACGGCCCAGTAGCGTGGTGTCTTCATGGCCCTCTGTCGTGATCAGGCCGAGCCTTGGTCCTTTTCTTTCGAGCAGGCGGTTCAGCGCGATGGTGGTCGAGTAGCGGATCATGTCGATCTCGGGCAGCAGGTTCTCCATGCGCATGCCCATGGCCTGCGCGCCTTCCTGGATCACGTTGGAGAAGCAGACCGACAAGTCGTACGGCGTGGTGGGAACCTTCCGGATGATGGTCAGGTCCGCGTAGTTCAAGACCATGTCGGTGAAGGTACCACCTACGTCGATATCGATGGAGTTCATTCCACGACCTCGAGCCGTTGATCCTTGATCACCAGTTCCCCGCTGCTCAGTCTTGCCTTAAGTGACTCGATGTTGATTTCAATGTCCCAGGTAATGGGATGGCCGGGCGGCAGGTATTCGGTTTCAATCTGCGTGCCACACCCGGGACAATAGAACTCCACAATCCGCACCCACAACGGGTCGGGCGAGAAGCTATACTGCCCATCCACGATTGGGGGATGGATTTCGCGCGGGTCGCGGTCGTAGACCAGACATCCTTTCTTGTAACTGTCGCGGGCAGGCCCCAGGATGTGCCCACAACGATTACACATCCACTGCTCCTGCTCGAGTTCGAGGTCCAGGTACTCCGTCACTCGAATACGACGACTAGGATCGCTTGCCATATGACCGGGTCTCCTGCAAATTGGCGGACACCGAAGCTTTTGCTCTGCTTCTCACTTGCGCATTGCCGTACTGATCGATCTGCAACGTCCAGCCTTCGGGCACAAAGTAGGTGCTGTTCTCGGCTTCCAGAATTGAACAGCCCTGCACTTTGTTTCCTGGCGTCAGAGATTCCCACTTGTAAAGTTGTGCCATGCCCCCGAGGCTGCCATACGCTACGGCCCGCTTGCCCAGCACGGCGCCGGTCGGATCATCTGACCCCAGTGGTTTCGGCACCAGAGTAGGCTTTGAAATGGCTTTCCTCACACGCAAACGAACTAGTTCGAGGCTAGCATCGCCGTTTGGCAAGTCTCGGCCAAGCTGGCGGCGCAGGTCTTCCGAACCGGCAAAATGCAGGCCTGTACACTTCACGTATGCGCTCGAATTATCAGGCTGCGACAATTCCAGTTCGACCGAGCACTCGGCGTCGGCCGGATTGATTCCCTCCCCCAGCAAGTCCCTCATTCCTGCTTGGCGCATTTCTTCGATCAGGTTGTTGAGCGGCGCCACATCCACACCGTCCTTTATCGGCTGATGAAAAGATCGTTCATACACGTGCGAGATGTCGGCGACGGACGATCCAAAAGCGCTAAACACCGGGCCCAGTCCAAAGAGGTAGACATCTTCCAAGCCTGCACGTTCCGCAACTCCACAGGCAAACAGACCGCCGTTTCCGCCGTAGGCAAAAAGCACGTGGTCCGACAAATCCCGCCCAAGTTCCTGACTGGCATTCCGGATCATGCCGGCCACCATCTCGTAAGCTCGATCAATGATGGCGCGGCAGGCTTCTTGAATTGAGAGTCCCCGCGGGCGCGCGATGCCGACGTTGATGGCTTCACTGGCCTGATCCAAATCCAGATGCTTGGTGCCGCCCAAAAAGTATTCTGGGTCGATAAGGCCCGCGGTCACGAAGGCATCGGTCAAGGTTGGTTTCTCGCCACCCAGTCCGTAACAGACTGGCCCGGGGAATGATCCCATGCTCTCCGGGCCAAGCTGCACTTCATCACCCACGGACTTCACCACGCTGCCCCCGCCAAGAGCGATCGACCTCAGATATGGCAGCCTGACACGCACAGGGATTCCGAACAAGTTGCTCTCCTGCGAATACACTGGCTCGCCGTCACGGATGACACCAAGCTTTGCCGTGGTGCCGCCGACATCCAAAGCGATTACGTGGTTCAAACCGTAGACCTTTGCCAGGTAGCTAGTGCCATAGATTCCAAGAACCGGCCCGGATTCCATTGTGTCGATCGCACGCGTCTTGGAAACGCCGGCCACGCCGCCATTGATGTGGCTGATCAAGAACGCGCGTGAGTATCCCAGGGCGTAGCGCAACTCGTCTTCCGCCTTGAACAGGGTTGCGGCCAATGCGCTGTGGGTATACGCATTGATGACCGCATAGTGGGTGCGAGTCATGTCATCCGTGTTCTGGCAGATGCCGCTGCCGGTGAGCACAGGGACTGAACCCAGATAGTGATCAGGATACTGCTCGTCGATTATCTGCTTGATCTGCTGCTCGTCCTGCGGATTTCGCAGACCTCCTTGCAGGCTGATGCAGATCCTGCGCACACCATTTTCCAGCAAGGAACGGACTGCGGCCAGAATTCCCGCTCCCTGAACACCTTCCACTCCGACGACGTTGTTCTCGTCCACCACTCGATTCAGAACTGGACTAAACTTCTGCGCGCTGTACAAGTCTTTTTCGTGCCCTTTGCTCACGATCAAACCAATCTTTGGTCCTCGCAACTCAGCCAGCACATTCGAGGTAATGGTGGTGGACCAGCGCAGCAACTCGACCTGCTCAAGCAAGCCAGCTATGTCGGGGAACCCTAACTGGGTGGCGCCTTGGGCCAGGCAGTCAAACAAACACACTGTCAGATCGTGGGGCGTTGAATCCACCTTGACGCACACCATCCGTTTCGCATCGCTGAAGATGCCATCGGTCAAGGTACCGCCCACATCGATATCAATGCTGTACACGGACACCTCGCGGCATATTTTCTTCAACGGCTTGCACGAATTCCGTGGAAGAGACAGTCCAGCCCAGAAACATTTCCACGTTCTGCACCGTGGCCTCCTGCAGGCTTGACGGACCGGCCTGCATGGTGGCGTCGCGCAGCAGGATTGGCCAGTAGTCCAGGAAGAAGGCGTCACGCAGTGTGGACTCCACACAGACGTTGGTTGCGATCCCGGTGAAAGAAAGCGTCCTGACCCCGCGAGTGCGGAGTAAGGAATCCAGAGTCGTGCCACAGAAGCCACTGTAGCGAGTCTTGCTGACTACCAAGTCCTGGGGCTGCGGCCTGAGCTCGTCCACTACTTCCCAGTCCCATTGGCCTTCGGTGAGGACTTTGCCCTTGGTCTCGGGCCGCTTTCGCATCAGCAGAAGAGCCAGTTCCTTGTGCCAATTGGGGGAATCTGGGCCTCCGCTGTTGGCCAGCTTGGCGTCATAGGCCATTTGCACATAGACCACCAGCATTTCAGCCTGCCGTGCGGTGTCCAGAACTTTCTTGAGCACTTTGATCACCTGTTGTGCGGGAGCAATGTCCATGCCCGAAAGATCCAACATTCCACCCTTGGTCGCAAACGCGTTTTGCATATCGACGACCACAACTGCTGACCGTTCCAGGTCAACTTTTACGGGTTCCGGCTTGGTGGGGAATAACGCCATGTGATTCTTCCTAGCCTGCGGCCTTGCTCTCGTATGCTTTCTTGATCAGCTGTCCCTTCATCTCGTAACGCGGCAGTGCGCCTGGAGGAACAAGTTCGACCGAGACCGGAATGCTCAAGGTGGCTTTGATCTTTCTCTCGATCTCGGTCCTTAAGTCGGTCCGGTCCGGAAGCACGCCGGCGTACTCTGCAACTACTCTCAGCGGCGGCGCTACCTTGGGGCCTGGTTGGTCAAGCACGATCTGAATCTCTCCAGTGGTCCGAGGATAGAAACTAGAAACTATATCCCGGACTGCCGAGGGAAACACGTTGACTCCCAAAACGATCAACATGTCGTCGGTTCGTCCGACGCAACGCAGCTTGAAGCCCGTCCGGCCACACAGGCAGGAAGTAGCCAGCACCGTCACCCGGTCACGAGTGCGGAATCTTAGCAACGGGACGCACTCCCGTTCCAGGCTGGTATATACGAGTTCCCCGTTAACACCTTTTTCAATCGGCATGCCCTCTCCGCTGTCCGGATCGATGACCTCAACCAAAACGAAGTCCGGTCCATTAAAATGCATCCCCGACTGCTCTGGACATTCACTGAAAATGATGGGCGCCATATCGGCGTTTCCCAATCCCTCGGTAACCCGTGCGCCCCAATCTTCCTGCAGCTTCGCTCGCACCGCCGGGATCCCCGCGCCTGGCTCCGCGCCACAGAAGAGTTTCTTGAGGCCAAGCGTTCGTGGCTCCAATTTCGCTTCGTGTCGCACCCACTCGGCGAAATATGTGGCGTAAGAGGGCGTGCAATGCATCGCGGTTGCCCGCAGGTGCTGAATCGCCATCAACGCTTTCTCGGACGCTCCGGTGCCGATCGGGACGAACATCGCGCCGACCGATTCAATGGCATCTTTCGAGGAAAGTCCAGCCACGAACAGCGTGAGACCGGCGGCGTGGATCACGATGTCGGACTTCCTGAGTCCCTGGGTGTAGAAAGACCGCGCCGTCAGCCTGGTCCACATCTGCGCATCGTGGCGGGTCAGCCCAACGAAGCTCGGCTTGCCGGTAGTACCTGTGGAACTATGGATCCGAATGACATCGTCGACGTCGGCCGCGATATGTTTGCCCAGCGGCGGGCAGGCCGCCTGACTCTCGCGCAGTTCATCTTTAGTAGTAAAGGGAAAGCGGGCCAGATCGCGGAGCCACCGATAGTCCTTCCGCCGGATACCCGCAGCCCTGAATTTGTCTTTGTAGAATAAGGAGCGGGCAAACAGGTAGTCGAGTTGCGTGGCAAGCTTGACCCGCTGGAGTGTTTGGACCTCTTTGGGGCTCGCCGTTTCGATCTTGTCCAGATATGCCGTGGTTCGCATATGACCTAACCGGTCCGCCGGTGCCCGGATGAGCGCTGACCGCCGCGCCGTTTCAGGGCTAGACTCTATCGAACGTACGTTATAATTTGCAACACCAAAACTGGATATTTCATCCACGCCACACGGCTGAGGGTCACATGCAAGGCACGATGATGAACTACCCGCTCACGCTGGCTCATACTCTGGAGCGCGCGGGTAAGGTTTTTCCGGAGGTTGAGATCCTCTCTCGCCTCCCTGATCGTTCCTTGCATCGTTACACGTACGCCGATTTCTATCGCCGAGCCCGGGCCTTGGCCGAGGCCCTGCAGAAGGCCGGCCTTCGGAGCGGCGATCGGGTCGCCACCCTGATGTGGAACCACTATGCTCACCTCGAAGCCTATTTTGGCATTCCAGTGGCTGGCGGGGTGTTACAGACGCTCAACCTCAGGCTGGCCCCACCGGATCTCGCCTACATTGCCAACCACGCGGAGGACCGCTTTCTTATTGTGGATGACATCCTGCTTCCTCTCTATGACAAATTCAAGGACTTGGTGCACTTCGAGCGCGTCATAGTCGTGCCTCTGACCGGAAATCCTGTGCCGGAAGGGTTCCAGAATTACGAGGATTTCCTGGGGACCGCCTCGGGACAGTTCAGCTATCCCAACCTCGAAGAAAACCAGGCTGCCTCCCTGTGCTACACCTCGGGCACGACCGGGGTGCCAAAAGGCGTGGTTTACACCCATCGTTCACTAATGCTGCACAGCTTCCTCCTGACCACGGTAGATAATTTTGCCATCTGCCATGCGGACGTTCTTCTACCCGTGGTGTCCATGTTCCACGTCAGCGGCTGGGGTTTGCCCTACGCAGCCACCCTGGCTGGTTGCAAGCAGGTGTTTCCCGGTCCGTATCTGGATGCGGAGAGCCTGCTGGATCTGTATGAACAAGAAAAAGTCACCGTCACCGGCGGCGTGCCCACCATATGGCTGAATGTGGTGGACATGCTGGAGAAGCATCCCGGCCGCTGGAAGCTACGACCGATGCGGGTCCTGTGCGGTGGTGCCGCACCACCTCTCTCCCTCATCCGTAAGCTCGACCAGTACCACATGAAGCTTCAACAAGGCTGGGGCCTGACCGAGAGCAGCCCGCAGGCCACCACAAATCAACTCAAGGCCTACATGAGAGAGTGGCCCGACGAGGAACAGTACGCCGTCAAAGCCAAAGCCGGCATCCCTGTACCGTTCGTCGAGATGAGGGTGGTCAATGAAGCGGGAGAGGTACCCAAGGACGGCAGCACCATGGGTGAAGTGCAGTTGCGCGGGCCCTGGGTGGCTGCCAGCTACTACAATCTGCCTGAAGAAACCCACAAGTGGACCGCTGACGGCTGGTTTCGCACCGGCGACGTGGGCACGATTGACCTTGAGGGCTACCTCAAGATCGCGGATCGCACCAAAGACCTGATCAAGTCCGGGGGCGAGTGGATCAGTTCCGTCGATCTGGAAAATGCTTTGGTCGCGCACCCGGCAGTGCGCGAAGCCGCCGTGATTGCCGTTCCGCATCCCAAATGGCAGGAGCGTCCGATTGCGGTCGTCGTCGTCCGAGATGGCTCGAAAGTGACGCCCGAGGACCTGCGCGAGTTTCTCGCCGGAAAGTTCGCCAAGTGGCAGTTGCCGGATGCATTCGTCTTCGTGGAGGAACTCCCTCACACCTCAACTGGAAAACTCCTCAAGACAAAATTGCGGCAGCACTACCAGGACTGGCAGTGGAAAGGCTGATGACTTGCTGTGTGATGCAGCGTGGAGCAACCATCTTTGTGGGTTGGAGGCTATGACATGAGCACATTCGTCCTGATCCATGGCGCCTGGCATGGCGGCTGGGCTTGGGACAAAGTCGCCCCAGTACTGAGGCAGCGAGGTCATGCCGTTCACACACCGGACCTGCCCGGACACGGCAACGACACCACTCCGGTCCAACAGGTCACTCTGCAGGCATACGTCGACCGTGTACTGGATGTGATTGACCGTTGCAGTGAGCCGGTCGTGCTGGCGGGACACAGCATGGGCGGCATCGTAATCTCACAAGCCGCCGAACAGCGCCCCGATTCAATTCGCGCGTTGGTCTATGTTTGCGCGTTCCTGCTGCAAGATGGCCAGACTCTCCTCCAGATGGCTGAACCGGACCGCGAAGCCCTGGTCATGCCGAATCTTGTGATGTCCAGCGACCAAGCCTCGGCAACCGTTAAACCAGAGGTTCTGCGCGAAGTATTCTACGAGGATTGCAGCGATGAGGATTATGAGCGGGCCAAGTCTCTTCTGGTGCCACAAGCAGCCGCGCCTCTTCCCACACCCATCCACATCACTGCAGGCAATTTCGGCCGAATCCCGCGGGTGTACGTGGAGTGCCTCCGTGATAAAGCGATTTCCCTTTCTGTACAGCGCGAAATGCACAATTCGGTGGGATGCGAGCAGGTATTCTCGCTTGATAGCAGCCATTCGCCCTACTTTTCCATGCCGCAAGCGCTGGCGGATTGCCTGCTCGCTGCAGCAAAGATGGAGCGTCGGAAGGCAAAGGGATAGCCGACGGTAACATCGATGACTTCTAGCGCACAGTCTCAGGAATGACTACACGCAATAAGCGCGGCTCCGCCCTTCGGAGTGACTCATGGGAGAAGTGGGCTGGCCGTTCACGGGCGTGAACGGCCAACTTGGAACAGATGCTACAAGCTAAAACGAAAACTTGATGGCAAACTGAAGTTGCCGCGGGTTGAGCATGGTTCTCGGCGTTCCGAAATTAAGATTCGGAGACGGTGGAACACCGAATTGTGGTGGACGGAAGGGCGGACCGGCAGCCACTTCCGGCGGAATTTGACCAGATGCAATCAGGTCGGCTTCCGTAGGACAGACCGCTGACGCTGCGTTCCTCTGGATGGCGACGGAGGCAGCGTCCCCAATGTGGGCCGGAACTGCCCCGCAGAATACAGGCGAGCCGTACACGCTGAACACTTCATCGACGTTTTGCCGATTGAGCAGGTTGAAAGCATCGAAGCTCAGATCGAGCTTCAAGCGCTCGCTTATCTGGAACACCCGGGAGACGCGCATGTCCCAGGAACGCAGCGGGTCACCAATGTAGGTATTCCTGCCGATGAGCCCAACGCGGTCGGTGACGGGATTGGTGTCTCCGTTGGCATCACCGCCTTCGAAAATGGTGAAGGGACGCCCGCTCTGCACGGTAATGATGCTGCTGAACGTCAGGTTCCGAGTCAGCATAAAACCATGGTTGGGCGTGGATGCGCTGAAGTTCGTCACAAACCGGTGGCGAACATCCTGGTTGGAATTGCCCCGTTCGGATATGTTATCGAACTGGTTCTGCGGGAGGTTGATAAACGTGGTGAAATTCCCGTTGTCGATGATATGCGAATAGGTGTAGTTGGCATTCAGAGTGAAATATTTGCCCAGCCTTTCGATGGCTTGAAGCGTCAGGCCGTGGTAGATGGCGTTCACGGTGCTGTAGTTGTAGTCGAGAAAACCGCCATTCGTGAATTCCTGCCCGTTGAAATTGGGCGGTCCCGTGAAAAAGGGTTTGCCAACCAGCAGTTCCGGGGTTCCCGAGCAACTACTGGTGGTGCCGTTTGGATTGAGCCACCCTTGTGCGATGGAAGGATTGTTTGGCTTACTGGTGCCTACCGGACAGGGGATGTTCAAACCGTTTCCCAGCACCAACCTGTGTGCCTGCACCATGAGATAGCCCACGTCCACCGTCAACCCCTTGGCAATTTCGCGATCGATCTCAAGGCTGGCCTGTGTGGCATAGGGTAGCTTGCTGTGGTGACGGTCCATCCCTCCGGCACCAACGAAGCAGCCAAATTGGTTGTTTGCCGGATCGCAGGTGCCGGTGAGAAATACCTGCGGGTACAAGCCCGTTGTGAGGATGTATTGGGCCGCGTCTGCGGCGTTCGAGAAGCAGGGCAGACCGGGGGGCAGAAAAGGACCTACACTGCAGTTTACCGGCGGCGGCAAGGCCCCGGGCGCGCTGACTAAATTCAATTGCCATCCGCCGGTGTCCGCTCCGTTGCGAACCTGAGGAAGGGTAATGCCTGGAAGGAACCCTGGAACCGTCTTCTGGTTCCCGGTAATGAAAAAGAAAGTCATGTTGTTGCGATCAAAAAAGAGCCCTGCCCCAGCCCGAATGACAGTTTTACTGTCCGGGGAATAGGCCAGCCCGACCCTCGGTTGAACGGCACCCCAGTACGAGTCAATCTGGTCACTCAAGCCGGTTTCAAAGTCATACCGTAGGCCATAGTTGAAGGTCAGCTTGGGAGTCAACCGCCACTGATCTTGGGCAAAGAAACCATAGTAGCCGTGGTTGAGCTTGAATTGATATCCATCCCGCAGGGCCGGATCAAACGCATTCGCCCAAGTCGTTGTGTCCAGTGGGTTGGCGTTGTTGAGTGGAGCGCCACTCGTAAAGCTGGGGTCTCTTGGGAGTGCAACCCCATAGAAGGTCGCCCCAACACCACCGAAATTGAGGAACGGCGGTTCCGGAGCCTGGCCATTGGGGAGAGGGCAGGGTGGGCCCGGCACACTGAGCGGGGTACCAGCGGGGTTCATAAAGTTAGCAAATTCCATCATGCAGTTGAGGTCCGGCAGGATGATGCGCGCCGGAGTGAATCCGGGATAGATCGTGGCATCCCAAATGTTGTTGGAATCAAAACCGAACTTCCAATAATGATTGCCCTTGACCCAGCCCAACGTGTCGGAGAACTGGACGCGGCTTTCGTAAATGGAATCGAGTGTCCCGAAGTTGTGTCCGAACTCCAGGTCGTTGGGAACGCTCAGGTCGGGCTGGCCGGTCGCGCCGGGAAAATTGTAGTGTCGCCGGGCGTACTGGGCCAAAACTGTGTTTACTAATTCTGGCTTGAGCAGCGTATTCAGCGTGCCCACCAGGGATTGATCGCGGATGAACAGGTCACGCCCACCACTGGGCACGCCAATGCCGCCGCCATCTTCCGTATTGCCCACCAACTGATTCAAATCACGGGCATCTTCCACGTTGTAGCGGACAGTGAGGCGGTTGCTGTTAGTGAGCTGATGATCCAGTCTGGCAAAGCCGTAGTCGTTGTCCTTGGTCTTCAACACGTCTAACGGCTCCAGCGGAAGACCTATGTAGGACTTCGCCAAATTGATCGTGGCAAAGTTATCCCTAAAATCAGGCGGGAGGACTGGCGACTCGCCACGACGCTGCCCCTCGTAGTTCAGGAAAAAGAAAGTCTTGTTCTTAACGATAGGGCCGCCTAGAGTGCCTCCAAATTGGTTTTGCCGGAGGGCAAATGGCGTCGACGAAGGCTGTAGGAGCGATCGTGAATCGGTGGCGCTGTTCTGCAAATAATCGTAGATCGAGCCATGAAGATCATTTGTGCCCGACTTGGTAACCACGTTGACGATCCCGCCCAGTGCACGGCCGTACTCCGATCCAAAACTGTTGTTCACCACGCGGAATTCGGCTACGGACTCCTGCGGAGGCGTGGCGCGCTGCACGCCTGTGTTCGAGTTGATGAAGTCGGCGCCATCCACGGTAATGATGTTGCTGAAGGAGCGCATGCCGCCGAAAGAGATCTGTGTGATTTCAAACTCCGTGAAGGTGGTTCCCAGACTAGTCCGGCCCGTGGCCACTCCGGGCGTCAACAGCGCGAAATCGGTGAACAGCCGCCCGCTGACCGGCAGGTTCTGGATTTGTTGTGTGTCGATCACCTGGCTGATTTCCGTCCGCGTAGGTTCCACTGCCGCCGCCTCGGTGGTAACGGTCACTACCTCGCCGATGGAGGCCACTTTCAGCGTGACGTTGACCGTCGCAGTCTGGCCCACGCTCAAGACGATTCCGGTGTGCGTGGATTTCGCGAAGCCGGTGTACGATACCGTCAGTTCGTATCGCCCGGGTGGAAGATTGGGTATGAGATAGTACCCGCCGTCGTTGGTAGTAGCCGTGTAGGCCCGGTTCGTGTCCACCTCCCGCAGGGCGATGGCGGCCTTGGCTACAACGTGGCTGTTCGAGTCCTCCACAGTCCCGTTGAGCTGCGCGAAGGTGACCGTGGCCTGCGCAAAGGCGTGCGACGGCAAGAGCGCTACCATCACGAGAGCAACCAACACAGTCAAATACAAGCGTGGTCTCATAAGCTCCCTTCCTAGAGCGAACGTACGTTCGGATATCGCGCCAGCTTTAGAACAACCGGGATGGTTGGCATCGGAGGAGAACTCTTCTTCACCGGATCGACGAAGCGAACTGTTCATTCGCACACCAGAGCCACCGAGTTGGCCCGCTGACTGTGAAGAGGCCAAAAAGTCAGTACTAGCCGGGACGACGGAATCCTGGCAACCGTTCATTAACACCTCGAGAAGCTACTTCTATCGAACGTACGTTCTTAAACTATGGCGCAATATTTTGCACAAGATCGGTTGTCTGTCAAGATAAATAGCGATTCCCGACCCAAGCCCCCGCTCTAACCCACAATCCAGCTTCTTCCGCCAGCCCCGATTACGCCCTTTTCACTCTTTTCGACTGGGCAGGCGCGGTGGACTCGTTCCAAACCTCACGGGCGGTCTCCGCCACCAGGCGTAGTTTGGCCTCCTGATCGGCGGCGGTCAACAGGTTGCCCTCGACGGTTGAGGCAAAGCCGCATTGGGGACTCAGAGCCAGCCGTTCCAGCGGCACAAACGCCGCAGCAGAATTGATGCGCTGTTTCAATTCGGCCTTGCTCTCGAGCGCTGCCTTCTTCGAACTGACCAGTCCGAGAACGACGGTTCTATCGTCGGGTACCTGCTTCAAAGGTTCGAATCCACCCGAGCGCTCGTCGTCGTATTCCAGCAGGAACCGTTGGAATTGAGTGTTGCGAAAAATTTTGGTGATAGGGCCATAGTCGCCCTCAGCATAGAACTTGCTCTGATTATTTCCGCGGCACAGGTGCAGACCGAACAAGATACCCGGATGATTGCCAATCACCGCATTGTCCATTTCTATGGAGAGATCAAGCAGCCGGTCGGGATCATTCCCGCGTTTCCGGTATCCCTCGCGCAACTGAGGATCGAGCAAGGCAGTGTATTGCGGAGAATCAATCTGGATGTAAGTGCAGCCCAGGCGGATCAATTCCTGCACTTCATCGCGCAGGATGTCCACCAGGTCAGCCAGATAATTTTCTATCTTGGGGTAGGCGCCCTTCGATTTTTCTCCATCGTAGTAGGCCGCTGCCTGCTGCGCGCTGATTAGTGTAGTTTTTGATGGATGATCGGTGCGCGCCCGCAAATAGATGAACTCTTCGGCGCACAGTGGACGCTTGCGCCGCAGACGGGAAACCACCACGGGCCGTGACAGAACCAGCTTCTCTCCCTTTTCGTTGCGGAACGGGATGGCCCAGCCACCAAACTTGTCGAATCCCTCGACGGCGTCGATGAGATGGCCAAAGAATGCATAGCGCCGCATTTCGCCGTCGGTGATCATCTCCACGCCGGCCCGCGTTTGCAACGCGATGGCTTCGTCGACGGCGCGATCCTCCAGGCGCTTGAATTCCACATCAGTGAGTTTGCCGGCCTCGTGTTGATCCCGAGCTTCCTTCAGATACTCTGGGCGCAAGAGACTTCCAACCACATCACTTCGATACAAGAGCAACCTCCTCGACCGTGGGTCCCGTTCCTGAGAATTCGAGCCACCGCCCCGTAGTATAGGCCCCTTGTCAAACTGGGATGGTGGAACGGATGAGTTTGGATGTAGTAAGCTCACAGGCCAAATTCCCGCCAGGGGAATGGAAGCAGAATTTAAATCGTGGCGCGGGATGCCTACGGAACAGAAAGTCTGAGTACCGCAAACTAGTAACGCCTCCAAAGCGGGCGGGCTCGCGCGTTGATCTGGCAGTAGGAGGAACCATGGCTCCACGCATCAAGACGACGGTGGTTGGCAGTTATCCCGTTCCCTCGTGGCTGGTGGGGAATACGTCGCGCCTGGTGCTGCGCGATGCTGTGATGGCCGTGATGCAGACCCAGGAACTGGCTGGTTTGGACCTGGTCACCGATGGCGAGTTGATGCGTTTCGACCCCAGTCATCCCGAAACCAACGGGATGGTGGATTATTTCGTTTCGCAAATGGATGGGATCCGCAAACATTTCGCTCTTTCCGATTTCGATCGCTTCCGCTCTGACGGCGCTTCCGCACAGCGTCTTCTCACCGCCGGCATGGTGATCGGCAAAGTCAGCGAAGGGACACTGAACCTCCCCAGAGACTACGAATTCGTGAGCACGCTGACAAAACTGCCGCTCAAGTTCACCTGCACTGGCCCGCACATGCTTGCCCGGCTACTGACGAATTGCTTTTACAGAGATGTGCCTGATCTGGCCATGGATATTGCCGGAGTGCTGCGGCGGCAACTGGAACGCATAGAAGCGGACATGGTGCAGTTAGACGAGGCCAGCATCGTAGGCAATCCCGAAGACGCGCCTTGGGCTGCTGAGGCGATCAACTACGTATTGGACGGCGTCTTGAACGAAAAAGCCGTCCACATCTGCTTCGGCAATTACGGCGGGCAACCTATGCTCAGGGGTTTCTGGCGCGATCTGATTCCCTTCCTGAATTCACTGCGCACGGATCATCTCGTGCTGGAGTTTGCGCGACGAGGCTATGACGAATTACCTGTTTTCGCCGATCTCAACCCCACGATCGCGCTCGGAGTCGGTTTGATCGACATCAAGGACAACGAAGTGGAGAGCGCCGATCTGATCGCATCGCGCATCGAGCACGTGGTGAAGATTCTGGGATTGGAGCGGCTGCGCTATGTGCATCCCGACTGCGGTTTTTGGATGTTGCAGCGAAGCGTCGTCGATCGCAAGATGCACGCTCTGGTTGAGGGAAGAAATTTGTTCGAAGGGCGAACCTAGAGAACTGAGGATCTGACGATTTCCATGGGTGGCGGACCGACAGTGCAGGACAAAAAAGCGGGCGTACGAGCTTCGATGTTTGGTCATCTTTCGGGGATCGTGCTGGCCCCCACCACCAAAGCCTTGTGGGATCGGAAAGTGTTCGACCTCTTCGGCAGTCCCTCCACGTGGGTAGGACTCGATCAGGTTGTGGACCGGACTCGCGGGAACCGCGGTTATTTGCGCGTCGCCCTGCGCCTTCTGTCCTCTTGCGGCTGGCTGAAACAGCGGGTGGAAGACAACGGACGTTCGCCATACTATGCGCTGACCACCGAAGGAATGATCGCCCTCAAGCGGGCGCTTCCCCTTTACGGAGAAGTAATTTCTTTTATCTCCAAAGCTATCTTTCTGGAGGATTTCCTTTTCGGCAGCTCTGATGCGCCTGTCCTCCCTTCCCTCCAAGCGCTCGTTTACCGGGTCCAGGAGCACTGGGGCATCGGCCCCGCAGAGGATCCGATCACGGCGAGAGTGCATGAGCAAATTCGCGGGCACTTGGACGGCATGCTCCTCGCGCCTGCCATGGTGGCACTGGCTCGCGGAGGAGTGCTGGCCCAGCTCGAGCAAGGTCCAGCAAGCCCTGGGGACATCGCTGGGAATCAGTCGAGCCTGGCGTGCATATTCGATCTCCTCGCCACCCAGGGTTGGGTCGCGCGCGAGCAGAACAAAGTGCGGCTGACTGCGTGTGGTCTTTACGCAGCACAGATCGCTACGTCGTATGGAGTGACGGTCTCCTATCTTCCGCTCATGAACGTCGTCAGCACGCTGCTCTTTGGAAACCCACGCATCCCACGCGTGGATGACAGCGGAGTCGAATTGCTGGTCAACCGTGGCATGAACGTCTGGGGGAGCGGCGGCGCGCATAAAACCTATTTCAAGAAAGTGGACGAGATCATCGCAGAGATCTTCAACCGTCCGCTCGACCGCCAACCCCAGGGCATTTGCGATATGGGCTGCGGCGATGGCACATTTCTGGAACACCTGTATGCCGTTGTAAAGAGCCGGACCGCCCGCGGCGCTGCACTCGATAAGCACCCGCTGATACTCGTGGGCGTCGATTTCAACAAAGTCGCCCGCCGCGTGGCCAAGCAGACGCTCCGCAAGACCTGTCCCACATACCATGTGATCGGAGGCGATATTAATCGCCCTGCCCAGTTGGCTGGCGATCTTGAAGAGCTTGGCCTCGACATTCACGACTTGCTTCATGTCCGATCCTTCCTCGACCACAATCGCCCGTATTCGCCGCCCATCAATTACGTGAAAGGAGGCCGCATTGGCAGGTCCAGTGGCTCTTTTTCTCACCTTGGGGAAGAAATTGCTCCCGACGAATTGGAAGAGAACCTGGTTCGCCATCTGCGTCGTTGGGCCCCCTACGTCGGCCGCTTCGGTCTCCTCGTGCTGGAACTTCACACCCTGCCTCCGGAACTCACCACGGCCAATCTGGAGAGAACGCCTGCCGTGGGATACGATGGAACTCACGGCTACTCCGATCAATACCTGGTTGAGTTGCCGATATTCCTGGATTCCGCGCGCGAAGCCGGGCTGCGCGCAGACGACCGCTTTCAGTGCAAGTTTCCGCCTTCGGAGTTGGCTACCGTCAGCCTTAACTTTTTCACCAATCCAGCCGGTGTCTAGAGGGACGATCCCGAGGTTAACTCGATGTTTCTGAAAAACTATTGGTACGCCGTCGCGTGGGACCACGAAATCAAGCGAGTGCCATTCGGACGAACCGTGTGTGGCGAGCCCATCGTCCTGTATCGCCAGACCAGTGGCGCCTTGTCCGCCTTTGAGGACTGCTGTCCCCACCGCCTACTCCCGCTTTCCAAGGGATTTCTCCAGGGGGATCAGTTAGTGTGCAAGTACCACGGACTCAAGTTCAACGAAATGGGTCAATGCGTCTGGATGCCAGGCCAGCAGGGCATTCACAAAGACACCAATCTGCGGACGTATCCCGTGGCCGAGAAGCACCGCTTCGTCTGGGTGTGGATCGGAGATCCGAATCAAGCGGACGCTCAAAAGATTCCAGACCTGCATTGGTGCTCGGACCCGGACTGGATCTTCGAGGGTAGTACGTACTACGTTAAATGCAATTACCAACTCCTGGTAGACAATTTGATGGACCTGTCGCACGAAACGTTCGTCCATCCTTCCAGTATCGGCCAACACGAAATCCTCGAAGCTCCGATCAAGGTCGCGTCGGACGAAGCCTCAGTGACGGTCACGCGGTGGATGTACAACATCGATCCGCCGCCATTTTGGGCGGCCAATCTCAAATCGCAGGAAAAGTGCGATCGCTGGCAGATCTGCCGTTTTTCCCTGCCGTCGAATGTCATGATCGATGTGGGCGTGGCCCTGGCCGGGACGGGCGCTCCGCAGGGAGACCGCTCGAAGGGCGTGACCGGTATTGTGGTGGACCTGATGACACCGGAGACCGAGACCTCGACCTGGTATCACTGGGGGATGGCGCGCAACTTCCAAACGGATGATCGTGGTCTGACGTTCCGCATCCGAGATGGTCAGGCAGCCGTCTTTGCTGAAGACCTGGAGATTCTTGAAGCCCAACAGGAGAACATGCTGCGCCGTCCGGACCGCGGCCTGCTCAATCTGAAAATCGACGCCGGCGGCGTTCACGCTCGCAGACTCATCGAACACGAGTTGGGACAGAGCAAGAGGTTGTGAAGCGGAGGCTGGCTGCTGGGTTAGCGTAGCTCTCGCTTACTGCCCTTCCCTGCTTCACTTGCGGGCGGAACTCTTGGATTCCGCCAGCGTCTGATTCGCGCGGACAATCACGTAGGCGCGGACGGCTGCGGCATCCTCGTGGGAAAGTTCTTTGGAAAATGAGACCATTCCGTCCGACCGCAGCATGCCACCGAGCACGATATAGAACCACTGATCGCTGGCGAGGGCACTCGAGTAACGCAGGTCAGGCAGCACACCGCCGCTGACCGCTACGTCGCCATGACACGCGCCGCAGTAGCGCTGATACACCTGTTCACCCCGGTGGATGGTGGCCGCGCTGGCTCTAGAAGGTGGAGGATTCAGTACCTGCGCCTCAACCTCTGGCAGCGGCGGCAAGGTTGCTTTTCCCCCCAGCTTGAAAACCAGCATTCGACTGATATTTCGCACATGTCCGGACTTGAATGAGACCTCGCCGGTGGCGAGCGGAAATACTCCACCCCAACCGGCCAGCACTGCCACGTATTGCTCACCATTCACGGCGTAGGTGACCGGGCCCGCCATCACACCGGTCTGCGCCGCGAACGACCACAGCCTTCCACCGTTGTCGGCGCGATAAACCTCAAAGTTGCCCGCTGCTGTGCCTTCAAACACGAGATTTCCCGCTGTAGAAAGCACCCCACCGTTCCAGGGGCCAGGCCGTTCTACTGCCCAAGCTTGTTTCTGCTGGACCGTATCCCAGGCAACCAGCTGGCCCTTGACGGTATCCAGAATTGCCTTCTTGATTTTCGGATCCTGTGGCATGCCAGCGGCGACAACATCGACACCGTAATTCGCCGCCAGCTTGCTGAACTGAAAGTGTTCGGGCGATTTGTACTTAAAGCCAACATCGTTTACCGGAATGTAGGTCAAGCCGGTGAGCGGACTGTAAGACATGGGCTGCCAGCTATGTGCGCCCAGCGGCCCGGGGACGACGGGAGCGGGGTCGTCGCCGGAATAGCGTGCGATGTTGGTTTCAATGGGCCGCCCGGTCTTCATGTCCACGCCGCTGGCCCAATTCACGTAGGTGTACGGTTTCGCGGAGATCAGTGCGCCGTTGATACGGTCAAGCACGTAGAAAAAACCATTTTTCGGCGCATGCACCAGTGCCTTGCGGACCTGGCCGTCGATCGAAAGATCAGCCAGAGTGATCTGCTGGGCGGCGGTGAAATCCCACATCTCAGCCGGACTCTCCTGATAGTGCCAGACATACTCTCCGGTATCAGGCTTGAGCGCGACGATGGAGGACACAAACAGATTGTCGCCACCCTTCGGACTGCGAATCCGCCAGTTCCAGGGCGCACCGTTGCCCACGCCGATGTACAGCAGATCGAGCTCGGGGTCGTAGACGATGGAATCCCAAACCGTCCCGCCTCCGCCGAACTTCCACCACTCGCCCGTCCAGGTCTTCGCCGCCTTTTCCAGGATTGGACTTTCGAACGGTTGCGAAGGATCGCCCGGCACGGTGTAGAAGCGCCAGACCATGTTGCCGGTGTTCGCATCGTAGGCTGAGACGTAGCCACGCACGCTCATCTCCGCGCCACCGTTGCCGATCATCACTTTGCCCTTCACCACCCGGGGCGCGCCGGTAATCGTGTAACGAAAGCTGGGATCGATGGTCAGCTTTTCCCACGCCCGCTTTCCAGTCGCGGCATCAATCGCCACCAGCCGCCCATCCAAGGTGCCGAAAAAAACCTTGCCCTCCCAAACCGCTACACCGCGATTGACCACGTCACAACAGGCATTCACCGCCCACTCCGGTGGCACTTCGGGATCGTACTTCCACAGCAATGCGCCAGTTGCGGCATTGAGCGCTATTACTTTGCTCCACGCGGTCGTGAAGTACATCACACCATCCACCACGATGGGTGTGGCTTCCTGGCCCCGATTTGTGTCCAAGTCGTAGTACCACGACAGTCCAAGCTGACTCACATTCTTGTCGTCTATCTGCTTGAGTGGGCTGAAGCGCTGCTCACTGTAGGTGCGTCCATGGGTCAGCCAGTTTCCAGGCTCCTGATCGGCGTTGATAATGCGGCCAGCGTTTACATCGGCCGGTTTCGCAGGCGCACCAGGCTTGGTACCGGTGGTGGGCGAACTGGGCGTACGGCAGCCTCCGCACAATAGAGTAAAAACTGCCACGCAGATGGAAATCCGTGCCCCTCTCATCAGCTGCCCCCGCCTCCTGATTCGCGAGCTTTCTCGATCTCCTCGTTGGCCATGTGGAATCCGGTGTTGGCGGCGGGCACTCCAGCATAGATTGCAGTCTGCAGCAGCACTTCCTTCAGATCGCACGGTTCCAGTTCATGCATCAAACCGGTTCGCACGTGCAGGCCAAACTCTTCCCAACGCCCGAGCGAAGCTGCGATGGCGAGTGCAAGCAGACGCCGTGTCCGCCGGTTCAGACCAGGCCGTGCCCAGATCGTCCCCCAGGCGTATCGCGTGATCAAAGCCTGAAAGTCGCGAGTCAGCTCATTGGCTGTGGCGTTGGCGCGATCCGCGTGGGCATCGCCCAGCACGGCGCGCCGTATGGCGAATCCTTCCTCCAACGGATCGACAAAGGAATCCGGCGCCGGTTGAAGAAACTCCAGCAGCGCCATGGTGAATGATCGTGGGCGTTCGAGGTTGGAAAGATGGGCTGCCGGCAAATGTATCGCACGGGCACCCGGAATCTCGCGGGCCAGTATTTCTCCGTGTCCAGCCCAGGGAGTCGAGACGTCGCGCTCGCCGACGATCACCAGTGTCGGAACCCGAATCTTTCGCAACTTCCCGGTGAAGTCAACGTCTCGCAGGGCCGCACAGCAGCCTGCGTAGCCCACGGGATCGGTTCCCAGCAACACCGATTTCACCGCCGTCGCGTAAACATCGCCTCGCGCCAGCGCCTCGGGCGAGAAGAACCGCTGCATCGCCATGTCGACGATCGCCGCCATCCCCCCGTCGAGTACCGCGCGCATGCGCGTCTCCCAGTTAGCCCGTGGTCCAAACTGAGGAGACGTGTTGGCAAGAACCAATCCGATCAGGTGATCCGATGCATGGAGACCGAGCCACTGTCCAATCGCACCACCCAGCGAAAGCCCGCAAAACGCGAATTTCGGAATCTTCAGCGCGTCGGCCAAGCCAATTACATCGTGCCCTAATCGCTCAATCGAATACTCGCCCTTGGGTGCGTCGGACGCACCGTGGCCGCGGGTGTCGTAGCGCAAGACCTGAAAATGCGGCAGGAGATCGCCTGCTTGCTGGGCCCACATTCCATGGTCGGCGCCGATCGAGTGTGACAAGACCAGCACCGGCCGGTCGGCCTTACCCTCGAGACGGTAGAACAAGCGCGTGTTGTCAACAGTCACGAACGGCATGGTTCTTATTCCTTTTCGTGCTTAGCATCCTTCTGCCGTGGAGAAGACAGCAGGCGCATGCGAAACGCATCAGCGACACCGAGATATTCTTCAGGAATTTCGAGCTTGGCCAGCGTCGCGCGGCCCATGTGACGTGTAACTTCTGGCATCTCACCCAGAACTTCGACCAGATGGCGACCTTGGGTAACGCTCTGACGCGTAGCCTCTTCGAGCAGCTTGTGGGCAACGTCACGGCCGATCTTCTCTCCCAGGATCATCATGGCGCGCTCGGCGAAGATGACTCCGCCCGTGGCCTCGATGTTGGCGCGCATGCGAGCTTCGTCCACCGAAAGCCCTTCTGACACCTCGGCCATGGACGCCGCGGCCAGGCCGGTGGCCTGAATCACTGCGGCGACGGTAGGCCATTCCGATTGCCAGCCGCCCACCGCACGCTCGTGCTCCTGTCCCATCGCGGAAAGAAAAGCGGCCACGTGGCCTGGCACCCGATGCGCTGCGGCAATCGTCGCCATACATCCGATGGGGTTGCGCTTGTGTGGCATAGTCGAAGAACCGCCGCGCCCCGGCCCACCGGGCTCCGCAGCCTCGCTCACTTCGCCTTGCATCAGCAAGCTGATGTCGCGGGCCATTTTTCCCAGAGAACCAGTCAGCACGCCGCAAGCACAGACGAAAGCCGCCAGACGATCACGATGGGTGTGCCAGGGTGCATCAGGAAAGCCGAGGCCCAGTTCTTCCGCCAGCGCGCGGCTGACCTCAATTCCCTGCGAACCCAGCGACGCCAGTGTGCCGGCCGCACCTCCGAACTGCACCAGCGTTATCTCTTCGAACCCAGCTTCAAGACGCTTCCGACTGCGCCGGATCGCTCCCAACCAGCCTGCAGCCTTGAGTCCGAAGGTGGTGGGAGGCGCGGCTTGCATGAGCGTCCGCCCCAGCATCACGGTGTTCTTGTGCCGCTCGGACAAACTCAGCAACGCCGCGTCCAGACGCGACAGGTCGGTTGCCAAAATAGGCTGCGCGCGTTTGAGCAACAAGACCAGCGCGGTGTCCACCACGTCCTGACTGGTCGCGCCCCAATGAACAAAGCCCGCCGCCGTGGAGTCGCTGGCGCGCACTCGTTCGGTCAATGCTCGTACCACCGGGATCGCCGGCGTCCCGGCGCGCAAGGTTTCATGAGCGAGCTTTGCGGCGTCGAAGGACTCGGCTTTCGCGGCCTTCGCGATCGCATCAGCCGCGGCTTGCGGCACAACACCAACCCGCGCTTCGGCGCGTGCGAGTGCGACTTCGAAGTCCAGCATGGCTTGCAGGACCGACTCATCCGCAAATAACTCGGCCAGTGCACCGGTCGTCGCCAGACTCTCGATCAGTCGCACAGGCATGCGGACCTCTTCCCTGCCCCAGACATTGCCAGAGATTAACACTCAACCAATGAATTTGGGAAAGCACACTGCGGCATCAGACGTCGAAGAACACCGTCTCATTGTCACCTTGAAGATGAATATCAAAGCGCCAGCCGCCCGCACGACTCGACTCAGGATGAGCCATCAGGGTTTCGCGACGTTCTTTCGGCACAAGCGCGAGTACTGAATCCTGGTCATTCGCAGGATCACCGTCGAAATAGATGCGGGTATAGACCTGCTTGAGCATGCCCCTAGCAAATATCGCCAGGTTCAGATGGGGCGCCTGCAGAACGTTCCCTGGGCCCGGCACACGGCCCGGCTTGATCGTCTCAAACTCGCAGCTTCCCTGCTCGGACGTGCCCATCCGACCAAAGCCGCTACACGCTGGATCTGCCGTCTTTTCCTGCGGGTCGTCGGGGTGGTTGTACTTGCCGGCGGCGTCGGCCTGCCAGATCTCGAGCATCGCATCCGGAACCGGCGCACCATCTCCATCGAACACGCGGCACACCAGCAGGACGCGCTCGCCTTTGGCCTCTGGACCTGCAATGCGCCGGATGGAGGTCTTGTCGGTCGTCAGGCCGAAAGAGAAAAAAGGGCCAACGGTTTGCGAAGGTGTCGTAGCCAAGGTCATTTCAGTTTCTCGAACGGTGTTGCCTCTGGGCCGCGCAACACGATATCGAACTTGTAGCCAAGCGCCCACTGCGGCTGTGTGGTTTCCAGATCGAACTTCGAGACCATGCGCTGGCGCGCCTTCTTGTCTGGGACGGACTGGTAAATCGGATCATAGGCGAACAGCGGATCCCCCGGAAAATACATCTGCGTGACCAGACGTGTGATAAATGCTCTGCCAAAAATCGAGAAGTGAATGTGTGCCGGGCGCCAGGCGTTGTAATGATTGAACCAGGGATACGCCCCCGGCTTGATGGTCACAAATCGATAAGTACCGTTTTCGTCCGTTAGCGTGCGGCCAGCACCGGTAAAGTTCGGATCGAGGGGCGCTGGATGTTGGTCCTTCTGATGGACATAGCGGCCCGCCGAGTTCGCCTGCCAAATCTCAACCAATGTCTGTGGCAACGGCCGGCCATTGCTGTCCAGTACACGCCCGGTTACGATGATTCGCTCGCCACGCGGCTCATCCGAGTGTTGCGAGTAAGGTCATTGTCGGTTTCACTGATGTCTCCATGTCCATAAACCGGGCCTGTGATCTCTGAGTGAGTATGTTGAAGAAAGAGCAGCGGCTTGGATGGAGAACGTTTCAAGTTTGACTGGTAGGCAGGATACGACGTGGGTGGCTGACCACCAGGTTCGTGTCGCTGGTACGGGGTAATGATCGAACGTTCGTTCGCTAAATGGCCCATAGAACACCTCGGTCGTGATCGCAGTACGGGAGATTCCCTCGTTCAGGAGCGAATGTTATCTCAGGGGCCGGCGTTTGTCACCAACTCGACCCTGCGATAGAAGCCGGCTTCCAAGGCTTTACGCGTGCACCCACCCATACTGCGTATTGCTCGGTGTTGGAGTCCCCGACTCTTTGTACATCTTCTTCATCCGATCCAGATAGTCTCCGGGAACCGGGTTCCGCTTTGCCTCCGGGTCGACACCATACACGCGCGCTGCGTTCAACCCGAAAATTTTGGCCTTCACTTCGGTCGTAAGCGGAGCGTAGCCGAACTGCTTCATCAACGACTCCGGCATCTCCAGGCGACGCAAGGACTCGATCTGCCACTGCGGTGAACCCCACCAGATCGAATCCGTGCCCCACAAGACGTGGTCCGGCCCATAAGCGTCGAGGATCATTCCTAAAACGTGCGAGGCCAGCATGGGATGGGTCACCACCATCGAGCCAAAGGAAGTTCCCAGTTCCATGAAGACGTTCGTCATGTGGGAATTCTGTTTTCGATACTGGCAAAGATCGGAGACCCAGGGGACATAAGGATTCTTGCGGAAACCGTCCTCGGCCGCGGGAAGCGCATCTTCCACCGTCTTGAGGCCGGAGTGATAGACGAGAAAATTCAGATCCGGAAAATCCTTCGACACCTTCACCAGGTCTTTGGGATGGCAGTAGGGTTCGTTGAAAGCTCCGATGGCCAAGCCCTTGTGCAGGCAAATGTTCTTGGTCCCCAGCTTCCGGCTGTACTCCAGGCTCGGATAGGCAACCTTCTCATCGTCCACCCACCAGCCATCTTTGTTGGGACCGAGCCCCTGCCCCGTATAGCCCTTCCAGGCGTCAATCTTGAGGCCCTCAGCTTGCCGATGCATGGACTCCAGGTTCTTCGTCCCCAGGTCGGGAGAGAACAAGCCGTGGCTGATCATGCGTTGCGAGTGCGTCAGTTCGTTGATCACGGATCTGGTTCTGACCATCTGGTCGGGAGGCAGAAGCATTTTGTCTTCTGACTCGGCCGGAACTCCGCTGATGCACGCGATCGCGGTGTCGCTGTCGAGAAAAACTTCCTTGATGTAGTTCTCCAGGTAAAGGTCGGTAAGCTGCACGTCCCTCCCCCTCAGGTCGGGATTGATCTGGGCGGCATTTCGTCGCGCGTCTATGAAATCCAGCCGGCCGAGCATGTGGCGTCCGACCGCGACGTGGTGGGTTTGCACGTCAAAGATGAAATAATCCATCTTCTTCGCTGCCGCAGCCGCGGGCTCGAACAATTCAGCGGCATCGACCGTGAAAAACTTGCCAAAGACAGTGTTCATGGCGGCAAAGGCGGCCGCCATTCCGCAACTGGTGCGGAAAAATTGCCGGCGATCCATCCCCAGCACTTTGGCGTTGCGCGCGCCAGTTTCTAAGAGGCGATGCTCCACCGCACGCTGCTTCGCCGTCTGCGGCGGCGGAATGAATTCTTCGTTGGAAACCACTTGTGTCGGAATAGGCAGGTTCCGGTCGAGGTAATCGTCAAGCTCACATTTGCGGATCCAGCCGTCGTGCACTTCGGGCTTGCTCGCGGGCGGCACTGTTTTTGGATTGCTCATGACTCTCCCTCACCTGGGTATGTGGTTGCCTGACTGGCAAGAGATCCAATGAAGCCAGAGGCTACGCCCGCTGCCCGCTCTCGTCAAGCACATGGTGAATTCTCACATCGGCAAGGCTTTGCCTTCAACGAGCGGCTCGTCGCCGTACTCGACCCCAGCAACTGGCCGACGTAATGTTGTATAAACCGGAAGACGTTCCATCGCGTCGAGTAGGCTATGGTTGTCATTGAAGCCCAGGGAGAACTCATGATGAAACAAGATGTAGAGCTACTCGCCTCCTATTGGACAATCTCAGCGGGACTTCCGCATACCGACAAGGAATACAGTCCCTTCGACTTCAAAGACAGGGTCGAATCCGCTGCCAGAGCTGGGTTCAAAGGCTTTGGAATCTGGCATGCCGACCTGGATCGTGTGCTCCAGACCCGAAGCCTCAAGGAGATGAAGCAGATTCTCGACGACAACGGCATGAAATGTGTCGAACTCGAATTTCTGACCGATTGGTTCCTGACTGGCGAGAGGAAGAAGCAATCCGACCTCCGTAAGAAAACTCTACTGAAAGCGGCCGAGGTGCTGCAGGCTAGACACGTCAAGGTGGGTGATTTCCTTCAGGAGAAGTGTACGATGCCTCGCCTGATCGAAGCCTTCGCCTCGCTCTGTAAGGAAGCCGCTGAGCATGGGACCAAGATTGGGTTCGAACTGATGCCCTTCGCCATGATCCGCACGCTCAAGGAATCTCTGGAGATGGTCCAAAGCGCCGGAGCCACAAATGGAGGCATCGCATTCGACCTCTGGCACATTGTGAAGCTGGGAATTCCCTACGAAGAAGTGGCTCGCATTCCATTGCAGTATCTTCTCAGTGTCGAGCTGAACGATGGAACCTTCGAAGCGCCGTGGAGTCTGCATGAGGACACCATCAACCACCGAAGGTTATGCGGCGACGGCGAGTTTGATATTAAGAGCTTTATCGATTGCGTGCAAAAGGCCGGCTACACGGGTCCATGGGGAATTGAAGTCCTCTCGGAAGAACTAAGGCAGAGGCCGCTTGAGGAGCTCACAACACGCTCCTTCAACACCACGATCGCGCAATTTCGCTAGGAATCAACAAATGCCGTAGGGATCTACCGGCGCGGATCAGCCCCGAAGGGGCGAAAGAAGAATCCGCCGACGGACCTTTAGGATGGCTTACCGTAATCTACATCAGACCCAAAGCTTCTTATTGACCGCGATGCCATGCTCCCGGCAATAGCTCAAATAGTGGTCGATAAACCAGAAGACATCCAGCGTATCGAGCAGATTGTCGTTCTCGTCGAAGAACTCGATCGTGCCGTTGAGCAAAAAGAATGTCTTCATGCCCTCCGGGTTGTCGGAAACCAGCGTGTGGATTGCTCCGGGGCTCTCCTGCACATAGCTACCGGGCCGCGCCACCCAGTCATATTCCAGGTATCTCCAATTGCCTTCGAGGGTACACGCGAAAACCTTGCCGCGGTGGCGATGGCGGCCTAGCGATCCACCCTTCTTCACCCAAAGAATGTTGGCGTAGACGTTATGGCGCACGTCAAAACTCAAATGACGGATGAACACATTCTCTTTGAACGGCACCCAGGGAGATTCGTCCTCGCCCGCGCCAACATGAATGTCGGGAAATGCGTATTCCTGGACTACCGCGTCCAGATTCCCTCGAACCTCAACTGTGCTTTTTGCTTCGATAACCGCCATGTGCCCTCCACTAGTCCCTGCAAGCGCCGCACAATATCACAGCTTTCACCACCTGACCAGAGTTTCAGGCGGCGACTTCCTGCCCAGTCAGCACCGACTTCACCGCCGCAATGATCTTGTCCTCATTCGGCAGGATGTAATGCTCCATCGGTTCGCTGTACGGCACCGATGTATCGAGCGCGGTCACCATCTTGATCGGCGCCTTGAGGCTTTCAAAGCCGTGTTCCGCAACCTCGGCCGCGATGATCGCAGCCGCTGAACCATGACGTGTGCCCTGATCCACCAATACCAGCCGCCCGGTTTTCTTCACCGATTTCACAATCGTCCCCACGTCCAGCGGAGACAAAGTGCGCGGGTCGATCACCTCAGCGCTGATGCCTTCCTGGGCCAGACGTTCCGCCGCAGCCAGGGATTTCTTGACCATCCACGCAGTGGCGACAATGGTGACATCGTTGCCGGCCCGCTTGATGTCTGCCACTCCCAGCGGAATCGAGTAGTTCCCTTCCGGCACATCTCCCTTGTCCAGAGTCAGCATGTAATGGTGCAAGTAAACCACGGGGTTATTGTCCCGAATGGAAGCCGTCATCAGACCCTTGGCGTCTGCCGGCGTGGACGGGACTACCACTCGCAAACCGGGGATTCCCATCATCATGTGATAAATACAGTTGGAGTGCTGCCCCGCCCAACCGGCGGCAAACCCAAAGCCCGCCTTGAAAACCACCGGAACTTTAACCTGCCCGCCCGACATGTAGCGGAATCGCGGCGCCTCGTTCACCACCTGGTCCATGGCAACCAGCATGAACTCGCTCATCCACAGTTCAACAATAGGCCGCAGACCGGTCAGGGCCGCGCCAATCGCGATCCCCGTCTCCGCCGTTTCAGAAATGGGCGCCAGCCGGACGCGGTTCTTGCCAAATTTCTTCAGCATCGGATCGCGCTCGGTCATGCCCATGTTCTGGCCGTAGAAAACGACATCGGGATCGAGCTGCATCTCTTCGCTAATGGCTGCGGCAATTGCGTCGGCAAACATCATTTCACGCGCCATGAGAGGTCTCCTATGCGTACACGTAGTTGGTCGCTTCTTCGGGCGCCGGCAACGGGCTGGCCAGCGCAAACTGCACCGCGTCGTCGATTTCCGCGCGAACCGTATTTTCGATGCGCTTGGCATCCGCCTCGGTGAGAACGCGATCACCCATCAGCTGCGCACGGAACTTGGGCAGCGGGTCCTTGGCTTTCCACTCCTCAAACTCCGCTTTATTACCGTACACGGCGACCGCTTCATGCTCCGGAAATTGCGTTGGCAACGGCGGCACTGTGATGACATTACCGTGTGCACTCAGCCGGTAAAACTTCGATTCCACCAGGCTAGGACCTTGCCCGGCACGGGCGCGCTCCGCCGCCTTGCCGACAGCTTCAGCGACTTTGAGGACATCGGTGCCGTCAACCGTCACGCCGGGAATGCTGAAGGCCTGCGCCTTCTGCGACAGCGGATCGCCAGCGATGGCGTTGGCATCCTCGAGGCTGACATGGGTGTAAGCCTGATACTGGTTATTCTCGAGGACGTAAACAATCGGCAGCTTCCAGACTGCGGCCATGTTGAGCGATTCGAAAAAGGCGCCCTGCTTGGTTGAACCATCTCCAAAAAAGCAGTACACCACCTGGCCGGTGTTTTTCACCTGAGCAGTTAAAGCTGCGCCCGTCCCGTGGGCGATGCCCGCCCCGATGATTCCGGTAGTGCCGGGAAAATGGTGCGCCGGGTCGGCCAAATGCATGGAGCCGCCAAACCCCTTGCACAGCCCGTCTTTCCGGCCGAAGACCTCTGCCATCATGTTTCGCAGCGGCGTTCCCAGCACAATGGGATAACCATGGCATCGATAGCTCGGCATCACCAGATCATTGTCCTTGCGCGTCGAAAGAGCGCCGACAATGCTGGCTTCCGCGCCGTCGCCCAGATGCGCGTGCCCGCGAATCACGCCCGGATGCTCAACGAACGTTCGCTTCACACTTTCTTCGAACTCGCGGATGCGAACCATCTGCGTGTACATCCAGATCAGGCGCTCTTTCCCCGGTGTTTGCTGTGTTGACATAGTTCATCCTTCCCGAAACCAAGCTATGGCTGGGTATCTCCAGGCTCGCCGATATATCCCAGCAAACCTCCCACCGGCACCTCGGTTGTCTCCTTGGCGACGATCTTTAACAACACACCCGCGGCTGGAGATTCCAACTCGTAACTCACCTTCTCGGTCTCAAGCTCGACAACGGCCTCTCCCGACTTGACCGGGTCGCCTTGGCGCTTGAGCCATCGGACTACGTTAACTTTGGTGGAGGTGACTCCACCTGCTTTAGGAACAATAAGAGTCGTGACGATGGCATTCCCTCGAACCCGCGGAATTATAGAACTGGTGGGCAGTGCAGGACTCGAACCTGCGACCTCCTGCTTGTAAGGCAGGCGCTCTAACCAACTGAGCTAACCGCCCGCTCCTTCCGATGCTCGACCATGAATTGGGGGCTTCGCGAACAATGGCGCATCGAGAAGAAAATTCAATTTGACTATACGTGAGCCTGGAAAGAGCGGTCAAACCCGCATCGAAACGAGCTCATGACTGTAGCTGTATTCTGGCGTGCACGATGAAACGTGCCCACCTGCCCTGCTAGACTGGCGCCGTGCGGCGCTTGATCATCAATGCCGACGATTTCGGTCTCACGCCCGGCGTGAATCGCGCCATCGTGGAAGCACACACGCACGGGGCGGTCACATCCGCCACGCTGATGGCGAATGGGCCGGCATTTCAAGAGGCCGCGCAGTTGGCGCAGGCGATGCCCCACCTTAGCGTGGGCTGTCACGTCGTACTGGCGGATGGCTCTCCCCTGCTCACGGCCTCGCAGATTCCCAGCCTTGTCGAACCCCGCGACGGCAGCCACTTTCGGGATGGGCTGGGCCGTTTCGCCTTCCGGTCTTTGGCTGGACGTCTCGATCCCAGCCAAGTCGAGTCAGAGGCAACCGCGCAAATTCGCAAGTTGCAAGCGGCCGGGATCTCCGTCTCTCACTTCGACACTCACAAGCACACCCACATCTTTCCACAAGTGCTGCAGCCCCTGTTGCGAGTGGCCACGGCGTGCGGGGTTCGGGCGCTGCGCAATCCGTTTGAGCCGGTCCGCTTTTCTCAGCTGACGGAACGGACTACCTCATGGAAGCGCTGGTTCGCAGTCAAAGCATTGCACAGTCTGGCGGACAAATTCCGGCAGGCTGTGAAGCAAGCGGGCCTGATTACGCCTGACGGAACGCTCGGCATCGTGGCCACTGGCGCCTTGGACGAGCAGCTGTTCCGCTCACTGATGGAAGATGTCCCCGACGGGACGTGGGAGTTTGTCTGTCACCCCGGCTATGACGACGCGCCACTGGAGAGTGTCGGAACACGCCTGCGACAGTCGCGGGTAAAGGAACTGGAGATTCTGACTTCCGCCGCAACTCGCGATTTGCTGGCGCACCACGGAATCGCCCTTGTCTCCTATCGCGACCTGGCCTGAAGCGGCTTACGGAGTTTCATTTTTCCGGATACTGGAACCCCATCACTTCCCGACCGCAAACTTCACATGGTCGGGTTATTATTGTGCCGGCCGTTTCTCGAGGCGAAGGCGCCTCCCCTGATGGAACACAAACCAGAGCCTCGCGTCACAGTAGACCTCACCGTCCGAATCTGGGGCATGGGAGCCGATGGGCGTCCCTTCTTTCAAAATGGCCACGCCGTGGACATCAGCAGCGAAGGCGCAAAGCTTTCTGGTATCGAGCATCAATTGACACCGGGTGACGTCATCGGAGTACAGTTCGGTGACAAGAAAGCCCGCTTCCGCGTGGTGTGGGTGATCGATGCCGGGCTCCTGCAGAAAATTCAGGCCGGTGTCCAGATGATCGAAGGACAGCAATGCCCTTGGAAGCAGGAGCTGGCACAGCCGGTCCAAACTCCCGCTCAGGATACTGAAACAGCTTCCGACCCCAAGAACAAACGGCGATTTGCCCGGCACAAAATTCTCTTCCCCATCGAATTGAACGACCCGCGCGGTATTGGGGCCCGCATGCAGACCAACGCCACAGACATCAGTGGTCGCGGCTGTTATGTTGAGACGCTCATGCCGCTGCACAAGGAGACAATGCTCGACATTACCTTCTGGATGGAATCCGAAAAAGTTGTCACCACAGGCATTGTGAGGGCTTGCGACGGCGGAGTAGGCATGGGGATCGAGTTTACTGGGCTAGATCTCGAACACCAACAACGCTTGCAGCAGTTCATCGAAAAACTGGATGCAGGGTTCGCTAGTTCTGGAGAGGAGCAAAAGGGCTGCTAGCCTGCATTCGCCACATCAAGAAACCTGCAAAAACCTGAATCCAAGCGGCCCCGCAACCATCGAATCTCACAGACTATCCTGATCGGCGAGAAACTATCATGAAGATTGGGATTACGTGCTATCCGACTTACGGCGGCAGCGGCGTCGTGGCCACCGAACTCGGCCTGGAACTGGCGGAACGCGGACACGAAATTCACTTTATCTCCTACGCCCAGCCGATCCGGCTTACCGGACCGCATCCGAATATTCACTACCACGAAGTGGAAGTGTCACGGTATCCGCTGTTCGATTATCCCCCGTACGATCTAGCGCTGGCCACGCGCATGGCTGAAGTGGCCGAGATTTACGACCTGGACATCCTGCATGTTCACTACGCCATTCCGCATTCCGTCAGCGCGCTGCTGGCGCGGCAGATGCTGGCGGCGCAGACCAACGGAAAGGCGCGCAAGCTGCCTTTTGTGACCACGCTGCACGGCACCGATATCACGATCGTCGGCGCAGACCGTTCGTATCTGCCGGTGACCCGCTATTCCATCGAGCAAAGTGACG
>JBGQBN010000019.1:0-63610 GCA_041494805.1 Terriglobia bacterium | reverse complement strand
GACCCTCCCCTGTCGAGCGCAGCTCGGCAGTCCATGGTCGGCGCTACAATGTAGTCGTGCCCGCCGCGAGTCCACAACGGCAACCCGAATCGCACCAGTCCCCGAAACGCCACATCTATACCCTGGAAGCCACCGGCATCGTTGTCATCGCGGTCCTGATCCTCATCCTCACCCTGGCCCGCTACTGGCACCACATTTCCTGGAGCGCGCGCTGACCGTGGCTCCCGAACCGCTGCTGGTCGTAGTGCTGGGCCCAACGGGAAGTGGGAAGACTGTGCTTTCGCTGACGTTAGCCGAGCACTTTGGCGGGGAAATCGTGAATTGCGATTCCGTCGCCATGTATCGCGAATTCGAAATCGGCACCGCCAAGCCAGGGGTTGCCGAACGAGCGTGCGCCAGGCACCACCTGCTCGATTTTGTCGATCCTACGAGCTACATGACAGCTGGTGAATATGCTCGGCAAGCGCGGCCGGTGCTGGAAGACATAAAGCTGAGAGGACGATTGCCGATTGTGGTTGGTGGAACCGGGCTGTATCTCCGCGCGCTCCTCGAAGGACTCTTCCCAGGCCCTCAGCGTTCAGAGGAACTGCGCCAAAGGCTACGCCAGCAGGCAGAGCAGAAAGGCCCGGGCTACCTTCATCAGGTGCTACTTCGCCTTGATGCCGTCGCGGCCGCGAAGATCCATGCCCATGACACTCCCAAGCTCATCCGCGCCGTCGAAGTCTGCCTCGCGGCGCGTCAGAAAATGACCGAGATGTGGAAGCAAGGCCGCGACTCCCTGAAAGGCTTCCGCATTCTCCGGCTGGGTCTCGATCCGGACCGCACCGCGCTCTACCATCGCATCAACCAGCGCGCGCAACGCATGTTCGACTCCGGCCTGGTGGAAGAAACCCAGCGACTGTTGAAGAAACACGGTGCTGCGGCGCGTCCGCTAAACTCCCTCGGCTATAAACAAGCCATGCAATTGCTCCGCGGTGAGATGGACCAAGCCAGCGCAATCCGGGCCGCACAGCAAGCGCATCGCAACTACGCCAAGCGCCAGATGACCTGGTTCCGCCGTGAACCTGAGGTAGTCTGGCTGGCGGGATTCGGAGACGAGCGAAACATCCAGGAAAATGCCATCCACCACGTGAAAACTCGGCTAACTGAGAACTGAGATCTGACAACTGAGATCTGACCCTCCACCTCCTGACGCCAGCACCCTGGCTCTGATATCGTTTGCTCATGCTGCGACGCGTTGTTTCTCTCCTCTTGCTGCTATTTCTACCTACAACCGCTCTTGCCAAGGAGAAATACCAACAACCCGGCCCCATCCATCTCGACCGCGATGGCGAAAAGTGGGCAGAGAAGACGCTGCGCAAACTATCGCTCGAAGAAAAAGTCGGCCAGCTTTTCATGATCTGGGTGCGCGCCCAGTTCCTCAATCTCGAGAGTCCCGACTACCTGCAACTCCGCGACAGCATGAACAAGTATCACGTCGGCTCATTCGTTATGACAGTGCGCTATGAGCCGCCTTTTCTTTACCGGAACCAGCCTTATGAAGCCGCCGAGTTGCTCAACCGCCTGCAGCAAGATTCCAAGCTCCCCCTGCTGATCGCCGCCGATTTTGAGCGTGGCCTCACCATGCGTCTTTACGGCGCCACAGAGTTTCCCCACGCCATGGCGTTCGGCGCGGCGGGCAAGCTAACCTATGCCGAAGACTTTGGCCGCATTACCGCGCAGGAGGCTAGGGCCATCGGCGTACATTGGAACTTTTTCCCGGTGGCCGACGTGAACTCGAATCCCGCCAATCCCATCATCAACACACGATCGTTCGGCGAAGACCCGCAGCAAGTCGCGGATTTGGTGGCTGCCTATATCCGCGGCGCGCGGGCCAATGGGATGCTAACCACGGCCAAACACTTTCCCGGCCACGGCGATACGGCCACCGACTCTCATCTCAGTGTGGCCCAGGTAACGGGCGACCTGGCGCGGCTGCAGTCGGTAGAACTTCCCCCGTTCCGCAAGGCCATCGAAGCCGGCGTAGATTCCGTTATGGTGGCGCACGTAACCGTGCCCGCGCTCGAGCCCGATCCCAACCGCGTAGCCACGACGTCTCCGGCAATCGTCACAGATCTGCTCAAGAAGCAGCTCGGCTTCAAGGGAATTGTGGTCACAGACGCCCTGGACATGGCCGGCCTCACCCGCCTTTATTCCGCCAACGTCGGCCGTGCGGCGGTAGACGCATTCAAGGCGGGCAACGATCTGCTGATCATCCCCGCCGACCTCGATGCCTCCTACAAAGCGGTCCTCGAGGCTGCCCGCAGCGGTGAGATTGGTGGAGCCCAGCTTGATGCGTCAGTCCTCAAGCTGTTGAAAGCAAAAGCGTCTCTTGGACTACACAAAGCCCGTCTGGTAAACGTGGAAGCGCTCTCCACCCTGATTGGCAAGCCGGAAAACCTTGCTCTCGGCCAGCAGGTGGCCGACGATGCCATCACGCTGGTACGTGACAATGGCAAGCTGCTGCCTCTGAAACATTCGGGAACTGTTCAGTCCGGCCTTCCGTATCAGAGAGTGGATGAAGTGAGCAATCGCGTCGTCACCGTGGTTTTTTCCGAAGACGTGCGCACCGAGGCTGGACGAACTCTTGAGCGCCAAATTCACGCCCGCGTGCCCGATGCCAACGTGATCTACGTGGATCCGCGCATCGCAGCCGCCTTGTCGGACGATGTGCTGAGAGCCGTGGATGATGCCCAGGCAGTCATCGCAGCAGTGTACGTGGTGCCCACGGCGGGAAGAGCAATCAAGACGGATGGCGGATTGAAGAATTCCGTTAGTCTGGCAGACGCCAGTGGCAGTTTAGTGCAGAAGATTCTTGACCACGCTGCGGAGAAAACGGTTGTCCTCGCCATGGGGAATCCTTACCTGGCGCAGGATTTCCCCGCGATTCAGAATTACGTTTGTGCGTTTTCGAACGCGGCGGTTTCGGAAGTGAGTGCGGTGAAGGCGCTGTTCGGCGAGATTGCTATCCGCGGACGTTTGCCGGTTACGATCCCGAACATTGCCCAACGCGGCGCGGGAATCGAACGACCGCCGCAAGTCGCACATGGAGGCTCTCAACATGCGTATTCTCAACCTGCTACACGATAACTCGCGGCTGGCCTTCGCCGTGGCATTCGCCGCTTTGCTGGTTCTCCCTGCCTGCAGCATCAACGTCAAGAAGGACGACGATGGCAAAGACAAGAACGTCGACATCCAAACCCCGGTCGGAGGAATCCACGTCAGCGAGGATGCCGACGCACGCGACATCGGACTACCCGTCTATCCCAGAGCGCGACAGAAACAGAAAGAGCAAGACGGCGACAGCAAGAGCGCCAACGTGCACATATCGAGCGGCTTCTTCGGGGTGAAAGTCGTGGCCATCGAGTTCGAATCTGACGACCCGTCGCAGAAGATCATCGCTTACTACAAAGACCAGCTTAAGAAGTACGGCAATGTGATTGAGTGCCACAGCAACCGGCTCGGTGGCGTTGTGGTCAACGATATTCACAACTCCAAAGAGGTTACGTGCAGCGGCGACAACGGTGGCGACATCGTCGAACTGAAGGTGGGCACGGAAGACAATCAGCACGTCGTCTCCGTCGAGCCCGAAGGCAAGGGATCTGGTTTCTCCCTGGTCTATGTCAAGATTCGGGGCAAGGACACGATTTAGCAGGAGTCACTGACATGCCACGAACCACAGCACCGCACAAAGGTATTTTCTTGTTGCTGGCAGCAGGACTCACCGTCCTGGCGGCCTGCAGCGCCCACTCAGACAAACAGGATTCAAAGCTCGAAGTGCGGACTCCGATGGGTGAGATGACCGCCAAGGTCAGTGACAAAACTGTTGATGTCGACCTGCCCGTCTATCCTGGCGCGCGCCCGATAGTCGAAACTGGGGGAAGCAACCGCGCCCAGGCCGGCGTATCCGCTCCATTCCTCCACTTGAAGATCGCGGCCTCAAAGTTTGAAACCGGCGAGCCGCCAGAAAAAGTGCTCGACTTCTACCGCAAAGAACTCGCCAGATACGGCACCATCGACGAAGGACACGGCAAGAATTCCTACACCAAGATCCAGGGCTTCACCTGGAGTGCTACCAGCGATCAAACCAGTCTGGCCGCCGGTCAGGGAGGATCACAGCACGTCGTGATGGTGCAGCCCGCGGGCAAAGGCTCCAAGTTCGCCATTCTCTACATCCACGCGGGTGGGCCCGCTCAGCCGATTTAGCCCACTCCCACTTTCTTGCGCCCTGCCACACGGTGCTGTACCTTGAAATCCAGTGGAACATTCCTGCCATCAGTGTGGCGCAGCGGTTGATGACGGCGTCGCCTTCTGCCGGCAATGCAATGCCCCGCAGATTCGAGTGGTCACGCCCGAAGCCGGCATCCACCCGGGGATAACTTCGGAAAGCATGCTGGCCCCACCGACCGTCTACGCCGGCGCGTCGAGCCCGACGGCCATTCAATGGCCGCAAGCTATGTCGGCAGCGTTCCTCGCGCTCGCCATTGCTGCAATTTTCACCATCATCACTTTGGGGCCCGTGGGATTGGGCATCCTCATCGCGGGCGGCCTCGCGGTCGCGCTCTACCGGCGCCGCAACCCGGACGCAAATCTCACTCCCCGCATGGGGGCTCGGCTGGGCGCAGCATGTGGCGCCCTGGGTTTCGGCATTGTGATGGTCTGCCTGGTGGTGGCGGTAGCCGGGTTCCATGCAGCCGGACAGATCCATCAGGCGCTGCTCAACGCGGTTCAGCAGGCCGCGGCCCGGAGCTCCAACCCGGAGGCGCAACAAGCCGTTGACCTCTTCAAGACTCCTGAGGGTTTCGCCGCCATGCTGATCCTGGGTTCGATCTTGACGTTCCTCGCCTTCCTGCTCTTCTCGGCATTGGGAGGGGCGCTGGTCGCGCTGCTGCTGCGCAAGAATCATCGGCCCTAGCCCCTTCGAGGCAGATTCCCAAGAAGTAGTGTTCGGAACTGGCCATCCACGAAACTAATGTCGTTTAGCAGCGAGTGGAAACAGCGCCGGAAGGGTTCAATTCATTGACAGGATTTCCCGCCGGCAACGCCACCCGGCCCTCGTCAACCAAGCCCTTGTGGGATGGAGGACAACGTCTGCCTCCAAACAACCCGCTGGAGAGAATGTATGGGTCGGACTACAGTGCTGCTGTTTTCGTTATTGCTTGCCTCGACGGCTGGCTTGCTGGTGAGCCTGGGCGGCTGCGGAGGAGGAAGCAGTACGGCTCCGTCCACCCCGCCGCCAATCTCAACCCAAAAGATTCAGCACGTGGTCGTGATTTTTCAGGAGAATCGCACCCCTGACAACCTCTTTCATGGCTTGCCCAATGCGGACATTGCCAATAGCGGTGTGAATTCGCTGGGCCAGATCATTCCTCTTACTTCCGTACCACTGGTCACCGATTACGATCTGCACCACTCCCATGCCGCGTTCTTGAGCATGTATGACGGTGGAAAAATGGATGGAGCCGACCTGATCCCCATAGTCTGCGCTCCGAACGTGAATGATTGTCCAGCCCCGAATGCTCAATTCAGGTACGTGGATCCAGCAGATGTAGCGCCCTATTTTCAGCTGGCTGAACAATACACTTTCGGGGATCGGATGTTCCAGACCAACCAGGGACCAAGTTTCCCGGCACATCAATTCATCATCTCCGGGACGTCGGCGCCGACCGCGACCAGCGATTTGTTCGCCGCAGAGAACCCGGGCGGAGTTGCGGATGCGAGTTCGAATACCGGCTGCACTGCACCCGCGGGCGAGTTTGTTGACCTGATCGATCCCAGCGGTGACGAGTCCAGGACGCAGTATCCGTGCTTCGAGCATGGCACGCTGATGGACCTGCTCGACGCCAAAGCCATTAGCTGGCGTTACTACGCCCCCAGTGCGGGTTCAATCTGGACCGGGCCCAACGCAATTCAACACTTGCGCATGGGGCCGGATTGGGCGACCAATGTCATCTTGCAACCACCCCAGGTTTTGACCGACATCGCCAACGGCCAGCTGTCGGCGGTGAGCTGGGTGATTCCCAGCGGACTTTCATCCGATCATGCCCTGGGGAACGACGGTTCCGGACCGGCCTGGGTGGCATCGGTTGTCAATGCCATCGGAAACAGCCAGTATTGGGCCAATACCGTAATCTTTATCACGTGGGATGACTGGGGAGGCTGGTACGATCACGTGGCGCCGACTGTCATCAACTCTTATGAATACGGGTTTCGCGTGCCCCTGATCGTCGTATCGCCTTACGCGAAGGCAGCCTACGTTTCTCATGTTACTCACGACTTCGGCAGCATCCTGAAGTTTACCGAGGAGTTGTTTGGTCTGCCTTCGGTTGGGTTTGTAGATGCCACGGCTGACGACCTCTCGGACTGTTTCGACTTCAACCAGAAGCCGCTGACCTTCCAAACCATCACAGCCCAGCATGACGCGAACTACTTTCTGAACGACAAGAGGCACCCTACCGACCCTGACGATGACTGATCGGCCAGCCTGCGGAAGCCGGGCTGGGGATGGTCTATCTGTTGCCTTCCGGGCCCCGATTACCCTTCTGGCCGATACCCGCATTCCCCTCACCTTGCCCGGCAGCGCGTAGCCCGCGTATGATGCCACGTTCATGGCTGAGAGACCATTGCCGCGCCAGCCAAACCTGAAAGAGAAGGCGCAGCTCATGTCTGCGTCCGAAATTGAGCGGACTCTGGTCCGTCTGGTTCATGAAATCATCGAGAAAAACAACGGAGCCACCGACCTCGGCCTAGTCGGCATCCGGAGGAGGGGCGTGCCGCTGGCAGAGCGGCTGGGACAGATGATCCAGCGCATCGAGAAGAGTCCAGTACCTGTGGGCACGCTGGATATCACGCTCTATCGTGACGACTTGTCGACTCTGGGCCCGAAGCCGGTAGTACAAAAGACCGAAGTCGGTTTCCCCATAACCGGCAAGAATATCGTGCTGGTGGACGACGTTCTCTACACCGGGCGCACCGCGCGCGCCGCCATGGATGCCCTGTTCCGCCAGGGACGGCCCAAGCTGGTGCAGCTCTGCGTCCTGATTGATCGAGGCCATCGCGAGTTGCCGGTTGAGGCTACGTTCGTCGGACGCAAGGTGCAGACCACGCCGCAGGAAATCATCGAGGTCCAGCTGCGCGAAGTGGACGACGCGGATAAAGTCTTGCTGGTGGAAAGGCAAAGCTAGGAAACTTGATTCGTGCCAAGGGAAGGGCACGACTTCAGCTGTGCCATAAGTCGCTGAAACATGTCGGGGCTTTAGCCCTGAAGGTGTCCCGCTCGCGGAATAACAGGCCATACGACACCATGAACAAAGTTGCACGCGGTTCTTTGCTCGGCATCGAACACCTGGATGCGGCGGAAATCCTGGGCCTGCTGAAACTGGCCCGGCGCATGAATCCGCTGAAGCCGCGTCCCTTGCTGCGCGGCAAGCGCGTGCTGCTTCTCTTCTACGAACCTTCCACCCGCACCCGCAGTTCCTTTGAAGTCGCCGCCAAGTCGATGGGAGCCATGACCACGCTGGTGCTCGCCAGCGGGTCGAGCATCGAAAAAGGCGAATCGCTGCTGGATACCGCCTACACCCTGCGCGCGGTGGGCGCGGATGTGATCGTCATTCGCCATCCTCACGCCGGCGCTCCGCTGCTGATGGCGCAGCACCTGGACATTCCCGTCATCAATGCCGGTGACGGCATGCACGAGCACCCTTCGCAAGCGCTGCTCGACGCGTACACCATCCTGCGTCACAAGAAAACGCTCAAGGGCTTGCAGGTGGCCATCGTAGGCGACATTTACCACAGTCGAGTGGCGCGTTCCGCCATTCATCTGCTCAGCAAGTTCGGCGCGAAGATCACGCTGTGTGGCCCCGTCGAGTTCTTGCCGGACCTGGCCACCAGCCTGGCGCCCGGCCTCCACATCACGCGGCACGCGGAAGAAGCGGTGCGCGGCGCCGATCTCATCATGGTGTTGCGTGTCCAGAAAGAACGCCTGGCTGGCACCAAGATCAGCTTGCAGGATTACATTGCGCGATATCAGATGACCATGGCCCGCCTGAAGCTGGCCAGGAAGGACGCCATGGTAATGCATCCCGGGCCCATCATCCGCGGGCTGGAGCTTACGTGGGAAGTGGCCGATTGCCCGCAGTCGGTGATCGTAGAAGAAGTGCACAACGGAGTGCCGGTACGCATGGCGATTTTGGCGAAAGCACTGGGCAAGGCAAGATGAAGAAACTTCTCGCCGCAGATTGACGCGGATGAACACAGATTCGCGCGGCAGAGATTTGCGTGGCACAGATTGGAATGGCACACGATAAATCCAAATCCGGCTCGCTGTTGATTAAGGGTGGCCATGTTATCGATCCCGCCGCCAAGATCGACGCCGCCATGGACGTCCTCTTGCGCGATGGGCGCGTCGCCGAAGTCGCGCCGCCGAATAAGGTCCGGGGCAGTGCCGACGAGAAGTTTGACGCACGCGGCCTGATCGTCGCCCCCGGCTTCATTGACCTGCATGTGCACTTGCGCGAACCTGGCCAGAGCTACAAGGAAACCATCGCCAGCGGCACGGCCGCCGCCGCGGCTGGAGGATTCACGTCAGTCTGCTGCATGCCCAACACCCATCCTGTGGTCGACTCGCAGGAGTGGGTGGCCTGGATCCAGCATCCCGACCGCGGCGCCGTGGTCAACGTCTTCCCCATCGCCGCCGCCACCAAGGCCAGCAAGGGCGCCGTACTTACTGATTTCCGCGCACTGCAGCGCGCCGGCGCTGTCGCCGTTACCGATGACGGCAAGCCCATTCTCAATGATGACGTCATGCGGGAAACGCTGAGAGTAGCGGCCGAGATCAATCTTCCCGTCATTCAGCATGCGGAAGACACCCGCATGACGGAAAACTGTTCGATGAACGATGGTCCGACCTCGTTCCGGCTGGGGCTGCGTGGCATGAAGACCGCCGCCGAAGCCTCCATCGTCGAACGCGACGTGCAACTGGCCCAACAGTTCACGGGCGCGCGCCTGCACGTGGCCCATCTTTCCACCGCCGACGCCTTGAAGGCCGTCCGTCGCGGCAAGCGCAGCCGCGCCCACGTCACCTGCGAGGTGACGCCGCACCATTTCAGCCTGACCGACGCTGACGTCGGCGAGTACAACACCAACTTCAAGATGAACCCGCCACTGCGCTCGGCTTCCGACCGCGAAGCCCTCCTAGTGGCGCTGGCCGACGGCACGGTAGATGCCATCGCCACGGATCACGCGCCCCACGCCCCCCACGAAAAGATCATCGAGTTCGAGCGTGCATTATTCGGGATTACGGGGCTCGAGACGGCGCTCGGCCTGGCCATCACCCGCCTGCACCGCGAGCAGAAGATTCCGCTGGCGCGCATTGTCGAGCTCTTTACTGCCGGGCCGGCGCGCGTCGTTGATCTGAGATATCGCGGCACGCTAACCCGCGGCAGCCATGCGGATGTAACCATCTTCGATCCCAAGAAGCGCTGGACGTTTGAGGCAGGCAAGTCTCACTCCAAGTCACACAACTCGCCGTTTGATGGCTGGCAGCTTACGGGGAAGGTCGTGGCGACGGTCGTAGGCGGGAGCATGGTTTATCGCGCGGACTAGGCTTCACCAGTCACAATAACGTTATCTTGTAGATAATAAAGGTTCGAGTGCAGAGAGATGGGTAGCAGGCGAAAAGCGCACCCAGACCCTCTCTAGAATGCCATGCCAGCGGCCCTAGAATGCCCTAGGATCGATGCCGGGGGCTGGGGAGGTCCCATTGGCCCCTTTCCCGTCCGCAGCCCCAGAATCGACTTGTATCACAATATTATCTTATAGATATAATAACAAACGGAGCGAAGTGCGGGATTCTTGCCCGCCGGAGGACATCGCGCCCATTGGTGAGATGAGTTCTATATCCCCATACTCTTCCCTACTCTCTTCAGCACTTCCAGCGCTTGCTCCAGTTCACTTCTCGTATGCGTGGCGGTCATGATGGTACGGATGCGGGCCTTGCCCTCCGGCACGGTCGGGAACGCGATGCCGGTGCCGAGTACGCCTTCTTTGAACAGCTCACGCGAGAAGTCCATGGTGAGCCTGCCATCGCCGATGATGATGGGCGTGATGGGTGTCTCGCTGGCTGGGGTGGTCTTGCCGCCGATGTCGAAGCCGAGCAGGCCCAGCTCTTTTTTCCAGAAGCGGGTGTTCTCCCAGAGCTTCTCGATTCGTTCCGGTTCATTTTCCAGAACATCAAAGGCGGCGATGCAGGTTGCTGCTACTGACGGCGGGTGCGACGTCGAAAACAGGAACGGCCTCGCGCGGTGATACAAGAAGTCGATCAGGTCGCGGGTGCCGCAGATGTAGCCGCCCAGCGCGCCGATGGCTTTCGAGAGCGTGCCGACCTGGATATCCACGCGTCCGTGTACGTTGAAGTGGTCAATCGTTCCGCGGCCGTTGCGGCCCAGAACGCCGGAAGCATGGGCATCATCGACCATCATGATGGCGCCGTATTTTTCGGCGAGGTCGCACAGTGAGGGCAGGGGGCCGATATCACCGTCCATGGAAAAGACGCCGTCGGTGATCAGTAACTTCTTGCCTGGCTCATTTTTTACGCTGGCCAGCCTCTCTTCCGCCTGGGTGATGTTTTTGTGCTCGAAGACGAGGATCTTGGCGCGCGACAGGCGTGCGCCATCGATGATCGACGCATGATTCAATTGGTCCGAGATGATGAAGTCTTCCTTGCCCAGCACTGCCGAGACCGTGCCCGCGTTGGCAGCAAATCCTGATTGGAAGACCACGCAGGCTTCGACATTCTTGAAGCGCGCGATCTTTTCCTCCAGTTCCATGTGGATCTTCATGGTGCCGGCAATGGTGCGCACGGCGCCGGAGCCGACGCCGTATTTGCGCGTGGCTTCGAGCGCCGCTTCGCGCAGCTTGGGATGCGTGGTCAGGCCCAGATAATTGTTCGACGCCAGGTTGATAACCTTCTTGCCATCGAAGGTGCACACCGGCGCCTGCTCGTCTTCGAGCACGCGCAGACGGAAGTGTGTCCCTTTCGTCTTGAGGTCGTTCAGTTGGTCGCTTAGATAGGAAAGAGGATTGGTGCGTGCGGTCGTCGTTGCCATCAAGTTCCCCCGGATTGCAGCCGCAGACAGGCGCGGATCGGAACCGATCTCAAACCCACCAGTTTAATACCGGGGTGCCGCAGGATCAAAAGGCAGCGCGCTGTCTTCGTTTCTCAGTTGAGGGCCAGCTTCGCCAGAGCGCCGAGGTCAGGAACTTCCAGGTCGGGGCGGCCGGAGGCTGCTTTGGCGGCTCCTGCTCCGGGACGAGGCGAAGGGCGGTTCACCCAAACCGTGGCGATTCCCAGCGATTGGGCTGGAATCACGTCGTGGTAGATGCTTTGGCCAACGTGCAGCACGTGTTCTGGCCCGGCGCCGATTCTTTTCAAGGCCATCTTGAACATCTCGAGACATGGTTTGTAGCAATTTGCCTGCTGGGCGGTGATTACCTGGTCGAACGGCACTTCGAGCCGGGGGGCCGAGGCGGCGAACAGGTCATCATCCACATTCGAGATCACAGCGAGCTGATAGCGTCTCTTGAGCTGGCGGAGTGCCGCCACTGTGTCTGAAAATGTCTGCCAGTTGGCTAGCGACTCGGGCAACGAGCGGGCTTCCGCGTCTGTGGGAGTAAACCCGAGCTGGTCGCCGAGGCCCCGCACCACCGACTGCAAGACGTCCCGGTAGCGCCGGAACTCTCCTTGTTCGGCTTTTGCTTCCAGTTCGGAGTATGTCTCCAGAAGGGCGGCGTCGGAAATGGTTTTTTGGTGAGCCGCGAGGATAGGGCGCAGGGCAGACAAGATGCCACTTTCCCAGTCAATCAGGGTGCCGTAGCAGTCGAAGGTGATCACTCGGAACTGTTTGAAATTGACCATGGAGAGCTTTCAGCTATCAGCCGTCAGCTCTCAGCAAGAGCTGCGCCGTACGCTGGATTCCTTCGAACGAAAGAGCAAAGCCCACAGCTTGCGCCATGGGCTGCATTCTTACACCGCTTCGCGGCCGGTATCAAAGGCCGATAGCTGAGAGCTGACAGCTACTTCACTTCCAGCGGCTGCTCCAGCTTGAAGCTGACTGCTGACTCGGCGGGAAGGACTACATCTTTGTTCCCGGTGAACGCGGTACCGGCGGTACCCGCACCTGCTCCCGCCGCTGCGCCAATGGCTGCACCTTTGCCGCCTCCCGTCAGGCCACCGATGAGAGCCCCTAATCCGGCGCCCCCGCCGATCATGCCGGCAGTGCGTTTACCTTTTCCTTTTTCGGTGCGAACCACAGAGGACGTCTCAATCGCGCACTCGGCGCCATTCACAGTGATCGAAGTCAGTTTCAGTTGCAGAGTGGCTGCCCCTTTAAATCTGCCCAGCGGTTTTGCCTCCACCACTGTGCCGGAAGCGCTGGCGCCTGACGGAATCACGGTTTTCCCATCAACCTCAACCGGAGTCGCCAGGGTAGCGGAAAAGCTCTGCCCGGTTTGACTGAGCTTGGACCCGAGTGCTTCCCCGAGACGCACGGTCAGCTGGGTGCCTGCGGGTACGACAACAGGCTGGGGGGCTGGAGCGGGGGCCGCCGCCTTTGATCGGGCAGCCTTTGCGGAGCTTCCCGAACTCTTCTCGGTTCCTGCGACGGTTGAGCCTTCCGTACTGGTGCTGTCCGCAGTCGAGTCGGCAGGCGGCTTACTACTGCAAGCGAGCAGGGTAAGAGCTAGATAGAGACCCAGGGTGAGTGTTACCAGGCGTGATCTCATAATTCCCTCCGTTCGGGATGGTCTTCCGAAGTTGTATCGTTCGTAATACAAGCCGGCACCACAGCATAGACGAAGAAAGGCGAGGCCCAGAGTCGATTGGTCTAAATCTTATCCTCACTGGCAACGCTTGTCACGGCTGCAGTTTCCGCCTTTTTCTCAGGCAGCTCCAGCCCGGGAAGCGCGGGCGTGTCCGGCGAAGAAGCGTCGTCCGGAGCTACTGCGGGTAATGGTACGGCAGCGGGTTTTTTCTCCAGAAACTTCGCGGTATTCAGCAGGGGTCGTCCGAGAGAAGGGTTGTAACCGGTCCAGGATTGTTCGGATACGGCGTCCCGCTCAAAGTTTGCCCGCATGCTCTCCATTTTGGAGTCCAGGTCGTCGAGATAATGCAACATGAGCGCCTCGGGAAACATGGGCAGCTTGGGCGAGCCGAACTCATATTGCCCGTGATGGCTGATGATCAGGTGCTCAACCAAGGTCTTGAGTTCATCTGGGAAGCCAGGGACCTGGGCGATCTTGGCGTGCAGCATCTCCAATTCGATGATCATGTGCCCAAGTAACTGGCCGCGGGTGGTGTAAGAGAACGACCGGTTGTAGGTGAGTTCGTGAATCTTGCCAATATCGTGCAGAAAAGCGCCGGTGAGCAACAGATCACGGTTGACTTGCGGATAGTTGCGGCAAATCAGGTCGCAGGACCGGAAAAGCGAAACCACGTGATCGAGCAGGCCACCGATGTAGGCATGATGCAGGGTCTTGGCAGCGGGGGCGTTGCGGTAGGCCTCGGCGATCTCCGGGTCTGCCATAAAAGCTTCCACCAGCGCCTTGAGGTGAGGATTTTGCAGATTGGCAACGAAGCCCGCCAGAGTCTGCCACAGCTCACCGATGTCCTTGCTGGTTTTGGGTAGGTAATCGGCGAAATCCACTTCCGATTCTCCCAACCGGCGGAGTTTGTGGATGGTGATCTGGAAGCGGTTCTTGTATTTGTTGAGCAGGCCCTTGATCTTGACGAAGTCATCCTGCTCGAAGGCGTCGATGGAATCCTCGACGTTGTCCCACATCTTGGCTTCTATCTGGCCCCCGCGGTCGCCCAGCGTCAGCGCGAGGTAGGGCTCGCCGGTCTTCTTGGGCTTGATCTGTTTGGAAACCACCACGAAGCTGGAAGTGATGACTTTGTTTTCGTGCTGGGCGCAATCCGATAAGAAAAAGTCCTTCATAGAGGGTCTGCTGGTGACGCACGGAGCGTGTCAGGCGGCGCGTCGGGTACAAATCCCGGATAGGAATCATCCCTCCGGAATCGGGCTCAGCTTAAACTAGAACACGCAGAATTTTTTCTTCTTTTTGAGCTCCTTCGCGTTAGCGCTCTTGGCGGTGGTCTCGACAGGCTTGGTCTGGTGGGGGCTGGCGCCGGTGTCCACGTAGCCCGGCTTGATGTCCATGAAAGCGTCTTCACGCAGTTTTTGAAGGTAAGCGCGCAACGCCGGCTGCAGTTTGTGCATGTAAATGGCTTCCTGGATTCGTGGCTCAATCTCCGACAACGGCGGTATGCCAGCGCTGGGATGTTCGATGACCTTCAGGATGACAAACCCCTGCCGGGTGCGAATCACATCGGAAACGTCGCCCGCCTTCATGGCAAAGGTCTTGTCTTCGAGTTCCTTGGCTAGCGTGCCCCGTTTGAAGAAGCCCAGATCGCCAGCCTGGGCGGCGGAGGACCCCTCCGAGTCCTTCTTGGCGACATCTTCAAAGCTTGCTCCGTTGCGGATCTGGGCGAGCAGCGCTTGAGCTTTAGCTTCCGCGGCAGCGATTTGCTGCTGGCTGTCCCCGTCGGCGGAGCCTTTCTTTTCCGTGGAGACCAGGATCTCACCCAGCCGAATCTGCTCCGGCTGTTCCATCTCACTCTTATGCTCGTCGTAGAACTGCTGTTCTTCCTCTTTGGTCATGGCCATCCTGGAGCCGACTTCCTTGCCAATGACCTGCTGGGTGATGATCTGGTTGCGCAGGTTTTGCTTGAAGTCCTCGAAGGACGCTCCTTGCGACTGGGCGGCCTTTTCCAGATCCTCCATGCTGTCCAGGCCCATCTGCTTGCGCATCTCGTCCAGCCGCTTGATCAAGTCGGTGTCAGCGGTAATGCCCAGGTCCTTGCCCTTTTCCAGCAACAACTGCTGATCAATCAGGTCGCGCAGAACGTCTTTCTCACGCTGGTTATAGAGTTTGTCGGCGTTGGCCGCGTCCTGCTGCTGCGCTTCCTGCTTCAGTTGATCGCGACTGCGCAAGTACTCGCTGCGGGTTATGATCTGGTTGTTGACGCGGGCAATGATCTCTTCGACCACCGTATCCGCGCTGAGAACAGCCGGTAAGGCGCCCAGGCAAAACAGCAGCAACCAAGGAAGCAGCTTTCGCATAGGAATCCCGAAGGCCGTACCGTAGCTGGGATGGCACATCTCAACCCGGACGGCGCAGGTAAATTGTACCTCTGGAGGTCTGCCCGCAGCCAGCTTTCGTCCTGCTATGATGATTCGTTTTGCTCCCCATCACAGGCCGCCCACGGCCGCATAGAGGTGAAAGTGATGCGATTGACCGGCTATTGGATGGCAGTGCTACTTCTTGCAGCCATGAGTACTTCGGCCAAAACCCAGAAGGGTAGCCCAGCGGCGCCTGGTCTGGAGAAACTGGAGAAGATGGCGAGCCGCTTCGCTCCCACGCCGCTGCGAGTGGATATTTCGAAACTCTCAGGGGGCGATCGGCAGGCGCTAATGAAGCTGATCGAGGCCGGGCGCATCATGAACGACATATTCCTGAAGCAGTATTGGAGCGGCAACCCAGGACTCTATTCCCGGCTGCAGAAGGATACAACCCCGCTGGGTAAGGCGCGGCTGCACTATTTCTGGATTAATAAGGGGCCTTGGTCCAATCTCGATGAGTTTCACGCTTTCCTGCCAAACGTGCCCGCGCGCAAGCTGCCGGGTGCGAACTTCTATCCGGAGAACATGAGTAAACAGGAATTCGAGAGCTGGGCGGGGTCGCTCCCGGAAAAAGACCAAGAACAGGCCAAGAGTTTCTTTACGGTGATTCGGCGGAAGAAAGATCCCGATTCCGACCTAGCCGGGCCCGGCCCGTTGATGGCGGTGCCGTACAGCGTGGAATACAAGGACGACCTTACGCGCGCGGCGGGATTGCTGCACGAAGCGGCGGAAGCAACTGACAATCCGTCGTTGAAGAAATTCCTCAATTCGCGGGCGGATGCTTTTCTTTCCAACGATTACTACGAGAGTGACCTGGCCTGGATGGATTTGGATGCGCCGCTCGACATCACCATCGGCCCCTACGAAACCTACAACGACGAAATCTTTGGCTACAAGGCGGCCTTCGAAGCCTTCATTAACCTGGGTGACGATGAGGAGACCGCCAAGCTCTCCGCCTTCGCCGATCATCTGCAGGCTATCGAGGACAACCTGCCACTGGGTCCGCAATACCGCAACCCCAAGCTGGGGACGGCGGCGCCCATTCGGGTCGTGGAAGAGATTCTGGGCGCGGGCGATGGCGCTCATGGCGTGCAGAGTGTCGCCTACAACCTGCCCAACGACGAACGCGTGGTCCAGCAGAAGGGCAGCAAGCGGGTGATGCTGAAGAATGTGCAAGAAGCCAAATTTCGCAACGTGCTGCTTCCCATCGCCCGGCGTACGCTTTCCAAGTCCGCCATGGTGGACGTAAATTTCGAGTCGTTCTTCACCCACAGCTTGGCCCACGAGCTTATGCACGGTCTGGGGCCGCACCAGATCAAGGTCGGCGGGCGGGGCACGACTCCCCGCGAAGAGCTGAAGGAGCTGTATAGCGCCGTCGAAGAAGCCAAAGCTGATGTTACCGGCTTGTTTGCCCTGCAGTACATGATGGAACATGCCAAGGCGATGGGATTGGCCAAGGTCCTGCCCTCCGATGAAGCGGCCCAGCGGCAGCTGTACGTCACTTATCTGGCTTCCACTTTCCGCAGCGTGCGCTTTGGATTGAACGAAGCCCACGGCAAAGGCACGGCAATGCAGTTCAATTTTCTGATGGATAAGGGGGCTTTCGTCGAGAACGGAGATGGAACATTCAGCGTGAACATGGAGAAGATCAAGCCGGCGGTGGCCGAACTTGATCACAACCTTCTGACCCTGGAGGCGGAAGGCGATTACGCGGGCGCGAAGAAGATGCTGGATGAGTTGGGCATTGCGCGGCCTCCGATGCTGCGGGCACTAGCCGGCTTGCAGGACATTCCCACCGATGTTGAGCCCATCTACGCGACCGCCGAGGAATTGGCGCCGACTATGCAGCAAGAGCCGGCCACGCCCGCGAAGAAAAAGAAAGCTCGGTAGCGCGGATTGCCGATGCAGCAGGCGATTCGGGTGTGATCCCCGGGCACGGGGCGTTTGCGCGCTGTCTAGTTCTGACCAGCGCCCGCAGGGTTAGCGCGGACCAGGGCAAGGGCGGTTACGTCATCGTGAGTGGGAGGCCGGCGCATGAACTTCTTGACGTTATCGAGGACATCCATGCAAAGCTTTTTCGCAGTCGTGGCTGGCGTGCCCTGCAGACCGGATTTCGCCCGCTCCAATCCAAATTCCTCACCCTTGTACTTCCCTTCGACAATTCCGCGGGAGACGACCAGGATCGAATTGCCAGGCTGCATTGCCACCATGGGAGCGTCACAGGTGGCGTGTGAAAACAGGCCCAGAGGCAGGCCGGTGGCGGTCAACTCGGTGATGCCGGTGCGATCCCGGAGGAGTCCGGGGGTGTGGCCGGCGTTGAAGTAGCAGACGGTACCCAGGTTCTCGTTGTAGCAGCCGGCAAATGCCGGACAGGAGCGCACGCCTCCCTCAGAATTCAAAATTGTGCGGTTGAGCTCAAGGCAGAGACGAACCATGGCATCGGCATCGTTCACGTCTTCTTCCGCGAACAGTTCGAGCGCCAGGGTGCGGAAGGTTTGTTGGGCAGCCGAGGCGATGGCGCGAGTTTCCTCCAGACGGCCCGCTACATCCATCAAACCGAACAGAACGCGGTCGGGGCTGACGCGTATGAAATCGTAAAAATCGCCGGCCATGCGCTGGCAGTAGTAGTAGGCAGCGATCTCTGCGTCGCGAAGGTCGGGAGCCTTCGCTTGCACCGGCTCACATGATTCGACCGGGGCAACCTTCTCGTGCTTGAAAAGGAATCGCATCTCACCGAATAGAGGGCCGAAGTTAACACAAAAGGCGGGGGGTAGGCCAGCATTCTGTGGTGAACTCCCAGCACGGAGGTCGGGTACCAGAGCCAGAAGGCTCCGGGAATGACCAATTAGGGAATGGGGTAATCTCAGGTAGACGCGCCGATCAGTCGCCGTACTTGCTGGCGAGGTACTTTCCGACTTCGGCTTCCAATTGTCCGTAGTCGGAGTGGATAGTGGCTCGGAGGGCCGCCTCGGTCGAACTGCCCTGTCCGAGCCTCTCCAGGACGCGCCGCAAATCGCTCATGCCGTAGGTATCGTTGATGTATTCAGCCGCGGCGAGGGATTCATCGTACGCCAACACTGCTTCCATCGGCGAGAAGCGCATGAAGCTGGTTTCGAGAGCGTTGAAGGGTATCTCGTGCTGTGTTTTGAAGAGTTGGGCCAGGCGGCGTCCGTTGGAAGACACGGACTTTGGTTCCAGCAATTGGGCAATGCCCTCGTGCAGCCACTGGGGACAGCGGCCGCCGGACACATAATTAATAAAAGAATGCGCCAGTTCGTGCTTGAGCACGCGCGCCAGCTCGGGTGTGACCGAAGTGATGCCCTCGACCGGGATGCGCAGCTTGCCGTCATTGACAGCGCCACTCCAGGACGGCGCGTGGGTAACGTCAAAAAACGCCTGATCGGTATAGAGCACGACGGGAATGCTGTTGCGGGGAGCGACGCCGAGTTCACGCACCAGATCGTCGTACTCCGACTCCAGAGTGGCGACCAACTGCCCGCGCAGCGACTCTGAGGTCTGTTTGCCTTCATAGCGAAGGGTGAAGTGGCTGCTTTCGCGTTGCGAGTACTCGGCTTCCGCGCTGGCTTCGCGCTCGGCTTTCTCCAATAAGCGCTGCACGGTCGCGTCCGGCCGGAGTCCCAGCGAGTGTTTCCAGGTTCGTATGGCATCGCGATTGCGGTCGGCGGCGAACTGGGCGTATCCCAGAACGTCTAACGCATCGGGCGAATCGGGTGCGACGCGGACGGCACGCTCCGCGTACGGCAGCGCCTCGGCAGCGTTGCCGGTGCGAACCAGCAGTGCGGCATAGTAGTTCAGGATTGTAGGATTCTGGGAATCGAAGCGCAGGGCGCTCTCGAAATAGGTGCGGGCTTTGCTGAAATCTCCGCGATCGAACTCGTGCTTGCCCGCGATGAAGTAGCCGGTGGCGGTGGCGGCGGCATTGCCTTGTTGTTCCAGGGCGGCCAGGGCATCGGAATCCACCTTGCCGTCGTGGATAATCTTGTCAGACAGGCCAGACTCGCTCTTGAGGTTGTCGGCGGGCGCAAACGCAGGCACGTCCTGCGAGCCCTTGCTGCTGCCTCCTGAAGAGGTGTACGCGGGAGGGACGCCTCCAACTTCAATGCGTTCCACCGCCGACTTGGGGATGGCGTAAGAGTTGTCACCAAGGTCGTATTCGACGCGAGCACCGTTTTCGCGGACATGCTCCGCCCAGATGGTGCGGCCGTTCTTAAGGTGGATGACTTCCGCCGACGAAGAAACTGCGGCAACAGCAGATAGTAAGATGATGACAGGTGCCCGCATTAGGGCGCATTCTAGCAACAAGGAAGGCTGTGGGGGCAGGTGACAAAGGTAATGGGGAGGGTTCGGGGTAGTTTGCTGATAGTGGCGTGGTTTTTGCTGACTGCGATGCCACTCAGCGGGGGGCAAGAGGTCCCTGGGACAGCCGGCGAGACGCCGGCGCTACAAAGTCATTTTGCGGAAAGCCTCTACCTGCAGTTGCGCAGCGTTGGCCTGGACCGGTCGCGGGTTTACCGGGTCCGCGAAGCTTCCTTTGATCGGGCCGCCATTCACATCACACTGGACGACGGGACCATCGCTTTCACTGAGGATGTGAACGGACACGTCACCGGAGCTTTCTTCGAAGGAGACGGGGATGTGCTGCTGATTCCGCCAGATCAGGTCGAGCGCGCCTCCATGGAGCTGTTTACCGGCGCGGCGATTCTGGAGGAACGATTCGTCTCGGCATACTTCCGCTTTAATGACGACACCTTCGCGGAACTGCAGCCTTCACTCCGGCCTGCCGATAACGCTTCGGAATTCGTGTCCCAGTGGAATGAGACCGCCCGCAATCTGGCGGAAGGGGACCCGCTGCGATTGCTGGTGAGCTTCAGCCGATTCCTGCCGGTCTCGGGTCCGGCGCCCCTGCCTGACGTAACGCGTGGCGCGGCGGCCCACGAAGACCACCTGCTGCACGCGCGCCTGCAAGGCCGGAAGCTCGGGGCGTTCGACCTCTACTACGACTCCAACGCCGTGGAGCAGATCCGGGCGGGCCAACTGAGGACGGTCGAAGGCTCGAGCTATTACGACGCATGGACTTCGTTCTCGCTTAATCCGCCAGGGAAGCGGGATGAGTCTCTGGACAGTGTCGCGGGAGACGACGGCCGGGCCGGTGAAATCAACATCTCCCGCTACAAGATTCGGACGGAGATCAAGCCTCCCACCAAGCTCGACGCCGAGGCGTTGGTGCACATCGAAGTACGGCAGGGTGGCCAGCGCACGGTGCTGTTTGAGCTCTCGAGATTTCTCCATCTCCAGCGAGTGGAAGCAGATGGCCATGCGGTGGAGTTTATTCATAACCAGGCGCTGGAGGGCACACAGCTGGCACGCCGGGGCAACGACCTGGTCGCCGTAGTGTTTCCTGAACCGTTGCGGACGGGACAAGAGATGGAATTGCGTTTCGTGTACGGGGGCGAGGTGCTTTCGGAAGCAGGAGGAGGACTTCTGTACGTGGGCGCCCGTGGCACCTGGTACCCCAACCGGGGGCTGGCCATGTCCCGCTACGAATTGGAATTCCATTACCCGGCCGGTTGGACTCTGGTAGCTACAGGCAAGCGGGTGGACGTACCCGCATCCGGCTCTACCGAAAACAGTGTGGCATCCGCCAACACGCCACCGGAACAAGTGACCGGTTGGGTTTCTGAGCGTCCCATGCCGGTAGCGGGATTTAACCTGGGCAAGTATGCGCGGGTGGAGGCGCACGCCGGAGAGGTTATGGTAGAGACCTACGCTGCATCCGGGGTGGAGCGTTCGTTTCCGAAAGCCTCGGGTGGAACGGTGGCTTCGGGACCGCTGATCCCTCCAGGGTTGCGTCTGGAGCCCCCGCCGATGGTAGTCACGCCACCACCGCCTTCCCCAGCGCGGAATGCGCAGCCGGTCGCGGATATGTCAGCGCGCGCGATCGAGTTCTTCGCGCGCCGCTTCGGCCCCTATCCCTACAGCAGTCTGGCGCTGACCCAAATGCCCGGGGAAATGAGCCAGGGCTGGCCGGGATTGATCTTTCTCTCCAGTATCTCCTTCCTGACAACGGCGGAGAAATCCCAACTGCGCATGAACGCGGTGGATAGAACACTGAGTGACGGCGTGATCGCACACGAAACCGCTCACCAGTGGTGGGGCGACTTGGTTGTGTGGAGTGGTTACCGGGACCAATGGATCGTGGAAGCGCTGGCGAATTACAGTTCGATGATGATGCTCGAGTCGGAGGACCCCGTCCAATTCCGCAAAATCATGGAGAAATACCGCGACGAACTGCTCGAAAAGAACAAGGATGACCGTCCGCTAATGGACGCCGGCCCAGTCACATTGGGGCTCCGGCTCTCCTCTTCACGCTTTCCCGCCGGCTATGAAGCGATCAGTTATGGACGCGGTACATGGCTTTTTCACATGTTGCGTTACATGATGCGGGACGCGGAACAGAAGGCCGGCAAGCGTCCTTCAGGTGCTCAGGGAGCGCAGACTGATGAGCCTTTCCTGCGGGCACTCCGCACTTTGAGGGAGCGTTACCAGGAAAAATCCGTTACCACCCGCGACGTGCTGCGGGTTTTCGAAGAGCAATTGCCGCCTTCGCTATGGTATGAAGGCCGGAAATCGTTGGATTGGTTCTATCAGGGTTGGGTCAATGGAACCGCGGTTCCACGCTTTGAATTGCAAGGAGTGAAATATAGCGATAAGACCGGCTCGACTGCGATTAGCGGCACCATCCTGCAAAAGGCTGCTCCCAAGGGGCTGGTGAGTTCGGTTCCAGTGTACGCGGTAGTAGCAGGAAAGACGCTGCTGCTCGGGCGGGTGTTTGCGGACGGATCCGAAACCCAGTTCTATCTAACTGGGCCGCCGGGGACACGGAAGGTCGTACTCGACCCTCACCAGACGTTGTTAGCGCAAGAGCGATAACAGCAATTTGTGGACGGTCGCGGGAATCTTTACCACTTTAGGACACATTCCCGAAAATTCTCGGACAGTTTTCCCAAAAAAGATTTCTCCAGCCTGGGTGTTGGTCGTTGCGTGCGCTTGCCTCTTTCTGGGAGCGTAACCCGATGTAGCCACGGGTGGAGCCTGACTCCAGCGCTAACCCGGGCTGTGGAAGCGCAGGTGCAAGAGGATTCTGAGTTGGAGGTTGACGTGTGAGCGCTACCGATGCAGACACGAGAACCACGGCACAACCACCCTCGGTCGTGGTGGAAATGGAGATGGCCCCGTCACGTGCGACCATTCTACTGGTGGAAGATGAAAGCTTCGTGCGCGAAGTGACCTGCGAAATCTTGCGGTCTGCTGGATATCGGGTGCTGAAAGCCGGAAACGCGAGGGAGGCAATGCAGGCCTTCCAGTGCCACGGGGAAGAAGTTCAGCTTCTGCTCACCGATGTCGTCATGCCGGGCCAGAACGGGCGCGACCTGGCCCGCGATATGCGAGCCATCTGTCCTGGTTTGAGGACGCTCTTTATATCTGGCTACGCTGAGAATGCGGTCACCCGGCACTGGTCACGGGAGCGCGGAGGGTTCTACTTGCCAAAACCATTCTCTGTGCAGTCTTTGATGCGAAAGGTTAGCCAAGCTCTAAATGGCGGTGGCAAGGCCCGGGTTCAGGTTCACCGCGAAAAGCGGGCGTGATTCTGGGCGACACCGCCTCGAGGGAAACAGTATCCACTGAACTAGACGAAACTTTGCTAAGCGTGCCGGCGATAACGGGTGGCTTGCAAGATTTGTTGTGGAATCTGCGGCAAGGCTACGACTCGTTGCAGAATGCCTTCTTCGGCGCAGACTCTAGGCATCCCGTACACGGCGCAACTCGTTGCGTCCTGCCCGACCGTGGTGCCGCCGCCGCGAGCGATGGCCTGCATACCCAACAAGCCGTCCGATCCCATTCCAGTCATGATGATGCCCATGCAGGCAGCATGGAACACGTCAGCCACCGAGAGCATCATAAGATTGGTTTAATGGGACACTTCGATTCTAGGCAGAAACCAAGCCGGGACGAGACATCACGCGCTACACGAAAGTCTCGCTTTTCCGAAACTGGAACGCAGTGCAGGAATGGGCTGCCCATCCAGCCACCCAGCCTCCCGAATCTGCACCGTCACTCACTCCTATGTCCTTCTCCCGCCGATAATTGCTAGACTTCATCCGGCAGCTTGAGGAGGCTGGCGCGTGGATCTCTGGAACAAGGCGACGTTCAAATCGCTGCTGATACCCAGCGGCCTGTTGCTGCTTGTCGCCACCGTATTGCTGGAAGGCGGGCTTCTGCCCATTTCCGCATCCGCCGTCAACTTCTACTATTACGCTGTCTTCGGGGCCGGGATCCTGGTCGCTTGGCGCTTCCATTCCAGCCGGGTTCTGTTCGCGCTTATCACGCTGCTGCTCGCACATCGTGCGGTTGAGTTCTTCTCCGCGGGACGAATGGTTTCCACCGGTCCCGGCCGCATCGCGTTTGAAGCCGCCGCACTTCTTTTGCCCATGAACTTCATCGTGCTCTCGTTCATTCGTGAGCGCGGTCTGGCAGTTCCTGCCATAGCCACCCGGGCTGTACTGTTGTTCGTCCAGTCCGTGTTCGTCGCGGTCATCTGCCGTCCCGGTGAGGTTACCGGCCCTGCTTTCCTGCACTTCACACTTCTGGATCAGCGCCTCTTTTCCTGGACCAGAATCCCGCAGCTCACCCTGCTGGCTTTCGCCGGAGCCTTCGCCGTCTTGCTCGTCCGCTTTCTGCTTTATCGCAAGCCTGTGGAGAGTGGCCTGCTATGGGCGCTCATGGCAACACTCCTTGGCTTGCACGCGGGCGGTGTGGGGCGGATTGCCAGTGCATACCTTGCGACCGCCGGGCTGATCCTGGTCAGTTCCATCATTGAGAATTCGTATGTCCTGGCTTACCACGATGAATTGACCGCCCTGCCCGCGCGGCGCGCTTTTAACGACGCATTGCTCCGCCTCGAAGCTCCCTATGCCATCGCGATAGTGGATATCGATCATTTCAAGAACTTCAACGACACCTACGGTCACGATACCGGCGACCAGGTCCTTCGTCTGGTGGCCGACAGGCTTGCCCGCGTCACCGGCGGAGGCCAGGCCTTCCGCGTCGGCGGAGAGGAATTCTCCATTCTGTTCCCCGGAAAGTCGATGACCGAGGCCGTGGACCCTCTGGAAATTCTGAGGACCGCCATTGCAGAATCAGTATTTCGGGTACGCGGTTACCAGGAGCGTCGCCGCACTACCCCCCGCGGCCCCGATCGAAGGGCCGCCTCTCGCCGCAAGAGTCCCCGCAGCCCTCGCGCTCCAGTGCAGACCGGCGAGCTCTCAGTGACGGTCAGCATTGGAGTCGCCGAACCCACCGCCCGCACGCGCGCCGTCGAGCAGGTGATTCAGGCTGCGGACAAGGCGCTTTACCGTGCCAAGCAAGCCGGCCGCAATCGCACGGAAACTGCAACACTCCGGGCCTCGCGCCTTAAGCGCAGCATCGCCTGAATCGCTGTGGAGAGCCTTTACTGATTACGAAGTGATATCGCTGGCACATACGTTGCCTTCAACTCGCCGCGCCACCAGTCTCCGGTGTTTCTCCTCTCAGCGGCCGTAGTGAAACGGTAGTCGTAAAGCAGCGCGCGGACGTAGCGGGGTGGCGCATCTGGGAACGGATTCCTGGCAAGCAGGCGCAGAACGTCCGGCGAGCCCTCGAGGAGGCGCTCCATGAAATGAAGGATCCATGGATCGTTTTGGTAATCCCCCAATGCTGCAAACCACATCTGCCAGTCCAGCCGCGGTTGATGGGGTTCGACCCAGGTCGGCGGGCGTGTCAGGTCTCCGGGCTTGTACCTGAATTCGTATGCCAGCCAGGTCACTCCATCGGCAGATCCTTCAATGACGATTTCAGGACGCGAAGTAGTCATCACAGCAAACAGCCCATAGGTATTAATAATCTCGAAGGGAGCGATGGCGCGTATGACCGTGTCCGCCGGCATCCAGTGAATGCCCGAGAACATGCCCGCCATCTGGAACCCGCTGACGAAAAGCACGCAGGCGGCGAAGACTCTGCAGGCGTTATTGCGCAAACGCTGTCTGCCTTTATCGCTCAACGTCGTCGGGATTCGTTCGCATATCCTCTTCGGCAAGATTCGACCGAGAGCTGTGTCGTCCAGAAGAAAAAGACAAAGCGCGATCGTCAGAATATTGAAGAACGCATAGTTTCCGGTCAGGAAAATGAGTATCTGGAAACTCACGATGCTCAGGGCAGCGAAAACGCGGACCCGGCGTGGCGCAAGAATTAAGAACGGGACTAGCAGCTCGACAAAGAACATGAGTCCAACCGACAGGCGATGAAACCAGGCCGGAAACTGATAGAAATACCACGCCAAAACCGTTGGTAGCGGCTGAGTTTCGTAGTGAACCGGCAGAGCACTAAAACTACGCCACGATGGGTCACCGCTCAGCAGCTTGACCGCGCCCGAGAGAAACATCAGGCGACACAGCAGCCAGCGGAAAAGCCGCACGATGACCAAGGAGGAACCCAAGAATATGGAAAGAAACCCAGCTTCCAGGAGCAGCGCGTCCCATTGATAACTCATGAACACCTGGCCGGCAGTGACCAGGGAGAGATAGAGCAAGAACAATGCGACACGGATGGCGCGCAAGTTCAGCCCGAGGAGAAGAAGAACCGAGAGGCAGACTCCGGTAATCCAGGCAGCCCGGATGAAAGCGTCGCTTGCGCTCAGCCAAAAGACGGTTGGGACGTTCCAGTATCCCGCTGTTCCGAGATAATCCCGTACCGCGGGGAGAAAGTCAGCCACGGGCAAAATACCGCGTGCACCGATGAGGCCGGCTGCCTGCACTCCGAACGATGCGAATGCAATCACGTAAATCACACCCAGTAACCTTAGAAAAAGCCAGCTCGACGCCCGATAGGTCTCAAGTTCAAGCGGAATGCCCCACAGCAAGCGGGTCACTCGATAAGCGAATGACCGGTGACGGGCGGTCACGTTGTAGATTGTCTCGGAGACCGCCTCAACGCCGGGGATGTGTTGGTAGAACCACAGCAGCCATCTCTTTTCCGGAACCACGTCCAGCACGCTGCACACCGCTCCAGCTCCCCTCCGCACCTCGCCGTCCGGCATGATCATGGTGAGGGACGACGCAAATTCTTCTAAAGAGATGTGGGGAAATCGAGTGTGCGCTTCCTGGTAAGGCGCGTAGAGGACTCGGTCACCGGTCAGGCGCTTCCAGTACTCAAGCCAGGCCTGGCAAAACAGGCAGTCTCCGTCGAAGATGAGTAGAGGTCGGTCGAGAGGTTGTTCGTCCATGCCGCGTAGCTGTCGCTCGAAGCCGCGTCAGCTTATGCCAAAACAACGGACAACGCCAGCCATCGGCGTTAGCTCACACTAGCGTTTGAGATCGCGGATGTGATCGTAGAGTGGCATTTCCCGATAGCTCGTGCCCCATCCCGCGGAGTCATTCAGTGTGCTGCTATGCCAGCCTTGGATCCACCGTACTTCAGTCCGACTTTCACCAGGATAGGTTCGTCGCTCGAGGTTGCCACACGATAAATCGTCTGCGGACCGGGGTCGTCCTGGGTGAGCAGGCGAGTACCGTCCAGACCGGCTTCCTGTTCTGCTTTTGTCCAGGCGCGCTTACCACCCGTCATCTCGAAGTGCTCCGTCTGCTTGGTCCATTTTTGTTCCCATTGCGCAACCTGCTCCTTGGAGAGCGCCAGCGCCTTGGGGCCGAGCGTCAAACCTTCTAGGGGCTTGTCCGCCACAATCACAGTGAGCACTTCGCCAGTCTGGTCGGGGCGGCTTTCCCGCAAACTGAAATACGTGGGACGGTCCTCCTGCCCCGGAATCTCAATCAGCCTTCCGGCGGTGACCTCGTTGTCGCCGTTGTGGGTACGGCTGGTGGGGAAGATCAGAAATGGATCGCCGAGCTCTTTACTGGCGTACTGCTCGCGGTCGATCACGTATAGGTAACCGGTGCGCGGCGACTCGATGCTCAAGCGCACGCGGTCTCCCTTGCGCAAAGGAGCGCTGGAAGCGACGCGCTCGGGGATCCAGGAGATCGTGTCTGCCCCCTCTTGGACCAAGATTCTTGGCCCGCCATCGGTACTTACCGAAGGACGCAGGCGCCAGATTGTGATCCCCAGTTCCCGCAGGTCGGTTGAGTTCTTCCGCAGCGCGGCCATGGAAATGGTCTTCGAGCCGGCCCCCACGAGCTTATAGCTGGGACGCGCAGCCGCAGCGGCGCCCGGCTTCGCCGGACGCGCCTTGACGAACTCTTCGGGAAGGATCCCTCGCGTGCCGGAGTCTTGCGCCGCGAGCATACCGGCGAAGACAGCCAGACCCCCGAAACCGAGGGCGGCAAGGATGAGAATGCGGCGAAAACAATTCAGGCGATGTTTCGGCTCTGTCATGATGACACCTCTCTTTTCTAAACCTATTTCCATTCTCCCTGTTGCACGAATGCGGCCCAGTAGTAGGGCGCGGACCACGCATTCTGCTTCAACATTTCCATCTGCGCTTCCCGCAGCGCGGCTGACGGTCGAAGGTTGCCCTTCAAAAGCTTTTCATAAAACTTCGCCATCAACTCCGCAGTAGCGCGGTCGTTCACGCTCCATAAGCTGACCACCACGCGCGGAACACCGGCATACATGAAGCCGCGAGTAAGGCCCACAATGCCTTCTCCGCGGATTTCCTTGCCCAGCCCGGTCTGGCAAGCGCTCAGCACCACGAGTTCGGCCGGCAGCTTTAGATTGTAGATCTCATTTGCGCGCAGGAAGCCTGCCCGCGGGTGGCCGCGTTCGTCCACCAGAGAAAGTACGATAGCGGAGAGCCCAGGACGCTCGCTATCCAGGTATCCATGAGTAGCGAAGTGGAGATAGCGATAACGGCCCAACTCCGGGCTCGTGGCCAAAGCCAGACTGGCGCGAAAGTCGAGCGCCTCCAGGTTATCTTTGCCGGGCGCCGCTTTCAGGATGCGCTCGGCTTCGGCGCGGGTAAACGGCAGGCGCGGAACCCGCAAGTGGCCATTCTCGTCCACGGGCGCCCCGGCATCGGGGGACAGGTGCTCGAGCACGCGGCTGCTGTCGTGGACGAGCACGGGGGCGCGCTGCTTTTTGGCGACCGCGGCCGTCCCACTCTTGACTCGGATATCGTCAGCCCCAAAGACCGGATCGGCCAAGACCGCCAGCATTCCCGGGGCCGGCTTGCGGCCCTCGATTTCCTGGCGCAGAATCGGCAAGGTTGACGCGGAGGGCAGATTCACAATCTCGTGTTCGACCACCAGCGGGACCGCCGGCGCCGCGCTGCCCGGAATGGGCAACATGGCGAAAGGCACGTGCTGGAGTGAACCATCCGTCACCAGCGCCAATCGCTTCTTTCCTAATTCTGGGGCCACGGGCCCGAGCACCATCTGGCTCAGTTTCGCGGCCGCTTCCGGCAGTTGCGCGTCAGCTTTTGCGATCCTTCTCTGTCTTTGTGGGGCAAATTCGCCTCGGGTATACGTGCTGCGGGTGGTCAGCAGTTCGTAAACCTCGCGCACCGACTGCTCAATATCGGAACGCTTGGGCAGTTCATAGCTCTTGAACCCGTTGTTGCTTACCGCCCACAAGTAGCTGCGCTCGGCGCCCAACGCGTACTCGAGCAGCATGGTGTCGCTATCGAGCACTTGTTGCTGGATGTCCTGCGTGCTCAGGGGCTGGGGCTGGGTTATGGCGGCATAACCAGAACTGGTCTTGCGGATTCTTACTTCCACCTGCTCGTATTCAGCTTGAAGGTCTCCGATCTCTTTCTTCAGCGCCGTGGCCTGCGGCGTCTCGGGACCGGCTTCCAGCAGGCGCTGCGCCTTGGAGTTCAGCAGCTCCGATAGATTGCGCTCGCGCTCCAGAAGCGTGACATCCACACCCTGGCGAAAATCCACATGGGCTTCCGCCAGCATCTCGAGCAGGCTACGGGCACGGGCACGCTCGCTGGCTTCGAAAGCTTGCGCATCGTATCCAGCGTTCGGATCCTGCTGATGCAGGCGCATGAGCAAATCTATGTAGAATTCGTATATGCCTTGCTGGGAGGCGAAGTACGAAGCACGCTGCTGCTGCGCGCCGGCCTGGGCCCGGACTTTTTCTACCAGGAAGAGCGCGGTCTCGATCTGCTTGCGGGCCTCTGCCAGATTGCCGGAGTCGCGCTCAGCGCGGGCCAGCCCCTGGTGGGTTTTGGCCTCCTGATCGAGATCACCGACCTGCTCCAGCAACTCCAGCGCTTGCTTCTGATATTCGATGGCTTTGGGGGGCTGATTCATCAACCCATAGACCTGCCCAATATTTTGCAGAGTGATGCCCTGAGTGCGGCGATCCTCGGCAGTCTTCAACAACTCCAGCGCCTTCTGGAGAGAGGACAGCGCTTTCTCCTGATCGCCCTGGAAAGAATAGGCCATGCCGAGTTTGCGCAGAGTCAGCCCCGCCCGCCATTGGTCGCCTACCGCGTAGCGGAGCGCCAGCGCCTGCTCATACGACTGAAGGGCTTGCGGCACCTGACCAAGCGCAAGATAAGCCTCACCCACGTCTTCTAGAGAGGTTGCCTGGAGGCGCTTGTCGCCGGCCGCTTGGGACTTGGAAAGCGCCCGCTGCAAGTAATCCAACCCGGTTTCCGGTTCTCCCAGGTCGAGGTAGTTGGTGCCAATGTTATGGAGCGTGACGGCTTCCCCGCCCAGGTCTCCGAAGGCGTGCCAAAGGGGCAGCACTTGATCGTAATACTCAATGGCTTTCTGCCAATCGGCCAGGTCGGCACAAATCTTGCCAATGTTGTTCAGAGTGGAGGCTTCGGTTAATGAATCTCCGACGGACCGCTCCACCGCGAGCGCGCGGTTGTAGAAATCCAGTGCCTGGTGGAGATCTCCCAAGACGTCGTAGGCCCCGCCCATGTTATTGAGGGTGCTGCCTTCCATGCGTGTCTCACCCAGGCCGCGAAACTGCGGCAGAGCCTGGGCGTAGACGTCCAGTGCATTGCGGAATTCACTCAACTGCGCATAAACGGCGCCGAGATTGAAGAAGACCAGAGCGCGCCCGTAGCGGTCCTCGGACGTCAGGTAATAAGGTAAGGCCTGATTGAGTTTCGCGATGGCAGCGCGCAAGGCATCGGCACTTCCCTGACTCGACACGTCCTGCCCCTGTTCGAGCAGACGCTCGGCGCCAACATGCTCTCGATCTGCGGGGGCGGCCTCCCGCAATGTGACCACATTGATTTCGTAACGTCCGGCTGGTGCCCCTTTGGTGGGCGAATCCACCTGGACCCGGTAAATACCTGACTGGTCCGCCACGTCGAGAATCGGCTCCGGTCCCCACAGGCCATTCGGACTATCCATGTGGGAGCGGCGCTCGCCGTTCGGCCCAAAAAGGATGACCTCGACGTCTATCCCTTTCTGCTCCACCACAATTTGCAGAAATTGGCCGGCGCTTAGCGAAACCTCGAAGGAGTGGGCTTCTCCGCCCTTCAGTTCACGCTCGAGCGTGGTGCCGGGGTTGAGTTGGGCGACTTCCTGAGGAAAGGAAAGTATTGCCGACAGGCAGACCACTGCCAGCAAAGACATCCATCCGATTGACTTGCAGACTCCCGGTTCAGGCCTGCATCGCACTTCGCCTTCAGCAGACATGTCTACTGCTCCAATGAAGCAGGCAGACGCCTGCCGGCAACGCATCCAGCCAACCTATTTCGTCGCCGTCCAGTTCTTAACCACACCACCGATCGAGGGCAGGTTCACGCCTCCCTGAAATATTGTCTGCGTGCTCGATGGCTGTTTCAGTCCGCTCTGATAGCTGAAACCATTATAGGTGAAGCCCAGATTTGTGCCGTCCCAGGTGACGTTAGTAGCTGTTCCTGCCGGCCCCAGTGTCCCACCGTTGGCCAAGGTTCCGCCCGGGGGGGTGTAGCTCGCGGTTGTATTTAGGGTACCAGTGCTACTCGTCGTGAGGTTGATTGTACCTGTCCCACTAACGGACGCTACCTGCACCGTGTAGTTGCCAGTCGGGTAACTCCAAGCCGAGTTAGCCATATTTTCCTCCTTAGGTGATTTTTCGCAATGATCCGGGTTTGCTTCCCCCGTCTTAAGAAACGTCTCAACCCATGGCCGCGACACCTTCAGCCTTGTCTCTCTATGAAGCAGGTCGGCCAAGGCGCTTGACCATACCCAGCATCGTGCTTCGTAGTTTCCACGGGCCTACTAGAGACAAGCCAATAACGCGGGCCACGTCGCCTAGGGAAGGCGGAAGAACCGATGGGACGACAACCCCGTCGCTTCAGTAACGTCTGAACCAATTCCGAAGGCTGAGGTGGGGAATTCTAGTGAGGAGCGGCTTGGGTGTCAATGCCAGAGGTCGTGGGGTACTGTTACAGTTTGAAATATGAATAACGATCCAGTTTGCGCCTACCTGTATTCAATCCAAACGCAAGCGATTATTGTAAGCAAGACCATCACTAGAACTAAATTGAGGATGAAGCGCCAAAAGCCAGAGCGCACTTGGGCGTGCCTTTGGTCTATCAAGCCAAGCTTAGCCAGCAGCCAGACAAGTAGCATGGTCATCCATTATCTAGCAGTCTGACGAGTTCTTCAATTGACCAAACGTGATCGCTGATTCCGGCTTCCATTGCTGGCGTGACGCGCAAGCTCTGGTGAACTTTGCAAAAGTTATAGTACATGTAGTGCAAAGCGACGGCATGACGGTGGTTATCGATTTTCTTGCTATGACCGTTTGTCAGTCTCGTGAAACGGCGCATGTGCAGGCAACGGGTTTGTTCCTTGCCTCGGTATCGGTCGCCGGCCCCCTAGTGATGCTCGAGTTCGACCGCGCCTGCCAGTACCTCGCCGGAACCCCTCATGGTGGTCTGGTTGAGCGCCTTGTCGGTGGTCACCACCGGCTGGGCGGAGGAAAACTGGGCCAGCAGTTCCCGCAGGTTGGCCGCTTGCAGCGCGTCTGTGATCATGCCCTTGTCGCGCGGGTTGGCCACCGCCCGTGCAACGTCTTCCAAGTCACGCACCGGTTGCGCCGTCCAGACGATCCAGAACTTTTCCGTCCCTTGATGCTGGTCAAAGACGTACCAGCCGGTTTGCACGCTCTCGTTGGCCGCGAGTTGGGCCACTCCGTCGTGGGTGGAAGGTATGGGAAACAGGACCGTGAGGACCAATCTTCCATCCGGCCCCGGGCCTTCGTCGAGCAAGTAAAGAGAACCGGGCTGTACAGAAGAGAAGTTGAAGCGGAACTTCCAGCCGTTTTCGAAGATCTCCTGCCCGGTGCCCTGAAACGGCGCCTGGTACGGCTTGCCATCGCGCATCCTCTGCACCAGTAAGGAGTAGGCAAGCCGGCGCTCGGGTGCAATTGTTACCGGCTTGCCGTGCAAGGCCGCCCATAGCCCCCATACAGTCGCTACGACGGCGAGAATGCCGCCAGCGAAAATCAGCGCGCGCCGGCGGCTGGCAGCTCTTGGTTTGGAGTCCACCAGCGCGGGTTTGTTTACTGCAGTTCTGTGCGCTTGGGTATTGCGCGTAACCGTTTCCAGCCCCAGCTCCTGGTTGATCTGCTTCAGGTCGAGCGCCATGTCCTTGATGGACTGGTAGCGCTCCTCGCGGTCCTTGGCAAGGGCTTTGCTGAGAATGCGATCCAGTTCTTCCGGGACCTCAACGCCAAACTGCGCCAGGGGCGGCGGCGGCTGATCCAGGATGGAGACAAGGGTGTCCGTGGCCGTGGCCGCCGCAAACGGGGAATGCCCGGAGATCAGCTCGTAGATCACTGTACCCAGGCTCCAGATGTCAGTACGCGCATCGAGTTCGAGGCCACGTGCCTGCTCCGGAGACATGTAAAGCCAGGTGCCCAGTATTCGGCCGGGTTCGGTTAGGCCTATGGCCGCGGTGGCTACGTTTTCGTCCAACGGGCTTGGGCCGAACTGTGGCTCGGTTAGCTTAGCCAGGCCGAAGTCGAGGATTTTTGCGTAGCCATCGGGCCGCAACATGATGTTTTCGGGCTTGATGTCCCGATGCACGATCCCTGCGGCGTGGGCGGCGGCCAACGCGCTGGAGGTTTGAATCGCGATCTCCAGCACCTTGCGCAGCGGCAGGTGCGAGCCTACCAGTTGGCGCAAGGTCTCGCCTTCCACCAGTTCGGTGGATATATAGTGGACGCCATTTACCTCACCGATTTCGTAAATGGTGAGGATGTTGGGATGATTGAGCGCCGAGGCGGCCCGCGCCTCCTGCTCGAAGCGCTTGACCCGGTCCGGCTGCTGCGTGGATTCAGCGGGCAGAATCTTGAGCGCGACCTTGCGCTTAAGCCGTGAATCCTCCGCGGCATAAACTTTTCCCATCCCTCCTACCCCGATCAGGAAGAGGATGTGATACAAACCAAAGCGGCTACCTGGGGACAAGTCCATTGGCAGATGCCGGCACCCGAGAGTATATCCCGGATTTTCTCAGAAGGTAGCAGCTCGGGGTCGCGCTGAGCCCAATGTCAGAAAAAAGTAGGGCCTGCTAAACTACTCAGGAGACTTGTCCGGAGGGATGCGTGAGTGGTTGAAACGGGCGGTCTTGAAAACCGCTGTACCCGAAAGGGTACCGGGGGTTCGAATCCCTCTCCCTCCGCCATTTTGTATATGGAGTCAGCGGGATGGCAGTAGTCGAGGATTTCTCCACCCAGTTCCAGAAACGCCAAAGTAACACGACCTCTTCCCAAGGGCCGTCCCGTTCCATTCGTATATCGAGTCGTCAACTGGCGCCGACCGCCGCCACCTTGCGACCAGGGCTGCTCGCCAGCAATTCCGATATCACGTTATGGTCAGCGGGCTTAGAGAAGAAGTAGCCTTGCGCCATTTCGCAACCTAGCTGTTTGAGATGGTCTACTTGCTCTATGGTCTCCGTGCCCTCTGCGACTACCTTCAGACCGAGGCTGTGGGCGAGCGTGACGATCAGCCGCACGATCTCACAGCTCTCAGTGTCGCTTTCCATATTGGAGATGAACGCTCGGTCGATCTTCAACGAATCGACCGGAAAGCGATGCAAGCGGCTGAGCGACGAATACCCTGTGCCAAAGTCATCGATGCTGATGGCCACACCCAGCGCCTTCAATTCAGCGAATACCCGTCCTGCTTTTTCCGCATCTCCCATGGAGATAGTTTCCGTGATTTCCAGCTGTAAACACCTGGGCTCAAGACCAACCTGCTTGAGAATTACGCCAATCCCGCTGGCCAGATCCGGTTGTGCGAATTCCTTGGGAGTGATGTTGATGCTCATAGTAAGGGGCGGCTCACATGGAAATTGAGAATGCCACAACCGGAGTTGTTCGCACGCTTCCTTGAGCAACATCCTATTCATGGGTATGATCAGTCCGGTTTCATCCGCAACCGCAATAAAATCGCCTGGAAAAACCATGCCTTCCGGCCGTTGCCACCGGGTGAGAACCTCGAAACCGATGATCTGGTCGCTTTGCAGCGAGACGATAGGCTGGTAATGGGCCTTGAATTCCCCCAATTCGAGTGCTTTGCGAAGATCAGTCTCGAGTTTCAACCGCCTGACCGCGCCCGCGTGCATGCCCGGGTCAAAAAGCTCGCAACGCGCTTTTCCCGCCTGCTTGGCACGGTACATGGCTATCTCTGCATCTCGCAGCACATTGTCTGCTTCCGTGCATGAGGCAGTGCTCAACGTGATCCCAATGCTGGTCGTAATCACAATTTCCTGCCCGTTGATCACGAATGGGGTCGTCCATTTCTCTTGAATTCGATGAGCCACCCGTATGGCATCGCTGGGGTCCCGGATGTCATCCAGAAGCAGCGTGAATTCATCACCACCTAGCCTTGCCAATGACTCATCACTCGCCGCTGAATCAGGACGTCTTGCCGCCCGGGTACCGGAAATCGTATCCATTCCCCGAACCGAGGCGGCGAGCCGCTTTCCAATTTGGATCAGCAATTCGTCTCCGGCCGAGTGTCCCAGGCTGTCATTAATAAGTTTGAACTCGTCCACGTCAATCACAAGTACCGCGAATTTGTAATCTGCGTGGCGCTTGGCCAGCGCCAACGCATGCCGCAAACGATCTAGGAAAAGATCACGGTTCGGTAGGTTGGTTAGACCATCATGCAGCGCACTATGGGCCAGCATCTCCTCCGCTCGCTTGCGCTCGGTAATGTCGCGGTTCACGATGACTAGTCTCGTGGTCTGCCCGCTTGCGTTGCGGATTGCGCTCGCAGTGGATTCCATGACCCGCCAGGATCCATTCTTATGCCGTATCCGGTATTCCAGCCTCTCCCCGCGGCCCGTCACACGGGCCTTTTCTGCCGCTTCCACAACCCGCTGGCGATCGTCGGGATGGATCTGCTCAATCGATGACGTGGTGTGCAATTCTTCTGCGGAGTACCCCAGCACTTTGTGATATGCAGGGCTGTTATAGAGTCGGCGTCCAGCGCCATCGACCACCGCGATCATGTCTGCTGCGTTCTCAGAGATGAGTTGAAAAAGCTGATCTCGCTCTGCCAGTTGGCGCCTGATCCGTTGCAGCTGGAAATGCTGATAGAGCGTGTAAATGTTAAACAGCAAAACCAGCGCTGCTAACCCACGCACCCATTCCCTGAGATCAATCCATTCAGAACTGGTTGTGCGCAGGAACCCCGGAAAGGTCAGCGAAACAATGCCGAAAGTCAATACCAGTGTTACGGTTACAGCAAAGCCCCAAAGCCACCACTCGCGACCCTCGATTTGCTTCATCTCGAGGGGACTCGTCGGGGTGACAATCAGTTTGTCTTCTTGGGCTTCTTGAAGATTCATGGAATCTGGCTGCTGACAGACCGATTCTAGACGGTGAAAAATGCTGGGAAAGTTACCAAAAGCCAGCGCCGCCAGTGCAATGCCGGTGAGTGGCTGTGTTATGAGGGTATCTGGCGTGTGACTTTAGTGGATGAGCTCCCAAAAGCTCGTTCGGAAGGCAGACAGAGAATCGTGCAGGCCGGGGAGGGCCACCGCGCAGAATGCGGCAGGCCGACCCCCGGAGAGCACTCTCGCGCCCTACTTCTTGATCACGCCGCAGGCAATCCGGTCCCCGGCGTTTCCCGAAGGATCGGTCTTCATGTCATCCGCTTTGGCATGGATGACCAGCGCCGTGCCACCGTTGCTGAACAGGGAATGAGTGTCGTCTCCCAGGTTTACTTCATTGTTCAGGATGGTGAATTTCGCCTCGCCCTTGGCGCCTGCGCTGAAGTTAGCCATGTCGCCCGCGTGGTGACCGTCGGGGCTTTCCAGGCCGTGCTTCTTTCCGTCCGGATTAAAATGCGGCCCCGCCGACTTGAAGTCCGGAGGATCACACTGGGCATTCTGGTGAATGTGCAAGGCGTGCTCGCCAGGCGGCAGATGGCTGAGGTTTAACTTGATCATCACCCCTGCTCCGGCCGGCTTAATCGCAGCCGAGCCCACACTCTTGCCCTGGGCGTCCTTCATTTGGACGGTGACCGTCTTGGCCGCGCTCGCGAACGACAGAGCCATAACGGTCAGCGGCAATACAATGGCAGACATTTTCATGCGTCTCATGCCAGACATTATAGCCAAGCCCAGCTCGATGAGGAATTCATCTCAACATCGAGACATAGAACGCATTGTTGCCGGACCGTAAGTCCTTCCCATAAGAAAAGACCGCTTCCACTCCGAACAGGCGAGCCTTCGCCTGCACCCCCACGTCCCAAAGCCAGGCCTGCGATCCGAGCGCGGTGGAAGTATCCGTTATCTTTCCCGTATCCACAAAAGGCCCGAGTTTCACCGTCAGCAGCCCGTTGCGATAAACATTCTTGTCAACTTCCCAGTTCGACAGAAAATAGCTGCGCCCCAGCGGAGCGCTGCCTTTTCTTCCACTACGAGTTCCGATGTGTCCGCGCATCCACAGATCGTTGTCACGCTCCACTCCCAGCATGTAGAGCTCATCAAACGGCACATCCCCAAAGGTTTTAGCGGCTCGCACCTGGTGCTGGATCTCATAATCGTCACCCTCCGGCAACGGGAACCAGTGGAACCGTAGCGAAGTTTGTAGCTTCTCGAAGGCCTCCCCGGGTTGGGACCAGATGCGTCCGGCTTGGGAAGATACGCTGCTGTTGATGGTCATCCTGCTTTCCGGCCTGCGCCAGATTGCAAAATCCACCTGCGCCAATTGCTTCAGCTGGTACCCCGTCGCCAGCAGGCTTGGGGTGAGAGCGGCCCCGGGCATCACACTGCGGAAGTCGCGGTGCGAAAGTTCGCCCCCGGCAGACCAACTCCAGCGCCCGCTAACCATAGAAGTAAATTCCGCACTCACTGCCTCGCGTCGCAGATTCAGGCTCCCCAGCACCGGCGCCAGTCCAGAAAAAGAATTGCGTATGTCCCAGTTTTCACTGCGCAGATCCACCGAGACTCCATAGCGTAGCGCCGGCTTCCGGCCGACTGGCCCGGAGACATTGGCCGATACCCGGCGTTTTTCCGCATCCCAACGAAACAAAGACACAAGATTGACGTCCTCATGTCCCAGGTTGAAGAATTCCGGATTAATACTTTGGAACGGCAGCCCACGGAACAGCAGGAACAGTCCCTCCAGCTTGTTCTGGCCCCAACCGTTCTTTTCCCGGTTGCGGAAAAGCACGTCGAACCTGCCGTCTTCCCGAGCCTGCAAATCAAATTGGAAGCTGGTGAAAATTCCCAAACCCCGGATTCGAGCCTCAGTCGTTAGCAACTCGGATAGACGCAACCTGCTCGCAGGAGAGAACGCCAAAGCGCGATCCAGAAGCACTGGATCCACCCGAGGCGTAGGCTCCGCACGAACCGCTGCGATCTGCGGCTTGTCCGCCCGATTCCAGTACTTCAGCGCTGCCTCGAGGTTGCCCTGAAGAAAATAGACTGTCCCCAGAAAATCATTAGCGTAGGAATCATCAGGAGCCAGTTCCAGCGCCCGTCTCAGATAGATTGCAGCTTCACGGTAGCGCTTCTGTTTGAAGGCAACTCCCGCCAGTTCCAGCGGAAACCGTTCGTCCCTGGGCTGCAAACGCAATCCGGCCTGGAAGGCCTTGCGGGAGTCCTCCCACCGCCCGAGTCGTGCCAGTGCAGTGCCGTAATAGAAATCAAGTTCGGCGGAAGGCGTGGTAACGGACTGCACAAAATCCACAATCTCCTGCCAGCGTTCCTCGGCAACAAATTGTTTGGCCTTGGAAAGGGGATCGTCGCCGGGCAGAGGGGTTTGTCCCAACCCAAGGACCGAACAGCAAAGGATGAGGACGAGAACGGCAGCAGTTCGGATCAACGAACGTCGGGCTGAGGCAGGGCCAGCAGAGTCCATTTTCCGGCGGCACTCCATTCCCGTTCAAAGCTCGGACGGTCCTGTTTGAGCAGTTTGCGTTGGGCCGGATCGTTGACCAGCACCAACCCCTGCTCCGAGTCCAGCCCGGTCACGACCAGGTAGTGCAACGGCAAGTCACCCGAGGCAGGCTTCAGGGCGACGATCAAAGGACGCCCTTTCTCCAAATGCTGTTTCAAGCTCTCCCATTCGCCCTCGAATGCAAACGTACGAAATCCCCCCTGCTGGAAATATCGCTCCATGTCGGAGGCGTAGATGCCATGAATCTGGCTGGAGAACAACGTGCGCTGGATCTGGGCTGCATCTGCACTTGCATCCACCGGCCGCCCCTGCTGCCGCAGCCAGTATTGCATCACCATGGCAATACTCGCCGCGCCGCAGCCGTTCTTCTCCTGTTTCACAAACGGGACATCCAGCCAGATGGCCGGAGCCTCCGCGGCAAACACAAGGCCGCAGAGGCATACCAACACCGTGAGCGTTTTGACCATGCCTAGGCGTCCTATCGGACCGCAACAATGATCAGAACCAGCGCGGCGACGCACAAGATGATGATGATCAAGTCCCGGTCGCTCAGAGTACCCGCCGCGAAATCAGCCTGGGCTTTCTCGGCGCGGGAAGCCAACTGGGCCAGTTCAGCGTCCGTCAGCGTCGAGACGGCAGTCTTCACCTGCGCCGGGTCCATGCGAGCGGACTTCAACGCCTTCTGCGCTACTTCCGAGGAGAGGAACTGCTGCACACTCTGCAAGTTGTGTTGCCGCGCCTGGGTTGCTGCCAGCACTTCCCTTTGCAGATCAGAGGGACTTACTACGTGGGCCTGGGCCAGAAGGCTTGGGGGAACTGCAAAGATGGTGGCAAGAATACAAGCAATAATCATCCGGACAGACTGCCGCAGATCGAAACTCATGTTTCGCAACCTCCAATGGAATTCTGGCCAGAGTATGGAAATATTATACCGGGGCCTCTTGGATACGGAGCAATCTTCTGAGGGTTTCACGAACAATAAACAGATTCACTCTTTGCCTCTGGCTCCAGCCGGGACAGCAAAACTAGAGCCTCACAACTCCTCGACCTTCTTCTGCAACTCCTGCGCAATCCATCCCGGATCGCTGTTCGCCGCAAATCGAACCGGCGGCCCCATCTTGATCCTTACAGTGTGGGGCCGCGCCAATTTCTTTCCCGCTTGTTTCAATTCAAATAGCCCGTCAATACGCATCGGTACGATTGGTATTCCCAGATTGTTGGCCAGCAATCCAACCCCGCTGCGGAATGGGCACATTTTGCCGTCTCTAGTGTGCTGTCCCTCGGGAAAAACCAGCACACTGTATCCCCGGTCCACGGATTCTCCCGCGTAGGCAAAGCTCTCCCGAAAGCCTGCTTCCCGCGGCAATGGAAACAGGTTGAGCAATGCCACGCCCAGCGCCCACTTCAGCCGGTCGTAGGCTCTGCCCCAAAAACTTCGTGTGGATGGCGGAGTGCGCAAAGCCTCCAGAGCTTCTCCCCCCGTCGCTGTCGCGAGCTTCTGACGAAGACGCGCCGGTAGCGTCGTGAGCACGAAACCAACATCCACATCGTCAATGTGGTTGCACACCACCAGCACCGGCCCCGGCACCCCGCGCAAGTTTTCCCGGCCTTCGATCCGCGGCCATCCCAGCAAAAACACCGCCGGCCTAAGCAGCATGTAATGCACCAGCAGCCGAACCCAGGTCACCGGCCAGCGTTGCACCCAGCGCGGATAGTGATATCGCACCCGCGGCGGAATTTCGCCGCGCAGCATGCGTTCCAGGTCGCCCACCGTGTTCACAGCGGCAAATCGGGTCTCACTCAAGTCAAGCTGGTAGCGGTCTTCGAGGGCACTGAGCAACTCCACGCGATCCAGTGAACTCAGATTCAAATCGGTCTCCAGGTTCGCTTCGGGTGTCCAGCCACCGGCCCCGCGCCCGGCGATCCTTGCCACCAATTCAGCCAACGAACTCGGCAGCTTGCGATCTCCTGCCTTCGCACCCAGTTGAGCCTGCACCACCTCCTGAATCACGTTGGTCCGTGGCTTTTGCGTCGATGTGCGAGGGAAATCCTCCTCCGGCCACACCAATCGGGCGCGCATGCGCTGGTACTCGGCCAAAGTCTCGTTCGCACGCTTCATAACCATGTCGGCATCAACGTCTCGATCCCGCAAAATCATCACTGCGCAGGGCTCGGCATTTCCGTTAGTCGGCAGCGCGACCACCACGCAATCTTTGACCTCGGGCTGGCGGCGCAGTGCCGCCTCGAGATCAGCCGGATACACCTTCATGCCGGCAGGGGTTACGATGACGTCCTTCTTACGCCCCTTGAAGTAAAGACTGCCGTTGCCGTCGAGTTCGCCGATGTCTCCCGTGCCATACCAGCCCCCTTCCCCTGCCACCGGCTGCATCCCGCGCTCACTCCAGTAGCCAGCCGCGACACCGCTGCCGCGCACCAGGATTTCCCCATCCGGCCCCAGCTTCACTTCACGCCCGGCCAGCACCTTTCCGATCGATCCCTTACTCAAACGAAAAGGATGATTGACGCTGATCAGCGAGGTCGTCTCCGTAAGCCCGTAACCCTGAATGACCGCGAAACCCAGTCGTCCCCAGAATTCCTCGGTGGTGCGATCCAGCGCGGCGCCGCCCGAAATGAAAGCCCAGAACTTCCACCCGAACTGGCGATGCACCCGACGGAAAATCCACCACCGGCGCAAAAAATGCTTGCCCTCCGCGGCTGCAAATCGACGTTGAAACCCTTCCAGCCGGCCTTGGTCCTCAAAATCGCGTTCGATTTTTTCCTTTAATGACTGCAGCAGGCGCGGCACTGCCACCAGCACGGACGCCCGCTCCCGCCGGATAGTCCCGATCACTTCAGCCGGCTTGAGCGCTTCCTGAAAAATCACGGTGCCCCCCATCAGTTGCGGCAAGAAAATCCCCAGGAATTGCCCGAACACGTGACTCAGCGGCAGCAGGTTCAAGAAGCGGACGGGATGCACCAACCGTTCGTATTTGAGGTACCTGTGCATCTCGGCTTCCAGCGGCGCGATGTTGGCCAGAACGTTGCCATGGGTGATCACAACGCCTCTGGGTTCGGCGGTAGTTCCCGAAGTAAAAACTATTTCCAGGGTGTCACCACTTTGGATCGTAACCGGGGACGGAGGCGCGGAAGAATAGTGCGCCAATGCCTGCGGAAGATCGTCTAGAACCAATGCTGGGATGCCAGGCGGAACGTGTGCACGCGAGCACACCAGCAGTTTCGCACTCACCTGCTGATAGACGCGCAGCGCGAAATCTGGGGCTGCGACCTCATCCATCGGGACCGCAATCGCACCCCGGAGCGCGCAGCCGAAAAACGCCGCCACCCACTCCGCCGAATTCGGCCCCCAGACCAGGACTCGGTCGCCCTTTCCAATGCCGCGCTTCGCCAGCTCCCGCCCAAACTGAAACGCCATCTCCGCCACCTGCCGATAGCTCCAGCGCACGCTGCGGTACCCACGCCGCTGCACATAAGCGCACTCATTCCCTCTTCGCAGGAAGTCATCGAGGTATTCGACAAGAGAACGGCGCTCCATGAAGACAGCTTAGCGCACTAAGCGCGCAGCCGCCGCGCCTGCTTCGGACAGTAGCCGGCCAGCAGATTCAGGAACTCCTGTAGATACGGCGGAGTTGGCTGGTTTCGCAGCGTGACCGCGTGCCACTGTCGCCGGAATCCACGATTACGCAATGGCCTGATGACAACCCGGCCCGTCTCCACCTGGGGTGCGACCGCCCAACGCGCCAGAAAACCAATGCCCGTGCCCGCCGCCGCCATTTCAATGATGGCCTCGGTCAAAGGGACTTCCAGCACCCGTTGCGGATGCACGCCCACCGGCTGCAGCACTTTCCGCAACAGCGTGCTCTCTTCCCGTGGCGGATAGATCAAGACCGTCTCATCCGCCAGGTCGCGTGGCTGTACGTGACTGGACGCGGCGAGCCGGTGCCCCGGAGCCATGACGATCACCAGTTCGTCCTCGAACATGGGCGTAACCCGAAGGCTCTTGTTGCGCGGCGGACAGTTCATGATGGCCACGTCCAGCTTGCCTTCGAGCAGCGCTGCCGCCGGATGCGCCGTGGCCGCGGCGTCAATGTTCACTTCGACTTTGGCAAACTTGCTGTGGAACTTCTTGAGTAGTGGAGGCAGCCAGTGGTAGCAGGTGTAGCATTCCGTGCTCAGCCGGATCACACCCTGAGCCCCCCCGTTGAGTCCTTTGATCTGCGCTTCCGCGCTCCCCAGGTCTTCAAGCACCCGCCGGGCGGAGACCAACAACTTCTCTCCTGCTGGCGTCAGTACCATCTTCCTGCCCAGGCGCAGGAACAGAGCCGTGCCCAGCTTTTCTTCCGCGTCGCGCAACTGGTGACTGAGCGCCGACTGCGTAAGGTGCAGTCGTTTGCCGGCTTCGGTGACGCTGCCTGCTTCCGCCACTGCGGACAGCAATTTCAAATGCCGGATTTCCAGTCGCACATCCATAAGCCATGAGCATAATGCATCCATCGGATGAAAACAAACAATAATCCTCATGCATGGTCCCAGCGTCCAATCCCCACAAGTAATTCCCAAGGAGGTTGTATGAAGCACCGGATTGGATTGACTCTGACTTCACTCGCGCTGGCTGTCTTGTTGCTCGCGGGGTCGGCCCACGCACAATTCACGGCTCACATCATCAAGGTGAAAGTTCCATTCGAATTCAATGTAGGCAACCAGGCCTTCCCCGCCGGGGAATATTCGCTGGTCAGTACCGCACCGTACCTTCTGCTCCTGCGCGATTCCCAGGCCCACGTTCTCGCTACCCTGGTGACCCGATCGGTCCACGCCCCGGCTGTTCCGGCTTCGGCAAAGCTGGAGTTCGACGTCGAGGGCGGCTATCACAGGTTGATACGGGTCTGGCAGGAAAACAACGCCATCGGCCAGGAACTGGACCGTCCCAAACCAGCGACTGCCGTGGCCAAGCGCCGTCCTGCGAACGCCCACGCGGCGGTAGCGGTCAGCCAGCCGTAAATGACGATCGATAGGGTCACAATCACTCGGGAGGTCTCGATGAACACCGGCACGAATGGAAGCAATGCAACCGCACAACCCGTGGACCTGCACGTACACGAGGTCATCCGTTCCGCGGAACATGAACTCCAGGAACTCTTGCAGCGGCGGGCCGAAGTCATGAAACGAATCGGCACGCTCAAGCAGACTCTAGCCGGCCTGGCGAACCTTTTCGGCGACTCGGTGTTGAGTGACGAGTTGCTCAATCTTCTCGATCGCAAAGCGCCGAGCCGCCAGCCTGGTTTCACCAAGGCTTGTCGTTTGATACTCATGGACTCGGGCATACCGCTCGGCGCTCGCCAGACCTGCGCGGAACTCGCGCGCAGGTTCCCCGATCTGCTCGAGCGTCACAAGGATCCGATCGCCTCGGTCACCACCGTTCTAAACCGTCTGGTGGACTATGCCGAAGCACGTTGTTCCCTGAATGAAAATGGACGCCGAGTCTGGGAATGGATCGCCGAGCGCGAGAACGGTACAGCGGCCGATTTGCTCCTGCGCGGAGATGCGCGGCAGCGTCAGCCGGAGAAAAAACAATGAGCCCGAGAGGTGACGGGAGTGACTACGCTGGAATCCGCGCTCCGTTCGCCGGTTCCCACCGGCCGAACGGATGCCGGCGTTGTCACTCCCTGCCCACTCCCAGCGCGTCCGCCACCCGGTTGATGTAATTGAACCACGACGCAATCAGCGTGATCTGCAGAATCGCCTTATCGTCGAACCCTGCCGCCCGCAGGCGCTCGTGATCATCCTTCCAGACCTTGGTCGCATCCTTGGTCAGCTTCACCACGTAGTCGAGCATCACCCGTTCTTGCGCGGTGATGGGTGCAGTGGTGTAATCCTTCTCCAGCGCTTCCACCAGGTTCGGATCCAACGTCACTCTACGCAGAAACTCTGCGTGCGACTCGATTCAATAAACGCACCGGTTGGTTACCGAAACCAGGGTGGTAATCATCTCGTGCTGCCGCCGGCTCAGTGGCAACTCGGGTGACGTAAGCACACCAAAAGTGGCAAACGCATGGTACAGCGCTTCCGGAATCAAGCTATGGGAATCCACGATCGGGGCCGAGCCACCCGCCGTCACGTGTACCGGCGTGGCGTACTCTTTGGGGTAGAGCGCCTTTTGGTCTTCCATGGCCTTGCGCAGCTTTTCATCGGCTTCGGAGAGGGGTATGGTGCGAATCCAGGTCATAAAAACAACTTGCCTTCTGGGAGCGATTTTGCCGTAAAATCTTGCTCGTTACCTTACACGGAACACCCTTGGTGTGCCAAGCCTCCGGCTTTTCCCCGGCCGGGAGCGTGGCCGACAGATTCATTCGCGGAATCCCCCGCGCGGAGGATCAAGTCGATGAGCATCATGATTTGGAAAATTCTGCGCAGGCTGCCCAAACCTCTGTTGTTGGTGCTAATGTTCTTCCTGCTGGCCGCGGTTGCACGCGCTTAACCCAAGACTCACATAGGGACGACCGCTCCCGCTGTCCAGCCGACCGCAGCTCGGCCTTAATCCCGTCATGAACCAAGAAGGTGTTCCGACTCACTGCCCGCGGTGAACACTCTCAGATGAGTCCGTCCTTGACCCGGCGCAGAAAGTCTTCGGCGTCCGCACGTGCTCGTTTCTCAATCCCCGGCTCGTTGCGATGTTCCAGCATGATTTCTTGCAGTGTAATGTCGGCCGCATCTTTCGGCTTGAAGCCCCGCGTGACCAGCTTTCGGGCGCGTTCCGCAAAGCCCTCGCTGTCCACCTGCCGGACCCGCTTATCGTGCTCTGTGCAGTCGTGCCCTGCGAATCTAGCCGAGGCGAGCCGGTCGAAAGCGCTCTTTGCCTCCGGATCCGCCAGCAGGGTAGGAATGGGGTAAATCCACTCACACTGCGAGCAGGCCCAGCCTTGGAAATGCTGGTCCGAGACCCAGGTTAAAAACCTTCCCATTCTTCCTCTTCTTCGTTGGGGGAGGTACTAACCGCACGGAGCCGGCCTATCCGCCGGGATACGCCTGGAAAAGTACCACGTACCAGACACTCTAACCCAAGTTCGACGCGATACATGTACAGCATATGGAGCCCAGCCGGTTCAGAGAACCATGTTCGTCACGGCGATGCCGGTCAGATTGGATCGGCCGCCCGATTTCAGGTTGGAAACCGAACCGCAAACAATCTGAAATTGACAATCTGCAATGTGCAATCGACAATTTGAGCCCCTTAAATTGCTACCAGTTAGCCTCCTGGTTCCGGTGGTAACTCGTTCGTACACTCCCTTTTGGTAACCCTTAGTAACCATACGAATCTGGGTGACCCGCCTTACAATGAGCCTTGTCCGAAAGGCCATCTCCGAGTATTGGCCTTGCATCACCGAGGAGATGGTCAACCCGTCTGTGAACTCTTCCGCAGAAGAAGCGTTCGTCCAACGGGAATAGAACCGGGGCCGGAGTCCGCACTTCTATGGCGTTTGGGTTTGGTTTCAACAAGCAGAAGGTTCTCAGTGCTGCGGAGAAATTCGTCCAGCAGGGCAAGCTGCCGAACGCCATCGCTGAGTACGAAAAGATCCTCAAAGCTGACCCTAAGGACCTTACGGTGGCAAACACCGTCGGGGACCTCTACGCGCGCCTTGGCCAGAGCGATAAGGCCATTGAGCGCTTCAAGAGCGTTGGCGATGCCTATGCCGCCCAAGGCTTCACGGTCAAGGCCATCGCCATGTACAAGAAGCTCAGCAAACTCAAGGCTTCGCTCGAAAGCGTGCTCCGCCTGGCGGAGCTCTACACCCAGCAGGGGCTGTTCAATGACGCGCGTGCCCAGTACTTGCAGGTCGCGGAAGAATTCCTGCGCGCCGGTGAACTGGAACAGGCTGTCCGTATTTTCCAGAAAACTCTGGAAATGGATCCGGAAAATGTGGCTATGCGCATGCGCCTGGCCGAGGTTTACATCCGGCTGGGTAAGAAGACGGAAGCCTGGCAAATCTTCTCCTCCGCCGCCGAAAGCCTCCGGTCCCGCGGCTCCCTGGCTGCGGCCGAGGATATCCTGCAGCGCATGCTCACTCTCGATCCCGGCAACAGCTACGCGCTGCTGCTCCGGGGTCGCAATGCACTCGAGTCGGGCGATGTTGCCGCTGGCATCAAACATCTGGAGAAGGTTGCCGACCTCGATAGCCATCCGGATGGATTACGCACCTTGTTGCAGGCCTATTTACAGACCGGCCGCTTGCCCGAGGCCGGAACTCTGGCCGCAAAGTTATTCTCGGTTCACAACGACACCGGCGCCATCACCGGCTATGCCGATGCCCTGATGGCTGCAGGCCATTTCGAAGATGCGCTCCAGGTGTACCGGCAATACTCCGATCGCCTGCTGGCCACCGACGCCGCGAAAGCCTTGGAGAGCCTGCATTCGATCATCGGCCACGTGCGCGAGAACGCACCCGCCCTCGAAACCCTGCTCGAACTCCTCGTCAAGGCAGGAGAGACCACTCACGTTACCGAGGTCTACGAGCTTTTGGCTCACGCCTACGTCCAGTCAGGTGAACTTGAAAAAGCCCGCGATTACTACCTGAAGCTGACTCAACTGGAGCCAGAGAACCAGCTGCACACGCGCAATTACCAGCAAGTCGCTGCCCGGCTGGGAGGAACATCCGGTTCGCGGCTCATCACCGCGGAAGAAGGCGCGGTCATGGTGGATGAACTGGAAGCCACCGCTCCTTTCGTCGACCAACGTTATGCCGATGATGTCGCGCTTGCGGTCCGCGCCGCACTCACCGATGCCGAGCTTTTCGTTTCGTACAACATGCCGGCCAAGGCTCTCGGACCTTTGCTCTCCGTGCTGCCCAAAGCACCTCAAGATTTGCGCCTGAACCAGCGTCTAGCCGCCCTGCACACCCGGGCCGGCCGGTTCGCGGAAGCTGCTGTTTGCTGCCACGCCCTGGAGAGCATCTACCACGATGCCGGACACCCTGATGAGGCCACCCGCTACGGCGAATTAGCCAGCAACTACGAGGAGCGTGCTTCCGCCGCTTCGGCGGAACCCAGCGAAGGCATACTGGTAGAGCTGCATGTGGAACCCGAAGTCGATGCTCCTGCCGGGCCGGTTGTTTACTCGGAGCCGGTTGACCACTCCGCCCCCGCCTCTGCTCCACCGGCGGCCGCGAGTGGTTTGTTCTTCCACGCTTCGGCTTCGGCCTCGTCCACGAAAGCGCCATCTCCAACCGAGCACGCGGAGTTCGACGTCCAGCCCGCCGCTGGCGAGCCCGAAATAGATCTTTCCGCGGAGTGGGAAGGCACGCTTGCGGAGGAACCTGCATCGGCTACCGCCCGGGAGGATAAGGCGGTTGAAGTTACGCCGCTTGATAAGAAGCGGGCGGGTCGCGAAGCCGCCGTCGCCGAGACCATCGAAGAGATCCGTTTTTACCTGGCGCATTCCATGGGCGAACAGGCCCGCACCGCCATGGCCAAGCTGGAGCAGCTGAAACCGGGCGCAGCCCAACTGGCGGCGATGCGCGGAGAGATCGAGGCTGCCACCGCGAAGGCTTCGTCCGCTGCCGAAGCCGCCGAGGAAATCTCCATTGAAGAGGTGGAAGTTGTTCCCGAAGCACTAGCGGCAGAGGCGCCGCCTCAATCCAAGGCTGGCGCGCTGAATGAGTTTGTCTCCGATCTCGAATCTTCGCTAGGAGAAGGCTTCACGCCCGCGCCTCCCAGCCGAAAAGTTCCCGCCGCCGCGAAGCCACAACCCGAACCCGAGACCGTGGAATACGCCCAAGCCACCGCCGAGCCAGCCCAGGCCGGTGCACTGGGCGAGTTTGTGGCCGACCTGGAAGCTTCGCTGGGTGACAGTTTCCTTCCCGAAGCCCCTGCTCCGCAGGCCGAGCCACCTGCTCCTCCCAAACGCAAGGCAAAACCCCAGCCGTTATCAGCGCAACCAGAAATCGGCATAGCCGCGAGCGCTCCTCGAGCCAGCAAGGCAGCGGTTCCGTCCGCCACCGGCGCCGCAGCCGCACCGGCAACGGCCAAGGAGCCGGCCGCTGCATCTCCAACTTTCACTTACCAGCCGACGCCCATCCGGCCACTGACGCCCGCAGCCGCGGCCGCCACTCCGAAGTTCGATGCCGGAGCAGGTGTCGACCTCGCCGACATGTTCGGAGAGTTGAAACACGAACTCGAAGAGGATGCCGCCACCACCGACGAGGATCCTGAAACGCATTACAACCTCGGTGTCGCTTTCCGCGAAATGGGGTTGCTCGACGAAGCTATCGGAGAGTTGCAGAAAGTATGCCAGGCCGTGGAGCAGGGCCATTCCTTCCCGCAAGTCATGCAGACTTACACTTGGCTCGCCCAGTGTTTCCTCGATAAAGGCGTCCCAGAAGCAGCCATCCGCTGGTATGAACAGGCATTGAAGCTGCCCGAGCTGGACGCCGAAACCCGTACTGCCTTGCACTACGAGCTGGCAACCTCCTATGAAACCGCCGCGAACAAGCCTGCGGCGCTGACTCATTTTATGGAGGTGTACGGCAGCAACATTGACTACCGTGATGTGTCCGAGCGCATTAAGGCCCTCAAGTCGTAGAATGACCCGATGGGTCTCCATCAGAAACTATGGGCGTGCGCGGCGGAACCCCGGGCTTCCAAACCGCTGGCAAGCTTGGAGAGCGCAGCTTGACGGCGGATCCCAACTCCCCCCTGCACCAGATTCCTCCCAGTTCTCTCGGAGCAAAGCTGCCATCTTCGGAGGGGGCGGGCAGTTCCACCGCCGCGCTGCAGCCCGAAGGAAGCCGCTATGCCGGTGTCGAACTCTGGCTTCGCCGGCTTTCGGTGTTGATGTTCGTCTTCGTCTGCGCCACCGTAGGTGTGTTTCTGGTCATTCTGCCCTGGCGACCCGAGTGGACCGACAACCATCTGCTGTTGGCTTACCCCGCGCTCCGCGAATTCGTAGCCAACGGTTTTGTGCGTGGCGTCTGCAGTGGCCTGGGAGTACTCGACATCTGGATCGGATTCTGGGAAGCGGTTCACTACCACGAAGACAAGAGACCCTGAAGTAACCACCAGGAGTGTTGATTGCAGTTTTCCCCCGTCTCTACCTTGAGTATGCTGGATCATTGACCGTTACACCGTCCATGGAAAGACAGCGCCATCATGAGCGAAAGTAAAATGAAGCCTGCCCCTCTGGCCTATCAGAACGAACCTTTTCTCAAGAGCCCGGATGGGCGCATCCTGCGCATGCTGGCCGAGTACAGTGAACCACTCGCGCGCTTCCGCCGGGAACAGATCCAGGACACGGTAGTGTTTTTCGGCTCAGCCCGCTTTCACAACCACTCCGACGCCCTGAAAAATCTGAAGGAACTGGATGGAATCAGTTCCCCGGCATCCGCCGCCCAGCCCACCACCGGCCGGAAGCAGGCGCTGGCCGCTGTGGACACCGCGCGTTACTACGAAGATGCCCGCCGCCTGGCCTACCTGCTCACCAAGTGGTCCATCCAGATCCCCGCCCGGCGGCGGCGCTTCGTCGTCACCACCGGCGGCGGCCCCGGCATCATGGAAGCCGCCAACCTGGGCGCCCACGAAGCCGGTGGCAAGACCATTGGTCTGAATATAAATTTGCCTTTTGAGCAGAACCCGAATCCCTACATTACGCCCTCGCTGAATTTCGAGTTCCACTACTTCTTCATGCGCAAATTCTGGTTCGCCTACCTGTCCAAAGCGCTGGTGATCTTTCCCGGCGGCTACGGAACGCTGGACGAATTATTCGAAATCCTCACTCTGGCCCAGACGCAAAAACTGGCCAAGAAGATATTGGTCGTCATCTACGGCCGCGAATACTGGAACCGGGTGGTGAACTTCCAGGCCCTGGTGGACGCCGGCACCATCTCGTCCGAGGACCTTGATCTGTTCAAGATGGTGGACTCACCCCAGGAAGGCTTCGAATTCTTGCGCGACGGTCTGACCCGATACCATCTCGGTGAGCAACCCAAGCGCGCCGGAGCCACACTACCCGAAATCGCCAAGACGAACCCGTAATTGCTTCTTTATTACATCACCGACCGCACCCAGTTTCCCGGCGACGAAGCCGCCCGCCGCCGTCGCCTCCTGGACAAGATTGCCGAGGCCGCCCGCGCCGGTGTGGATTACATCCAGTTGCGCGAGAAAGATATTCCCCTCCGTGAACTGGAGTCCCTAGCCCGCGCCGCCGTCCGCGCAGTTCAAGAGAATCAACTGAGCACCGGGAACCGGCAACCGGGAACTGCCGTTCTAATCAACTCCCGCACTGACGTCGCCATCGCCAGCGGCGCCGACGGCGTGCATCTGCGCTCCCAAGACGTCTCCCCCAGCGACGTGCACGCCCTCTGGAAGTGTGGCCCGGGCGCCCCCGCACGCGCGACAGTTGGAGTCTCCTGCCACTCTCCAGCCGAGGTTGCTCGCGCGGCTGCCGAAGGCGCCGATTTCACCGTCTTTGCTCCCGTGTTCGAGAAAAAGAACGCAGCAAACGCCCGCGGTCTCGACGCCCTGCACGAAGCCAGCCAGACGAAAATTCCCGTGCTAGCTCTAGGCGGCATAACAGTGGAGAATGCCGGCGCCTGCCTCCAGGCTGGCGCCGCCGGCATCGCCGGCATCAGGATATTTCAGGAAAACGACATAGCGACGGTAGTTTCGAAACTCCGCCCCTAGCCCAAGGGAACCCTGCACGAACCACGTAGGGACAGGTGCCTCACCTGTCCCGCCGAGCGCAGCTCGAAAGAGCATCGTGGTTTATCCTGACGACTGATGCCCGCAGATCCCCAACCCGAGCCCACCCTCGTCGAAATCCCCAAAGGCTGGTTCTCCATGGGCTCCGACACCGGTCAAGACAACGAACGTCCTGTCCATCGCGTCTGGGTAGATGGCTTTCTACTCGCCCCCCGCCAGGTAACCAATGCCGACTACGCGAGTTTTCTCCGCGCCACAGGGATTACCCCACCACCCTTCTGGGACGATCCCAACTTCAATCATCCCGACCAGCCGGTAGTCGCAGTCTCGTGGTTCGAAGCCGTGAAATACTGCGAGTGGCTCAGCACCAGCACCGGTCGCAATTATCGCCTGCCCACAGAGGCCGAGTGGGAGCGCGCCGCCCGCAGCGGAGCCGAAGGCAAACTTTTCCCCTGGGGTGACGCCCCGCCTGAATCCCTTCCCGATTACCAGAAGCGCTGGAAGACCGGCTCCGAGCCGGTAGCACGATACGCGCCCAATGCATTCGGCCTGTATGACATCTGCGAAAACGTGCACGAGTGGTGCAGCGATTGCTACCAACCCGACTACTACGCCATTTCTCCCGAACGCAACCCACGCGGCCCACAAGCAGGCAAGCGCCGCGTTTCCCGGGGAGGCTCCTGGCGCCACCACATCAAAGTCACACGCTGCGCCGCCCGCTCCAGCATCCCTCCCGAATTCCACTACGCCGACTACGGTTTCCGCGTGGCGTGTGACCCGTAGCGCCGGCTGCCTGCCCTGAGCGGAGTCGAAGGGTCCCGCCGGCTGTGGCGGGGGCATCCCTGCCCCCGCTCCCACCGAAGAACCGATCCTACGCAGAGCAATCGCCCGTTACAATCACCCTAAGTCATTCGATCAAGGCGGACCCGATGTTCCAAAACAATCTGCTGCACGATAAACGCGTTCTCATAACCGGCGGTGGCACCGGCCTGGGCAAGGGCACGGCTAGGCGTTTCCTGGAACTCGGCGCCACGGTCTACATTTGTGGCCGCCGCAAAGAAGTCCTGAAAGAAACCGAAGCCGAACTAGGCCGCGCGACGAAAGCCACCATCCACTCATTCCCGTGCGACGTCAGGAACGCGCAGGCCGTGGAAGAAATGATCGAAGCCATCTGGAAAGAAGGCCCACTCGACATCCTGGTCAACAACGCCGCCGGAAATTTCCTGGCCCGAACCGAAGAACTCTCCCCTCGCGCCTTTGAAGCGGTCATCGGCATCGTGCTCGTCGGCACGATCAACGTCACCATGGCCTGCGGACGCCGCTGGCTCAAGGCCAAGCACCCCGCCGTTGTCTTGAACATCACGACCACATACACCAGGACAGGCTCCGCCTACGTGGTTCCCTCCGCTGTCTCCAAAGCCGGAGTGGAAGCACTCACTCGCAGCCTGGCTGTGGAATGGGGCAATCGAAGCATCCGCATGAACGCGATCGCCCCCGGCCCGATTCCCACCGAAGGAGCGTTCTCCCGCCTGCTACCTCGTCCCGAACTGGAGAAGTTCGCCCTCGAGCGCAATCCTCTACGTCGTTTTGGCACAGTAGAAGAATTCGCCAACCTCGCCGCATTCCTGGTAAGCGACGGCTCCGGCTACATCAACGGTGAGGTCGTCGTGATGGACGGAGGAGAATGGCTTCAGGGCGCCGGTGAGTTCACGTCGTTGGGACGCCTTCTCACCGACCAGGAGTGGGAGGCGATGAAACCGCGAAAGAATCCAGCCACTGAGACCTGAATGTTTCTCGATAGCCTGGACTTACGACCAAAGCACAGATCGGTCGATCCCAGCGATGCTGGTTCTTCCCGTCAGCGCCATAGCCATCTCAAATTCGCGGCGCAGAATATTGACCACCTTCGTGACCCCAGCCTCGCCACCCGCGCCCAGCCCGTAGAGGTAGGGTCGGCCAATCAGCACGGCGTTCGCTCCCAGTGCCAGCGCCTTGAGCACATCGGTTCCGCGCCGGATGCCGCCATCTACGAGAATCGGCACCCGGCCCGCCACCTTCTCCGCGACCAACGGCAGGGCGTCTGCAGTGGCCGGCACCGTATCCAGATTTCGCCCGCCATGATTAGAAACAACGATGCCCGCGACCCCGGCCTTGACCGCGCGGTCCGCATCCTCCGGATTGAGCACGCCCTTCACCAGCAACGGAATCCTGGCGAACGACCGCAGCCATTCGATGTCCTTCCAGCTCAAAGCCGGATCTAGAATGCTGCTGAATATTTCCAGCTCCGCCGGACGATGGCTCGCCCCGCCACTGGCTGCCTTAAGTCCCCTTAAGTTGGGCAGACTCAATCCCGGCGGCAATTCAAAATCGACCCGTGCCTCGCGGTTACGCGCCCCGGCCACGGGCGTATCCACGGTAAGACACAGAGCGCGACACCCGGCAGCTTCGGCACGCTGCACCAGATCCCGCGTGAAGCCATGATCAGTCTGAGCATAAAGCTGGAACCACAAAGGACTCTTTGCAACGTGGGCAATGTCTTCCACCCCGGTGGTCGCAAACGAGCTGATCACCATGGTCGCTCCGGCCGCGCCCGCACCTCGCGCCGTGGCCAGCTCGCCATCCGGGTGGGCCAGCCTGTGGTAAGCCGTGGGTGCAAGCAGGATAGGGAAGGCATGTTCCTGCCCGAACAGCGTGACCCGCGTGTCCAGCTCCGAAACATCCACCAGAACGCGCGGTTTGAGCCGGATCCGCTGGTAAGCCTCCCGGTTCCAGCGCACAGTGAGTTCATCGGCTGCGGCGCTGTTGATATATTCCCACGCCATGTGGGACATCCGCTCTTGCGCCAGTGGCTCAAAATCCGTCAGGCACGCAGGTTCAACGCCGCCGGACATCGCGACCGATGCCTCTTTCCCCGCACTGCTCTGGCCTTGCACTGAAACCACAAACATCCTGGCCGCCGCCAGTGCACCCGCAGACACAATCGCATCTCTCCGTGTGATCGCCATTAGGTTCTCCTGAGAAATTTCGGCGTGCTTATAGCCCCGCGCGTTGAATGGAAGCGCGGGCTCCGAACGAACTGCCCCGCGCTGCATGCTGAGTGCTCCCTAGCCCCGCTCTTTGCCCGCCCCCACCAGCCAGCGGAAGAACATGTTGACCAGACTCAGTACAATCGCTCCCCAGAACGCCGCCGCAAACGTGTCCACATGGAAGCCCGGCACAATGGCCGAAGCCAGCTCAATCATGGCAGCGTTGATAACCAACCAGAAAATCCCCAGCGAAAGTAAAGTCAGAGGAAAGGTAACGATCTTCAGGAACATGCCCAGTGTGGCATTCACGAAGCCGATTACCAGCGCGGCAATCAGCGCCGCCACCGGCCCGCTCACATGAAAGCCGGAAATTACGTGGGCGACGATCCAGACGGCGAGCGCGCTTAGCGCCCAATTCAGGAGATGTCTCATGGCATGCTCCGGAGCAGCACGCCGACTATAAACTGCGCTCAGATCGCATGCAACGTGAAGATTTCCAGTGAGGGTGACTGATTCTGATCGTGTGGGGGCGGGCGACTCGCCCGTCCAAGTGGAGCAAAACCCTACGGGTCGTAAACCGAACTGCCAAACCCCGCTTTGCGCGCGGTTTCCTGCATGTCTGCAAGCTTTTTCTTCTGTTCGTCCAGTTGCTTTTGCGCCCGCTCCGCTTCCTGCTTCTTTTTCAGCTGGTGCTGGTTGTACTGCACACCATTACTGTAGCGATTGGCCTCGACAAAATGGATGGAGTCATTGAGCTTGTCCAGCTGACTCTGAAAGTTTGCAATCGCACTCTTCTGCGCCTGTATCGCGGCCTTCCACTGTTCCCCTGACTTCGCCACCTCGGACGCGGATCGGAAAGAAGAGTCCCCACCTTCGCTGTCACTACCGGAAGTACCAGAGGCTGTTTCTGCCTCGGACGCGGACTCAGGATGTTCGGGAATATCTTCGTTCGTAATAACTTTGCGCGAAGCATCGGCTTTTTTTGCCTGTTGCTTCTGGCGCTGCTGGCGGGCCACGTCACCCAGCGACTGGCCATAGCCGGCTGTGCCCATCAACAAATTACTAAGCAAACTACTAAGAAGGATCGCGATTTTGTAGCTCTGGAGCATGTAGTTCTGGCGCATGGTGTTCTGGAGCATGGCAAGCCTCACTCGCGGACTCAGAAACCGAGGTCTAGCCTGAAATGCTATATCCAAAGCCTGGACATCGCGAGATTACCCTCGTGCAGGGCCAAGACGTGTCCGTCCCACCACACCGTGTCCCGCATGCCACGCTCTTCCTGATCGGATCTTTCTCTAAGCATCGTGGAATCAGCGATTTTCCAATGGCTGCCATCGTGCTTCTACCGTCTCCGACTGGGAGAACCAGACTAGGAGATAAATATGGCTCAGCTAACACAACTCAATTTGCAGGGAAAATCAGCAGGAAACATCTCAGGGGCAGACCAGCGCCCTCGCTCTAGCGCACAGAAGTTCAGTAGCCAGCAGAAAAACGCAGCCTTCGTGGGCTCGTTGATCGCGACCTCGCTGCTGGCAGTTTTCTTGTTACAAACCAGTAGCTGCTCGAAAGGGACCGGCTCGTCCGGAAGTGTCACCACGTCAAATCAGACCCCCTCCCCTCAGCCGGCTCCGCTCGTCTCGACCCCTCCCACCGCACCATCCACTCCGGCTCCGGCAGCCAAGCCGCGGACGAAAAGCTCCAGGCAACGAAAGGTATCTGCCTACACCAATCCTGAATATGGAATCTCCTTCCGCTACCCCAAGCATTACAGCCTGAAGGAAGGCGAGAAGGCAAACCTGGAGTGGCCCGGCTTGGGACCGGTTGAAATGAATTTCGTTCAACCCGGCGGAACCACGCTCACCGCGGTCGAGCTGCCCCGCCGTTTGTACCCAGGCACAGACTTCAGCTCCGCATTTTTCAATGTAAGCGTGAACCCGAAGCTGACCTCCGAACAATGCGAACAATTCGCCTTCCCCGAAGCCGGCAATCCAGAGGATGAACCAACCACCGCATCACCCGACCTAACCTCGAAGGCGAAACTCGGCGCGACTGAGTTCAATACCATCGAAGGCACTACCGGAGACGCGACCAACCAAGCCGATGCCAAGTACTATCACGTCTTCCAGAATGGAATGTGCTACGAATTCGCCCTGGGACTGGAAACTATCGGAGATGGCGCGGTGGACGGAGCTAAAGTGGACGGAACCAAACCGGTAGATCGCGACCAGGTATTCCGCAAGCTGAACTGGATCCTTTCCACGGTGAAGATCAAGTCCGTCGCGGTTCCAGAAAAGACCGTTCCCGAAGTAGCTGCCCAGGCACCAACTGCTCCCGCCGATGAGAACAACCAGTAGGTTGCAGCGCTGCGACAAAGGCCACGCTCGTTTCTGAGCGTGGCCTCTCTACTGCACACAGCTCTCAGGTCCAGCCGAGGGGAAGACCCAGATGTCGGGAAAGATGGGGCTTCCTACAATCCTTCTTAATCAGGTTCCAATGCCGCCGTCATAGAAACTCTTTCGTAACTGGAATCGCTCAAGAAACCGTGATTCCATCAGCTAGCGGCGTCTCCCCTGCCGCGCCAACTGACGAATCCGGAAGGAGTAACCATGAAGCACCGATTCCTAGCCTTGGTCATTGTGCTGGCAATGACTGCCTGCACCAGCTCGCAGCAATCGCCCGCGCCGCCGGTCGAGTTGAAGCACTTTGCTCTGGACAGCCTCGAGGGCGTCCGCGCCACCACGGGGGTCAGCTTCGACCCGCAGACATCAGCTGACAGCAAGGGTTCTTTGCGAGTGGACACCAACCAGCCGCTGACGGTGCCGCTATTTGAGGTCACCGACATCAGCGTCGAGAACGCGACGTTAATTTACCAGGCTAGTCTGCAATCGCAGAACCTCGACGGAAAGGCCTACCTGGAAATGTGGGTCCGCGTTCCTGGCAAGGGAGAGTTTTTCTCTCGCGGCCTGGATCGTCCCATCACCGGCACCATGAGCTGGATGACGGTCGCCACTCCTTTCTTCCTGCAGGCAGAACAAAAGCCGGACCTGATTCGGCTCAACCTCGTGGTGCAGGGAAAGGGACGAGTCTGGGTTGATGACGTGCACCTGATGCGCGCCCCCCTGCCCAGCCGCTAACCCTGGATGAGCACGGGTAACAACGGAAAAGGCCACGCTCATTTCTGAACGTGGCCTTAATGAATGCCAGGAACATCTATTTTCCTCCCTGCAGGATCCACCAGGCCTCGCGGTACTTCTCAAACTTCGACCTCTTCCTCTGGCTTCCGGGAAACAGCTTCATCGACCGCAGCCGCCGGAACACTTTCACCGGAAACACATACCAGGCATTCTCCGGCACAACGTAAGCCACTAGCGCGTCAATCTCTTCCTCCTCGTACGCCTTTAGCGAGTGGCCGTGCGCGTGGAAGCTGTATCCGCCGTCTTGGCCTGCCCGATGCGCCGACTTCACCTGTACCCTCCACCTCTTCCCGGCCGTGTCCACGATAAAGTCATACCGGTCGCTGTCGCCCCACGTCTTGGCCACACCGAATCCCAAGCATGACGCCTTCGCCAAAAACGCCGCCTCCGCCATCTCCCCAAGCCGCTTTCCCGTCCGCTCCGCCGTCGCTGCCTTCTTCTGTCTGCCCCCAGCCTCGGCCCACAACCACCCAACCTCCGCCATCGCCATCAAATCCCCAACCACCACATTCACGCCCATTACCCATTCACTCCCTTTCCAGACCCCGTTCAATTGTCATCCTGAGGCGACGGCTGTTTCGTCGCCGAAGGACCTGAGCGAGCCGCGCGATGCCTCGCGTACTTTGCGAGGCAATACTCGCGCGTTTGGCTCGCATCCATTTTGGCTCGCATCCCTATCCACCCCAGACGCAAAAACCCCTTCGGACGATCCCGTCCGAAGGGGCTTCTTCAGCCAACCCAGCTATATGAAAATGATCCCCAATCTCGCAATTCCACGTCAAGCCAAATCGCGCCCAATCACGGAATCTTTCCCAAAACGGGAAACTTTGCTGTGGGGCAGATACTTATCACCGGCGATGGCCCACTCTTTCTCAAGACCTGTCAGAAATCGACTGAACGGTTGGAGCACACCGCCCCGGCAATGTCTTTGACACGGCCAGTACGCCTATCTACACTAACAGTTGTGAAAGTAAATTTTCGGCCGGAAACCGAGTCCCGCCTTCAAGAACTCGCCGCCAAAACCGGGCGCGCCCCCGACGACCTCGTCGAGGACGCGATGGCCGGATATCTACAAGAACTGGCCCAGGCGCGCGAAATGCTTGATCGCCGCTACGATGACCTCAAGAGCGGCCGCGTGAAGCCCGTTGATGGTGAAGAAGCCTTTGCCCGCCTCCGCCGCAAAAGCAAGAATGATGCCCGTCGCGCCCCTCGTTCATGAGCGCATTTGTCCTCCACCCGGAGGCCTACGCAGACCTCGACGAAATCTGGGAGTACATCGCTGCTGATAACCTCGACGCCGCCGACCGTGTGCGCGAAGAAGTCTTCCAATCGATCCGCTCGCTCGTGGCCTTTCCTCACCAGGGCCACAGCCGTCCCGACCTAACCTCGCGGCCACTGCGGTTTCAATCAGTGCGAGACTACGTGATCGCCTACGCCCCGGACGAGAAGCCACTCATCGTGATCGCCGTGCTGCACGGCCGCCGCAGTCCTCGCGTGATCGCAGCGATACTCCGTGAGAGAGATTGAGCCTCTGCACCCAAAAGGAGTGAATGAAAACGGAAAGCATCGCGTGAGCCTCAACACAAAACCTGGATCGATCGCCACCCACCGTAATCGAAACAGGTAGACCCCAAGAATGGAGGCTCTATGCAACCCCGAATCGATGGCGCAAAAGTTGCTCCAGACGGCTACAAAGCCATGCTTGGCCTGGAAGCGTACCTTCATCAATCCGGCCTCGAACTTCCTCTCCTTCACTTAATAAAATTGCGCGCTTCGCAAATCAACGGCTGCGCGTATTGCATCGACATGCACTGGAAAGATCTGCGCGCCATCGGAGAAACCGAGCAACGTCTGTACTCGCTCGATGCCTGGCGCGAGGGCCCGTTTTATACCGACCGCGAACGTGCCGCTTTGGCCTGGACGGAGGCAGTCACTCGTATCACCGACGGCCACGCGCCCGACCAGGTGTACGAGGAAGTTCGCCAGCACTTCAGCGAAAAGGAATTGGCCGATCTGACTCTCGCCGTCGCCGTCATCAATGCCTGGAACCGTCTGGCGATTGCATCCCGCTCAGTTCCGGGAATCTACCAACCCGCGACCAAGATCCACGAAGTCAAGAAAGAGGCCTGATCAACTCCTCTGCAAAACAGCAACGATCACCCGTGTAGAGCGGACACCCCTGTCCGCTGCCTTTGATCTTAGTTTTGAGGTTGATCCTGGTTTAGGTGTTGCTGTCGATCTTCTAAAATGGTCGCAGAAAAAGGAAACGGCCCTGCGGGAATGTCCTCGTCTCAGGCGTGTACGATCTTGACGGCTTCGCTCGCGCGCGCAACCCACCGCTGGCGCAGGCGCTCCAGCGGATCCATGCCTAAACTGACCACCAGCGTCCCCACAGCCGCAATCCCCAGGCTAATGGCTAACGTAAGCGACACTATCTTAAGCACTTCCATTTAACTTGCTCCCCAAATCACGATCCCACAGATCAAACTTATCGCAAAGATGCCGAGAAAGCAATTCGTCTTTGCGCGTTCCCGCTGGCCCATCTGCGAGCGATTCACGTGAATGGACGCGCCCGCCAGGGTCACGGTCGCGAGGACAATGATGATGCAGATCAACACCATCCACTCGGGTCCGAATTTCTCGTGCAGCTTGGGATTGATGAACATGCTGCCCGTGGCGCCGATGGCCAAGATGCACAAGTCAGTGCCGCCCTCCGCCACCTGCGCTGGGATGGGAGTGTTCTTGTCAAACTGGATGACCGCCACCGCAACCAGCGCGATCAGAGGCACAAAAATGTGCGCGAAGAAGCCTAACCCTTGGAACCCTCAACAGTTCCAGGATGCGATGAGCCGACATTGAGGTGCCAAACCGGAGCTTCAATATGATACCCACTCGTCTGCTGCTCCAAACAGCCTTCCCGATAGTGGACTACCCGAGACCAAAGTGCGAGGGGTGCAGAGAACACAAAACCTCCCTTGGGCGGTAGTCTGCTGTACAGGTTTCGGAACAGCACCTACCGCAAATGTCGTCCACCTTTTATCCACAGCTCGTATTTCCGGACTTCGCGTTGACACCTTCCAGTACAGCGGAACAGACTTACGTCACCGATGACGAAGCAGTAGAATGCTATTCACTCATGCCAATCAGAACAGCCGAGGATGTTCTCGCTATTCCCTGCGTCGCAGAAGCGGCGAGCCGGGGAATCGTGCGGGTTTCTGATAATCGCGTCACCTACTTTCTGAATCAGGAACGCTCTTACGACTGGACAGATCCCGAAGAGTGGGTTCGCTGTCACGCTCTCGCGTGGTTGATTATCGAACGCGACTATCCGGCAAATCGAATGCGCACGGAAGTGACCGTCCCGCGGCGAACGCCATCAGACTACGCTGACATCGTGGTCTATTCCGACGATGGATGTCGGCAGCCATACTTGATTGTTGAAAACAAGGCAGACGCACAGCGCAGGCAAGCTCGTACACAGGCGATTGAGCAACTCTTTGGAAATTGCAATTCTCTTCGCTCCCCTTTAGGACTCTACGACGAATACGGATTCTCTTGTCTCTATGATGTGGCCAACCATCCGGCAACTGAGCGCGAAGCGAACCGATTGGGAGAACGAGGCGCACTGCCTCGCCAATATGGACACGTTCCTGTTTACGCTCATATCGCAGGGGAGCAAAACGACATCGCGGCTGTGCGGTCTGCCACGCTTGAAACAAAGATTCGAAGGGCACATTCGATCATTTGGGCTGGCGGAAGAAGGGACCCTCTCACTGCATTTGACGAGTGGAGCAAGCTGCTATTCGCCAAGGTCATCGATGAACGTACTACGCCGACGGGGCAACCTAGGCGCTTTCAAGTGGGGACGAATGAAACAATCGCGGCTATAGCAAATCGTATTCACGTGTTATTCAGTCAGGCGTGTCGGGAAGATCCAACCATATTCTCGAATGGTGTGCGAATTAACTTACCCGACACGAAGATTGCGGAGGTCGTTCGAACCCTACAAGACGCAAGCTTCACCCGCACTGACATCGACTCGATCGGGCGAGCATTCGAGCAATTCTTTGGTGCGGTGTTTCGTGGAGGACTTGGGCAGTATTTCACGATGCGACAGTTGGCAAGATTTACTGTCGGCATTCTCGATGTTGCCCAGAACGACTACGTGCTTGATCCCACAGCGGGGAGCGGCGGTTTCTTGCTCGAAGCGCTTCTTCAAACCTGGCACAGAATTGATCGCGAATTTGCAGGACAACCTGCGGATAATATCCAGCGCCGAAAGATTGACTTCGCGTTGCAAAACGTCTTCGGTATTGAGGTGCACGAGATTCTGGCTCGCATCTGCAAGATCAACCTCATGCTGCACCACGACGGGCACACCAACATCGAAGGGAATCGATCATGCCTCGATTCTGTTTTTGTAAACCCTAGACTTAGCCCTCCGCGGGAGCGTTTTACCGTTGTGGTTGGAAACCCACCCTTTGGGGATGATGTCGAGGAAGGCGACGAGGACAAGTTGGGCGCAAATCACCTTGAAAACTTCCGTGTCGCCTCCGGCCGAAAGAAAGTCGATTCGGAACAGGTGATTTTGGAGCGCTCCATTGATTTCTTGGAGCCGGGCGGAAGGCTTGGGCTTGTTGTTCCCGATGGTCTACTTAACAATCAAGGCGAGCAATCCAACTGCCCCCGAACTCGGCGCCTGGTCGCCAGCAGCGGTCGGATTGAGGCCATCGTCTCACTACCTGACTATGCCTTCCGGAAGTCGGGGGCTCAGAACAAGACATCCATACTTTTCTTCAAGAAGTTCACGCGACTTGAGAAGCGCAACTTCGAGCATGAATACCAAGTTGCACAGGAAGCGGGTGAGAGTGAGAGCAACTCAATCCGAATCGCTGTTTCCCAGGCCGGTCTAAATTACCGTATCTTCCTCGCCGAGGCGAACTGGGTCGGGTATTCGCCGACAGGGGCGCCATCGCAAAATAATGAGCTGTATACACCCAGTCCAGATGATGGGCTATCAGAAGACCAAGGCGGAACCATCCTTGGCGAATGGCGGATCTTTCTTACAAGCCCGAATACCTATCAAGGTCGAACTCGGCCGGATTGCACCTCTCTCACATTCGAGGAACTATGGTCTGCGCATGATAGCAATCGTCTGGATCCCAAGTACTATCTCTTTAAGCGAGAAGCAGCTCGGGGCGTGCCGCAGGGGTGGGTGCGCGTACCTATCTCCACGGTGATGCGCCGCCGTACAGAACTTGCAGCGCCAGAAGACCAACCCGATCAGATGTTCAAGGTGATGACGATCTCGCAGACTGGAGAGATTCGCTTGCGGGAGGCTGGAAAGGGGAATAACCCACCTGAATGGTTAGGCTCATATTTCGAGGACATGCCAGCCGACTGGTATGCAGCAAGAGCAGGTGACGTCGTTTACTCGTCTATAGATCTCTGGAAGGGCTGTATTGCAGTAGTCCCCGACAGTTTTGACAGTGGCCTGGTGACCAAAGAATTCCCGATTTATGAGATAACGGATCGACGACTAGACGTAGATTTCCTGCAGTGCCTTTTACGAAGCAGGTACTATCAGCGTGCGTTTCGGGCAATCACAACCGGGCACAGTAATCGACGGCGAACGCAGGGCAATGATTTTGAGGTGCTTGAGATCGCATTCCCTGAGGACGTCAATGAGCAACGCCGACTAATCGCCAACATACTTGTAGCAAGACAAGACCAGCGACTGAGCGCTGAGAGACTGTCACAAGAACTGCTCGATTTTAGTGCCGTAATTGACGGAAGAGGAACCGAGGAGCTTCCCGAAATAGACGCCACGCCGAGTGAAAATGGCGAGGACAACGACAACGACCAGTAGCGTAGTGCCTCAAGAACCCCAAACGGAAAAGGCCACGCTCATTTCTGAACGTGGCCTTTGATTTAATGCCGGCAATGACCTACTCTCCCACACACTTTCGCGTGCAGTACAATCGGCCCTGCGGGGCTTAACTTCCGTGTTCGGGATGGGAACGGGTGG
>JBGQBN010000035.1:0-42460 GCA_041494805.1 Terriglobia bacterium | reverse complement strand
GCCGGCCACAAATTGACGCACGATCCCTGGACTGGAGTGTATCGCTGCTCCGAATGGAGCATTGCTGCGCACGACTACCGAGCTGTCGAGTGCCCTGCGGGCGAGGAGGAGAGCGGTGAAGCGGAGGAGGTAAAGAAGTTCACTTACGACGAGGTGATGCACAATCTCGAGGCCGCGCGAAAAACGGCCCGTCGGGAACAGAAGATCGGGCACATGCAGCCTGCGACTCCGGTCCACCCACCCATCACCACGGTACAGCAAGAGGCGGGACTGGTTCTCCCTGCGCAGCTTCGTCCCGGTGAGCGGGTATCCGGGACAGTAGTGGCAAATCCGGACCAATATGACGAAACGCCGGAAGTCACGGTCACGCGCGTAGCGGTGCCATTCGAGTCCGCCGGCGAAGCGTCACGGTTGTCGGGTTGGTGGTTCGAGGCAACCGGCGAAAAGCCACAGCGTGCCGATGGGCCAATTACCCTGGTGGTTCCACGCGGCGGCTCCGGGTTGAACATAACCTTCAGGCAAGCCGGCAACCCTGCTCATTCCGTTTCGAAAACGCTGACCTTCCCCCAACACCCAGTAGAGAAGCCGCGATCACTGAAATCGTTCCACGCGGCGGCGCTCTGCTTAAAGGGCGGGCTCTGCATGGTGAGCGGGCCGTTCAACGGCGACAGCAGCAAGACATTCGCGGCCTTCCAAGACCGCCCGGCGACGATCGTGGCCGAAACCACCGATACAGCCTACATCAGCATCCCGGAGCTCACCGAGCCGGGAGCACGACCGTTGTTCCTTGTGGAAGGATCTGCCGAAGGATCAAAGATAGTCGCACTTCCCGTGGTGGTAGGCGAATTCTTCATCCGGAATAACTACCGCGAGTTGACAGCAGGCCAAACCCTAATCATGTTCCCGACGTTGGATGGTCCGGGGCACATACCAGATCCGGAGTGGCGGCCGGGCAACTTCCCTGCAACCAATCTTGCGCAAGCTCGCCAGTTCATTCCTGAATTCCAGCTGCCCCAGGGAAATCGCGAGGCGCAGGAAGAGCGCGAGGAGGAAGCGAAGCCTGAAGCCAACGAAAAGGGAGAGCCCAAAGAGAAACGCGAGGAGAAAATAGGGGGAGAAATCCTCCTCGTCGTCAAGAATGTGACGCCAGAACAGATCTCGTTGCGCAGTTCAAGGAACGAGATGCTGGTCTTCCGCTTGAGCGACGAAGCCTTCCGTCGGGGTGAGTTCAAGTATGACCTCGTGGTTGAGGCCAAGAAAGCGGGCAAAGTCGAAGTCAAGGGCTACGTCATCCCGTTTCTGGCGCCCATTGCCGGTCAAGAGTTTAGCGTCAAGGCGGCGGCTCGGTGACCGCAGTTGTAACGGGCGACTCGATCCGCGGGAAACGTGCCATCAAAGCCTTCTGACGCGTAGCATGAGGGCCTAAACATGATGCTTGTGCATCAAGAACTTCTCCGGGAATTTCAGGACTTCGCTATGACCGCTCCCTCGGCCAAGTCCGTCATGGAGCGTATCACCCAGCGTCTGCACGAAAAGATGACGCGCTACAACTGGGTAGGCTTTTATCTAGTCGACCCGGCGGACCCCGGTATCCTGCTGGTCGGACCTTTCGTCGGCAGCTTTACGCCCAATGCTCGCATTCCCCTCAACACGGGACTCTGTGGTGCCGCGGCCAGCAGCGGGCAGATCATAGTCGTGCACGATGTCTCCACAGATCCGCGTTATCTTCCGGGATCGCCCCTGGTGAAGTCTGAAATCGTTGTCCCCATCTTCGTGAAAAACAAGCTCGCCGCTGAGCTCGATATCGAGAGCTATTTTGCCAGCACGTTCACTAAATCGGAACAGGACTTTGTCGAAGCCTGCGCCACCGTAATCGGAAAGTATTTGGGGAAAGGGTAGTCGGCTGGAGGTTGGTTTCCGGATCGCTGTCGCAACGCCGATGAAGCCTGTTCTTCAATCGAAGGCCTGTTCCTGCTTTTCCGGGAGTAGAAATCCCTGATGCGCCCCTGATAAATCCCTGTTCGTTTCAACGATCTTCCGCCAATAACTCCCTTTGCGCCTATGGGATAGAGGCTCCTGTGCTGTGAATTTGCGGCCAAAATGGATCGATTCCCTGTATTTTTCCCTGTTACCAGGGAATTCTCGCGGAGAAGGGTTAGCACGAGACTGCTTGCTCCGCCAAGATTCCTGAATCCCAACTACTTACTTCCCACGTTTGACCTGCTGGATTGTGCCGCCCGCGAGTTGCTCGCGGGGTCCTGAGATCTACCTGTTTCGGGAGAAACATCAATTCCGCAACTTGTGAAAGCATTCTGGTTACCCCATGTACCGGCGTAATGAGCATTGTCCGGAAAACTGTTTTCGTCACCGCCCATTACGACCCTCGTACGAGTTCTTCTGTAACCTTGTGCGCGTTTGCCGTACGCGCCACACTGCCAAAGACCTTATGTCCGCCTCCCCCCATGTGCGGTCTCAGCCGCGTGCCCCCAGGGTAAAGCTGCAGGGATCCGTCCCGGTCATCATACGGCTTGAAAATGGCCGGCAGCTTCGAGCCAGCATGCGTCAGCTGTCCATCACGGGAGGGCTGCTAGAACTCTCTACCCAGCTGGACGAGGGAGCTAGCGTGGACCTGACGATGCACGTAAGCTCAGCCATCGTCCAGGCTAAAGCGGAAATGTTGTTTCCGATGCGGGCCACCCTCGGATATTCGCAGCCGTTCCGCTTTACCGGACTCCGCACCGAAGAACGTCGCAGGCTGGAAACGGCTTTGCGAACGTTGTTAGAAAGCACTACAGCATCTGCCACCGGAGGCCACGGGCCAGACTTCAGGCCCCCGCGATTCTTCTTGGAGTCATTCTAGTATCGTTTCGTGGTCCGGTAGTTCGATCAGAGTCTTTATTCAGTAGCGGGAGGAATTTCAGTGGCGGCCCCAACTCAGTATCCCACCATCTACGCACGCCCGGTCGCATACAATACCGTTGAAGCAGGCGAGCGAACCGGTGGGGAAGCAGGAATGACTGAGACCTGGAAACAATGGGAAGGTCAAGTCGTCGGCGGGGAATTCCACCTGCGGCAATACTTGGGTGGCTCCGACCACAGCGCCGTGTTTCTGACGGAACGCGGCGGGCGGGAACCTCGCAAAGCCGCGATCAAACTCATTCCAACCGATGCCGAGAATGCGGAACTCCAACTCTCCCGTTGGAGGCAGGTGGCAAAGCTGTCTCATCCTCACCTGATCCGCCTTTTTCACACCGGCCGCTGCGAACTGGGTGGGAAGGCATTGCTCTACGTCGTGATGGAGTACGCGGAAGAGGATTTGTCGCAGGTTCTTCCCCTCCGCCCGCTCACGCCCGCGGAAGTACCCGACATGCTCCGGCCCGTTCTGGACGCCCTGGCATACGTTCACAGCAAGGGTTATGTGCACAGTCACATTAAACCGTCAAACATTATGGCGGTCGCGGATCAAGTAAAAATCTCGACTGATCGGCTCCGCGCGGTGGGCGATTCGAGTGGCCGCCGGGGCGAGCCGACCGCGTACGATTCGCCCGCGTCGGCACGCCATGCAGTTTCACCCGCAGCAGATGTTTGGTCACTGGGCATGACGCTGGTCGAGGTCCTGACGCAGCATCTGCCTACCCGGGACCGGGCGGAACAAAGGGATCCAGTACTGCCGGAGTCCTTGCCCGTGCGGTTCCGTGGTATTGCACGTCACTGTCTGACTATCGACCCTCAGCGCCGGTGGACGGTGGCCGACATTGCAGCCCAGCTGCAACCGGCCTCACCCGTTGCCGAAAAACGAAGCCCTACTGGATGGCAGGAACAGTTCGCGCAATGGCGTTACGCAATTCTGACAGTTGCGGTCGGGCTGGCATTGGTTGGGATGTTGGCGGGCCCGAGGGTACTCAATCGCCACAGCGACACTAAGGAAACCCCTTCCCCTGCGTTCCAACCGGAGCCGAACCAACCGGCGGCAATCCAGCCGGCGCCGGCGCCGATACCCGCCACGACGGAACCGGGACCGCCAAAGCAGACAGCCTCCGAGAAGAGACACCCGACCGCCACTGCTCCGGCTTCCCCTGCGATTCAATCCGCCGGAACAACGAAGATGCCGACAGGAGTTCGTGTTCAGGGTGCGGTCGTTCATCAAGTCTTACCCGAGGTGCCGCAGACCGCACGAGAAACCATTCAGGGTAAAGTGAGGGTCAGAGTGAGAGTGGCTGTCGATTCGTCAGGCAGGGTGGTAGGGACGACACTCGATTCTCCCGGGCCGAGCAAGTACTTTGCCCGTCTGGCCGTGGAAGCCGCGCGCCGCTGGGAGTTTACGCCGGCACGGGTAGCTGGCCAGGACGTACCGAGTGAATGGATTCTGCGATTCGCTTTTGGGAGAGTGACCACCGAAGTTTTTCCAGTGCAAGCAGCGCCTTAGTCCAGATTTATAAGAGGATCCACCGACCTAACCCTTTTCCTGCAGTCTCCCGACAAGTCCGTCCACAGCCTCCATATGAGATAATTTTGTTTCCTAAGGCTGCGAGGAACGTCATGGCAGAGCGCAAGGTCTTGTGCGTCAAGTTAAAGAAGGAACTCCCTGGTCTCGACGAGCCTCCTTTTGACACGGAACTGGGGAAGAAGATCTACGAGAACGTCTCCCAGGACGCCTGGAATTCGTGGGGAGAATTCTGCAAGATGTTGCTCAACGAGTACCGCCTCAACCCTGCCCGCCGCGAGGACCAGGAAGTCATCGTCAAACAGATGGAGCAGTACTTTTTCGGCGAAGGCAGTGCATTGCCCAAGGAGTATGTCCCTCCGGCACAGAAATAGAGCGATGGCAGTCGGTGAAGTTCCGGCAGTTAGCGGCTGGGTTCCGTGCTAAGTAACCAATCGGTGATTACTTGCGGAGATACCTGTTTACCTGATTGTAACCGGTCATTCATCACCCCGTAACATCCCTCCACTACAACTTGGATGATGAGTCCCGCGATTCATGACACGCTCATCCTCTCCGACGTGCATCTTGGTTCGGAGCTCAGCCGCGCGGAAGACGCCACGCGGATGCTGAAAGAGAATTGCTTTCGACGGTTGATCCTGCTGGGCGACATTTTTTCCGACCTGAATTTCGGCCGCCTCACTAAGGAACACTGGAAATTTCTCGGCTACATCCGGAAACTCTCCAATCCCAAACGCGGAGTGAAGGTAGTTTGGGTGGAGGGAAACCATGACCAGGGACTGAGTGACGTGATGTCGCACCTGGTCGGGGTGAAGGTGTACCAGGAGTATGTCTGGGAGTTCGGTGGGCGCCGCCATCTCGCGATCCACGGACACCAGTTTGACCGTTTCGTGGTAAACAACTTGCTGCTCAGCAGGGCCGGTATGTTCTTCCACATACAGTTGCAAAGACTGGACTTCAGGGGGAAGCATTTCTCGCGGTTTCTGGATCGGATGAACACCCGCTGGTTGCGGCTTTCGTCGAAAGTTGCCTCCGGCGCCACCGCTCATGCCCGGCTGCGGCATGCAGAACGCATTTTCTGCGGACACACCCACGCGGCCTTGTTTCGCGAAAGGGACGAGGTGGAATATTACAACGTCGGGAGTTGGACGGAATCCCGGCCTACCTACGTCACGGTTGACGAGGAGGGAGTGCGCATCCATGAATACCACGAGCGATCTGACGATCGTGATTCCGGCGAAGAACGAGGCGAAGCTGATTCCGCGCTTGCTGAACTCGCTGGCGAATCAGGACTACCGGAAGATGCCGATTACGAGAGTGTTGGTAGCTGACGCCGGCTCAACCGACGGAACTCCCGAAATCGTAATGAGCTTTCGTGACCGGCTGAATGTGGGCGTAATTCCGGGAGGGCTGCCCTCCGTCGGCCGCAATGCAGGTGCTGCGCTCACCGACACCTCTTACGTGCTATTTATCGATGCGGACATCGAACCGGTTTCGCGGTCATTGATCCGGCGCGCCGTTGAACTCGCGCAGCGCAAGCAACTTCATTGCGTTACCACCAACATTCTTTGTGATGAGGGAACTTTCCTCGACAAGTTGCTATACGCCAGCAACAATCTGTTCCAATATCTTTCCCGCCTGCATCATCCCTTCAGCACCGGTATGTTCTTGCTCTTCGACAAGCCGTGCTTCGACGAATTGGGAGGATTCCACGAGCAGGTGCACTTTGCGGAAGATTACTTGTTAAGCAAACAAGTCGCCCGGAGCAAGTTTGCGATTGTCCGTGGAGGGGTCTACACCAGCAACCGGCGCTTCCAGAGAATGGGCCATTTCCGCGTGGCCCGGCTCTTCCTGAAGACTGCCCTCAACTATTGGAACAAGAATTTTTTCCTGCGTGATCACAAATATTGGGAAACGCATCCACCTTCTTCGCTACCCGACAAATTGTCGTAGAGGCGTCGTTCAGCGCCACAGACACGTCAAAAGTGAAGCACAATTCCCGTGGATACACGCAGGTTGTTCTGCGTGTCGCTGAAGAAACGGGTCTGCAGCATGTCGGCCTGCACCCGCCAGCCTATTCCGTGGATCAGACGGTAATCGATGCCTCCCCCCAAAGCACTGGCAAACGATGTGTCAGACGCAGAGAAGCCTAGTGCACTCGCGCTCATGTGCGAGGCTCCGAACAGCGCATGGGCGAAGGGCGTAAACCTACCGACGGAAACGGATACTCGCGGACCAAACAAGAAGCTGTGCACGCTCGCGTCCGCGCGGACGGGAGGAGGACAAGTAATGATGACCTCGCAGACAAGTGGGAAAGTGTCGGAACCGTAGTGGCCACTGAGGTCAGCGACAATTCCCACCCAGGGTAGAACTTTGCCCTCCAGTGAGCCGTTCCAACCGTTCAGATTGACACGATTGTTTGAATTAAAGTCGGCGCTGGCGTAGGAATAGCCGAAGAAGACGTTTCCTTTTGTAGGAATGGGTACTTGAGCAATTCCAGCGGTTGTGAACAAGAGCAATGTGACGGCAATCGCGGCGATCTTATGCACGGAAGTACCTCCGGCCTGCTTTGAAGTTTCCACTGTGGGATACGATTCCAATTAGATGCAGCGCCCGTAAGAAGGTTGGCCCAAAGAACCTCGTCCCAGAGTAACAAGTTCACAATTATTAACAAACTTTTACCTTACCGAAACCTTTCCACAGGCGTCGAACCGGTATGATGACAACGATGAACCCGACGCAAGTTTGCGCATCATGGGAATCGGTAATCTCCCGCAAGCAGAGTAAGGAGTTGAAGTTGACTCTAGAGATCTTCGCCAATGACGATGTCGCTGTGGTTTGGTGCAAAGGCCGCATCACTTATTCCAACGAAGCCGCAGCCTTTGGGAAGAAAGTGGCGGAACTCCTGCCGCGCACCAGCCACCTTGTGCTCGACCTCAGTGGCGTGGAAATGATCGATTGCGCCGGCCTGGGCAAATTGGTGGCTTTAGTCGTGCAGTCGCGGGCAAATGGACGTTCGATCAAGCTTGCAGCGCCCACGCATCGGGTCCGCAACTTGTTAGAAATCATGAGGCTGCTTTCGGTCTTCGAAGTTTACTCCACCCTGGACGAGGCAATGCTCGCGTTCCGCGGAGAAGCGGCTTGCAGTAACTAGGCCTGCGACTTTCGATCTAGTGCTCCCGCTGGAAACGGTATCTGCCACGGCGTTCCAGGGCAATTGCCTCTGCCACCTTCAGGAAAGCACGAGCCGCATGAGAAAGGCTGGCTGACTTGCGATAGATCAGGCGCAGCTTGCGATGCAGGCGCAATTCGCGCACCGGAATGCGCATCAGTTCACCGCGGGCCAGCTCATTCTCGACGCTGATCTCCGGGACCAGGGCCACGCCATTCCCCATGGCGACGAAGCGCGTGATGGCCTGCAGCGTAGGCAGTTCAATATCCATGTGGAGTGGCGTCTTGTGCCGTTTGAAGGCCTGTATAACTTTTTCACGATAGGGCGAGGAGACGATGTGGGCGACAAATGATTCCGCGCCCAGCTGCCGGATACTCACCTGGTGTGACGTGGCCAGTGGATGCCTCGGGGGGACTACAAAAATCAATTCATCCAGGTACACCACCGTGGAACACAACTGCGGGTCTTGCGGATCGTAGGTAAGGACGCCCAGTTCGGAATTGTGCCGCAGCACGTCATCGGGAATGTGGCTGCCCAGGGCGCGCTGCACCGTGATCTTGATCATGGGATGCAACCGGCGGAACTCCGCCAGCACCGGCAGCAGGTAAAGGGCAGTGAACTCGTTGGCGGCGATCGCCAGCTTGCCCTGGTGCAACTCGCGCAATTCCACCAGTGCGCCCTGCGCATCGTTGCGCAGGTTCAGCAGCCTTTCGGCATACTCCACCAGCACGCGCCCGGCATCGGTCAGCACACCGTCGCGGGAGGAACGGTCCAGCAAGGGCTCGCCGATTTCTTCCTCCAGTTTGTGTATGGTTTGACTCACCGCCGACTGGGTGCGATACAGCTTTTCGGCCGCGCGAGAAAAGCGGCCCTCGCGAGCGACGGTCACGAACACCTCAAGTTGCGCCAGATCCATTTGTCTGAGTTCTTAACAAATATTCAATTACTATTACTTATTCTTATGATGTAAGTATTACTAATATTACTAGAAGGATTATAAGCTTTGCTTCAGCTTGTTGTCCACGTAGGATGGGCTCCTGTACGCCGAGGAGGGTCCCAGGCTATGGAACGAGCGCGAATTACGGTTTTCGACACTACCCTGCGCGATGGTGAGCAGTCGCCGGGTTGCAGCATGAACGTGCAGGAGAAGCTGCGCATAGCGCACCAGCTCGACCGTCTCGGTGTGGATGTGATCGAGGCCGGGTTTCCCATCGCGTCGGAAGGCGATTTCGCCGCGGTGCAAGCCATCGCCGCCACGGTCCAGCGTCCCATCATCGCCGGTCTGGCCCGGACCTGCTCACCCGACATCGAGCGCGCCTGGCAGGCGCTGAAGGGCGCCGCCCGTCCGCGGATCCATGTTTTCCTGGCAACATCCGACATTCACTTGCAGTACAAGCTCCGGATTTCACGCCAGCAGTGTTTGGCACAGGCCCGCGATGCGGTGCGTCTGGCGAAGTCGTTCTGTGCGGACGTCGAATTCTCACCCGAGGATGCCACCCGCACCGACCCTGAATTTCTGTGCCAGGTCCTGCAGGCGGTTGTCGAGGCTGGTGCCACTACGCTGAATATCCCAGACACGGTCGGCTACAGCATGCCGGCGGAGTTCGGCGAACTGATTCAGACCATCCGCCAGCAAGTGCTGGGCATTGAGCAAGTGACCATTTCAGCCCACTGCCACAACGATCTTGGACTGGCCGTGGCCAATTCCTTGGCTGCCATCGCCGCAGGAGCCCGTCAGGTGGAGTGCACCATCAACGGCATCGGCGAGCGTGCGGGCAACGCTTCCCTGGAAGAGATTGTCATGGCTGCGCGTGTTCGTCCCGACCGCTACAGGTACGACACTGCGGTGGTGAGCGAACACCTATACCCGGCAAGCCAGTTGCTGAGCGAGATCACAGGCATTCCCGTCCAGCCCAACAAAGCCATCATCGGGCGCAACGCGTTTGCGCACGAGGCCGGTATCCATCAGGATGGCATGTTGAAGAACCCTTTAACCTACGAGATCATGACCCCGCAGTCCGTGGGCGTGCCCGATTCCACGCTAGTGCTCGGCAAACATTCCGGACGCCATGCACTCAGCTTGCGCTGCGAACAGTTGGGCTGCCGGTTCGAGCGTCGTGAGTTGGATGAGATCTACCGCCGCTTCGTGGTTCTGGCGGACAGAATCAAACATGTGCAGGACCATCATCTGCTGGAACTGATTCGCGAGACTCGGAGTGCCGGCCGTCGCATCCCGCCTGCGCACGTGGAGGCGCTTCCGGCTGCCATGGCGGCCGCGGCTACGGCCGGACAGAACAAAGGGCATGAGCCCTTTCAGAGACCCTTTCCCATCGCTTTGGCCACCGACCCGAACGGCTCCAGTCTGTCGCTGAGTCCGATGGCCGAGCATCATAGCGAACAGGAAGACTACCTGTGGGGTGTGTAGAAAGTTTCCCTTCGCCTTCTGGGCGCGAGTTTCTTTGCGATCTTTGCGGTTAAGAACTTTCTCCTGGCCTCCTGCGAAAAGAATCTTTAACCGCAAAGACGCAAAGAAAAACACAGGCAGCAGCCGCTAAGAGGCCCACGCGCAGTTCGGCGACATCCTTTCCGACCAGGCAGGCGCGGTCGTAGGTTCGCTGGGAATGCTGGGTTCGGCGAGTATCGGAGGCCATGTGGGCCTCTATGAACCGGTGCATGGCTCGGCGCCGGACATTACCGGGCAGGGCATCGCTAACCCACTGGGCGCAATCCTCTCCGCCGCCATGTTGCTTCGCTACTCGTTCCACATGGAAACCGAGGCAGTTTGCATCGAATCGGCTGTGGGGAGCGTGTTGGCGGCGGGATATCGTACCCGCGATCTGGCGAAGCCCGGCCACACCGCCGTCAGTACCGCCGAAATGGGAAGCAAAGTTGCGGAAGCAGTGAAAGAACGGGCCAAGCCTGCCGGCCAGATGGCGGCCAGCTAGACCGACTTGCCATCCTGAAACACGGCCCCGAAGATTTCCACAGCGATCCTCTGGCGGGGGGCTTGCATCTCTTACACTAGGAGTAGAATGGTACTTCCACCAATATTTCCCCGCCCGCTGGGGAGGCTGAAAATGGTGTCGAAGTGCGCCAACCCGGGCTGCCAGACCCCTTTCCTCTACCTGCATGCGGGCAAGCTCTTTCGCCTGGAAACGGACGCGGGCGATGTCGAAGTTCCCAGCTTCGGCACAGACCCCACAATCAAGAAGCCTCCGCGCCGCGTTGAATGTTTCTGGCTATGCAGTGAATGCGCAGCCGTGATGACGTTGACCTTCAAGAAGGGCGCTGGAGTCACCACCAAGCCACTGGCTCGCGCCCAGACAGCAGCTTCCTAGCGCGCTGAGCCTCAGCGTGGGACGACGGCGTATTTTCCACTCAGCGCATTCCAGCGAATCCTGAGCATCTCCCCCAACATGCGGATACCGTCACGCAACGGGTTGATACGAGTGCCCTCTCGATGTGCCCATGCGACTGGGACTTCGGCCACCGTGAAGCCGAATTTCTTGGCCAGGTAGAGCAACTCCGGATCGAAGCCCCAGCGCTCGATCTTCTGCAGCGGGAAAATGGTCTGCGCCGCGCGCCGGGTGAAAGCTTTGAAGCCGCACTGCGTGTCCTTGAATTTCAAGCCTAAGATTAAGCGCAGCAGCAGGTTGAAGATTCGGCCGAAAAACTGCCGGTAAAGTGGTTGCCTCTGGGTCTGGAGTTCGCTCTGCAGCCAGCGGGAGCCAATGGCGAGATCGGCTCCGTCCGCGATCGCCGCAAACAGCTTGCTGGCTTCCTCGATCGGGGAGGAAAGGTCGGCGTCGCTGAACAGCAACACTTCACCGCGCGCGTGCAGCATCCCGTTGCGCACGCTGTATCCCTTGCCCCGATTGTCCGGATGCTCCACCAGCCGCAGCATGGGGTGGTTCGCCGCATATCCGAGAACAATCTCGGCGGTGTTATCGCTTGAACCGTCGTTCACCACGATAACCTCAGCGTTCCAGCCGCGCCGCGCGGCGTAGGTGAGAACCTTGTCCAGCGAGCTGCCGATGCGCGCGCCTTCTTCGTAGGCGGGGATGATGATGCTATAGGTGAGTGGTTCCAAGAAAAAGCTCTCAGCTCTCAGCCTCAGTCATCAAACATTACCACGTCCGGCGATTAACGTTGCCCTGCCCGCATAGTTCATGGTGAATAAAAAGTAGTAGGTGACATCGAGAGGAAGAACTGATGGCTGATCGCTGACAGCTCTCACGCCACTTGCCGCTGTTTCTCCAGCATGGAAAAGAAATCCATCGCGAGTTCCTCATCCCAAAGTCCGGCGTGGGCCTCCTCGCGCATGGTCACAGCGGCTTGCTCATGGCTGAGCGCAACTTTGTAGGGCCGTGCAGTGCGCAGCGCGTCATAGACGTCCACGACCTGCAAGATCCTTGGCAGCAGAGGAATCTCTCCGCGGCGCAGTCCGTCGGGATAGCCGCTACCATCGGAATGCTCGTGATGATTACGGATGATAGGCAACACCAGGCGTAGGGACTTGAGCGGGTGGCAGATGTTTTCCCCGGTGATGGGGTGCTGCTTCATTATTACCCACTCCTCGGGTGTGAGGTTGGTTCCTTTCTTGAGGATCTCGTCCGGAACCGCAATTTTTCCTAAGTCATGCAAGTATCCGCCCCGCCGGAGCGCCACGATCGACTCTTCTTCCAGACCGAGATAACGCCCCAGATCGCTGGCGTTCTTTGCCAGACGCTCGCAATGACCTTCCGTGTAAGGATCGCGGCTCTCCACACTCCGCCCAAGAGTACACAGCACCGATTCCGCGGTCTCCAGTTCGTCGGTGAATTCCTTGAGCTTGAGCAGCGACTTGACCCGGGCAAACAGCTCTTCCGCGAAAATGGGCTTATTGAGGAAGTCGTCAGCGCCGGCTTCGATTCCCCGCACCCTGTCCTCGCGATCACTCAGACCGGTAATCAGTACGAAAGGGATAAGTCGTGTGGCGGGATCGTTCTTGAGTTCACGGCATAACTCATAGCCCGACTTGCCCGGCATGATCACATCGGAGAGAATCACGTCCGGAGGCTGACGGCGGATCTCATCCTCGGCCTGGGCCGCGTCCGCAACCGCAACCACGTCGTACCCTCGTGTGGCCAGCAGTTCGCGCATCAGTACCATGATGTCCGGATGGTCGTCCACCACCAGCACGCGCGGAGTGTGCCGCCCGAGCGAAACTTCGCCCATGTCTCTGTAAGACGGGGAGCGCGGGGAACGGGTTGTCCGGAATTTCTGGGGGAAATCCATGACCACAGCCACGGCTGCCGACGGCCTATTGTAAAGGATTTAGTGAGCGGGTGGCCGCCTTAAGATGAGAAGAGTCTCACCATATGAAAAAACAACACCCTACAGCTAATGCTGTCCTGCGGCTTTGCGGAACTCTTCCGCTTTCTTAAACGCAGATTCTGCTTCCGCCTGCATGCCTTTCGCCCGGTAGGCGTTGCCCAGTGCCTCCTCTATGTCGCCGTCGCTGGCGCGAATCTGCAGGGCCTTCTGCAAATGCAGGATGGCCTGATCGGGATTTCCCAACTTCAACTCGGTCAGTCCCAAATTATATTGCGTGCCGACATCCTCGGAATTCAGCGCCAGCGCGCATTTCAGCGTGCTCTCAGCCTTGGCGTAGTCCTGCTTTTGGTAGTAAACACTGCCGAGCATAGCAAGAGCGTAACGTTCCTGTGGCTTCTTAGCCGTGAACTCCTCCAGGTTTCGAACCGCATCTTCAAGATCGCCTCTTTGCACAGCGTCCAGACCCCGCTCTAACGAGACCACGTAACCATTCGCCTGCTTTACAAAGGTGAAGGCCGCGAGAAGCACAACTGCAGCTGCCACGAAGATAGCTCTACGCCACCGGTCGCGGACCTCAGGCGGCTCGGTCAGACGCTGGGCCAGCAAAGCGCCCAACGCCAGCCCGGTAACCAAGCCGCCGATGTGAGCTGAGTTGTCGATTCTCCCGCCCACAGCAGCTCCGAAAAACAGGTTGTATCCGGCAAAAGTGAGGAGGCTTTTCAGCGTGCCCCGCAGGGCTGCCTTGGGTATGGGGAGCCGCCCTAGATACAGCGCCGCGATCAATGCGCCGGCCATGCCGAAAATGGCTCCCGAAGCCCCCGCACCGATTACCAGCGGATGCCACCACAGACTGCCCAGGCTGCCTCCCAATCCACAGGCAAGGTAGATGAGCAAGTAGGTCCAGCGATCGAATATGAGTTCGGCTAAGCCGCCGAGGTTCCACAGGCACCACATGTTCAGCAGGATGTGGATGATTCCGATGTGCAGGTAATTGGACGTCAGCATCCGCCACGGCTGTGTGCCCAGCGAAAGCGGGCCCCAATCCGCACCCCACTGCAGCAGTTGTGCTGTTTTCGGCCCGACTGCGGACACGCCTGCTGCGAGCATCGCAACAAACACCGCCACATTGATTCCAATAAGAGCAGTTGTGACTGGGGGCCGCGTACGGGCCATGATCGCTGGACGCGAAGGCGCGGGCGCCGGCGCGGAGAAGCTCGGGTCGTTGGCCACCCGCGCACGGCAATCAGAACAGAGGTCGCTGACCTCACCCAATGTGAAAGCGGGTAAATCCCGCCCGCAGCTTGCGCAGTTGGCCATTCACAACTCCAGTTCGTCAGCCTACTGTAACCCGTTGGTTCGGTGGAAGAAAGCAGAGGAAGCTACGAAATACTAGTGTTTTCTTGGCCACAACCAGCCATTCTCGATCCTCTGCCAGCCGATGTGGCCGTAGTATTCCGCCGCGATCTTCGACGCCCGCAGCACCCACTGCACCTCGGGCCGGCCTTCGCGCGCCAATTCGAGCAGTTTGGCGCCGACACCCTGTTTCTTATAGTCGGGGTGTACCGCCAGATCGCACACGTAGCCATCGAAAGCGCCGTCCAGCCATCCCCGCAGAATACCGGCCAACCGCTCTCCGTCCCACGCAGTCAGTACCAGGTTCGAGCCTTCGTACATACGGCGAATGCGGTCCACGTCGTCCACGGGCCGGTTGAGTGGCGACAAGCGATACAGCTCAGCAATGGTCTGCGCGTCCGGGCGGCGATCACTTCGATAAGAAATCATCCCCTGAATCTTAGCAGTTGGCACTTGGCGACTCCTGAAGCCTAAAGCCCAAAGCCTGACGCCTGCCTCTCAATCTCCAGCCGTCTCTGCCGCAGGAATCTCCCCCGTCACCGTCCTCGTTTCCACTTTGGCGCTGGTCACCAGCACCACCGAGGCGATTACAATCGCACTGCCCATCACGATGTACGAATTGACGGGTTCACGCAGCACCAGCCATCCAAGGAAAACGGCCACGAGGGGATTGATGTACGCGTAAGTAGAAACTTTCGAGGTCGGGACATGCCCCAAAAGCCAAATGTATGCCGTGTAGCCGATCCACGAACCGCAAACCACCAGATACGCCACCGCGCCAATCCCACGAGGTGTCCACACAACCCGTGAGAAATCGCCCACGCCAATGGCAAACAGCAGATTCGCCAGGCCCGCCGCCGTCATCTGCCAACCCATCGCGGAGAACGGATCCACCTGCGCCGACTTCCAACGCTTCGCCAGCACCGAACCGAGCGCCCAACTGAAGGAGCAAAAAAGCAGGCTTACGGAGGACCACAGTTGGGTGCGTCCCAGAGAACCGGTTGCCGTCAGATTGGGCCACAACAGCACGATGAGTCCGGCGATGCCCAGGACCAGCCCCACCTTCCCGCGCAGTGAAATGTGATGATCGCCCAACAGCAGCGTGTCCAGCACCAGAAACCAAAGTGGCGTGACGGCGATGATGAGAGCCGCCAGGCCCGAGGGCACGTGCAACTCCGCGTAGGACAGCGTCAAGTTGCCACCCATGAGCAGTAGGATGCCGACCACAGCCATCTGTCCCAGTCGTCGCGGACCGTAACGGATGTTTCGCCCACTCAGCCCGCAGTAGGCGACCATTAGGACGCCCGCGGTCAGGAAACGCACGCCGCACATCAGCGCCGGGGGGATGTGTTCGATGGCGATGCCGATACCGAGGTAGGTCGAGCCCCAGAAGAAATACACTAGCCCGAAAGCGAGGATGATAGAAAAGCGGTGCTGGCGCTGGGCTTGTGTCATGAGAGCAAGGAGAACGTAAAAGATAACAGACGCCAGAAACAACTGTTTCGATTCGGGAATTTGAGTGGAGGCAGTGGTTATCACTCCCGAAACGTCAGGTCTGGATATGCTCGAAAACCGACAACCTTGCGTAAGGGGTTACGCCGCAGCGCGCAACCAGGTATAATGATTCAGGAATGTCCGCCGATGCACCAACAGAATCCCAATTCGCATCTGCCCGCGTGCTGGCTACACTTCCTGGTGTGCCCGCGCCGTTATCTGGCAGTGCTGCCGTCACAAGTGCGTCCTAGCCTCTTCGGAAGCGACTAATTCTCCGATCCTCCCAGCCCCGATGTAGTTTCGGGCCGGAATCCGCTTATCAAGCGCCGCCGCCCGTACCTGACAACTGAAAACCGACGACTGACGACTGAATTTGGAGGATCCCATGACGACCAAGGCTCCTGCTACTGGCCCCAAAATTACTACTGCTCTCCCCGGCCCCAACGCCAAGCGCGTTCTAGCCGGCGATGACAAGTACATCTCGCCGTCCTACACCCGCTCCTATCCCATGGTGGTGAAGCGTGGCCGCGGCATTGTGGTCACCGACGTGGACGGAAACGAATTCTTCGATTTCTCCGCCGGCATCGCCGTGACCTCGACTGGGCATTGTCATCCCCATGTGGTCGCCGCCATCCAGAAGCAGGCGGGAGAGCTGATTCACATGTCGGGCACCGACTTCTATTACGAGAGCATGGTGACCCTGGCGGAACGGCTTTCGAAGATCGCGCCTATGCCTGGTCCGCACAAGATCTACTATGGCAACTCGGGCGCAGAGGCGATTGAAGCCGCGCTCAAGCTGGCGCGTTACCACACCAAACGGCAGAACGTGATCGCGTTCTTCGGCGCGTTCCATGGACGCACCATGGGTGCGCTCTCGCTGACCGCTTCCAAGCCACAGCAGAAGCGCCGTTTCGCCCCGCTGGTTCCGGGCGTGACCCACGTCCGCTATCCCGACGTGTATCGCGGCTGCGAAGGTGGGGCACAGGATGCCGAGAAGTTTGCCCTCGGCTGCGCCCGCTTCATTGAAGACAAGCTCTTCAAGACCATCCTCGCACCCGAAGAAGTGGCGGCGATTTTCGTCGAGCCCGTCCAGGGCGAGGGCGGATACGTCATCGCTCCCACGGTTTTCATGCAGGAACTACGCCGCATCTGCGACAGGCACGGAATCCTGCTCGTGGCTGATGAGGTCCAGAGTGGCGTCGGCCGCACCGGCAAATGGTGGGCCATCGAACACACCGGAGTACAGCCCGACATTGTCTGCATGGCGAAGGGCATCGCATCCGGAATGCCGCTCGGCATCACTATGAGCAAGGCCGACATTATGGACTGGGTCCCCGGCTCGCACGCGTCCACGTTCGGCGGCAACCCAGTCTGCATTGCAGCCGCACTGGCCACGCTCGACGTCATTGAGCGCGAAAATCTGATGCGGAACGCGACCGAAGTCGGCAACCACATGCTGAAGCGCATGGCAGACTGGCCCAGCAAGCACAGGCTGGTGGGTGACGTTCGCGGCCGCGGCTTGATGATCGGTGTCGAGATCGTCAAGGACAAGAAGACCAAGGAATATGCCGCCGCCGAGCGCGACCGCATCGTCGAGCTGGCGTTCGAACGCGGTATTCTGTTCCTGGGTTGCGGCCCCAGCACGATTCGCATCGCGCCGCCACTCATCGTCACCAAGGACGAAGCTGACGCCGCGGTCGAAGCCCTCGAGGAGTGTATCTCCATCGTAGGCAAGAGCGCGTAGGACGCAGGAGGAGGTATGCCATGTGGAAAGGAACGATCGAATCCATTCACATAGCCTCCGCCGCCCAGGCGCCCACTCGGGCCGTCGATCAGGTGCAAGCCATCCCGGGAGCTGGATTGGAAGGAGACCGCTACGCTGTACAGCAAGGGACTTTTTCCAAACCGCTCCCGGACTTTGAGCTGACCCTGATCGAGGCGGAGGCCATCGAAGCGCTCAAGCGCGATTACGAGGTGGAACTTGCTCCCGGAGAAGCGCGCCGCAACCTAGTGACCCGCGGCGTCCCCCTCAATCATCTCGTTGGACGGGAATTCCGGATCGGCGAAGTGAGGGTTCGCGGCATACGCCTCTGCGAACCGTGCAGCCACCTGCAAGCGCTGGCGGGGCGTCCTGTCATCAAAGGACTGCGCCACCGTGGCGGCCTGCGGGCGCAGATCCTAAGCCAGGGCACGATCCGCGTCGGAGACGTGATAATCGAGCAGTAGAAACCAGTGGGCAACAGTCCCAATTCGGTTCTCGATGTGATGCTCGTCACTTCGAGGACGCGCAGCCCCAATCTACAATCGTTAGGTGTCCGGCCGACTTACCCACGCTGCGGTCTGTATTCTAGATCGCTTGGCAGAAGGGTTATTGCCATTGCCGGTGGGTCCCAGCCACCAACGCACCGGACGCCGCGGCGAAGAAGAAGCCTACTTCTACCTTCGCCGCCTCGGATACGTGATGGTGGCCCGCAACTTCCGCTCTCCCCGCCGCCGGGGAGAAATCGACCTGATTGGTTGGGACAAAGAAGTGCTCTGCTTCATCGAGGTCAAAACTCGCACCACCCGCGATGTGAAACCTGCCGAAGCGGCCGTCGACCGCGATAAGCGTCAGGAACTGGCAGCCGTTGCGCGAGAGTACCTTCGCCGTCTACCACTTTCGTGCCAGTGGCGCTTTGATGTGGTCAGCGTATATTATGAGAATCATTCCAGCCAGCCATTGGTCGAGCTGTTCCAGAATGCCTTCCCTCTGTCGTAGAATAACCAGTTTGACTTGACTGAAAGGATTTAATACTTGCCCGAGCTTAGAAAAGACCCGATTGTAGGACGGTGGGTCATTATTTCGACCGACCGTGCCAAGCGTCCTACCGACTTCGCGCGGGAGGCAGTGAAACTCAAAGGCGGTTTCTGCCCCTTCTGCTATGGCAATGAGAACAAGACCCCGCCCGAGATTCAGGCCTACCGTCCTAACCCTAACGGCGGACCTCCGCCGCAGCGCGACACGCCCGGGTGGACGGTGCGGGTCGTTCCCAACAAATTTCCCGCGCTGGGGATTGAGGGCAATCTGAACCGCCAGGCTGAAGGCATGTTCGACCGAATGAACGGCATCGGCGCACACGAAGTCATCATTGAAACACCCGATCACAACGCCAGCCTGGCCACCCTGCCTCCCAAACGTATTGAGGATGTCCTCTGGACCTTCCGCGACCGCATCCTAGATTTGAAAAAAGACCGCCGCTTCAAGTACATCCTCATTTTCAAGAACCACGGGGAGGCGGCCGGCGCGTCGCTCGAGCATGCCCACTCGCAGCTTATCGCCCTGCCGATTCTTCCCATCTACGTGACCGAGGAAATCGAGGGCGCCAAGCAGTACTACATTTATAAAGAGCGCTGCGTTTTCTGTGACATCATCCGCCAGGAGACAGAGTCCGGCAGTCGCGTAGTCGCTGAAAATGAAGATTTCCTGACCTTGGCTCCCTACGCGCCACGTTTCCCGTTCGAGACCTGGCTTCTGCCCAAGCGGCACGAGTCGGCGTTCGAGAACTGCTCCTCGCATATGTTTGAAAACCTGGCGAAGGCGCTGAAGATACTGCTTACCAAGGCCGACCGCGTGCTGGATAATCCGCCTTACAACCTGGTCATCCACTCTTCACCCATTCAAGACCCGACCAATGATCATTACCACTGGCACATCGAGTTCATGCCCAAGCTGACCAAGACAGCAGGATTCGAATGGGGCACCGGCTTCTACATCAACCCGACTCCCCCCGAGGAAGCCGCCAGATTTCTGCGCGAAGCCAGTATGGAAGAGCTGGTGCCGGCGACCGCCGGTTAGAGCCAGCCAGACCACAAGTCAAGAAACAGAAGGGCACGGTGCAAGCCGTGCCCTCTGATTTCAGATAATAGAAGCAAAAGTGTCGGCGTCTTATCCTTGTGTCCGGTCCAGGAATTCCGCATGCCACGCCATCTGGATAGCTTCCAGCTTGCCTTCGGTGGACTTCTTTGGGTCATCCTTGAACTCAGGCAATTCCGTCACATAACGATGCAAGTCAGTAAAACGCACCGCCAGCGGATCCACTTCAGGGTGTTTCTCCGAGAGCAGAATTCCAATGTCTTCCACGTCGTCCCAAGTAAACTCTTTCAGCATGCATGCTCCTCGTTGGTTATCAGACCCTGGCGCCTGAAGCCTGACGCCTGGTGTTAGTGCCCTTCCGACACATAGTTCCGGTTCCACGCCGGGATCTCGACTACAACCTTTCCCGGCTTCGTGATGGTCGCCTGACAGCCGAGGCGAGAGTTTAACTGGAGATCGGCAGCCATGTCCAGGCGGTCGGCCTCATCGTCGTCCATCTCGGAAAGATTTTCGGCCCCTTCCTTCACCCACACATGACAAGTGGTGCAAGCGCAGTTGCCGCCGCAGGCGTGGTCCAGCGCAATGCCGCAATTCAGCGCCACATCGAGAAGCGACTGCTCCTTGCCATGATCTTTGTACGGCAGGTTGCCGTGTTCAAACTGCACGGTCTTGCCTTCGGGCAGGAAAGTCACCTGCACGGTGTTTTCGCCGGGCGCATCCGCTGTCGCGGCTCCCGCTCCTTGTGTTTTCTCTTCTGCCATAGTCACTCCCACAGGTTTCAAAGTTTCAAGGTTGCAAGGTTTCTGATCTTTGAAACTCTGAAACCTTGAAACTTTGAAACCTTGCCCTTTGAAACCTGCTATTCAAACTCCGCCTTCGCCACCGGATGCGGCGCCTCTGGACCCTCGCCCATGTCCGCCTCATTCATTGTCTTGCCCTTCAGAGCTGTGGTCACGGCGCTGTCCATCATCAACTCCGCCAGCCGCATAGTGCCTTGATTCAAGGCGTCAATGGCCTTGCGGATCGCCTGATAATTGTCTTCGGCCGCGACGGCGTTCAATGCCTTTTCCTGCTTTGCGATCTGCTTCTTCTCATCGCTGGTGAGCCGGCCCCATGCAGGGCTCTGCTTCCCCTTCTCGAGAGCCCCCAGAATCATCTCCGCTTCGTTGCGAGCCTCGATGATCTGCCGCCGGTGGAAGTCCTCTTCCGCATAGTCGAACGATTCCAGAATCATGCCCTCGACTTGTTCGTCCGTCAGTCCGTAGCTGGGCTGCACGTCGATCTCCGCTTCTTTGCCGCTGCGCTGCTCTCGCGCCGAAACATGCAGGATGCCGTTGGCGTCAATCAGGAACTTCACCTCGATGCGGGGCATGCCTGCAGCCATCGGTGGAAAGCCCTTCAGGTCGAAGCGGGCCAGAGAACGGCAGTCTTTCGCCAGTTCGCGTTCCCCCTGCAAGACGTGGATCGCGACATTGGCCTGTCCATCAATTTGCGTAGTGTAGTGCTGCGTGGCGGAAGCCGGAATGGTTGAGTTCCGCAGGATGATCTTATCGGTGACGCCGCCCGCGACTTCAATCCCCAGTGACAGCGGCGTGACGTCCAAGAGCAGCATGTTCTGCGTGATCTCGGAGCCGCCGGAAAGAATGTTGGCCTGTACGGCCGCGCCCAAGGCGACGACTTCATCCGGGTTAAGGTCAGTGTGCGGCTTGCGCCGAAACATTTCCTCGACCAGTGCCCGCACCTGAGGGATGCGAGTCGAACCACCAACCAGCACGACTTCATCAATCTGCTCCGGCTTCAGGCCGGCATCTTTCATGGCTTGCTTACAGGGTCCGGTGGTTCGATCAATGATCGGCTGGATCAATTGTTCAAACTGTTCCCGCGTGATTTCCCGCAGATAGTGTTTGCCACCCGGCAGCTCAACTGCCAGCTTGGTCGAGGACTGTGACGATAACGCGATCTTGGCTTCAATCACCGCTTTGCGAATCGTTGCGACCACTTCGCCATTCCGCGAAACGTCTAAACCCAAATCACCGCGAATGTCGTCGATCGCAATCGTGATCAGCAGGTTATCAATGTCGTCGCCGCCCAGATGTGTATCGCCGTTCGTGGCGATGACTTCAAAGATCCCGTCATGCAGCTTGAGGATGGAAATATCGAACGTGCCACCGCCCAGGTCATACACAGCCACGATGCCATTCTGCTTCTGGTCCAGACCGTAGGCCAGAGAAGCAGCCGTCGGTTCATTCACCAGACGTAGGACTTCCAGCCCCGCGATGCGACCGGCGTCCTTCGTTGCCTGCCGTTGCGCGTCGTTAAAATAGGCCGGCACTGTGATGACCGCCTTGGTAACCGGTGCAGCGAAGAAGCGTTCGGCATTGCGCTTTAGCTGGCGCAGAATGAACGCCGAAATCTCCGGCGGCGTGAAAGTCTTGTCTCCGAGCTGGATACGCAGCACTTCAGCTGTCTGCAGGTCATCTGCCAGCCGGAAGGGAAACAGCTTCAGTTCTTCCTGAATGTCTTCGATCCCCCGTCCCATCAGGCGCTTGATCGAATACACCGCGCGTTCCGGCGTCTCGATCAAATACTTCCGCGCCGCATTGCCCACGATGATCTGTTCCCGCTCATCCAAAGCGACGACGGACGGCACGAGGTTCAGCCCATCGTCGCCAGGGATCACGACAGGGCTGTCACCCTGCATGAAAGCCACCAGCGAGTTCGTGGTGCCGAGGTCGATACCGACGATGCGTTCGGATGCCATTGAATCATTTACCTATTGAGCCATTGAGTCATTGAATCGTTTGTCACGGTTGGAAGTCTCGCGATGAATCAATCCCTCAATGATTCAATCTCTCAATGCCCCAACGCCTCATTCACGTCCCTGACCAAATTCCGTATATACGACCGCCGATTCAGCAGGTCCACCATCTTGTCCCGCAGCTTGCTGCGGTCTTCTTCGCCGCCGCCCTTTGCCAGCCGGTCCCATTCGTCCCAATAAGTCTTTAGTTCCTGTGACAAGGCCTCGAACTTTTTCTCCAACGCTGCCTTGTGGCCTCCGAGCTCCTTAGCCAGGCCGGGATCGTCCTCGCCTGTTTTCCTGTTAGCACGCAGCTCTTCGAGCTGCAGGTTCAGCTCAAACACCTCCTCGAGCAGATCCGGAGGCACGACCTGTTTCTTCACTTCACCCGTCGCGCGTGCCTTCTCGGTGGCGGTTTTCGACTGTTCTTCGAGTTCCACGCCTTCCAGCCGCAGCAAGTACTCCGTGCGCTTGATCGGATCCTTCAACGTGCGGTAGGCGTCGTTGAGCTGGGAACTCTTTTCCAAGCTCCACTCCTGCTCCCGTTGGTCGGAGCGGCCGTAGAGGTCGGGGTGCAGCTGGCGGCTGAGTTCGTAGAAATCCTTCTCCAGCGCCACCAGATTGATGTTCAGCTTGCGGGGTAGTCCGAAAAACAAAAAATAATCCACGGGAGCGGGTGGCTGGACTTTGCCGCAAGCACAACAAAAATGCGCTGCCCGCATGTCGCCGCACGACCAGCAGCTCGAAGTGGCCTGGCCGCTTTCGGCAGAAACGGTTTTTAAGGAGTCGGTCATCAATTGCTAAACATTGCTCTAGGCACGCTCACCACGGCCGCTCAACGGTCAGGCCGCGCAGTCAGTATCGGCGCAAAGCAGTGGAAGGTGGCGCCGTGGTGGAGAATGCTCGTGTGGAGGCGTGAGACCCTTCGGCTTTGCTCGGGGCCGGCCTCGCCGCCCATTAGAACCTTAACCTGAGAACGAGGTGCCGCACCCGCACGACTTCGACGAATTCGGATTCACGAACACGAAGCCCTGTTGCATGAGCGTCTCCTGATAATCCAGGGTCATGCCGTGCAGGTAGATAAACGACTTTGGGTCCACGAACACGCGCACGTCGCCGAACTGGAAGACGCGGTCGCGCTCGCGAGGCTGCGTGTCGAAGCGAATGTTGTAACTCAACCCCGAACATCCGCCGCCCTGCACCCCCAGCCGCAACCCGCCCTGCTCCGGCGAAATGCCTTCCTTCACGATGGCCACGCGGATCTTCGCCAGGGCCTTGTCCGTCACTTGGACACCCTTCGCCTGGGCCGTTTTCGTTTCTTCTGCAACAGGACTCATAGACAAGCTCGCGATGGCCACAGGCCCCGGAGCCCAGGGGCCCAGGGGCTAACGAACAACGACCAACGACTAACGACCAACAGCTGAATCCACCGGCTTCGCCGTTTCCTGCTTCTTCTTCCAGTCGTGAATCGCCGCCCGGATCGCGTCTTCCGCCAGCACCGAGCAGTGGATTTTAACCGGAGGCAGTGACAGCTCCTTCACGATCTCCGTGTTCTTGATCTGCAGCGCCTCGTCCACCGTCTTGCCCTTCACCCACTCGGTGGCCAGGGAAGAGGATGCGATCGCCGACCCGCAGCCAAATGTCTTGAACTTTGCATCTTCAATGATGCTGGTCTGCGGGTTGACCTTGATCTGCAGCTTCATCACATCGCCGCACTCAGGCGCCCCCACCAGCCCAGTCCCAACCTCCGGGCTGCTCTTGTCCATGGAGCCCACGTTGCGCGGGTTGGAATAATGATCGAGAACCTTGTCGCTGTATGCCATGATTTGTACTCTCCGAATTTCTAAAGTTTCAAAGTTTCAATGTTTCAAGGTTTCGCAGCCGAAATTTCTTTCCGATTCAAGGTCTCAACTTTGAAACCTTGAAACCTCAGAAACCTTGAAACCTGCGTTATTCTGCCGCCCACTTTACCTGCTTCAAATCCACACCTTCTTTCGCCATCTCATAGAGAGGCGAGAGCTCGCGCAAGCGCTGCACCGTCTCCACCACACGGTCGGCCACATAATCCACTTCTGCCTCGGTGTTGAAGCGCCCGATGCCGAAGCGGATGGAACTATGGGCCAGATCGTCACCGGTGCCCAGAGCCTTCAATACATAAGATGGCTCCAGCGTCGCCGAGGTGCATGCCGAACCGCTCGAAACTGCGATGTCATTGATACCCATCAGCAGCGACTCGCCTTCCACATAGGCGAAGCTGATGTTCAGGTTGCCCGGCAGGCGATGCTCCATGGAGCCGTTAATGTAAACCTCGTCCAGCCTGCCCATGATTCTGTCCCGCAGCCGGTTCCGCAGGCCTGCCAAGTGGCAAGCCTCTCGCGGCATCTCCTCGGTCGCGATCGCGCAGGCTTTTCCCAGACCTACAATTCCCGGCACGTTCAACGTCCCCGAACGCATGCCGCGCTCGTGTCCGCCGCCGTCAATAATCGCGGAAATCTGCACCCGCGGATTCTTGCGCCGGACATATAAGGCACCGACGCCTTTGGGCCCATACATCTTGTGCGCCGAAATCGACATCACGTCGATGTTCTGCTTGTTCACATCCACCGGAACTTTGCCCACTGCCTGCGTGGCATCGGTGTGGAAGATCACCCCGCGCTCGTGGCAAATCTTCCCGATTTCGGCAACCGGCTGCAGTACTCCGATCTCATTGTTGGCGGCCATGATCGTAACCAGGATGGTCTTGTCATCCATGGCCCGCTTCAGATCATCGAGATCCACGAGGCCGTCCTTCTGTACCGGCAGATACGTCACCCGATAGCCGTACTTCTCCACACGCTTGCAGGTATCCAACACGGCTTTGTGCTCGGTCACCGCCGTGATGATGTGGTTGCCCTTTTCCTTGTACATCTCGGCCACGCCTTTGATGGCCAGGTTGTCGCTCTCGGTGGCGCCCGAGGTAAAAATGATCTCTTTGGTCGTCGCACCGATCAGCTTGGCAACTCGCTCCCGCGCCGTCTCTACGCCTTCCTCACCCGCCCAGCCGAAGGAATGGTTGCGGCTGGCCGCGTTGCCGAATTTCTCCATGAAGTAGGGCAACATCTCTTCCAGCACCCGCGGATCCACGGGTGTGGTGGCGTGATTGTCCATGTAGATGGGCAGCTTGACGCCATTCGGCGCCGTGTGCTGGCCTGTACTGTGCTCGTGGGGGATTGTCTTCACATCCGTGCTCATGATTGCTCTCCCTACCAAAGTTACGTAATCGTTACCAGTTCGACGGGCTTCCCCGGTTCACCGTGTCCATGACCGGGTGTTTCTTCCCGCATCTCCGAAATTGTGATTCGCCGCAGCACTTCCTCGATGCTGTGACTCACGCGGCGCAGCGGCTCGCGGACATTGCAGCGATCGGTCTGATCGCACTCCCCCCGCACGGTTACGCATGAAGTGATAAAAAGCGGCCCGTCGATCGCGCGAATCACCTCGAACGCAGTGATCATTCCCGGGTCGCGCGCCAGCGTGTAACCGCCGTTGGTCCCGTGCTGGGAGTGCAACAGCCCGGCCTTGACCAACCGCTGCAGAATCTTCGCCAGCGCCTCCTGCGGGATGCCGTAGGAGTCCGCTACATCCTTCGCGCTGCATGCGCCCTGGTGCACATGCTCGGCCAGATGCTTCATTGCCATCAGGCCGTAGTCGGCTTTCTTGGTTAGCTTCAGCATCGGGCCCCAAGGATAAATCCGACCTTTTTAGTCGGACATGTCTATTCTAGAGTTTATCCGCCCTCAATGCAACCCCTTACAGGCAATGGTAGAAAACGTCCGCTGAACTGTAACCCTATGTGGCTAAACAGCTTGGAACACCACCATGTCTTCGCTCTTCCACCCCTGTACAACCCTTTCAGGTTGCCCCGGCTGTGGGTGCAAACCAGAGATCACTGGTTGAGGACTTGACAACCAAACCAGCAGGTCTAAAATACCGGCAAATTCCGGCGAAATTCGTCCTGCCCGCTCGGGCAAGGAAAACAGCCCGGTTTATGACTTCAATCCCGCCGTCGCAAGTCCCCGAGAAGAGAAACAACATGGAACCGTGCAAGCACCCACGCGTGCAGATCGTGGCTCGCGAGGAGGACACCGAATTCGTCGAGTGCCTCGAATGCCGCGAAGTCTTCGAGTCCAGTGAATTCAGAGATATGGCCAACGAGGAGACCAGGCCAAGCAACGAACCCTGATTTTCCGTTTCGTGGATTGCAGGCCACAAGCGGCCGAGCTGTGACAAAAGTAACCTCGTCCCCGCCTTTCCGCTTGGTCGAGTCCCGCGCCGTTTGTTAGTTTCGGCCAGGGGATACCTTGCCCGCTGAGAATGTAATGCCACGTGTGGCTCTAGTTGTGGACGACTCCATGCTGATCCGGCATACCGTGTGCCGTTTTCTGGAGGAGCGTGGCTTTTCCGTTGAATCTGCAACCAACGGCCAGGAGGCTCTGGAAACTCTAAAGCGGATTCACCCCGACATCATCATCACCGACATGCAGATGCCAAAGATGAGCGGCAGTGAATTCATCACCGCTCTTAAGGGCCAGCCCACGACCGCCAAAATCCCCATCGTGATCGTCGCTGGACGCCAGAGCGGCTTCGACGAAAAGGAAAAACGGGCCAACTTCGCCATCTTCAAAGACATCGACATCGAAGACCAGCTAGCCAAGGCGCTCCACGTGATCCTGGGCCCGTCAGCCGCCAAGGGACAGGCGTCAGGCAAATAAGCTTTCAGCCATCCACTTTCAGGTCAGCCCAACTGAGAACTTAGAACCAAGAACTAAGAACCGGGCTTCCAAACAACTACAGGCTAAGAGCTGCCTCCGCCGACAAATCCATCGCTGCAAAGTCTTGCGCCAGGAACTTCGGGTACGCCGCGGCCGCAATCATCGCTGCATTGTCGGTCGAAAGCGGACGCGAAGGGAAATACACTGGCAAGCCTTCCCTAGCTGCGTCGCGCTCGAATCGTTGACGCAACTCATTATTCGCCGCCACTCCTCCGGTAACGAACAGCGTCGCCGCGTCGCAAGCACGAGCCGCCACCAGCGTCTTGCCCACCAGGTCTTCAACCATCGCTCGTTGAAACGAAGCCACCAGATCCAGCGTCGATTTGTCGCAGTGGAATAGATAATCTTCGAGCCGACCTGTGTTCTTCGCCAATGCTTTCCGCCGGGCAGTGATGGAAGGCAGCAAGTCGTGAGTTTCCACGTAGCGCAAAACAGCCGTCTTGATCCCGCTGTAAGAGAAATCAAAACACGGCCTGTTTTCTTCCACGCGCTTGCTCTTGTCTCTCCGGTCGCGATGTTTGATCTGCGCCGGCGGAAACTTCACCGCCGTGGGATCGCCATGGGCAGCGAGCTTGTCGATCATAGGACCGCCGGGATACCCCAGCCCCAGCAGCTTCGCGACCTTATCGAATGCTTCCCCCGCCGCATCGTCGCGCGTGTGCCCAATGTTCTGATACGACCAGCTTCCGCCGTGTTCTTCCGCCAGGTAAAGATGGGTATGCCCGCCGGACACCACCAGCGCCAGCACCGGAAAGGTGATCTCCCTATTCCCCTTCTGCTTCTCTTCGAGCAGCACGGCATGGATGTGGCCTTCCAGGTGATTCACCGCGATCAACGGTTTATCCAGCGCGAAGGCCAACCCCTTGGCATAGCTAATGCCGACCAACAGCGCTCCTGTCAGGCCCGGCCCCTGCGTCACCGCCACCGCATCAATGGACTGGTAGGTCTGCCCGGCATCAGCCAGCGCCTTGCGCACAACCGGTACAATCGCTCGCAAGTGCTCGCGCGAAGCCAACTCCGGCACCACTCCGCCATAAGGCTGATGCGTCGCAATCTGCGAAAACACGACGTTCGACACCACCTTCTCGCCCGAGCGCACCACGGCCGCTGCCGTCTCGTCGCAGGAACTCTCGATGCCAAGGATGTAGGCGTCGGGCATGGAACCTATATTATCTGGTAAGGGCCAACTGGTGCCGCGGTGAACATGCTCGCGGGGTGAACATGCTCAAGGACCACGCCATCTCGATCATCCAAAGCCTGCGCATCTCTGGCCACCAGGCCTATCTCGTCGGCGGATGCGTGCGCGATCTCCTGCTCAACCGCGAACCCGCCGATTACGACGTCGCCACCGACGCCACGCCGAACGAGGTCATGCGCCTGTTTCCTGAAACCTATGCGGTGGGCGCCCAGTTCGGGGTTGTGCTGGTGCCGGTGCCAGCAGAAACGCAGGGTAGAGACGGAGCTTGCTCCGTCTCCGCGGAAGCGGGCACGGCCAGAGACGTAGCAAGCTACGTCTCTACAGAGAGATCGCGATTGACTGTAGAAGTCGCCGCCTTCCGCTCCGACATCGGCTATAGCGATGGCCGCCATCCCGACCAGGTCCGCTTCAGCAAAGACCCGCGTGAAGACGTCCAGCGCCGTGATTTCACCATCAATGGCATGCTGCTCGATCCCATCAACAATGAAGTCCTGGATTTCGTCGGCGGCCAAAAGGATCTCAAAGCCGGGATCATCCGTACCATCGGCGAGCCCGAACACCGCTTCGCGGAAGACAAGCTGCGCATGTTGCGCGCCGTCCGCTTCGCCGCGCGCTTCGGCTACACCATCGAGCCGGTAACGGCGGGGGCGATTGAGAACTTGGCAACACAAATTCACCAGGTTTCCCGTGAACGGGTCCGCGACGAACTTACCAAGATGCTTAGCGAGGGCCAGGCCCGTAGCGCATTCCTTCTACTCGACAAAAGCGGCCTCTTGCATGAAGTTTTGCCGGAGATTGAAGCGATGAAGGGTGTGCAGCAGCCCCCGCAGTTCCATCCCGAGGGCGACGTTTTCGTGCACACGCTGCTGCTTCTCGAGAAATTGCCGCAACCCTGTCCACCCACGCTGGCCTGGGGCGCGCTGTTGCACGATGTGGGCAAGCCACCGACCTTCCGCGTGGCGCCGGACCGTATCCGCTTCGATGGGCACGTGGACGTTGGGGTCAAGATGGCGGAGGAAATTTGCCGGCGCCTGCGTTTCTCCAACGATGATACCGAGCAGATCCTGGCGCTGATTGCCAACCACATGCGCTTCGCCCACGCCATGCGCATGAGCCAGTCCACGCTCAAGAAATTCCTGCGTTTGCCGCGCTTCGAGGAGCATCTGGAACTGCATCGTCTGGACTGCCAGGCCAGCCACGGCGATCTGACCACCTACAATTTTACCCACGAGCAGATGGTTTCAATCCCACCCGAAAACATACGCCCCACACCGCTTCTCACTGGTGATGACCTGATCGCTCTTGGTCTTGAACCCGGCCCGCGCTTCAAGCAGATTCTCTCCGCCGTAGAAGATGCGCAGCTGGAAGGCCGCCTGCAATCGAAAGATGAGGCCATCCAGTTTGTGCGAGCCGAATTCTCCCGTTGAGCATTTCTAGCTGGCGATTTCTGTGTTCTCCGTGTCCTCTGTGGTTAATCCCGGTTTTCCGCTCGAACTACCGAGGACGCAGAGATTTCTGGTGCTAAAATCGAGTGCCTTAGCTGCCGCTTCACTTTCTGATGACACAGCCAATGGAACACGTCGGTGCAGGACTCGAGAAGCTCGTTGCCACCACCCTGCGCCGTGCCCCTGCGGGAGAAGGACCCCTGCTGGCTTGGCCGCTGGCGTGCGGGCATGCCGTTGCCGAGCGGACGCGCGCCGTGGATTTCGCGCAGGGTATCCTGCGCGTGGAAGTTCCAGATGCCGGTTGGCGGGCGGAACTGAGAGAACTGGCACCGCAGTATGTAGCCGTCATCAACCGCTACGTTGGAGAGAGTGTGAAGCGAATTGAGTTCGTAATCTCTGCTGGCAAAGCCGCCACGCGAACATGAAAGTCACCGACAGAGACGTTGCCCACGTTGCCGACCTGGGCAATCTGGAGTTGACCGGCGACGAGCGCGCACGCATGCTGCGCGACCTTAACTCAATCCTCGAATACATCGACCGCCTGAACCAGCTGGATACCTCGAATGTGGAACCCATGACCCAGGTGTCGGACCGCTGCGGCGTCGATCAGTCGAAGCCGGGCAGCGATCGCATTGCCTACGCCAACCGTGAGGATATTTATCAGGGCCTGCGGAAGTCGCTCCCGCACGATGTGGCCCTGCAGAACGCGCCCGAGTCGGACGGAACCTTCTTCAAAGTGCCAAAGGTGATCGAGAGATAACTTGGTTGTCGGTCCTCAGTGGCCAGTTGCCAGTCCACCTCCGAAATCGTCGGAAGACTAACGACCGATGGCTAACGACCGACGACTAACGACCAACATGGATCTGAATCTACTCACCATCGATGCCGCACGCTCCGCCGTACAGCAGCGCGAGACTACTGCCATGGCGTTGGTGGAGTCGTTCTACGCCAAGATCCAACAGGATGATCCGCAGATTGGAGCCTACCTCACACTGAGCAAGGAGCGCGCGCTCGAGCAGGCAGACCGCATGGACCGGTTAGCCGCGGAGGGCAAACCGTTGCCGCCGCTCGGTGGCGTCCCCGTCGGCATCAAAGACGTAATGGTCACCCGCGGCGTGCGCACCACGGCAGGCTCGAAGGTCCTGGGCAACTACATTCCACCGTACGACTGCACAGCCGTGACGCGACTGGAGGCGGCGGGCGCAGTAGTGCTGGGCAAGTTGAACTGTGATGAGTTTGCTATGGGATCATCAAACGAAAACTCCGCCTGGCATCCCGTGCGCAATCCCCGTGATCTGAGCCGCGTGCCCGGTGGATCGTCGGGCGGATCAGCCGCGGCAGTGGCGGCCGACATGGCCGTGGCTGCGCTCGGTTCTGACACCGGAGGTTCGATTCGCCAGCCAGCTTCCTTCTGCGGCATTGTCGGCCTGATGCCCACCTATGGCCGCGTGTCGCGCTATGGGCTCATCGCGTTCGCGTCGTCGCTAGACCGCATCGGTCCGCTCACGAAAACGGTGAAGGACGCAGCCCTCGTGCTGCGAACTATCGCGGGCCGCGATCCCATGGATTCGACTTCCGCCGACGTTCCAGTCCCCGACTACGTGGCAGAACTCGAGAAGCCGGTGCGCGGGGTGAGAGTCGGTGTAGCCAAAGAGTATTTCGGCGAGGGACTCGACCCCGATGTCCGAAGCTCAGTCGAAGCCGCAATCCAGAAGTTGGCCAGTCTGGGCTGCGAAATTGTTCCGGTATCGCTGCCGCATACGGAGTATGCGATCCCGACCTATTACATCGTCGCAACCGCCGAGGCCTCGTCAAACCTGGCCCGCTACGACGGCGTCCGCTACGGCTATCGTACCGGCGACGCGCGCACTCTTTCCGAAATGTACCGGCGCAGCCGCGATCAGGGCTTCGGAGCCGAAGTGAAACGTCGCATCATGCTCGGCACCTACGCGCTGAGCGCTGGTTATTACGACGCCTACTACCTGAAGGCGCAGAAGGTGCGCACGCTGCTCACCCGCGACTTTGAAGATGCATTCAGAAAAGTGGATGTCATCGTGACCCCGACCAGTCCCACGGCAGCTTTCAAGCTGGGTGAGAAAGCGGATGATCCCCTGGCCATGTATCTAGCCGACATCTTCACCGTGACCGCCGACCTCGCGGGCATTCCCGGAATTTCCGTGCCCTCCGGCGAGACGCGGGAGAAGCTGCCGATTGGACTGCAGGTCCTGGGACGTCATTTCGATGAAGCCACGATCTTACGCGTGGCACATGCATACGAACAGCCCACGTAGGGACAGCCGCCCTCGGCAGGCCATCCGGCGCGAAGAGCCGGCCGTAGCGTGGCGTTCACAATTAACGCCGCGTTGACCGCCAACAACTACCTCCGCTTCACTTCCTCTTCCACCGCACGCCGTCCTTGGTGTTCTCCACGAGAATCCCGCCAGCAGCAAATTCAGCCCGGATAGAGTCAGAGACCTTGAAGTTCCGCGCCCGGCGAGCCTGCTCCATCTCGGCAATCTTCTTCTCAATCTCTTTATCGGAAAGTTGCTGCGCACCGACGGCCTCGATCAGCCCTTGGCTGATCTCGTTCTCGCGCCCCCCCGCCCGAGCCCAATCCAGGATGCTCTTCATCTTTGCCCCATCGTCATCCTTCACGACGGCGAAGATTTCATCGAACTTCTCGAGCGTTGCCAGCAGCAGCGGGACATCATCTTTCCTGAGCTGTCCCGCATCAATCGCAGCATTAGCTTTGCGCACCAGGTCGAAGATGGCCGCCTGTGCCTGTGCCGTGTTGAGATCATCTTCCATGCCCGCCCACATGCGCTCGATCGTTTCGCGTGCCAGATCCTTCATGCCCTCGGTCGTACCCGCTGGAAATTGTTCCCTGGTAAGGCGCAGCTGGAAGTTTCGCAGCCGTTCCACCGAAACCGCCGCCTGCTGTAGTCCATCAAACGTGAAGTTGAGCTGATTCCGGTAGGGAACCGACGCCAGTAAGTATCGGATCGATGACGGTTTATGTCCCCGGAGCACCAGATCGCGCAAAGTGAAGAAATTGCCCAGACTCTTGGACATCTTCTCGCCCTCAACCAGCAGAAACCGCGCATGAAACCAGAAGTGAGCGAACGGCTTTCCGGTCAAGGCCTCCGATTGCGCAATCTCATTCTCGTGATGCGGGAAGATCAAATCCTCGCCCCCGGCATGTAAATCGAAACTCTCGCCTAGCTCCGCCATCGACATGACAGAGCACTCAATGTGCCACCCCGGCCGCCCGGGCCCGATCGAACTTTCCCACGACGTCTCCCCTGGTTTCGGCGCCTTCCACAACGCGAAGTCGCGGGCGCTGTCTTTGTCATACTCGTCCACGTCCACGCGCGCGCCATCTTCCATTCCAGCAAAATCTTTCTTGGAAAGCTTGCCGTAACCGGGAAACTTTGCGATCCGGAAGTAATACGATCCGTCCTCCGCGCGGTAGGCAAATCCCTTCTGCTGCAACTGGGCAATGGACTCGGCCATCTCCGGAATATGGTCGGTAGCGCGCACCAGCACTGGCTCTTCGATATTGAGAGTGGCAGAGTCCTCGAGAAAGGCTTTTTCATACTTCGCCGTGTATTGCTTGACACTCACTCCATCCCGTGCCGAGTTGCGGATGATTTTGTCATCCACATCGGTGATGTTCATGACATGCCGAACTTTGTATCCGCTCTGCCGGAGAAAACGGCGCAAGATGTCCACCGCGACAAACGTCCGGAAGTTACCGATGTGCCCGTAGTCATAGACCGTAGGCCCGCAAGCGTACATGCGGACTTCATTGTCCTGGAGCGGCCGAAACTCCTCCAGCTTGCCGGAAAGCGTGTTGTACAGGCGGAACGCCATGGCGAAGACCCGCGGCTAAACAAGAACGTCAATTCTAGGGGTACCAAAGAAAAAGGGTCAAATACGACCACCTGCCGCCGTAGGCGTGTCCGGCGGGATTTGGCTGTTAGCGCGCAGCCGCTGTCCGACAAGAAAAATGTAATGCAGTCCCGAAATGATGGTGAACGCAAAGGTGGCCCGCAGAAACATGAGACGCGCGATCCACACCCCTTGCACCCGTTCCACCTCGAGCAGAAGGACGAAGAAAACAGCCGCGACCTGGGCAAACGTATTGGCCTTGCCAAAGATGCTGGGTCGGAAATCACGCAGCCCGGCGATCGCGTAAAGCACCGCGCTGGCGCACAGAATGGAAATATCGCGGCTGAAAACCAGCACGGTAAACTTCCAGGGAATCTTGTGCAGGATCGAGAGCACCAGGAACATAGTGCTAAGCAGCAGCTTGTCGGCAATGGGATCCAGATACTGCCCCAGCACGGTCTGCTGTTTAAGCGTACGCGCAAGCAAACCATCGAGCCCGTCGCTGATTCCGGCGAGCACAAACAAAATCAGCGCCCAGGAATAGCGGCCGCCAACCAGATGGATGACAATAAAAGGCAGGAACATCATGCGCAGCAAAGTGAGCTGATTGGGCGCAGTAAGCAGTTGAGAGAACTTCACAGAAGCGATTGTCGCCGCGAGGATGGCACTTTGCAACTGTAAGCTGACAGTTGAACCAACATTGCCGGGGCGCGACACCCCCGGTACAATTAGGCCACCAGTAGGCGCGTAGCTCAGTTGGTTAGAGCGCTACCTTGACACGGTAGAGGTCTGGGGTTCGAGTCCCCACGTGCCTACCATATTTTTTGCTCTTTTAAGGATCTCGCTGGGGTGAACAATCCTATGAAGAACAAGCGTAATTTTATGCTGGTACGCGCCGTCACCCCGGATCCCGTCTATCAATTCACCGCCGATGTGCGTACCGGGCTTACGCAGCCCGGGCAGAAGGAACTACCCTCCAAATATCTATATGACGAAGTTGGATCGGCGCTGTTCGAAGTCATCAGCGCCCTTCCGGAATACGGCCTGACCCGCGCCGGCCAGCGGCTTCTGCGGCGCCACGCCTCCGACATCGTCGAGCGGCTTCCCATGCCCGTGGTAGTGGCTGAACTCGGCAGTGGAAGCGGTAAGAAGACGCGCTGGATACTGGAAGCTTTGTGCCGCCGTCAACCCACGTCGTATTGCCCCATCGAAATCTCACGCAGCGCGCTCGTCATGTGCGAGCGTGAACTGGGTGATCTGGAATCGATCAGCATCGTCGGTTTCGAGCGCGAGTACCTCGACGGTCTGTTGGAAGTCGCTGCCCGGCGCCGGGACGGAGAGCACCTCCTGGTGCTGTTCCTGGGCAGCACCATTGGAAACTTTGACCGCCCAGCCGACGCGAAGTTCCTGCGGGAAGTCCGCCGCATCTTGCGGGCGGGCGATTCGCTGCTGGTGTCCACCGACCTTGAGAAACCTGTCCCTCAACTGCTTGCGGCTTATGACGACCCACTGGGAGTTACCGCCGCGTTCAATTTGAATCTGCTGGCCCGAATCAATCGTGAGCTCGATGCAGATTTTGTCTTGCAGAGCTTCGAGCACAATGCCCGTTTCAATACCGAATCGCACAGTATTGAAATGCATATTCGATCCCGGCGAAAGCAGACCGTGACCATCCCCAAAGCGAACCTGTCGGTCACGTTTCTGGAAGACGAAACCATTTGGACTGAAACCTGCCACAAATATTCCCTCGACGCACTATTCCAACTTGCCCGGGGCACGGGTTTTCGCTGCGAGGCCCAGTGGATCGATGAAGAATGGCCGTTCGCCGAGAATCTCTGGATTGCCGAATGAAAGATTGCCGAATGAAGGCAGGTCTCCCTGGGAGCCTTGAGTCATTTCTCGCCCTTAACTAAAAACTTCTCCCCTCAATCAGTTTCAGCCGCCACAGCCCATTACTTCCGTGACCTACCCGCGTTTACTACGCCGGTCTATGTTTGCGAGAGCAAGGTCGCCCGGAGTGTGCACCGGACTCGAATCCGGCCGGCTAAGGAGTTGTGGTGCGTAAAGGCGTTGCCTTCCTATTTCTTCTTCTCTTCACAGTTCCTGCTCGCGGGCAACGCAACCAACCCCGGCCAGTCGACTGCACTCAGCTCCTGGCGTGGATTGCCGGTGGGATTTCCCATCAGCGGCTCACCCGGTTGGTGCAGGAACGCGGCATCGCTTTCACCAGTGACAAAGCCGCCAGTGCTCTGTTGGCGGTAGGGGCGCAGCCGGGACTCCTCAACCGCCTGCGGATGATGCACCCGTCTCTTGCTGGCGCGGCCAGTGCGAGTTGCCCCACCTCGCTGGTGCAGGCCGGTGAACTGGTTCATCAGAAGCGCTACCAGGAAGCCGAGCGCGCCTGGCGCAAGCTGGTGACCTCGGATCCGGAAAACGCGTCCCTGCATTTCACTCTTGGCTACATCCTGCAGCAGCAGGAAGAGTGGGACGACGCCTTCGATGAATTCACCGAATCAGCCCGGCTGATGCCCGGTTTCGCCGACACTCATAGCCGGTTGGCCTATCTGTTCGTTCACTCCGAAGATGGAGACAACGCCATCGCCGAAGCCCGCACCGCGCTGAGCTTGGACCCGCGGCACGCCGAGGCCTATCGCTTTCTGGGACTCGGCCTGTCCGTCAACGGACAATACGACGCAGCCCTGCATGCCTTCCACGAATCGCTCGCTCGTCAACCCGACAGCGCCGACGCCTACTACGACATGGGAATCACCCTGCGCGACAAGGGCGATCCGGACGCCGCGGTGGCGGCTTATCGTAAAGCCATCACGCTGCAGCCGCGGTTCTGGGCGGCCCACAACAACCTGGGACAGGTCTTGCACGAGATGAAGAGGTTCGATGAGGCCATAGCCGAATACGCCGCGGCCAAGCGTTTGGCCCCGGACGAACCCTCGATTCAGAATAATCTGGGCGGCACTTATTGCGACAAAGGCGACTATGAAGCCGCCATCGCGGAATTCCGCGAACTCTTCCGCATGAATCCCGGCTGGCAAGGTGGACATAGTTGCCTGGCCAAGGCGCTGATGGCCAAGCAGGATTACGAGGCCGCCATCCCTGAACTCAGGCTTGCCATTCTGCAGAATCCCACCGGCGCCACAGAACACCGCGTTCTGGGACAAGCCCTGCTGCTGGCGCACCAACAACCAGAAGCCTTGCGGGAGCTGCGCACCGCGGTTGCTCTCGGACCAGATTCGCCTCTGGCCCATCACTACCTGGCAACCGCGCTCTTCAACCAGCAGGATTTCGAAGCTGCACTAACCGAATTCCGCCAGACCGTGCGCCTGCAACCCACGGCCTACAACCATTACTATCTTGCCGCCTGCCTGATGAGCATGAACCGCAACGATGACGCGTTGGCTGAGCTCGAAATCGCCGCTCACCTGGATCCCGGGCAGGAGCTGTACCGCGCCCGTAAAGAAGAGCTGCAGAAGCTGATGAAGGCGACGAACGAACGCTGAACTGCTGCCTCGCCTCAGTTTGAAGTTGCTAAGCCTGAAGTTGCTAAGCCTGAAGTCGTCAAACCGTCGTCACGGATGCCTATGTACCATCGGACGTTCGCACCATGAACTGTCGTGCTGTCGGCAGATGGGACCCACAGCTCTAGAATGGCCCTCAGGACAGGTTTTTTGCGGTCCGGCAAATCCCAGGGAGTGGCACCCATGAACTCGACACCATCACAGGCTGAAAATCCGAAAACAATCGCTGGAGCCGCTCTCCAGCCGAGCGTGCAGACCACACAGACCATGGGTGGAAGTCCCGCGGCAGCGCCCCAGATTGGCCCCAAGCGAGTGGGCTATGGTATGCCTTGTGCAAAATGCAAGACCTACTACGCGGCTGATCTGACGGCGTGTCCGGTCTGCAAAAACACGGAACGCGTTTCACCCACGGCCCTCGTGGCATCCATTGCTCAGGTCTCCAGTGGGCCAGTGCCCGATGATGCCGGTGTGGCGCCGGATGACGCCGCTCTCGAAGCAGAACGCGAGCGTTTCCTACGCGAGTTCAAGGCGCAAGTCTACGCCTCCCACATGCAGATCAATGCGGCCGCAAGTTTTCGCTGCACCCGGGAAGAGAATCACCAGGGCGCTTTCGAACCAGCGGCGGTCTGCCAAGGCTGCTTCGATCATCTGCAGCAGCGCGTGGATGTGCTCGAAGCCGCGCTGCACATGGATACGAAAGAAGCCGCGCAAGTCATCTACGACGCGGTCTGGGCCGACCCGTCTGATCCCAACAAGACTTACCAGAATGCCGCCCAGGCCGTGCTCGCCGAGCTGCGGAAACGGGCTGGCATCTCCCTGGTCCTCGGTTCGCTGAAGCCTCTCTCGCACTAGGAGTCGGTGTCAGAAGCTCTTAAGGCCTACTCTGCCTTTAGGCTAACCCACTTTTTCCCCGCATACAGCTTGTACGCTCCGCCCTCCTCCACCATCTTCAACGGAACCGGATGCGCCACCTTGTCATCGGCTTGTGTCGCCACGCTGAGCAATTCATTAGCGCCCACGTCCATGACCACGAACTTGCCGTCCTTGTTGAAACCGAAACCATACTGGCCCGGCGCCAGGGCCGCTCCCCCGACATCGAGCTTCACTTCGGTGATCAGGAACCCCTGATACTTCGCCGCAAGATCAGCCGCGTACCCTGAAGTGTCCACCAATCCGGCCAGAACCAGCTTGCCGTCAGCCCCGCGAAATCCCACAGAATTTCGTAGTTGCACGGGAGCGGGTTGGCCCCGGAAAAAACAGGCGGCCGGCACCACCTTCTTGAGCTCGTCAGCCCCGACTACACCTGGTTTTGACTGCTGCGCTGTAAGGAGAAGGGAAGAAAATAAACAAAACTGGAAGACGGCGACGCATACCCTGACACTTTGCTTCATGACTATTCCTCCACGAAAGCGAATCCCACAGCAAGCACTCTACGCTGCAGACATAGTTCGCGGCAACGTAGGCGGCAACGTAGGCGGCACGTACGCGGCAACCGCCCCAGGGTACTTGATTTCCGTGCTGGGAAACCGTCAGGAAAGCAAAATGGGTGTAGAATACCGCCGGCTTGCCCAAAGCCAGACTGCGTGCCCCTTCCGCAGCATTGCCCAGAAGTCAAGGATCCAAAGAGAGGCGAAGATCCAAAGTTCGATAGGAGACAATCCGTATGCGACGCCCCGAGTCCTCACTCCTCGTGACCAAGTCACTGGCCATTCTCCTAGCCATTCTGCTGTTCGCGGGCGGCGCCTTGGCTGCCACTGAGAAAGTGCTCTACAGCTTCAAAGGCGGTAGCGACGGCACCAATCCCTCAACCGGCCTGATCGCCGACCAGGCGGGAAATCTCTATGGCACGACCACCGATGGGGGCACCGGACCCTGCACCGGCGGCTGTGGCACCGTGTTCCAACTGACGCCCCCGGGCGCGCCGGCGGGTGATTGGACCGAAACTGTGATCTACAACTTCCAAGCCGACAAGGACGGCGCCGGTCCCATGGCCGGGCTCGTCATGGACCAGGCGGGCAATCTCTATGGCACGACCCTTGGCGGCGGCGCGTTTCTTGATGGTACTGCCTTCCAGCTGACCCCACCGGCCGCGCCGGATGGCGCCTGGACGGAAACCGTGATCCACACCTTCTCCGGCAGCCCCGACGGCGAATATCCCGTTGCTCCTATGATTTTCGACAGCGCGGGCAATCTATACGGCACCACGGTTTTTGGCGGCGGGCAGTCTGGTCTGGGCACCGTCTTCCAAATGATGCCGCCTGCAGCACCGGGTGGCGCCTGGACTGAGACCGTGCTCTACCGTTTCACCGGCGGCAACGACGGGTTAGACCCCGAAGCCGGATTGATCATGGACCGGAAGGGCGCGCTCTACGGCACGACCATTGGCGACACAGTCTTCAAGTTGACGCCGCCACCCCCGGGCCAAACCAACTGGACGTTGAAGGTGCTCTACAGTTTCACTGGCGGTGGTGACCGTGGCCCACTCAGTGCCGGCAACCTGCTCGCCGCCAACGGCGTACTCTACGGCACGCAAAAGTTCGGTGGCAGCCGGGCAAATGCCGGCACGGTCTTCCAACTGACGCCGCCTGCGCAAGGCGGCCCGTGGACGGAAACCCCGATTCACAAGTTCGCTGGCGGTCGCGATGGCGCCTATCCTCTTGCCGGCGTGATCACTGACAGGCAAGGTAATCTCTATGGCACGACCAGCGGTGGCGGCGCGTCCGGTAATGGCACGGTCTTCAAACTGACACCGCCGGCCGCACCCGGCGCCTCGTGGACCGAAACCATCCTCCACAGCTTTGCCGGCGGCAGCGACGGATCGGGTCCGGGCGCGGGCCTGATCTTCGGCAAAGGCGGTGCGCTCTACGGCACAACCGCCGGTGGCGGCGCACTCGGGAAGGGAACGGTCTTTAAGGTTGTCCCCTAGATGAGCCTGCACCCGCGAACCGCAACTTCCCAAATGCGGCCGGCACATGAAAATTCGGTTGGGGTGTTCCGGTAGCTTGCCAAGCCAGGTGGGCCCGCGGCTCTTTCGTCCCCTCGACGCGGTAGAAATTAGCGCGCCAAACCGCACTCGGATCAAAATGGACGGTAAGCGCCTTCATGGGAATTGCCATCTCGGCCGCCCAAACATGCGACTTCTCATCCAGGACCACCGATTGCTCTAATCCGCTTTTCAGGTCCGCGAGTCCTCCGGGAGAAATGTCGAGATCAATCCACATTCCATTGGGACTGACCTCAAACTCGCGGTAGTAGCGCTCGCGCGACGGGTCAGGTTGCAGAAACGCCTCCGCCACATCGCGGTCCCAAAGATGGTCTCGGCGTCCGTTGGGTTCAGCGTCTGTGAACACATAGAGGTCGCGATACCGGCATTCAAATCGCAAATACAGTATTTGCGGCGACCACAGAACACGAACCTTGGTTTCGCGTTCCGCATCAGGATTCTTCCCTTGCCAATCCGAGCAAAAGACAACCGGCTGGGCTCTCTGCCACTCGGCCGCGGGATGCGCGGCGTCAAGCTTGATGTCATGAGCCACGTAAACAGCGACAACCTCCGATGCCGACGTGGCGCACTGCGACGGCGGATTGCTCTGGCTCACCATGGGGAGAGGAGAAAACAGTATGGTAGCCGAGATTCCCCAAAGCGCTCGGATAAAGACAAATGAGATATTGGTTGGCATGTTAAGCCGCTGCCCGGACAGCCCTCCGGCACAGCATAACCGACAAAATCGCTTTGACCGCAAGATCCGGATAGCCCACGCTCCCCCTGCCGCCGTAACCTTTGTTTCACTATGACAACCAGTGCGATACTCAACCTGACGGAAGCGACGGAGATGGCGTCAACCAATGAAACCCGGTGGTGGCAAGCGGTCCTCGACCGTGATGCCGCCCGCGACGGCGAGTTCGTATTCGCCGTTTCCTCGACGGGTGTGTACTGCCGGCCTTCGTGCCCGTCCCGGCACCCACGGCGCGAGAACGTAAGCTTTTTCCGCAAGCCCGATGAGGCCGAGAAAGCCGGCTACCGCGCCTGCCTGCGTTGCCGGCCCCGCGCCGCCGGCGGCAACCCTCAGATGGAAACCGTGAAGGCGGTCTGCCGCTACATCGAGCAACACTTGGATGAGCCGATCACCCTGACCCGTCTCGGGTCCGCGTTCCACCAGAGTCCGTTCCATTTGCAGCGCACGTTCAAGGGAGTTCTCGGCATCACGCCGCGCGCCTATGCCGATTCCTGCCGCGTGAACCAGCTTAAGCGGAACCTGCGGGCCGGCCACTCCGTAACCCGTGCCATGTATGACGCCGGTTACAGCTCCAGCAGCCGGCTGTACGAGCGCACCGCATCGCAACTCGGCATGACCCCGGACAAATACCGCCGCGGCGCGATCGCCGCCCCCATCCGCTACACCTTCACCGATTCTCCCTTGGGACGCATGCTGATCGCGGCCACTAACCAGGGGATTTGCGCCATCCAGTTTGCCGGCTCCGACGACGAACTCGAGCACGGACTGAAACACGAGTTTCCCTTCGCCCTGCGGCGGCGGGACGACGCAGCCATGCAATCCTGGAAACGAGACCTGCTGCGTCAAATGCGCGGTCAGAAACCCCATTCCGCGCTTCCCCTGGACATTCAAGCCACCGCGTTCCAAAGACGAGTGTGGTCATGTCTGCAGTCGATCCCGTTCGGCGCGACTCGCTCCTACGGCCAGGTCGCCAAGGCAATCGGCCAACCCACAGCAACCCGAGCCGTAGCCCGTGCATGTGCCACCAACCCGGTTGCGGTAGCCATCCCATGCCACCGCGTGATTCGTGAAGACGGAGACCTCGGAGGCTATCGCTGGGGCGTAGAGCGAAAGAAAGCCCTGCTTCAGCTGGAGACGGAAAAAGCGGCAGCCCGGGTGTAGCCGGGTTGCCGCGGCAAATCGAGGTGCGAAAAAACCACACCCCGAAACCGCAAGCGCCTTGCTATCATCGCGATACAAAAATATATCTGCAGGCTATTATTTTGAAAGTGTTCCACGTGGAACATTACACAATTCCCCCCTCACTTTGCCATCTGTACATACACCACCCGCGCCCGAGCCAGCACATCCAGCACAGCGTTCTTTTCCACCTCATTGTTCCAGTCCCGATTCGACTTCGCGGCTTCATCCATGCGG
>JBGQBN010000044.1:0-35004 GCA_041494805.1 Terriglobia bacterium | reverse complement strand
GGGTTCACCCTGGTCCCCTCCATCAACTGAGGAACATGATGCCTCGATGCCAGCTGCAGTCCCTAAAGGATCGACGTTGGATGGAGTAAGACCCGTGCCCGTGATCGTAACCGTCAGTGGACTGCCGGGGGCATCGTCCGAGACACTCAGCATGGCCGTTCTCGGTCCCGTCCCTGCCGGTGTAAACGTCAGATTGATGCTACAGGCGGCGCCTGCTGCCAAGCTCGACCCACAGGTATTGCTTTCTGTAAAGTCGCCGCTGTTTGGGCCCGCAATCGAGATCCCTGTAATGCTCAACGCAACGCTGTCGGTATTGCTCAGCGTCAAGGCAACCGCGGAACTGGCGATGCCGACGTTCTGACCGGCAAAAGTCACGGTCGATGCCGACAAGCTTGCTTCTGGTGAGCCCTGTTGCAGCATCGTGCCGCTTCCGCCGCCGCAGGCGGTCCAGAGCAGCAGGAAAGCCATTGTGGCCGCGAGCGTAGGGATCAGGGCGGCAGGGCAAAACCTCATTGTTGCGGTCTCCTTCTTTGATGATAACCCGGCGTATTCCAGGAAGTTCTCCGGCCGTGCCCCCTGGATGCAAATTATTGCGTCTTAACAAGTTGCGTGTGTAGGGACAGAATCTCGTTCCAGCTTCGCGGGGCGGCCAGTCGGCAACTACTACTAACAGAGTCTCAGACCTACTCGCGTTCCACCCCGAAGACGTGTCGCGGGACGAACTTTGTCCTTGTGGGACAACTCGCCATGACCAAGCCCGCCGATAACTCCGCATGCCGCCCAGTTGAGAACGTCTCGAGTTCGGCTCCGTTCGCTGGGCGCGGGCTAAGGCCTGGCAGTGAATGTGAGGCCAGTCCCGGTCCCGCCGCGTGGAACTGGTGCAGTATCACGATCCGATCTCCTGCGCGGGGTGAGATTTGTCAGCGATACGCCTACCTTCCGTTCCGGGAGACGCAAAAGGAAGGAATGTGCGCGAAAATCTGATGGGTTAGAGCCGCGGGCTTTCTAAGCGCGAACGCGACGTAACGGGGCGAGGGTGTTCACCTCCCTCAAACGACACCAGCTGTGGCAGGCTTGGTCTTGGAGTCGCCGGCATTTTCATTCTTCATCTTGGCGAGCATCTCATACACCGTGGCCCGGCTGATGCCAAGTACTTCAGCCGCACGAACCTTGTTCCCGCCAACCTGCTCCAGAACTCGCATTAGATGCCGGTTCTGCGCCTGCGCCATCGAAATAAAGATTTCATCTGGCCCAACCGTCCCTTGTGGCGGGCTTCGCAATGCCTCAGGGAGATCGCTTAGGTCAATCGTGTTTCCTTCTGTCATCATCGCAGCATTTCCAATGACATTCTCTAACTCTCGCACGTTGCCCGGCCAAGCATGGGTCGCCATTCGCAATTGAGCTCGGCGCGTGATTCCGTTGATTTGTTTTCCGTATTGAGCCGAGAATTTCTTGACGAAATGCTTCTCCAACAAGGGCAGGTCTTCTTGCCGGTCCACGAGCCGGGGGAGAGAAATCTCAACCATGGAAAGTCTGTAATATAAGTCTTCCCGAAATTGTTTATTCGCCACCATCTCACGAAGTTGACGATTGGTGGCACCGATGACCCGCACGTCTACGGAACGCGTAACCGGTGAACCAACCCGCTGCACTTCTTTTTCCTGGAGGACCCGGAGAAGTTTGGCCTGTGCCGACAAAGGTAACTCTCCAATTTCGTCCAGAAACACCGTACCCCCGTTGGCGTATTCAAAGATGCCGATCTTATCCTGATTGGCGCCGGTGAAGGCTCCCCGGACGTAACCAAAAAGTTCGCTTTCCATCAAGGTCTCAACCAGGGCTGAACAATTGCACACCGCAAACGGGCCAGACCCGCTGGGACTCAAACGATGAAGTGCTCGTGCCACTAGCTCCTTGCCGGTTCCTGTCGCTCCGGTCACCAAGACGGTTTGGAAATGCGGTCCAACCCGGCGAATCTTGTTGAATGTGTCCAGCATCGCAGGACTGCGCCCGATGATTCCCTTGAACTGATAAGTATCGACTAATGCATGGTCCAGTTCGAGAGCTTGCCGCCGTTTCTCCGCGTCCGCCGTGAGTTCTGAAATCCGTTTGCGGAGTTTTGCCAAGTCAAGCGGCTTGGTCAAATAATCGCAAGCCCCTTTCTGAATTGCCTGCACAGCGGATTCGGTGGAGTAGTGCGCTGTCATGAGAATGACATCTGCTCTCGGATCGGCCGCAACCATACGCTCCAATAGTTCCATTCCATTAACGTCTGGCATGATCAGATCAAGCAGAACGATATCCGGGCGGCTGCTCAGAAAGAGTTGTAAACCTGACTCGGCGTCGCCGGCAGTGAGGATCTCAACGCCGTCCTGAGCTACCGCCTCGATAATCAGCTCAAGGTTCTGCGGAGTGTCATCGATCGCTAGCAGTTTCAATGACTTGTCTTTAGCGGTCATAATGACTCAACTCATGTGGAGGCGATGCCGTGCATCAACCGTGGGGCCGGTCTTGGGACAATCCAATCACAGCTTCGCATGCACGAATGGTCACGGCTAGGTTACGGGGGTCACCCTGCAAGCACCAGATCCGGATGTTTTGCGGGTTTTTCTGGATTTGGAACATGCTCACCCGGTTCCTCGGAGTCGATGAGAAGGTCACCAAGTTCGGGTTGCCAGTCGGCAGTCCAGACAGGTGTCCGCTTTCCGGACAGTTTTATGAGTGTAGGGGGGAAATGCGGAACTGAGCCATCTGCCTCAATTTAGGCAACTTACGGTCTCCGGAGAGCTTGGTTTGACATTGGCAGTGATCTTGCCTTTCTACATGCCGGGGGACGTAAAATGCTTACCGAACAAAAATCTTCGAGACTCAATAATTTCGCTGCCAAGCTGGCCCTGCTGTCCTTAGTCACGCTGGCGTTAGTCGGCTGCGGTGGCGCCGGAAGTAACTTTGATTCCACTGGCGGCGCGCCGATCGACAACAGCAACGCAAGCAGCAGCGTCCAAGTCAGAATCAGCGGCACGCCTTCTGATCGAATTGTCGCGCTCGGATTCACGTTTAGCTCTGTCAAAGCTATATCTGCATCCGGAGCCAAGTTTGAGCTGCTGCCGAAGCCGGGCTCGGTTGAGGTGATTCATTTGACCTCCAGCAACGAACCGCTGGTGGTGCTCCAGGTACCCAAGGGAGAGTTCAGCCAACTGGAAGTATCCGTGTCCAAGTCCGAAGTGACGTACTTGGCAACTAACAACCAGCCCATCGAAAAACATTTCAGCACCGGTTCGACGTTCACGGTGGACCTAAATCCAACGATCACGATTGGTGCGGACCCGGCCATCGTCAATATCGAAATAGATGTCGCGAACACGGTGTATTTGGACTTAGCCAGCAATTATGTCTTTGTGAACCCTCCGGTAATGAAGATCTCACAGACCGCAGTGGCTGCCGACGACCAACACCCGGAGGACGGTCGAGTCGATCACGTCATCGGATTGGTGACCTCGACCACCAGCAACTCCTTTACGCTGACCAAGGGTCTGAGCGGCATGCAGCTTACTTTCCAGACCGACGACAACACCTCGTTTGAAGGCGCGAGTCTGGCGACCCTCACTGGAGCGATGGTCGAAGTGAAAGGCTCGACCTCGGCTGATAACGCCTTGTTGGCCTCGCAGGTGACCTATCTCGGTTCTGGTGCCAATGGAGTTGCTGTCGAAGGCCTGATAACCGGTTATGACCAATCGGGGCAGATGTCTCTGGTGTCACAGACTGGCACCGGTAACGGAGCGACGGACGCTCTGCGTGGCAGCAGCGTCACTTTCAACCCGGCTGGTGGCACAACCTATACCGTCAACACCAGCGACTTCGACATGGAAGGGCTTCCGTTCAGTTTTGATCAGAGCTCAATCATGCCGGGCCAGCGGATCACGGTCAACAGCCATAGTGCGATCCGGCAGGGCGCGAACGCCCATGCTACGGGCTCTGTTAACGCCTCCGTGGTGGAACTCCAGCAGCAGACGTTGACCGGCACGGTAACCAACTACATCGCAGGGGCGAACGGTGCCGCCATGTTTGACCTGGTCCTGAACGCGAACGGCACTTCGTATCTGAACGCCGCCACCCCTGGCACAACGACGGTCCATGTGTACCAGCGATCCACGACCGACCTGCACGGTATTTCTGGCGCTATCAGCGAAGGCCAGTCATTGCAGGTGCGCGGTCTCCTGTTCTACTACAATCCGTCCACCCCTTCCTCCAGTCAGACGCCCACAGCATCCGACGCCGGCGCACCTCAGCCCTTTGCGTTCGTGGCGAGCCGGGTAGGCGACTACTTGATGCCGCCGATGTGAGGTTGCAGCCCTCCCCACCCCCTAAGCGCGGCAGCCATTTCGCAACGTCTCGAGCGAGTGGCTGCCGCGCCAGCAAGTGACCGGCGCATGAGAATGATGCGGTAGAGCAATCACAGGTGGTAAATAGGTGGTAAAGGGAGAGGTATAGGAGAAAGGAGAAATATATGGCTAGCGTAAACCTTGTCGGAATTGGCTCGTACACCAGTCCAGCGGAACGTAGAGAACACAATCGTGTGAAAGCGGGGGTTCAGATCGAACTGCGCCGGGAGGGTGACCCTGCAGCGATCCGCACAAAAACCTCTGATATCAGCCTGGGAGGCTGCTACGTGGAGATGATGTTTACACTTGAGAAAGGCACCAACCTGCAGGTCGCGCTTTGGGCTAACGGTGAAAGACTATGTTGTAAGGGAATTGTTGCCACCCGACATCCGCAGGTTGGCAACGGCATCCAGTTTCTAGAGATGAGTGCAGGGGACCGTCGTTTGCTGGAGAATGTTTTGGAATCGCTGCCCCAGTAAGCGTTCATTCTGCGCTGTGGGAGGAGCCGGTTGCACCGCCCCGGCGGGCAGCAATGCGGCAGGCTCCTCGATCATTATGATGATCGTCCGAGACAATCCCGTATTTTCAATTCTCGCATTGACGCATAGCGTGCAATAATCCTCTCTTACATGGGCAGTCGACTGGCTGCTAGCATTGAACTGCTTAGCCGCATCCGTCGTTCTGCGATCTGCATAGTGAGATCTAGCCCGTTGACCGATTTAGCGGGCCGAAGCAACGGACAGACATATGGCATCGCTGAAGCTTCTCATTGTGGAGGATGACATCCCCAGCCTGGAATTGATGACCGAGGTTTTCACCTCGCTCAAAGCCGAGGTCCGCCCGGTCAGTGATAGCGAGAAGGCGGCCGCTCTGGTAAATGAAGAGAGGTTCGACGGGATTTTCCTGGACCTGGAAATGCCAAAGCTGCATGGCTTCGATCTTGCCCGGCGGATTCGCAAGTCCTCCTGGAATAAATCTACGCCAATCATTATCGTGACGGGACGAGATGACAGGCAAACCATGCAAGAGGCATTCACCATCGGAGCCACTTTCTTTCTGCAGAAGCCCGTGTACCGGCAAAGGCTAAGCAGTTTGTTCCGGACCGTGCGGGGAGGGCTGCTTGAGAATCGGCGCCGTCACATGCGGATTCCACTGCACACCGAAATAGTTTTGCAAGTAGGTTCAAGAACGGCGCGTGGGATGAGTTGGAATCTCAGTCTGGGGGGGATGCAGGTCGAAGTGGGTAACCTACCGCCCGGGGACAGCGTGCAGTTGTCATTCCGCTTGCCTGGTTCAGGAGCGGAGATCGAAGTGGCTGGTTCAGTGGTCTGGGCCGGTGAGAAGCGGCAAGGAATCCAATTTACGAAGATCAGTCCACAGAACCAAGAGGCGATCCGGGAGTTTGTAGCTGAGGTGGAAAAAGAGCCTGGCTAGGTTACGGTCCAAACAGTGCATCACGGCATCCCCTATTTGTCATCGCCGGCGTTCGCTGCCCGTATCTTTGTGCCCGTCTGACTCTCGTGCGATTGATTCCGAGACGCCTTTTGACCATCCGGTTTACTGGCAAGACGGTCGAGTTCCCCCTCCAGGGCTCGCGCATTAATTGGCTTCGCCAGGTAGCCATCAAACCCTGAATTCAGAACCTTTTCCCGGTCTCCCTGCATGGCATACGCAGTCACGGCCAGCACCGGCAGCATAGCTAGCCGGGGATTTTCCCGGATCCTTCGCACCACGGCAAAGCCATCCAATACGGGCATGCCGAGATCCAGCAGCAGTATGTCCGGTCGTGTCTGTTCAACCATGTCGAGCGCTTCTTGACCGTTGCAGGCTTCGACGACCGCATAGCCGCGCATTTCGAGCAGCTCGCGCAGCAGTTCCCGGTTCGTGGCATTGTCCTCGGCGATCAGAACTGTGTTCATGACTGCCCCATGGCTTTCGCCTGCTTGCCCTTACCAACCACTCTTCCAATCTCGGCCACGAGCTGCTTTTGCCAGGAACCATTCTTTTGCAGCAGCGCCTGGGTCTCGCGGCTGAGAACTCCCACCTCTTCCTGCGTCAGGTTCTTACCCGTCATGACCAGAATCGGTAGCTCCTTCAAGGTTGGTTCCTGCCGAATGTGGCGAATGACCTGAAAGCCGTCCATCCCCGGCATCAGTAGATCGAGCAAGACCGCGCTCACCAGCTTGGAAGAGAGTACCTCCAGAGCTCGCGCGCCGCTTTGCACGCTCTGGGTCTCGTATCCGGCGGATCGCAGGGTCTCCTGCAATAAGTCCAGCGTTCCCGGGTCATCGTCGACCAAGAGAATCGCCGCGTCATCATCGGTCTGCGTCGGTACATGCTTGCGAATCGTTTCCAGAAGGACCGGTTTGCGAATCGGCTTGATCAGATAGTCGGCCGCTCCCAAAGCAAATCCCACCTGTTTTTGGTCAACGATGGAAACGATAATGATGGGGATATGTGCCGTCTCCGGGTTTTTTCTCAGCGCTACCAGCGTTTCAAAGCCGTTCCCCCCCGACATCAATACATCCAGAGTGATGGCGTCCGGCAGCAGTTGCTGAGCTTTCTTGACTGCTTCCGTACCAGACTCGGCCATGGCCGTCCGATACTCCGCTTCCAGGTAGCTGGCTATCAGCTCCCGCGCCGGAACCTCATCGTCTACCACCAGAACCAGCGGCTTGCCGCGGCCCCCAAGCGCCACCAGACGCGGGATGGCCGATTGGTTCACGGGCGGAGCTTCGGATGCTTGGTACCCCGCCGGAAGCGTAAACGTGAATCGGCTGCCTTTCCCCAATTCGCTCGCCAGCGAAATCTTGCCTCCTTGTTGCTCCACCAATCGCTTGGTGATTGCCAGTCCCAATCCCGTGCCCTCACTGGCGGCACCTGCGTCCCCCTCGACTTGCCGGAACTCCTCGAAGACAGCTTCTTGATCTTCGGCCCGGATTCCGATCCCGGTGTCGGTCACCGTGATGTGAAGGAAGTCTTCCTGCTCAAAGCAGTCGATGCTGATCCGGCCGCCCCTGGGTGTAAATTTGACCGCATTGCTCAGCAGGTTGTACAGAATCTGCTTGAGTCGCACCCGGTCGGCATACACCGGCCGCTCCGTCTTCAGCTTGTGCTCCACTTGGATATTTTTCGCCATGGCCAACGGACGGATGGTGGAAAGAACTTCCGGCAAAGCATCGCTGAGCTGGAAGTTTTCGCATCGCAGTTCCAGTTGTCCGGCTTCGATCTTCGAGAGATCCAGAATGTCGTTGATCAACTGCAACAGATGCGCTGACCCCTGTTTGATGTGGCCCACGAAGCGCTTCTGCTTGTCAGTGAGTTCGCCCGCGGTCTCCTCGGCCAAAAGGTCGGAAAAACCTACAATCGCATTCAAGGGTGTCCGCAGCTCATGGCTCATGGTGGCCAGGAACTTGCTCTTTAGCTTGGTGGCGCGTTCGACTTCGCGGTTGCGCAGCTCTAGCTCTCGGTTCTGCTGCTCGATTTGCAGCTGCGCTTTTTTTCGCTCCGTGATATCCCGTGCCACCGCATAGATAAGTTTTTGCTGGGGAACAGAAACAGCGTTCCACGACATCCATTTGTAAGACCCGTCTTTGCACAAATAGCGGTTCTCGAATGCAAACGTAACCTCCCGGTTCTGCAGCCGGATGTCCTCCGCTACCGTGGCCGGACGATCCTCCGGATGTATGAACTCCAGGTAGGGCTTCGCCATGAGCTCTTCCGTGGTAAAACCCAGTGCCGTCTGCCAGGATGGGTTCAGGCTCTTGAAGAATCCATCGAAACCAGCAATACAGAACATGTCGACCGAAAGGTTGATAAATCGGTTGCCCGTCTCCAGCCGGGAATAGAGTGACCCCATGAAGGTGCTCACCACTAGGCCGACGCCAACAAACACCAACCCAAGAAGCCAGACTTGCCGTTCGATCGCCCAAACCCCTTGTTGCAAGGCTGCCGACGGCTGTTCCACCAAAACTCCCCAACCATACGGCTGTATTGGCTCGTATCGGGTAAAAAAGTTGTTGCCGTCACGCACGAATGTCCCCTGGCCAGCCTTGGCGCTTCGCAGTTGCTTGACCGGCTCATAACCGCTTAGGTCAATGGGAGCGGCATAAGAGTCTATGTTCGGGTGGGCGGACAAATGACCGTTCTGGTCTACCAGCGAGATGGTCCATCCGCCCTCGAGCTTGGTCTCCACCAGTTGCCGGCTCATCGTATCGAGCGCGTACGGAGCCATGAGAATACCCACCGGCGTGCCCGCAGTGTCTCGTACGGGAACCACAATCGCCACCACCAGCTGATACGGTGCCACCGCGGTTTGATATACCTCGGAGATGTAAGGATTCCATTGCCGGGCTACGCCTTTGTACCAGTCACGGTATGAGAAATTCCGATTGAGTATGGTTGGCTGGTGTGGATAAATGTCGCGCAACGTGCCATCAAGGTCGTACACGCTGACAAAAGCGAAGTCGGGGCGCAAGCCATGCGCTTGTGTCAAGTTCCATTCCACCATTTTCTGATCTCCCTCCATCCAGGCCTTCCGGAAGGACGGACGGGTGGCAATCGATTCCAGGAACGCGGTGCTCTGGCGAAAGTACTCTTCCACCAGAGTCGCCGAGACATGCGCAATCTGGGTGCTTTCCGTAACCGCCTGGGTTTCGGTCTGGTGTCTCAGCACCCGGCCCACGGAATAGGCAAAAAAAGCGATCGGCAGGACCAGCAGCAGGAGAAATAACAGGTAGAGGCGCCACCGGCTCTTGGATATCCACTTTCCAACCTTGGTGGATGTTGTCATTGGACCCTCTTCAGTCTGTAGCGTCCGCGTACTCTAGTTCGCCCAATTCAAGCTGCGCTTCCGCAATGTTCGGACACGCCGGGCCAAAATAACCAGGCAAACCTTCGCGGAACCAAGGTAGTCAATTTTCCAGATATCTTCTACTGGCCGGCTGCCGCGCCTCGAGATAGGAAATCGGCCGTGCCATCCCGAACCAACTGCTCGAACTGGTCGAAAATGTGCGGATCCCACCACCCCTTCGCCACTTCTTCTTTCATGGTTTGCAGCGCGTCGGTGATGGAAAAAGCCGGCTTGTATGGTCTCACCGTAGTCAGCGCGTCATAAACATCCACAATTTGCAGCGCCCTGGCGGTAACTGGAATCGCCTCGCCTCGAAGTCCATCTGGATACCCGGTGCCATCGATCTTCTCGTGATGGTGTCGAATGATGGGAAGCACCAGACGGAACGATTTCAGGGGCGCACAGATGCGCTCGCCCACCACCGGATGTTCCCGGACGAGTTTCCACTCTTCCGGGGTCAGAGGGCCGGGCTTCAACAGGATGGCGTCCGGCACGGCAATTTTTCCCACGTCGTGTACGACTCCGGCTCGGCGGAGTGCAATAATTTGGTCCTCTGAAAGCTGCAGGTGTTCGCCCAGGCAAGCCGAATATTCTGCCAGACGCTCACAATGACCGTGCGTGTATGGATCTTTGCCCTCAATGCTCCGCGCCAGGGAAAAAAGTACCGACTCAGCCCGCTCCAGTTCGTCGGTGCGCTGCTTTAGTTTCAAAAGTGATCCTACCCGAGCCAGCAGTTCGGGGCGATCCACCGGGCGGCTCAGGAAATCATCCGCATTCGCCTTGATGCCTTCCATGCGGTCCTGCTTGTCGGAGAGTGCGGTCACCAGGATGACCGGTATCAAGTACGTATCCGGGTTGCTCTTGATTTTCTCGCACACCTCGAAGCCATTGAGATAGGGCATCATCACGTCCAGAAGCACCAGGTCGATCTGCGTTCTGGCCAGTTCTTGCAGCACTGCGGCTCCATCCGCCACCGTGACTACTTTGAATCCCTGCGCAGTGAGAAGTTCCTCGAGCAATTCGCGGTTCGAGGCTTGATCATCGGCGACCAAGATTGTCCCCGTGATTGACTGATGTGATTGATACAACATACTGCCCCACTTGTTTCCGAATGTGGTCCAAGGGTGGCATGGGATAAGAACAAAAGCTAGTTACTGAGGTTACGTAATCCAGAAGCACGCATCACGAAAGCCGGTTCGTCCGACTGATTTCACCTCAGGCTGATCGCTGCCGTTTGGGTCAGAAGCTGCACGAAGGCCGGTCAACCAGAGCAGGAACTCAAGACGGCCGCACCCCCAGGCAAGTCAACGCACGTCAGGGCGCCGGATTCCCCGTTGGGCAACAAAGAGTGGATTCGTGAAAAATGGTAGCCCGTCAACAGGGCGCAGCTTTAGGCTTACCTCGGCCAGAGCCACCCGAACGTGCCTGCGGTCAGCAGCCCGTAGATCAGACCGTCGAAGACGTGCTTTAACGTCACGCCCCACGACTGGCCCTTCCAGATCGAGTCTTGGATCTGCGCGACAGCGTATCCGAGGAAGGCCGTGGTGCCTGCCACACGGAAAACCTCCAGGTACTGAGTGCCGGAGCTCAGCGTGCGTCCGGTCAGGTAGGCGACAAAAACGCCGATCACCAGGCAGTAGAGGAACCACTGCCCCAGATATTTCCCCATCGCCGGCGGTCCGCTGGGGATCACAGTGAGCAGGCCGACTGGTCCGCGTTTGAACCGCTCTACTGCCTCAGGTGATTTCATGTCTTTGTGCGTGCAATACGGGAAATGGTAGGTCCGGCCCGGTGTCACGCCCGCCGCCCGTAGGGTGTCGAGCACTCTGTCTTCCTCTGGCAGCTTGCGGTAATCGCTCTTGTGGATGGGGAGCACCATGTGAAGGATCGAGCTGGCGACGAAGACGATCACGGCCGAAAGCAGGATCGGAAGCCATAAGGCGGTGATGGGGACCATGGTTCCTCCTAGTAGGCCGGCATTGGGTTGCCGGAAGTGCCTGTCGAGGCTCCGCAAGAGCCTACGCTTGGGCGGCGGAACTAGTCAAACCTGGGTGTGATCCCGCAACAGCGGTACTTTTCTAGTGTGGCAACGCCCCCCGGCCCATGACCCGCGGGGCAAGACTCGGGACGTCCTGTCCAGAATGCTGCGTCTCGCATCTCGCTCTTGGGCTGCAACTCCTTCCTGAACTTCAGTTGACTCTGTACGGGTTGTTCTTCGGCAAGACCTGGTAGATGACAGCGACCCTGGAACGATCAGCGATTTCAAATCTTGAGCAGTAGCCCTCTTCTGACGGGTGAGGTGCAGCTACTTGTTTCGATTCTAATGTGCGGACTTGATGCCACCTTCGAGGACGCGAGTGTGGCTGTTCGGGCTCTTGGCGGCAGCGGATCGAACTTTAACTTGACAAGACACGCAGCCGACCCGTATGGCATCAGCTTCCAGAGCATCGAGCCTGTGCTTCGCGGAAGGAGCATTTCCGCGTGCAGCTTCAATCTGTGCAGACACCACAGATAGATGAAACTTGGCCAGCCAGTCCGTGTTGCGAATCGCTTGCGCATTCTGCACCGCATTCCAAGCTGCATCAGTCTTACTTTGGCTTAATAGTGCCTCTGCTCCGATCGCGCGAGCTTCCATTTCATCGGCGCCGCGACGTTCGGCTTTAAGTTCGTCAATCGATGATCGGACAGACGCGTCAAATTGCTCAGGATGACCTTCCTCGAGCGCCACCTGCGCCAGCAGCACACGATCGAGAGCGGCGTCGCCTTTGGCGCCAATCTCCTGGTTGGTAGCGAGAGCGTCCTGCAAGGTCCGGCGTGCAGCGGCAAAATCATGCATCGCGATAAGGGCGCGCGCAAAAGACACTTCGGCGGCCGTGGTGGAGGAGCGATCTCCCAGCTCCTTGAAAGTCGCCAGTGACTGCTGGTACAAGGTTACCGCCTGATCCAACTCGCCTTGAACGCGGAGCACGTCCGCTAGATTCGCCTTGGAGAGCGCGACTCCGTTCCTGTCGCCCACGACTTTCCGAATTTCGAGCAGGTCTTCATGAACTTTCCGGGCGCCTCGAAAATCGCCCCGCTGATAGAGAACGCCGCCAAGATTATTCATGGTTGCGTGTTCATTTTCCTTGCGGCCAGTCTTGCGGAAAATATTTAGCGCTTCGCGATAGAGATCTTCCGCCTGAGCCAGTTCGCCCTGGGCGCGGTAAACCTCGCCCAGGTTTGTCAGTACCGCACCAAAGCCATTTTCATCCCCAACCTGGCGGAAATGATCTCGGGCTTGCTCAAGCTTTTGTCGCGCGCCGGCTAGATCTCCTTCCTTCTGCAGCACAATTCCCAAGTCGTTCAGGGCAGTGGCAGTCCCATCTTGATCGCCGGCCTCTTCGAAAATCTGCCGCGCTGTCGAGTACGCCTCCTTCGCTTCTTTTAGTTGCGACTGGTCGTCGAGGGCCCATCCTTTCACCAGTTGAGCACGCGCCAGCAATAGACGAGCTCCGGAGGACTGCGCTTTCTTCGCGGCTTGCTCCGCAAGTGCCTGTTGCCGCGGGTAGTCTGCATTTCGTGCCGCCACCGACGCTTCCGCGAGATCAATACGCGGATCATCTCGCTGAGAGGCCGGAACCGACCGGAGGCTCGACAGAGTCGCCAAGGCTTCATTGAGGCTACCGGCCGAGGTTTGAGCAGCAGCAAGTCTCAACCCGGACTCGAGATCATCTTGGAAATCCTGCCAGAGATGCCGATAGACTCCAATCGCGCCAGCCCAATCGTGGTTCAGTTCGTAATATCGACCTTCAATCTCGAGACGCTCGTCTTCCCGTAGCGAATTCGACAGCGAAAGAGCTTTCTGAGCCGATGCGACAGCGCGAGCATCATAGCCGAGTGCTGACCATGCTTCAGCGAGCGCAGCATGTCCAAGCGCAAAGTTGGGCTCAATGGTGACGCTCTTGCGCAGTTGTTCGCTGGCAGCAAGATTCTCGAAAACGCGCAAGTGCGCCAAGCCCTCCGAATAGAGACGCGCCGCTTCGGGATTGGACGGGAGCACAGTGCGCCAGTCCACGTCCCCCTCCGGCGGAACTCTGGATCCGAGTTTGGTCCGCATCTCCTGGCCGGCTCGAGCTACCAGGTCGAAAATCTCCGATTGCTTTCCGCTTACAGCGATACTGGCGAGGGTTTCTCCCGAAATTGTTTCCTGAAGCCGTAGGTCGATGCGAACCTGGCCCGAATTCCTGTCCCCCAGAGCGACGTAGGAGCCTGCCACCACATAATCACTGCCCAGATCTGTGCGGAGCGCGCGCAACGTGTCGCGCGGGTAGCCGTCTTTCTCTTTCAAGGCGAGATCGAACTTCGCCCGGGCAACGGTTTCTTCGGGAATGATTCGAAGTTTCTCGCCACTCGCCAGTTCGGTCGAGAGCATCTGGGTGATCGCGGTTGAGAGCCAGTCGTCACCGCGCCCTGAAGAGAGATTCTTGAACCCAAGCACAGCTATGGAGGAGCGGGAGTTTACATTCTTGGACGGAGCAACCACCGGTGCAAGCTGCATCTTGCGATTGGCTCGATAAACAACGAATGTACTGACCGCGATCAAGGCTGCAATCCCGAGGGCAACTATCCATGTCCGCCGATTCGAACTCAGTTCACCATCGGGCACCGAACTGACGGCGTGAGCAGCGTGGGCCAGCAAGTCGCCCGGCAGGCCGTGAGATATTAAAGGAGCGGCGGCTCCAGACGATTCTTGTTCGGCTGTAGGCTCCGTCGTCCTGGCTGGTTCCGGCTCGATGGTGCCGATGAAGCGGTAGCCTTTTCTAGGCAGAGTTTCGATGTAGCGGGGATTGTCTGGACTGTCGTTTAATGCACGTCGAAGCTTCTTGACCGCGCTGTTCAGGCTGCGCTCGAAATCGACAAAAATGTTTCCCGCCCAGAGCCGCTGCCGTATTTCCTCGCGGGTCACGACCTCACCCGGGCGCTCCAGCAGCAAGTTGAGCACCTCGAAAGGCTGGCCGGACAACCTGATCCTCAGATGATGTTTGCGCACCTCTCCCGTGTGGCGGTCAATCTGGTAGGGACCAAAGCGAACCAGATCGGTCGAAACGGACAACTCCCCGGCGGTTTCTCTTTGTTCTTCCACCAATAGTCAGGCGGGCATCACAGGCTGCCCCAAGCGCTGCCGAGAAAGTCTAACTCATTTCCGGACCGGCCAATTGTCAAAACATTGTCTCCAAAGCCAACCTGGTCACATCACGGGGTCCCCACCGGAGGAGGACAAAACATGCGCGATTTCAGCAGCTTACGTGGTCACATAGGTTTCACCAAGCAATCGCTTGCGCCGCACCCCGTGGGTACCTGTAAATGCCCAGTGACCGCGCGAGGTCAACTTTTCTCGGGCCCACATAACCAGGAGGAAGATCATGCCAGCCGCGAAGCCCGTCTTTCTTTATTTCATCGGGGTGATGCTGCTGCTCGCAGTGGCGGCGTTCAGTGCAGGACCTCAGGACGAACCTACACGCCCCAAGGCACACGGGATACTCGCCAACTACTTCCAGGCCCCTATCAGCTTCGAACCCAACCAGGGCCAGACCGGCGGTCAGGTGAAATTCATGGCTCGCGGATCGGGATACAACCTGTTCCTTACGCCCCGCAACGCCGTGTTTTCTTTCCAGAACGCCGGTGCAGACGGTGAGCTTGCGCCGAAAGAATCGGACGTCGTCACGATGAATGTAGTGGGCGCCAACCCGGCGGCACAGATTAGCGGAAAAGACGAACTCCCCGGGAGGAGCAGCTACTTCCTTGGCAGCGATCCCAAGAAGTGGCACACCAATATTCCAAATTTCGGAAAGGTGCAATACGAAAACATTTATCCAGGCATTGATCTTGTTTACCACGGCATCCAGGGCCAACTGGAATACGACTTTGTCGTGCATCCGGGGGCGGTGCCCAAAGTTATCGCGATCGAGTTCAAGGGGGCAAGACGCATCAAAGTGAATCCCCAGGGAGAACTGGCGTTGCAAGCCGCAAACGGACAAATGTGTTTTCACAAGCCGGTCGCGTATCAGCAAGACGGCGGAAGCAAACACTTCGTCGACGTTCGCTACGTGCTGACGGGCAAGAACCACGTTGGCTTTGCGCTCGGAGCCTACGATTCAAAAGAAACGCTAATCATTGATCCGGTGCTGAGCTATTCGACATTCGATTGGGGAAAAACGTGGGGATTCTAGCATTCGAGGATGAGCTGTTCCGATGGACTGGTTTTTCGGGTCGAAACTACTGGGCTGCATGGATGTAGAGGCCGCGTCTAGCAACCAAGGCGACTAATGCCATGATACGGATCACAAGAACTGTGAGTTTGTTTCTACCGGTCTTCGCCGCGGTCATCGCGGCCACCGCGTTCGCGACTGGCGCGTCGGCGACTTCATTTTCGTATGCTGGAGTGATGAAGAAAGCGACGTTGACCGTAACACCGTAGACATCGGAGTCACGTAAAGCATGGTCTGGCATCCAGCAACACGGCCACGGTGACGATCACCGTTCAGTAATCACTTGAGGGCGCGGGGTCTGCGTTAGAACCCGCGTCCACAGAACTCTGGGAGGTGGACATATATGAAGCGAACCAAGAACTTACTCTCTCTGGTCTTGACAGCTTGCTTGACGCAAGTGGTTTTCGCGCAGGCTTTCAAGGTACTCCATTCCTTTGACGGTTCCGATGGCCTTGCTCCTGAGGCCCGTCTGATTCAAGGCATGGATGGCAACATTTACGGGACGACAGCTTTTGGCGGGCTTCCCGACGGCTGCCCCGATCAGTTCGGGTGCGGCGTGATCTTCAAGATCGACGCGGCAGGACAATACACGGTCCTGCACCAGATGATCCCACTTGAGGGCGGATTTTTGAGGGGGCTGGTGCAAACCCCGGATGGCCTGTTGTACGGCGTCGCATCCACCTATGGGAGTGGTCCGCCGACCGGCTGCGGATTCGCCAATAGCTGCGGCACGCTGTTCCGGATTGATACCACAGGCAATTTCACTTTGTTGCACAATTTCGGAACCACGGACGGGCTGTATCCTACGGGCCGTCTGCTGCTGGGCCGCAACGGCTTTTTCTACGGCACGACATACTCCTCGATCTATCGCGCTGACACTGCGGGCAATGTCACCACCCTACACACCTTCGACGGCAGCGAGGGCCTCGGACTCAACGGGCCATTGGTCGAGGATGACCTGGGCAACTTCTACGGTACAGCTTCTCTCGGCGGTTTTTCGGGCTGCTTCCTGTATCCCCATTTCAAAGACACCTGCGGAACCGTTTTCAAGATGGATCGTGCAGGCAACGTGACGGTCCTTCACTTCTTTAACGGCGGCTCGGAGTTCGAGCCCGCGGGAGAACTGGTTCGAGGACCGGACGGGTCCCTCTACGGGACCACCCAGGGCGGCGGCTGGCTTTCCCTTGGCGGAGCGGCGTTCAAGATCGATACGGGCGACAACTACAGCGTAGTCCATGTCTTCAACACAGCTGGTTATGGCCCGGAGGGCATGATGTCGGAAGCAGGGTTGCTGTTGGCTTCAAACGGAGTGTTTTACGGCACCAATTCGCTCGATGGCCTGCCGGTCATGTCTTCAAATGTGAAGGGCACCGTGTTCCGCATGAACGCAAATGGAGCAGTCGAGGTCCTGCGCACCTTTACGGGCTCTGACGGCGCAACGCCCTACGCGGGTCTGCTCCAGGGGAAAGATGGCAACCTCTATGGAACTACCGTTTTCGGTGGTGCGAACAATAAGGGGACGATTTTCCGTCTCGATCCGAGAGCGCGGCCCGTCATTGCTTCCTTCACGTTCACGCCGAACCCGGTCCCGCCGGGCGGTAAGACGACCGGTAAGGTAATTCTCAGTGGACCGGCTCCCCCTGGCGGATTGATTGTGGACTTGTCCAACACGAACGCTGCACTGGTAACCGTGAAGGCTTTCGTCACAGTTCGCGCAGGGGCGAAGCAGGTAAGGTTCGTAGGGAAGGCGAGCACGATCTTCACCGGATCAGTCAAGCTCTGGGCTTCCGGGAAAGATGGCGCGGGGTCGGCGGTAACACTGACAGTGGGGCCTTGAGTGGGCGGATGTGTGGGTCGACGGTTCAGGCGGCGACACACGCTCGAAACTTTGAGCCCTTGGTTAGTGGAAAACAGTTTGATTCGCAACATGGGGTGAGGACATATGCAATATCCGATCATTCATCGTACTAAGTTCACCGTTCTCTTCTTCGCAATCAGCTTCTTGGGGGCTACACACGCCTCCGCAGTCTGCAACCAGCCTCCCATTCCTGCGCCGGGACAAACCGTCACTTGGCTGGTGGCCAACAGTCCATTCCAGATTTGTGTCGACCTGACCATACCGAAGGGTGGAAAGGTCATTGTGCAGCCCGGCGTACAGCTCCAGTTCCAAGGGCACACCCTGACCGTTTCGGGCGCCCTGAATGCACAAGGTCAATCTGCCAGCCACATTTCGATTACTGCTCAAGCTGTCTTCCCTCCAGCGATTACGGTGGACCGCGGCATCTTAGTGATGTCCTTCACGGATGTGGGCGGACAGATTCGGCCGGGACCAGGCAGAATCACCATTTCTGATTCGAATTTTTCAGGGGATGGCCTTATCTTTACGCCCGATATTTTGCTTCCGTCTCTGCCTCCAGTCATAAAGCTGACGCGCTGCGCCTTCACTAGTACTCAAATGCAAATCACCGATTCCTATCTGCTGCTCAAGGATTCCAGTTTCACGAATACAACGGCGCAGACATTGCGTGGTTACGTTCGCTTGTTGGGCACCAATACGTTTGACGGCCAGCCTCTCGCAATTCTTCGGGAGACCTTCGAAGCCATCCAACCGCTTCTTGTGGATGGCATCCACGCTTCGAATGTGACCACAGCTGGCGGGATCAGCCTGACGGGTGGGAGTTTTCTTCTGGGCTCAAGGAATGTGCTGCAAGGAAACCTCTATCCGGTTGATGTGGAGGGCGGGTTGTTGCCATCGTCGGTTGTCCCGCTCTCTGGAAACACGAACAACATGATTTGGGCTCACGACGGGGGCGGCCAGGGAGTCATGCGCTGGGCCAATCTGGGACTACCCTACCTGGTCACTGACTTAATAAATGGTGGCGGCCCGTTGACCATCGACCCAGGCGTGACCGTGAAATTCGACCGAACCGTCACGGGTCTCGCCGGCCTGAGTATCGTATCCACACGGCGGCTGATCGCTAACGGTCTGCCGAGCAAGATGATCACGTTTGATGCGCTCAACCCATCGATACCGTGGAGTGGACTGTTATTCGACGGCAATTACACGGAAGGCTCACACCTGGACTACGTGGTCATAAAGCACGGCCAGTTTGGAGTGATAAACACCGAGAACTTTTTGCAGATCTCGAATTCGCTTCTCCAGAACAATCAGATTGCCGCGAATACGAATACCTTCGGCACTCTTACTCTAAGCAAGACGCGTCTGTTCAACAACACGACGGGTGCGCAGGCCACGCCGTTAGGAACTCTTGTCATGAGCGCTCCCAATTTGACGGGGAGCTGGTTTCAGGGCAACGGCATGGCAGCCGAGAATAACGGGCCCACGGCTCCAGCTGAACTCAACTATTGGGGCTCTCCCACCGGTCCGAAAACGCCATCGAATCCGGGAGGGCAGGGAGATCCCATCAGCGGCGACATCACGTTCAAGCCATTCTTGACCGCGCCGCCAGATATGGCGAACAACCCGCCGGTCGTGCGCATGGTGCCCTTCGGTTTTAGCTGGTACGGCCTTACGACCATCATCCGACCGCCGGAGTTCATGGCGCATTCCGGTGAAAAGGTCATCTTGCGGTGGAGTGTGTCCAACCGCCAAACGGTGGCCAGCCAGCGTATCCTATTCTCTCCCACGACTTCTGACTTCGACACCTCATTCGCCAATCCCATTGTTCTCGCCGATAATCTTCCGCCCTCGACGACTTCGATGGAAGTAACCATCCCCTCGGTGCCCTTCCAAGCCACCAACATCAATCAGTTCCTACGCATTGTGGCGATCGATTCGAGCGGACAACAGGACTGGGATCAGACTCCGCTCATCGTGCCCACGGGAAATATCACCGGCAACATTCGGATCACTTCCGACTACTCAGGCCAGACCTTCATCGGAGGCCATCCGGCACCCAAGATCACCTGGACGGGAAGCGCCAACGGCGGCAACACCGAAGCCTTCATCTTTCTCGAATCTGACGGGGGGTTGGTTAGCCTCTTCGGAGGAAATGCGAAACTCCCGATCCTGAGTACCGACACCGCCCGGCTGGCGGTTCTGTCCTCTACCAATTCGAATGACATCGAATGGTTCTTTTCTAACACCTACTTTTCCATTCGCCCGGACCCCGCGCTGGGACTGCAAGCTCCCGTGGTACATCTCACTTCGCCCACCCCGGGATCGACATTTGCGGGTGGAAGTGTGGTTCCCATTGCCTGGACGGCCTCGGCTCCGCAAGGACTGCGATCGTTTGACATCCAGGTCTCAACCGATGGCGGAGAGACCTTTCATCTGATCACAACCGATCTCGGCGCCGCGGCCCGAAGTTTCAACTGGCAGTTGCCCGCAAGTTCGGGCATTCCCGACGTCCGGGTCAGGGTGATTGCCCGGGACAAAGTGTTTCAGGACAGTTCGGATGGAGCAAATACGGTGTTCTCGATCACGCCGTAGAGTGTCAAACCCTATTTAGGGTATGCCCGCATGGAGCAATTTATGCCCAGACGTTTCTTGGTGGTGTTCATCGCGTTCTTGCTTCTGGCTGTCTTCTCTTTTGGCCAAGCAGCACCGAGGCTTACGACGCTATACAGTTTTGGCTCCTTTCCGGACCAGGGAATCGATCCGCAGGCCGGCGTCGTATTCGACAAAACTGGCAATCTCTACGGAACGACCTCGGTTGGCGGCATTTCGGGCAACGGCATTCTTTTCGAATTGTCGCCCCCGGCTGTAGCAGGAGATCTCTGGACTGTGAACGTGCTCCACAGTTTCCACGGCAGCCCCGATGGAAAGGTTCCCGAGAGCCGTTTGATCGTGGCCTCGACCGGCAAACTCTTCGGAACAACCTTGCAAGGTGGCGCAAATGATATGGGTACTGCATTCGCGTCGCTCCCACCGGCATCCCCCGGCGCTCTCCGGACTGGAAAGGTGATATACAGCTTCGGAAACTTTCCTGGTGACGGAGTGAATCCCAATGCGGGCCTGTTGGCCGCACACCAGAGCCTCTACGGCGTGACCTTTGGTGGAGGCGCCACTGGTAGGGGAACGGTCTTCCAACTGACGCCGCCAGCTGATCCGACAGGTGCCTGGACCGAAACCATTCTGTACAGCTTCACCGGTTCCGGGGACGCTGCATTTCCCTCCAGCGACTTGGTGATGGACGAGAGCGGTAATCTCTACGGAACCACTACGCTCGGCGGGGCCAATAACCTCGGAGCAGTGTTCGAGTTGTCGCCGCCAGCGGTCGCTGGTGACCCCTGGATCGAAACGGTCGTGCACTCTTTCAACGGGACTGATGGCACCCTCCCCGCCGGCCGCTTGCAGTTCGATGCGAGCGGCGCGCTCTACGGAACCACGGACGGTGGTGGCACTAACCAAGAAGGCACCGTGTTCAAACTTGCTCCCCCGGCGGGACCCGGCGGTTCCTGGACCGAGACCGTACTGTACAACTTCTCGGGCGGCATTGACGGAGGCAATCCCCAGGCCGGTGTCACGATGGACAAGAAAGGCAGGCTCTATGGAGCCGCGTCCACCGGCGGCAGCGGCGGCCCGGACTTCGGCGGTGTCGTGTTTGTGCTCGACCCGCCGGCAGATGTAGGCGGCGCCTGGACCGAGACCGTCCTCCATTCCTTTGGCGGCCCCGACGGCTTTCGACCGATCTCACCTCTGGTGTTGAGGAAGGGCGGAATTTATGGAACCACCGCGCAGGGTGGCCTTTTCGGAAGGGGTACCGCGTTTGTGTTGATGCCTTGAGACTTCATGTACTTCGCGGCAGCAGGGCAGACAGATGTAAGGAGTAATTTTATGACTAGACGTTCTGTGGCAGTCCTGATCGCATTCTTATCTTTTGCACTGCCTTCGTTTTGCCAACAGATCCAGCCTCTCGACCTGGCAGTGCGGGTTGGGTACCACCGCGCCATCGAAGAGGTGTACTGGCAACAGCGTGTCTGGCCGCGGGAGAATCCAACCTTCAAACCGCCGCTCGGTGCGGTGATCTCGCCCATGCAGTTGCAGGCTAAGGTTGAGGACGGCCTGCGTTTCTCCAATGCGCTGGAGAAGTACTGGCATCAGGCCGTGACCGGGTCGCAGTTGCAGGCGGAAATCGCACGCATGGCGCGGAACAGCAAGCAACCAGAGGTGCTGCGTCAGCTATTCTCTGCGCTCGACAACAATCCCCGCATCATCGCTGAAGTTCTGGCTCGTCCGCTGCTGGCCGAGCGCCTGGCGCGCAGTTTCTACGAACAGGATGCGCGTTTCGCGGCAAAGGACCAGCCGTTTGAAACCTGGTGGAGCAAGGTGAGGGGCAACTTCTCTCCCGCTGTTGCAGAATCCAGCTTTACCTACACTCTGCCGCCGATCACGGCGAATGCAGACCCGGCAGCGCCCGAATCGTGGTCTCCCACTTTCGCACTGCCCGAGGCGGATATCATTCCGACCGCAGTTTGGACCGGTGCGGAGATGATTATCTGGGGCGGAACCGAAGTCGGCGGCGGCAGGTTCAGTTCCGGCTCCCGCTACAATCCCGCGACCGACACCTGGACTGCCACCAGCACGGCCAACGCGCCCGAGGCGCGCGACTGGACGGCCGCGGTGTGGACGGGTTCAAAGATGCTGATCTGGGGTGGACAGACCTACAACGGGATGTACAAGTATCACAACGACGGAGACCTGTACGACCCGGCCAGCAATGCCTGGATCGCCACCAGCCTGACTGGGGCGCCGGATCCGCGCGCCTTCTTCGGGTACGTTTGGACGGGTAGCGAGCTGATCGCCTGGGGCGGTTGCACTTTCAACTCGGGTGGTGCTTGCAGCGGTGAGGTCTTCACCGGAGGCCGTTACAATCCCACAACCAACAGCTGGACCGATACCCTGACGGCGGGAGCGCCCAGCGCGCGCAGTGTCTTCCCCGCCGTCTGGACTGGCAATCAGATGATCGTGTGGGGCGGCTTTGATGATGTCAATAGCACCTACACCTTCACCGGAGGTGTGTCCACCCGGACCGTAGGAACGCAGACTACCGTAGACCGTAGAGGCGCGACAGCGGGCCGAACACAAAGGAGACTTACCATGCTCATTCCTACTGCAGTTCGCACAGTCCTGACATTAGTGCTTAGTCTCATCCTGACGTCTTTCGCGGGCGCTGGATCGGCAACCTCAGTATCGCATTGGACCAATGCTGGGGCCGCGCCACCCTCCACGTACGTCGTCGACTTCGTGTCGACGGCAGCATCCGGGTTTGATATGAACGATGCTGGCGACGTGGTCGGGAGGTCCTACCCCGACCCAGGCTGCGGTTCCCAGTGCCTGCCTCCGGAAGAGTCGGTCGTGTGGAAGGGAAACCTTCGAATCGTCCTCCCCGAGGTGCCCGGACTGTCACCCATCTTTGCCACTGGCATCAACGCCCAGGGCTGGGTGGCCGGGTTCGTCGGCGTCCCAGGCACCACGACCCACGCCGTGGTATGGAAGCCGGTCGGCAATACGTATGTGGCCATCGATCTCGGCAATCTCCCCGGCAAGACCATCTCCACGGCCGTTGGCATCGACGACCTCGGTCGGGTGGTCGGCTGGTCCACGACCGCCAACTTCCCCCCTAGCGGGGCGCCGTTCCTGTGGACCGAGGCGGGCGGCATGGTCGATCTCACCACCCTGGGCTTCCCTTTGGACATACCGATTGCGATCAGCCAGGGGGGGACAGTGGGCACGGTGAACTTCTGGTACCGGCTCGACGATCCCTCCAACGTCTTCTCGCTGCCGCCGGCCCCCCGGGGGTTCGTGATCGGCGCTGATGGGTTCGAGATCAACGACGCTGGGGATCAGGCCAGGTTCCTGATCACAACCGGAGGAGAGAACCTGCTCTACCTGTTCCGTTTCCACCACGAGGGGGTGGGGACGTGGCAGCAGATCTCGACGATCCCGACTGGGCATCTGAGCACGGCCGGGGTCGGCTCGATCAATGATGCGGGCGACATTACGGCCACTGTGGGGGGCGGGGGTGTGGTCGCCTACGGCCCCGATGGGCTCGCCCAGTCACTCGTTCCTCTCGTGTCACCGGCCTATGGGGGAAGTGTCATCACCATGGTCGGACCGATGAACGCGAGCGGGCAGATCCTGGCCCAGATGATCATCGGCCAGAGCGGCCGGCGGCTGGTGCGCCTGGTTCCTGGCCAGACCTGCACTACCAACTGCATAAAGGTGACCAGCATCCAGATGGTTGGCAAGGGCCCGGGCTTTTGCGACCAGGGGAACGCCCAAGCGAAGGCCAGGCTGACTGTGACCAACGAGGCAGGGACCCCGCTGTCGGGTGCGCGGATCACCGGGCACTTCTTCGACGACTACTGGCTCGACCAAATCGTCGTCGGCAAGACGAACGCCGCAGGCCAGGTTACGTTCAAGCATGTGGGGCCTGCCTGCGTGGGAGCGATCGCCATCCTCGTCACCGACGCGGCCACCAGACCGGGCCGGACTTTCGACCGGACGACGGGAATCTTGACGAACTACGTGATCCCGTTGCCTTAGCCCCCGGTAGTAGGCTTCGTAGAGTCAGGCTACCGTGCCGAATCGGAAAGGCAGTGCTGGAACCTGGATTCAAGAGGAGGCAGGGCCTTGCCCCAAAGCCTATTCAGCGGCAGGTGCTCAAATGCTTGAATCTGCACGGGTGTAAAATTCGCTGTTCCGCTGCCCACAAACAGATGTTTTGTGTGGTGGCAACTTGCTCGCTCACGGTGTCACTCTTCCCAAGAACGTGACCTACGCTTTTTCCAGACAGCGACTTCAGCGGTTGGCGCCGCCCTCGGCAAGCTGTAAGTCCAGAGCGACGCGTTCGCCATTGATCAATACTGTCCCCGCGTCGAGAAGTTGCTGACCGGTGCAGTCGTACCCCGCGTAGCAACGCAGAGCCGCAAAGGGGAAGAAGAACTCCACAGCCTCGGAGGTCCCCGCCTTACCCGTCAGGTGAACAGTAGTGCTGAAGCTGATGCCGTCGAATTGTGTCTCGTCTTTAAAATATGCCAGGGTTGGACGGGCCAGGTGTGCAATGTGCTCATCGAAGGCCATCGCCGCCAGCTTGTAGCGTGATCCGCTGGCACTCTCGGGAAGGTTCGTGTTGATCGAGAATTCAAGATAAATGCCTTGGCGAAAAACAATAAATTTCGGAGCGGCGTAGGTCACAAGGTGGGCCTGGGAATCCAGTTCCTTCGCGATCCGGCCGAGCAACTCCTCGTGGGACGCTTGTAGCGAGGTCACCGCTTGCGGTGAGGTATCTCGCGCTGGGGACGGCGGCACATCTTTCGGCTTTGAAAAGCCGGTCGCCGCAGGTGTAGCAGCTAACTGTGGTCCGTCCGAGCTGCCGCCTCGAACCACTTCCACGCCTACCTGCGCTGGGCCAGTCGGGGCATCGGCGGAAGCTTCGGCTGGCGGAGCGCTGGCTGCTAGTTGAGGTCCCTGTCCATTGAGCCAGATAGTGACGGGCTCGGCATTGAGGAAGACCTGGCCCTTCAGCAGTGCCGCCTGTTGGGTGTTTTCGTCTTTACCAGCGAGAAGGCGAATAGCTGCGCTCTGTGGCAGGAACACCATCAGGTTCTCCGGGCGCTCCATCGAAACGCCCATCACTTTTCCGAGAATATGGTGGGAGATCTCCACTGCGTACCCTTCAATATGGCGGTTGCTCTGAAAGCGCGGGACTGCTGCTTTCAGGATTGGCATCACTACGTTTAGAAAAGTGCTGCGGGCGCGCTGGTCAGGATTGATCTTGTCGGCAGGGTAAGCTGCGTAGTAGTTGCCCGTGATGGCCAGCACTGTTTCGCCGTTATAGCGATCGAAGCGGATAGAACGCTGTTCTGCACGTTGTTGCTGCGTTTCGTCGAGATCGAGTTTGCGGCTGAGATAGAACGCGTAATCGAACTTGTTGGCGAGGATGTCTTGACCCACCACCTTCAAGTCATCCATGTATTGCTGCTGCAGTGAGCGCAGTTCGGGTTCTTTGATTTCAGCCGGAGTCACAACCTGAGCCAGGGTGGTACCGGCGGTGAACAGAACCAGAGCTAGCCAGGCAGCTCTATTTTTGTGCATAGACCATTCCGGAGGCCTGATAGGGCGGATCGGAGACCAGGCGGATATACGAGATCAGCGCCTGGATCTCTATCTTGCTGAGAGTATAGCCGTAGGGCGGCATCAGTGCGGACTTGCTTAGCGCGGGGCCGCCGTGGTTGATGATGGCCGTCAGATCGGCGTCGCTCATTTTATTTAGTGTGTCTCCTTCGGTGAAAGCATGTGGTTTGACCGCTAGGTTGTCGTAGTTGGAAACACGTTCCGGCGTGGATTCCTGATCGTGGCAGCGGGCGCAGTACTTCGCATCGAGCTGATACCCCACCTGCTGCTGGTAACCAAGCGCAATCTCTTCCAGCTTGAGGTCAACTCTTTTATGCTCCTTCGTGAGCGTGCTGGCGGTAAGTTGATATCGGCCTGCCGTCCCTCCTAAAGTAACGTTGGTACTGAACTGGCCACTGGAATCGGTCACACCAACTGGAGGATCAAAGCTGACCCCAGCGGGTCCGTTCATCTCAACCAACCCGCCCGTGACTGCGGCTCCCTGATCATCGTTCAGTTGCACTACCACCGGTTGAGCAAGGAGCGCACCGGTGGCACCTATCTGCTTGCCACCGCTCGACTCAACTAGTGCCGTGCCGACCCCCTGGGACACCGCGACGATGGTGAGTCCAGATGTTTCCTTCCGGGCACATCCAGAGAGTGTGAGACCGAGCAGCCCGACGACGATTGAGAATTGCCGGGTCATTTCTTCGCCTCCTGCCTGCCGGACTTTTTGAGCGTCGTCAGGAACGCGGTCAGGGCCCGAGCGTCCTCGTCGCTCATGTTGCGGTTCGGTTCTATCGTGCTGGGCCGCAGGGCTTGCGGATTTTTCAGCCAGTAGTAAATCCAGGCGGCGGTCAAGCGCGAGCCCACCTGCGTGAGGGTTGGTCCGATGTAACCTTTGTCGGTTTTTGTGTCCACGATATGGCAGGACTGGCAGGCATACTTGGAGTAGAAGAGTTGCTTACCTTGCTCCACCTGAGCCTGCAGATACCCGCCGAGCGGCATGGAGTCCCGATCGAAGGCCGGAGTCTGATAAACGGTCATGATGTAGTCGGTGAGCTCGGCGATCTCGCTATCTGAGAGGTTGAACTTTGGCATGCGGCGGATCAGCGCCGGACGCAGCGTGTTGGGGTTCTTCAGGAAGTCTCTCAACCATTGCCGTTGCACCGAGCTACCTTCCCACGTCAGATCGGGAGCCATATTACCGCCGCGACCGTTCATAGCGTGGCAACTGAAACAGGCCAGATCGGCGATGAGTTGTCCTGCTTTACCGGCGGGCTGGTAATTCGAAAGTGGTGGTGCCGGTACTGTTAGCACCCGCGGCAGACTTTGCGCCCGGTCGGTAAGAGAGAGCAGCGCCGTTGTCAGGGCATCCACCTGCGGGGTTGCAAAGCTGTACTGCGGCATCTTCAGCGACGACCCGAACGATCGCGGCTGGCGAATCTTGGCCGAGATGTAATCCGGCAGAGTGTGCGGCATACCGGGCAGGAAGATGAGCTGCGTAACCGGTTTGCTGCCGATGCGGGTCAACTCGGGAGCAAAGTTTTCCGGCTTCTTGAAACCGCTGATCTCGTGGCAGGAAGCGCAGCCGTACTCCGTCACCAGAGTTTTGCCGCGCGCGATCTGCTCCGGCGTGGCCGGCTCCAGGTGCACATTGGCCAGCAGATCGGAATCAGTTTTGCTCTGCAGGTAGCCGGCCAGCACAGCCAGTTGCTGATCGTTGAAACGGTAACGCGGCATGGCTGTTTCCGGATCGTAGAGATGCGGGTTTCGCAACCAGGCCTCTAACCACTCCGGCTTCACCTTATTTCCAATACGCGTCAACTCGGGGCCGACGTCTCCCCCAACGACGTTTCCGGCGGCATTCTGCACCGCGTGGCAAGAGGCGCAGAACGACTCTCCGTACAAGGTGGCTCCGGCGGTTGGATCGGGCACTTTCTGAGCCGCGGCCACTGGCGCTGTGTCTCCCGGCAACGAAGTGCTGTTGGCAACCAGAAATGCCGATATATCTCGTGCGTCCGGGTCGCTGAGCTTGAAGTTTGGCATGGTCGCGGAGACAGCGTAGGCCTGAGGATCCTTCAACCATGCATAAATCCAATCTCGTGTGGTCTTGTCCGCGATGTGAGACAGCGAAGGCGCGTCGTCTGTAGCCTTCATGGTGCCCCCGTCTGGCAATTTGACGGTGTGACAATTCACGCAGCCGTAACGCGCCAGAAGAGTACGCCCCAAGCTCAGTTGGGGAGTGCCGGTCAGCGGTCCCCGGTGGCATTGTCCGCAGGAAGATTCCAGGTAGCGCGCCGGCAAGATAGGCTGCTCCCAGGCCAAGGTGCTGCGATGCGCCTCCTCGACTGTTGTGGCAGCGCCCTGCCCGCGATGGCACATCACGCAGCCAAACTGGTCCGGGTTGTGTGGGATGACGGGATGGCGGCGGAAAGGCTGGGCACTGACATCGGCGAGGCTGGATTCCTTCAGCCCAACGTGACAGGTCGTGCAGCGATCCACCACACCCAGTTCTGGCAGCCAGATTTGGTGGATCCCTTCCTGCAAATGGCGCCGCAGGGTGACGGCATCACCGCGACTGCGAATCAGCGTCAGATATTGTTGTTGGTAATGCCGCCCTTCGCTGAAATGATTCTTGGCGGGAGCAATGGCCAGCGAAATCAGCAGCAGCAGGCTCACCGTTCCAAAAGCACGGATCGAACTGCCAAACAACCCCTGCCACACTGAGGACAACGTGTTCTTGAATGACTGCACTCAGCTCCTCCAGGGCCAGACCCAGGACCAGCCCGGGCCACGAAAGAAAGTGCCGACCGCGGTGAGTACCACCAGTTCGATCAGAAACCACGTCATGATCCAGTAGGAAAGCGGTTTGGATGCCAGGTAGCGCCGGAAGGCGGAAGACGACTGCGGCGAACTCCGCGTCGCCAGCAGCATAAAGCCGGCAACCACAACGGTCGGCACCAGCGCTACGTATACGTGAAACAGCAGCAGGAACAGAGAAAGCCCAAGCGCAACTGCATAGAAAATACGGAGACGACCCTTGTGACCTCTCAAGAACAAGCCCTCGGCCTCGATGTTGATGTTGAAATACGGAATCACGACGAGGGCGATGATCACCAGAGTTGGCACCAGCACTCCAGCGACCACCGGGGGAAAGTAGTGCAGCATTTCCTGCAGACCCAGGAAATACCATGGGGCCTTGGCTGGATTTGGTGTGTGCGAAGGATCGGCAATGCCCTCGAGCGGCGCGTTAAACAAAAGGGCGACAAATACCAGCGCAATCGCCAGCACTTCGATGGCAACCGCCGCGCGGAACAAGACCTCGGGATAGGTCTGGACCTGGTCTTCGTCAGTGACCTTCACCTGTGCCGAGGTGCGACGGGTCACGAACACCACGCGGGTCGGCGACTTGCGGGCGTTGGAATCCGTGCCAGCGACGAAATCTTTCGGATCGCTCATTGTGCCACCTCTGCCGCCGCCTGAACGGCCTGAGGCGCGATGGTTTTGGGCTCACTCGGTTGCGCGTACAGGCCACCGTCTTTGCGAATACGCCAGAAGTGCACGGCGATAAAGAGCATTGCGATCAAGGGCAGGATCATGCAGTGCAGCACGTAAAAGCGCAGCAGGGCGTTGGCGTTTACCAGATTCCCACCCAGCATAAGGAAGTGGACCTTGTTTCCCAGCAATGGAACAGCGGAAGCGATGTTTGAGCCGACCGTAATCGCCCAGAAGGCCAGTTGGTCCCAGGGCAGAAGGTAGCCCGTATAACTGAGCAGCAGAGTGATCAGCAGCAGGATGACTCCGATCACCCAATTGAACTCGCGGGGCGGGCGATAAGCTCCCCGGTAAAAGACCTTGAACATGTGGGCAAACACCAGAAAGACCATGGCATGCGCCGACCAGCGGTGCAGATTCCGCAGAAAGAGGCCGGAGGAAACGACGAACTGCAGATCCTTGGTGTCAGCGTAGGCCTGCGGAACCGAAGGATGGTAATAGAACATGAGGAGAACGCCCGTGATCACCAGAATTAGAAAGGTCCCGAAGGTCAGCGTACCTAGATACCAGGTCGCACTGAAGCTGAGCATACGCCGCCGCACCTTGGTCGAGAAAAGATGCAGGAAGATGTTCTGCTGGACAGCGAGCGCACGATGCAGGGTGCTGGAACCGGTCCCACTGCGGAAAACTGAGCGCCAGATCCTTGAGCCGCGTAACTCATCGAAATAAGTCGCGATTGTTTTGGGCATGCTCACACTCTCACGAACTCCATGGGACGTATGTCGGTGGAACGGTCCACCATTAGATCGCCCTCGTCACTCACCCACGTCCGCAGCCAGGGCAAGGGCTTGGGCGCTGGACCCTCGATCTTTTCCCCATCGCGTTTAAACTTGCTGCCGTGGCAAGGGCAAGCAATGATGCCCAACTCGGGTTTCCATGCGGTTAAGCAGCCGAGGTGGGTGCAGACAGCACTGAGCGCGAAGAACCCTTCTTTTGCATGAATGAGGTAGATACCCGAGTTCACGTCGAGTGTCACCGAATCCACAGGGTAGCTTTCGGGCTTGCCGGCATTCACGATGGGAGAGGGCTCGTACAACACGTTGGGCGACAGGAACTGATAAGCAAACACCGTGGTGCCTGCGGCGGCGATACTTAGCGACCCCAATCCCAGCTTGACGAAGAACTCACGACGGTCAAATTCGTTGCCGGCCCCTGCTGGTGCGGGTTGTTTCTTCTCTGGCATGGGCTACCTCGGGCTTGCGCCCGCGACGGGCGCTTTGACTCTAAACGGTCCATCCATGGTTTCGATCGAAATCAGTCCGGTCGGTTCAGCTGGAAGCAAGTTATATGACTCCATGGTGATGGTGCCAACGGGACAGCGGGCAGCGCAGAGCCCGCAACGGATGCAGCGAGTTTCGTCTTTCAGCATGGCCGAGCCACTAACCACGCCAAGTTCGTCGGCTGCCACCTCATCCAGTTCGACGCCGAACAATTCCTGCTCGTCGCGGATCTGCTGCAGGGTTTCCGGCTCGAACTGGATGCGGTCCAATGACACCAGCTGTAGGCATTGTTCCGGGCACACATCCACGCAGCCGCCGCACAGGATGCACATGCTTCCGTCTTCCGGGCTGCCCTCAAAGATCGTGTTCACCCAGCAGTGCAAGCAGCGCTGTGCTTCTTCCATCGCGGTCAGAACATCGTAGCCGACTTCCACTTCGGTCACGCCGGTGCGGCGCTCCAGCGGCAGCATGGGAATCGGCTGCCGGGTGAGATCCAGCAACTCCAACGGCATGCTGTGACGCTTGAATATTTCCACTTCGACGATGGGCTCAGGGTGTTTGCGGCCACTCAGGAACTCGTCAATGCCCACCGCGGCGCGCTTGCCATCGGCCACGCTGTCAATGATTAAGCGTGGGCCAAACACGCAGTCCCCGCCCGCGAAGATGCCGTCGGCCGAGGTCATCAGGGTCTGGGGATTGACCGCGATCAGCCCGCGCGGCGAGATTTCTACCTGATCCTCAGGCTTCAAGAAATCCAGCCGGGGCGCCTGACCAATCGCCATAATGATGGTGTCGCACTCCAATTGAGTCTCGCTGCCCTCATAAAATGCAGGATTGAAGCGCCGGTTCTGGTCGAACACCCACTTCGTTTTCAACGTCTCCAGCGCGACCACTCTGCCGTCCTTGCCGATCATTCTCTTTGGGCCGAGACCGGGATGCATGATGATGCCTTCCGCCTCCGCCTCTTCGATTTCTTCCAGTGCTGCCGGCATCTCGTCGCGTTTTTCCAGGCATACCAGATGCACTTCCTGTGCCCCCAGCCGCAGAGCGGAAAGCGAGATGTCCACCATCTCTTTCGTGGCCACTGCGCTTACGTTCTCCTGCGAGGGCTCCAGATCCTCCACTCCAGCGACATGCTGGCGAACTACTTCACGGGCGGCGGAGCGGGCTACGTCCATGGCCACGTTCCCGCCGCCAATCACGATGACGTTCTTGCCGATGGTGAACTTGTAGCCGAGATTCACGTTCAGCAGAAAATCGATGCCCTTGTAAACTCCATCCAGGTCCACGCCGGGAATGGTGAGATCGCGGCTGCGGTGTGCGCCCACCGCCAGCAGCACGGCATCGAAACCCTGATGGCGCAGGTCGGAAATCATGAAGTCGCGGCCAGCAGCTTGATTGAGCTTGAGGGTGATGTCACCGGTCTCGAGAATTTCCCGCACTTGCGCTTCCACCACGTCACGCGGCAGTCGATACTCGGGGATTCCGAGGTACAACATTCCGCCCGCCACGGGCGCGGCTTCGAAGATCGTAACCGAGTAGCCCATGAGCGCGAGATCGTGCGCCGCTGACAACCCCACGGGCCCACCGCCAACCACGGCCACTTTGAAGGGCAGCTGTTTCTGAACACGACCTGCGCTGACGTCAACCGGGTGCTTGGATTCGGGACCGTGGCGCTCGGTCAGGAACCGCTTGAGGGCGCGTATCGCGATGGGCCGGTCGATTTCGCCACGGCGGCAAGCGGTCTCGCAGGGATGAGCACAGACCCGTCCGCAGATGCTCGCCAGCGGGTTGGGATCTCGAGCAAACTTGTAAGCTTCCTCGAATCGTCCCTCCGCGATGAGGGCCACATATCGGCCCGCGTTGGTGTGGGCCGGGCAGGCCATCATGCAGGGGAAATTGGTGTTCAACCAATCCCTGTCCACCTTCTTATCTTTGTAGCGTTTCAGCATGATGGACGGTCAGTTGGTCTTGTTCATCAGTGCAGCCGGTAGCTGAGCGCAGGAAGTTGGGAGCGGCCCGCCCGCGGCCCGCCCCTCCTTCCCTTACTTGCTGAGGGTGAAGTCCGCCTTGGTGTCGCCAGCAACTGTCACGGGCTTGGATTGATTCTTTGCGCCTTCATGCCACCCAGTTACGGTATAGCTGCCGTCGGGAACGTTTTCGATCTTGTAGTTCCCCGCTTTGTCGGTGAGGGCATAGTAAGGCGTTGGAGACACAACAATGTAGCCGGACATCTCCGGATGCACGTTGCACAGCAGCGGCACAGCACCGGGCGTCTCAAACTTGAACGAACGCTTTTCTCCCTTTGGCCATGTGCCGAGGTTGTGCCCAAGTTTCTTGTTACCCCCAACTGAAGTCCAGAAGACGTTGTGGGCGACGCTGTCGCTGTTCAGAAAATCGACGGTAGCGCCAGCCTGCACGACCGTGATGTGGGGTTGAAAGAGCAGACCTTTCTGGTCCACCAATGGATGCTGCGTGGGAGCGGGATAAGCCTTCCCTGCGGCTGCCTCTAGATAGACAACCGACTCCCCTGCGACACCTGACACTTTGCCGCTGATCGTACCTGCATTAGCTGCCATGCTGAGTGCTGTTACCACTACGATTGCAATCAGAGCGTTACGCTTCATGATTTCTCCTGGTAGGTTCTAAAACAGGGAAGGCCCGTCCTCCCCTGTCCGAAACACTAAAGCTAAAGTTAGTATACGAATTCCAGTCCCGCGACCGCAGAATTCGTGCGGAATGGATTAGTGAGAGATTGTCCGGTGTTGGGATCGTACACGACCTGTCTCGGCCGGATCTGGTACTCGAACGACGTCTTAATGTTGGCATGAACGAGAAACTGAATGCCCGGCGTAAAGCGATTTCGCGTAGAACTGAAGGGAGACAGGAACGGCGCCACCGGGGCACCGGCGTCTGCCCCAATGCCGTTGAGCCGGTCCGCAGTGGAGTTCACTACGTCCCAACGCATGATCGCCATCATCCACGGATACGCCAGATAGTCCGCCTCCAGGAAACCGCCGCTAAACGTCGCCGCATGGCCGCCAATGAAACCCGTTGGCAGCGGAAAACCGTTGGGTGCCAGCGGCAGCAAGTTCTTGTCATGCCCGTGCAGGAACTGTCCAAACAGATTGAAGGCACGGTAGTTGAAGCTGAAGTCTCCGCCTACGCGATAGAACGGCTCACGCGCCGTTAATACGGTTGGCGTTCCACTTGCGTCCTGGCCCTGGAAGCGCTGCACCGAGCGTCCATAGAAGTAGAGTGTCCCGAGGTTGAGGTAGGTGTGGTCGCGCGGACCAGTTGCTCCCGCGGCTTGGATCTCATTGCGGCTCACCGGATCGCGCTCCAGGTTGAAGCGGTAGGAGAAGCGGCCATAGATGTCTTTGAAGTTGGAGTCTGAAGTGTACCCCACAACCGGTGGGACATTGGTTCCGTCGCTCACGTTTCCACCTGTGTTCTGATTCACGATCGCCAGGGAGTAGTGATAGCCGCGATAGGTGTGGCCACCGCTAAACTCCACGCCCTGGGCCGCGTCGGACAGGGCAAACACATTGTTGACGTTTTGCTGTGAAAAGGAAGAATTCATTACGCCAATGTTCGCCTGGTCGTAGATGTCCCAACCGCTCAGGTTCCAGCTGCGCGCCGGGCTGAAAGGCAGGTCCAGTTCGAACTGTCCTACGCGCAGGCTGAGGGCATCGGTCGGCAACTTCAGGAAGCGGCCGATGTTGACAAACTTCAGGTAGCCGTCGCCCAGGCCCCCATCCGGGGTACCGCCCACGCTGATGTCATCATCCACCCAGAAGGCAATGCCGTCCCCGAAGTTCCCCGCCATAAAGATGCTGAACAAGCCAGGCTGGAAGTCGGTGCGGGGGATAAAGGGTGCGGTCGGGTCTCCGGGTAGTTGTGCATTGAAGTTATTCCGGTTCTTGCTGACCACCTGGAAGAACGTATTGAAACGCAGCCCGATCGGGGGCAGCCCTGGGATGGTTCCCGGGAAGATGGTATGCGGCCACAGGTCCTTCTGCGCCGGGGCGCCCAGCATGACCGGCGGGACTTTGATAAAGGTCTCGTCGTCTTTAGGAAACTTGAATCCGGCATCCTTGAAGGCCTTGCCGAAATCGTTGAGCTTGGGAAAGTCCATATGGCAGGTGCTACAGGAAGTGCCGTACTGGCGTGAGAATGCCGGGATGGCATAACTGTTGGTTGAAAAGAACAGCCATAATAGCCCCACTACTATTAAAGCAGACCTGCGATGATGTCCTTGCATCTTACCGCCTCCTCGATTGAATTTACTGGCTTTAGCCTTGTTCCCAAGACCCAATGGTTGACAATTCTGAGGGCGCAAGCAGGTCCGCGCAATGGTTCAGGTCACCTCCGCATGTGATGACAATCACAATTCCCAGGAACGCGGTTGAAGCTTCGAGTGGAACTGTCATAGCGGTGCTTTGGGACAGCGCAGCCTCAGAACCTCGCACGCGGTTTGGTTAAAGATGGCCGGTGCAGACGTGGAGGATGCACAAGGTCAGATGCGGCACTCCCGAGCCTCGACGACACTGGACATCTACCAGCAGTTCGTGCCGGAAAGTCAGCGGCTGGTGGCCAACAAACTAAGCAGTCTCAGTAGCAGGATCAACTGAAGTACGGAAAGGAATTGCAGCCAATTGCAGCC
>JBGQBN010000010.1:0-98021 GCA_041494805.1 Terriglobia bacterium | reverse complement strand
GGCCACATCCAGCTTGCCGTCTTGGTTGAAGTCCCCCGCCGCCATATAGCCGGAGCTGGCGCCGAAAACGAAAGTCCGCGCCGCCTGGAAGGTGCCATCGCCGTTACCCAGCAGGATATTTACGGTGTTGTTGCTGGCGGCGGCGACGGAGAGATCCAGCTTGCCGTCTTTGTTGAAATCGGCGATCACAATTTCGTAGGCAGTTGAGCCTCCCAGCGTGTAGGTCACCGGCGCCTGGAATGTGCCGTTGCCATTGCCCAACAGGATGAAGACCTGATTGGGGCCTCCGTTGGCGACGGCCAGGTCCATGTTGCCATCTTTGTTGAAATCGGCGGCGGCCACGTGCAGAGGAGTGCCGACTCCGGTGATCGACGTTGGCGACTGGAAGGTGCCATTGCCATTGCCGAGGAAGACCGAGACGCCGCTGTTTGTGGCAATGGCCATGTCCATCTTGCCGTCTTTGTTGAAATCAGCCAGCGTGGCGGCCCAGGAGGCGTTGGTGTATTGCGTTGCGGCCTGGAAGGTGCCGTTGCCATTGCCGAAGGCCATGGTAAATACTGGGTCGACCGAGTTGCCGAGAATCCAGTCTGTATTCCCGTCGCCGTTGAAGTCGCCCAGCGCGAGGGAACTGGGGCTGGTATCGGCGCCGTAAAACACTGGCGGCTGGAACGTGCTGTCCCCCTTACCGAGCAGCACCGCAACATTGCTATTGGCCGAGTTGCCGGTTATTAAGTCCAGCTTGCCATCTTGGTTGAAGTCGGCCACGGCAATGGTAATGGGAAGCAGGCCCACACCAATGTTGGTGGTTGCTTGGAACGTGCCATCGCCATTACCCAGCAGGATGCTGACGTCGCTGGTATCTCGATTCGCGGTGGCGATGTCCAGCTTACCGTCCCCATTGAAGTCGGCGAGGACCACAGACATGGGACCAGCGTCGGCGGTGAAGTCATGCGCCGCCTGCAGAGTGCCGTCGCCATTGCCCAGCAGGACGCTCACGGTGTTGTTCAGAGCGCCATTATGGTTCGCCACCACAACGTCCAACTTGCCATCGCCATTGAGGTCGGCCACGGCAACCCCTCTCGGATCCTGCTGTCCTACAGCGAAATTTTTCGCAGCCTGGAAGGTACCGTCGCCATTGCCCAGCACGACGCTCACGGTACTGGCGCCGCCATTAACGGCCACCAGGTCCAACTTCTGGTCTGCGTTGAAATCCCCAACCGCCATACCCTGAGGCTGGTTGCTGAAAATGGTCCCGATCGCGACCGCTTGCCCTGTGGTGAAGGTCCCATTCCCGTTGCCGAGGAAGATCTGGACCGCGCCGGTGTTGAACTGGACGTTGCCCGTCGCAACCGCCAGGTCCATCTTGGTATCACCATTAAAATCGCCGATGGCAAACGAAAGAGTCTCCACGAAGCTTCCCAGGCTTAACGTGGCCGACTTCTGAAAGGTGCCGTCGCCGTTGCCCAGCAGGACGTAAACGTCCGAGTGGCCATCGCCGGTGACCACGTCGGCCTTGCCGTCGCCGTTGAAGTCTCCGACGGCCGCTACAGAGGTAGTGTCGTCGACAAAGGCGCCTTGCCCGCTGACCAGTTGGGCGGTGAGAAACCGGCCCATTGGCGGAGCGGCGCCGGGAGAAGCCCCGAATTGGCGGCTGAAGGAGTCGGCTGCGGAGATTAGGCCCGGAACTAGCAGAAAAGAAAGGACGATCGCGGTGCGTTTCATTTGATTTTCCTTTGCGGACGGGACGGCGGAAGCGCAGGCAAAGTTCACCTGGGGCGAATATTGGTGGAGTCTGTGCTACTTGGCAAGCATTTGGGGGTAAAGTTACGGTAAACTGGCGTGGTTCGAGCTAGCACACGCCCTTCCCCGCACTCCACCCATTTCCAGTGAGGGATGCGATGGGTTCATCGCCTTCCGCAAATTCGTCCGGTCCGGGCTTCCCGCAGACACGGGAAGATGCCGCGTCAGAAGCCGCGGTACGGACGGAACTTGAGAAAGTCCTTTCCAGCAAGGCCTTCCACGGATCGGAGAGCCTGAAGCGCTTCCTGCGATATGCAGTCGAGCACACTCTCCAGGGAGAAGGCGACCAGCTAAAAGAGTACCGGCTGGGAGTCGAAGTGCTTGATCGCCCCACCTCGTTTGATCCCCGGATGGACCCGGTGGTGCGAATGACGGCGCGCCGGCTGCGGGTAAAACTGCGGGAATATTACGAGACCGAGGGCCGGCAGGACGGGATCCGGGTTGAGGTACCCAAAGGTAGTTATGGCGCTACGTTCGTACCCAACACATGGCAGAAGGCGCGGGATGCCGGTGGACTCGAGGAGCCTCGGAGCAGGCAGCGGCAATTCGCTCTACTGGCAGTAATTTTGCTCTTCGCCGCCGCTCTGGCGGCGGTCTACTGGGCCCGCACGCCACGCCCATCCCACGCTGCGGCCCAGGGCCAAGTGTCTTCGATTGCGGTGCTTCCTTTCCTCAACCTGAGTGGAAGCCTAGATGACGATTACCTCAGTGATGGGTTGACCGACGAACTCACTGGGGCGTTGGCCAAACTGCCGGGCCTGCGGGTGGTGGCCCGGACGTCGGCGTTCAAGTTCAAAGGGAAGGCCGATGACGTTCGGGTGATCGGAAGCCAGTTGAATGTCGCATCTTTGGTGGAAGGAAGCCTGCAGAAAAGCGAAGGGCGATTGCGGGTCACGGTTCAACTGGTGCGGACGGCTGATGGATACCATATGTGGTCGGAGACGTACGAGCGTAGCGCCGCGGATGCGTTCGCGGTCGAGGACGAAATCACCCGCACCATCGCGGGCGCCTTGCAGCTGAGGCTGGGTGAGGAAACCGCGGAACCCAGAGCACAAAAGCGTCCAGTCGATCCCCTTGCCCACGATCTTTACCTGCAGGGGCGCTATTGGTGGAACAAGCGGACGCCTGCTAACGAGTGGAAGGCCATCCGGTATTTCAACCAGGCCCTGGAAAAAGACCCCTTATATGCCGAGGCCTATCTGGGGTTAGCAGAGGCCTATGTGGTCCTGGGCGCCAACGACCAGGCGGCCCCGGAGGATGTCAATCCCAAGGCGCGCGCGGCCGCGGAGCAAGCCCTCCGGCTGGATGAGAGTCTGAGCGAGGCCCATGCCACCCTGGCTCAAGCCACCTTCTTCCATGGCTGGGATTTCAAACGCTCCGAACAGGAGTTCAGGCGTGCCATCGAGCTTAATCCCAATCATGCAACCGCGCACCAGTGGTATGGCATACAACTCATGCTGGAGCGGCGGTTCGACGAAGCCTTGCGAGAATTTGCGCAAGCCCAGCAATTGGACCCGCTCTCGCTGATTCTGGGTTTGGACGAGGGCCAGGTGTACTACTACTCCGGGCGTCAGGATGCGGCGATCGCGCAGGCACGGAAGGCGCTGGCACATTCTCCGAATTTTCCGGCAGCCCATGATTTGCTCGGGATGGCCTACGAACGGAAACAACAATTCAAGGAGGCCATCGCAGAGTTCCAGAAGTATCTGGTACTGTCGGATCACGATCCGGAAGCGCTGATGCGACTGGCTGTGACCTACGCGGAGTTGGGCGATCGGGCCCGGGCTCTCAAGATGGTTGGAGAAATGGAGAAAGCAATCAAGGGGAGTTACGTTCCTTCTTATGACATCGCCAGTGTCTATGCCACCCTGGGCGATGAAGAGCGGGCGTTGGCGTGGCTGGACCGGGCCATCGGGCAGCGCTCGAGCTCGTGTCTCCTCCTTGGAATTGATCCGGCATTCGATGCCTTTCGGGCCGATGCTGGTTTTCAGGACCGACTGAGAAAGATTGGTCTGCCGGTCAGCTAGATCGGCAGTTCGATCCCCTGCCCGCGACGGCAGTTCGCGGTTGTATAATTTCCTTCTTGAAGAATTCGGGAGTCCTTGTCACTCAGCAGCACCCAAATGTCTGCTAACCGAAACACTGCCGTCCTGTCCAAATCTTTCATCGGACAGACATGACCCGGCGGTGGCGGCCGGATCGTTCCCGCCACGCGGAGGTTAGGAATGCAAGACGATCCGAAAAAACCGGCGGAGGAAAGTCCCGGCGTCTCTCGCCGCGACTTCCTGAAAATCTCTAGCATCTCGGCGGTAGCCGTACCGCTTCTGGGGACGAAAGTAGTGGAGGCGGCGGGTGTTCCGGTCAAGGTTTACGGTCCCGGCAAGGTGCCAGTGGAGCTTACGGTCAACGGCAAGAAGCACAGCCTGCAACTTGAACCGCGGGTCACACTGCTGGATGCCTTGCGTGACGATCTGGAAATCACCGGGGCCAAGCGAGTGTGCGACCGGGGCGAATGTGGCGCGTGCACCGTCCTCATGGACAACAAAACAGTTTATGCCTGTTCTGTTCTCGCTATCGAGGCGCAGGGGAAGGCGATTGCCACAGTCGAGGCGCTTATGCAGGGTGAGAAGCTGCATCCCGTGCAACAGGCATTTGTGGACAACGACGGTTCGCAATGTGGCTTCTGCACCCCTGGGTTTGTCGTGGCCAGCAAGGCCTTGCTGGATAAACATCCCAACCCGACGCCGGACGAAATCCGCCGCGGGCTGAGCGGGAATTTCTGCCGCTGCGGGACCTACCACGGTATCCAGCAGGCGATCGCGCAAATGGCGCAGAGAGGAGTGTGAGCCATGCCGGACTACAGTTGGCCAACCGCCGAAAACCGTTCTCTGATCGGTAAACGCATTTCGCGCGTGGACTCGCCGGTGAAGGTTTCCGGCCAGGCCAAGTACAGCTACGACTACCACGGCTCCGACATGCTCTTCGGCAAGATTCTGCGTTCACCCTACGCCAAGGCGAAGATCATTAGCATTGATACCAGCGCGGCGGAAAAGATGCCGGGCGTTAAGGCGGTGGAGATCATCCAGAAGCCAGGTGCGACCATTCACTGGGAGGGCGATGAAGTGGTGGGCGTCGCCGCGGTGGATGAGCCCACAGCAGAAGACGCCATTCGGTTGATTACCGTCAAATATCAGAAGCTATCGCACCTGGTCAGCGATGCCGAGCCCCCCGCAGGTACAGGCGAAGCCCAGGGGCCTCTCAGCATGGACGATATCGATGACCTGCTGGACAACCAGGTACCCAACCAGCAGATTGTCAGTCAGATCCAGCAGTATGGCATCACATCCAAGGCCGATGAGAGCACATTGAAGGAGCTCAAAACCGACGGCGCTACCGACGCGATCCTCGATGCCATCCGAAATGCCGCTGTTCACTCGGAGGCGGCAGGCCGGGAACACGCCAATTATCAAAGAGCCGCGGTCGTGACTCAGGGTGATCCCGACAAGGCCTTCAGTGAGGCGGATGCGATCTCCGAGAGCGCCTACGGCACGCCGGTGATCACGCACTGTTGTTTGGAGTCGCATGGTTCGACCGCGGAATGGCCGGACAAAGACCATTTGTTCGTGCACATCTCCACCCAGAACGTCTCCGGCATCCCGGCGCAGATGGCGCAGCCGCTAGAAGTTCCCGCAGCGAACATTCGCATCCATCAAGACCACGTCGGGGGAGGCTTTGGCAGCAAGTTCGCCGCGGATCGCTGGGACATCACTGCAGCGCGGCTCTCCCAGAAGGCTGGTGGCAGACCCGTGCGCCTCATGCTGGAGCGCGACTCGGAGCTCAAAGTTGCCGGAGCGCGGCCTTCCGCCTACGCCCGCGTGAAAGTCGGGGCGAAAAAAGATGGAATGCTCGTGGCCTGGCAATCGCAGTCGTGGGGCACGGGTGGGCCGGGCGGCGGAGGCATGCCGCCAATGCCATACATATTCGCCATTCCCAACCAGCGCAAGGAGCATACCGCGATCCGCAATAACATCGGGCCGGCACGGGCTTGGCGTGCTCCTACCCATCCGCAGGCGGCAGTCATCACCATGGGCGCTTTGGATGATCTCGCAGCCAAACTCAACATGGATCCGCTGGATCTCTGGCGCAAGAACATCGAGATAACAGGCCCCCGGCGCGACGTCTACCGCGAAGAACTTGGAATTGCCGCTGAGTTGATGGGCTGGAAAGACAAGTGGCGTCCCCGCGGCCAGAATGTCTCGGGTAATATCGCGCGCGGCCTGGGGCTCTCGATCCACACCTGGGGCGGACGCGGCCATGAAAGCCACTGTGATTTCTCGATCCATCCCGATGGCTCAGTGGACATCAAGATGGGATCGCAGGACATCGGGACTGGCACGCGCACAACCATCGTGATTGTCGCTGCCGAGACACTCGGCCTCCCCGTCGAGGCCATTAACCTCTACATCGGAGACACGATGTATCCACCTTCGGGCGCCTCTGGTGGGTCAACCACGCCTGGCGGGGTGAGTTCTTCGACGCGACGCGCGGCGGTGGATTCCCGTGAAGCGCTCTTCGCCAAAGTGGCGCCGGCGTTAAATGCAAAGCCGGAAGAACTTGAGGCGGTAAGTGGCACCGTGCGGGTGAAGAGCGATCCCAACCGCTCGCTGAGCTGGAAGCAGGCCTGCGCGAAGATCGGCGCTGTGCCTATTACCGTGCGGGGCAACAATCCTGACAAGACCAAACCGCCCGACCTGACCAATAGCGGAGTGGGCGGTGTGGGAATGGCCGATGTCGAAGTGGACACTGAGACCGGCATCGTGAAGGTCAAGAAGATGGTGGCAGTGCAGGACTGCGGCCTGATCATCGACCTCAAGCTCGCGGAGAGCAGTTGCTACGGTGCGATGATTATGGGTATCAGCTATGCGCTGTTCGAAGAGAAGGTGATGGACCAGGCCAGCGGCCGCATGCTGAATCCGAACATGCAGTTTTACCGGCTGGCAGGTCTGAACGACATTCCCGAGCTGGTGGTCCACATGATGACCGGCAAGGGCTACGACGAGAGGGGCGTGATCGGACTGGGCGAACCGCCCGTGATTTCGCCCGGGGCGGCGATTTCCAACGCCGTGGCGAACGCCATCGGGGTGCGCGTTTCCTTTCTTCCCCTTACACCCGACCGCGTGCTCGGCGCTCTCGGCCAGAAGGCAGGTGCGTGATGCGAGCTTTCGACTACGCAAGTCCGACCACGAGAGAACAAGCCGTCGCGCTCCTGGGAGCAACCTGGGGACAAGCCGAAGTTCTGGCGGGTGGCACTGATCTGCTGGCGCTGATGAAGGACGATGTCGTTCATCCCAAGCGTCTGGTGAACATCAAGGACATTAAGGACCTTCGCGGTGTCTCCGTCAGCGCGCAGGGGCTTCGCATGGGCGCGGCCACGACGCTGGGCGATCTCGCCGACAACGTCAACGTCATCCGGAACTATCCCGCGTTGGCGGATGCGTTGAATGAGGCCGCCAGCCCGCAGATTCGCAACATGGCGACCCTCGGTGGCAACCTCTGCCAGCGCCCGCGTTGCTGGTACTTTCGCAGTGGCTTGGGCTTGCTGCCAAAAGATGAGTCGGGCAAAGATATCGTCTCCCAAGGCGAGAACCGCTACCACGCTATTCTGGGCAACGATGGCCCGGCGAAGTTCGTGAGTCCTTCCACCATCGTTCCGGCGCTGATCGCCTACGGCGCGAAGGTCCGGCTGGTAGGGCCCAAGGGCAAGCGGGAGTTGCCGCTGGAGAAGTTCTTCGTGATTCCCCAGGCCGAGGACGAACGCGAGCATGACCTCAGACCGAACGAGATCATCACTGAAGTGGTCGTTCCTGCTGTGGAAGGCGTGAGGGCCGCGCATTACGAAGTTCGGCAGAAAGCGGCTTTCGACTGGCCGCTGGCTGTGGCTGCGGTCGTGCTAAGATTGAACGGTCCCACAGTGCAGTCGGCACGGGTTGTGCTGGGATACGTTGCGCCCGTACCTTGGCCGTCAGCGGAAGCCGAGCAGGCGCTGGTTGGGAAAAGCATTTCGGAAGATGTCGCCCGGGCCGCTGCCGATGCGGCGCTCAAAAATGCCAGGCCTCTCAGCCACAACGCTTACAAGGTTCAACTCGCGCGCGTGGCCGTCAAACGCGCCATTCTGAAGGCTGCGTCGGGAGGTGCCGCATGATCTCCGAGTCGAATATTCGCGAACCCGATCGCTTCAACACCAGCAATCCGAATCTTTGCCCCGCGCTGCGCTGGAAGGGACAGTTCATTCTGGCTGAGACTGACCCGACCGTGCAGCCTTCCAACGATGGCTTGTTCTGGTGTCTTCACACGCAGACCTGCATAGGGCCGGATGGTGCACTGGCGGAGCCGGGCAACTGCTGTTCGGCTAATCGCATGTGTCACGGAACGGGCAAGTGCGGCTAGACCCGCGAGGAAACGGGGGATCACTTAGCGGGCAGGGACCATCTGCCGTGGTACTACTGCACCTTCGCGTATTCCGCTTTGGCCTCACGAAGCAGGGGGACGTCCGGATCGGCGTCCTTCCAGAGCGCAAAGCGGCGCGGGCCTCGCGCTGGAATCGTTCCAGGGCCGAGGGATCCTTCTCTAATTCCCCGGGCAGGAACTTTAGCGCGACGTGGCGGCCGAGGTTGAGGTCCTCCGCCTCGCACACCACGCCCATGCCACCGCCGAAATGGGTAGTGGGAGATGGTCTCAGCAATCATTTATAGGGTTACTCCTGGAAGAATCCTTCGATGGTAGGCTGCGGTGGCGGCCAAGTTAACGACGGTGCGGGTAGTGTTCTTCCTCCGTCAGAAATCCCAAACAAAAAGCTGGAGGCCAAAGCCTCCGGCTGCAAAGCGGGCAGAACTAGATTTTCTTCTCTCCTACGGCCTTGCCCTGCGTGAACAAATACAAGTAATCGGGGCCGCCGGACTTGGAATCTGTGCCCGACATATTGAAGCCGCCAAAGGGATGCGCGGCCACGGTGGCGCCGGTGCATTTGCGGTTGATGTAGAGGTTGCCCACGTGGAATTCCTGGATGGCGCGGGCGATTTTCTCGCGCGACTTGGTGTACACCGCGCCGGTCAGCCCAAACTCGGTGTCGTTGGCGATCTCCAGTGCGTGATCGAAGTTTTTCGCCTTGGTCACGGTCAGCACCGGGCCGAAAATCTCTTCCTGCTCGAGTTTGGATTTGGGAGCAATGTCGGCGATCACGGTGGGCTGCACGAAGTAGCCTTCGCCGGCATTAGTGGCACGAGCGCCGCCGGTGATGAGGCGTCCATCTTTCTTGCCCTGCTCGATGTACCCGAGAATCGACTTCAGGGAGCCTTCGTTGATCACCGCGCCCATGTTGGTGTTTTCCGCAGGATCACCGACCGTGATTTTCTCGACGCGTGGTTTCAGCTTCTCCAGGAATTTGTCGTAGATGCGCTGGTCAACGATGGCGCGGGAGCAGGCCGAGCACTTCTGGCCCTGGAAGCCGAACGCGGAGGAGGCCACGCCTTCGACCGCGGAGTCGAGATCAGCGTCGGCATCCACGATAATGGCGTCTTTGCCGCCCATTTCGAGGATGGTGCGTTTGATCCAGACCTGGCCGGGAGCATGGGTGGCGGCGCTCCTGTTGATGTCCAAGCCGACTTCGCGCGAGCCAGTGAAGGCGATGTAGCGGGTCTTGGGATGTGCGACAACGGCATTGCCGAAGCTGGCGCCGGCGCCCGGACAGAAATTCACTACGCCGTCGGGCATGCCTGCCTCTTCCAGCAGTTCTACGAATTTCGCTGCGATGGTGGGCGAGTCGCTGGAAGGTTTCAAGACTACCGTGTTGCCGGAAACGATCGAGGCCAGCGTCATGCCCGCCATAATCGCGCAGGGAAAGTTCCACGGAGGAATCACCGCACCCACGCCCAGCGGGATGTAGAACAGCGAGTCGCGCTCTCCCGGCATTTGCACGGGCAGTTCGACCTTCGAAAGACGCAGCGCCTCGCGGGTGTAGTACTCGCAAAAATCGATGGTCTCGGCGATGTCGCCGTCGGCTTCCGCCCAGTTCTTGCTCACTTCGAAGACCAGCCAGGCACAAAATTCAAACTTGCGCTCGCGCAGCATGTCCCCCACGCGAAACACCAGGCTGGCACGCTCCTCGATCGAAGTGCGGCGCCAGGTCTCGAAAGCCTTGAGCGCGGCCTGCATGGCGGGCTCGACGTGCTCTTTGCCGGCTTTCTGGTGCAGGCCGACGATCTGGGATGGCTTCGCCGGGTTGATGGACTTGATCTTGCCGGCGGTCTTGACCCGCTTGCCGCCGATGATCAGGTCGTACTCGCGGCCCAGTTGGCCACGGACTTTGTCGATGGCGGCGCGCATCTTGCGCGCATTCTCTTCTTTGGTGAAATCAACCAGCGGCTCGTTCACGAACGGCCCTTCATGCAGGCGAATTTGCGGACGAGTAGGGGCTTCAACGGTTGCCATAAGTGCTCCTTGGAGAAATATCGGGGCCTATGTGGGACGGCGAAAGACTTAATTGTAGCACCGGGAAAGGCGCTTGCTGCAGTGGTCGCCGTACGTCACAAATGGTTGCACACTCTGCACTTGGCAGCCAGATATCGTCCTAGACCACTGGCTGTGGGACCGCCATAACTGCACGTTTCCGATCGCTACACACAGCAATGCAGGCGCAGCCACCAGGCACCAGAGCTTAAGGTACCTTCACCGATTCCTGAGTCTCCGCGGCCCTGTAGCTCATGGCGGCGGTGCGTTCCAGTTTGTCCCAGGCGAAACGCCGGCCTTCAATGGCACGTTTCAGGGTCTTGAGCAGAACTACCGAGAACAATTGACGGTAAGCGAAACGCTGCAGCCATACCTGGCTGAGCAGCCAGACATCTTCCCGCGATTCCGGCTGGCGGCGTTCCAGCATGAAGGCAATGGCCGACGCGAAGAAATCGATGACCAGAAACGCGACGAAGAACACTACCAAGCGCTGAAAGCTGGCTGGATCGGTGGAGTCCGGATGAAAGTATTTCTGCACCAGGTACGTGAGCGTCCCGATGGCGAACGCTATGTCGATAAAGGGCGAGACCAACGGCAACAGGATCTGGAAGATGACGATATTGGGCAAGGCAATCCAGCCCAGCACGCCTTTCCGGGCGAAAACAGCACGATGCTTCCACACCGACTGCAGGATGCCGAATGACCAGCGGAAGCGCTGGCGCATCAGGCCGCTGGCATTCACCGGCGCCTCGGTGTAGGCCAGAGCCAGGTCTTCGTACTCGACGCGGTAACCGCGCCGCAGCAACGCCATTGTAAGATCCGCATCTTCCGCCACCGTATCGGTGTGGTAGCCGCCCGCTTCGCGTACCGCCGACGTGCGCCACGCACCGATTGCTCCCGGAACCACGCTCACCGCGCCCAGCGTATTCAGGGCGCGGCGTTCGAAGTTCTGGCTGGTGATGTATTCGAGAGCTTGCCAGCGGGTCCACAGGTTCATGCGGTTGCCGACTTTGGCGTTGCCCGCCACGGCACCGACCTTGGGATTGAGGAAATGGGGCACGAGGCGCGAGATGGCGTCGCGAGCAATCACAGTATCGGCATCGATGCCGACGAAGATTTCCTCGTCACGCAGATGTTGCAGGCCGAAGTTAAGTGCATCCGCTTTGCCGGAGTTGGGCTTGGTCAGGATGAGCACCCGGCCGACGGCCTCTTTGGCGGCAAAGGCTTCGCGGGCAATTTCCAGAGTCTTGTCGCTGGAGCCGTCATCGATCACGATCACGCGCAAATTGGGATAGTTCGAACGCAGCGCTGCGCGCACCGTGCGCTCGATGACCTTCTCTTCGTTGTACGCAGGAATCAACACCGCCACTGCCGGTTTGTAAGACTCAGCCTCCCCGGGCTTGCCGAAGTGTTGCTGCCGCAGGCGGTCAAACACCGCAAATGTGCCAATGAACAGCAAGCGACCGGTCATCAGCAGGTCACCAATCAAAAAAATCCAGGCGATCGCTTTGAGGCTGGCGTCGAACAGCCAGAAACCGATCCAGTTGAGCCAGGCGGCCCAACGCTCATTGGACGAGATGGGGGGCATAACATCCGCCCGCGTCCTGCCCAGCAACTGGTAAAGCGGGACGACTTGGAAGCCCTTGGCGCGCACGCCCTCGATGATTAAAGGCAGGGCTCGCACGGTTTCTTGGCGGTTCCCGCCGCCATCGTGTAACAGGATGATGTTGCCGCAGCGCTGCAGGTTATTCGGTCCGCAAGGGGGCAAGTTGGCCACAACTTCCCGGGCAATCTGCTCGGCCGAGTGGCGCGGGTTTTCCCGCCAATCGTTGGGATCAATCTTGTCCCCCACCGTGATATAGCCCATATCCTGCGTGATTTCCAGCGGACGAACCTGATCTTCGGTGTCGGGTTCCGCGTCTACGGAGTAAGGTGGGCGGAAAAGGATAGTACGCATCCCCAAGCGGCTGGCGAAGAGCCGCTCGGTCAGATTGAGTTCCAGCTTCATGAAGCTGCGTGAAATATTGCTGATGTCGGGGTGAGTAAACGTGTGGTTCCCGATCTCGTGCCCTTCCTCGTAGATGCGCGAAGTGAGAGTGGCAAATTTGTCAGCCTCAATTCCGATGAGGAAGAACGTGGCGGGCGCATGTTCGCGCTTCAAGACATCGAGGATTTTGGGCGTCCATTCCGGATCGGGGCCGTCGTCGAAGGTGATGGCGACTTCATTCCGGCTGGAGCCGTAGCGCGCGACACGATATGGCTCGGGGAGAGAGTCGAAGCTCTCATCCGTAATCTCACCCGAAGCCGGATATACCGTAAGGGCGCGCTTCCCGTTGTCGGGGCGGGCTTCGATGCGCAGGATCTCTCCGTCGCCCTCCATATCCACATCTTGCCCGGGGGGAACGTCTTTTAATTTGTCGGAGGCGGAAGACTCGCCGGGCACGTCCCACACACGCCACAGAGAACGGTCCTCTGAGCCCAGGCGCCAGAGGGCAAACGTCTTGATGCCCAGACTCTGCGCGGCGCGCATCTGGTTCAGCGCGGTTACAGCGTCCAGGAACCAGACGTCGTGTTGCAGGTTGTGTTCATCCTCGTAGCTGACGTGGGGATTGAGACTGTCTCCATCGAAATCCACATCTGCCTCGGAGTCGCGGGCGGTCAGCCACGCCTCCTGCACGGACACGTTGCTGTCCTTGACGCCTGGCGGCAACGGGCCACGCTTCGGCTTGTGGACCCAATCGTAGCCGTAGTTGGCGATGGCGCAGATCAGCTTGTCTTGTGGAACCACTTTCCTTGCCCCCGCCAGGTTTTCAACAAACCAGTCCTGCGAGGCGACCGGTCCTGGTGTGCCTCCGGGATAATGCTCGTCATAATTCATGAGCACCACTCCGTCCGCGCGGGCGGCGACGGCGGCATAGTCATAGTCCTCATTGCGGGCTTGTACGCTGACGTACAGCTTCATGCCTTTGGCATGCAGGTCGTCTGAGAGCTCCTGCAGCAGCGCCAGGTATCCCGGCTGGGCGTTCTTGGGAAAGGTTTCGAAATCCACCATCAGCCCGCTGTATTTGTCGCTGGCGAGAAACGCAGAAATCTGCTCCCGGAAGCGCGCGCGAGCCCCAGGGCTGTTGAGGAAAGTGCCGATGCTGCTGACCCAGTCCGTCCCGTCGAAATTGTTGACCATGGGAAAGACTTCCATCCCCGTGTCTTCCGACTTGAGGAACGGCATGACCCGGTCGTCTATCGGATGGGCCGCAGGGCCGGGCGTCACATCGAAGAATTTGTTAGTTTCCAGATCCGTGCCCTGCAGGCGACCATCGGGCGTAATGACGTGTAACCAGTCGGGAAAGAGCAAGTCGATCTGGCGGGCGTATTCGCGCAACGAAGCAAAGCTGGCGGCGTCATAGGGGACATAGAATGCAGCGCGGATGCCTTCCTCGGCATTCAGCTTTACTTGCGACGGCGCCGATCTGGTTTTGCGATGGCCGCGATGCGCGGCGAGCGTACGCCGCTCTTTCGCTTTCTCCTTTTCTTTTTCTTTCAACGCATGGTAGGGCCGCTTCAGCGTGGGCAAGAGTAAATCCGGCAGGGGCTCGCTGCGCAATGCGGTGTAGACAAAGAAAATAATGAGCAGGGTGATGCTGACGCCGAGGACGTCGAAGAGCCGCCGCAGCCGCTTCCAGCGGGCGCGGGCGGGATCGTAAAAGACCTGTTGTGTCATGAGGTTGGAGTTGTTTCCATCCTAAGCCGCAAGCCGGGGAGGGTCAAACGGTTGTGCAGCACGGCGGCAAGTGCAAGATGTTTCATCTTGACAAGTTCTGCATGGAGGCAAATACTTCGCCCCCAAGGGCCCACCGCTGACTCCTTTGTTCCAGGAGGAAGAAAGCCATGAAATCCACCCGATATCTGCTCCAAGTCCTCGTGTTGTTTGCGCTGTACGGGTCTGCCCAAGGGGGGAACTTTCGGATTGCGGGAAGGTACCCAGTCGGCGATGACCCGTTTGATATCGCGGCTGGCGATTTCAATGGTGACGGAAAGCTGGACCTGGTAACGGGAGATGCATCCCTTCCTGGCGTGAGTGTGCTGCTTAACAATGGTGATGGCACGTTCCAACCGGCAGTGAACTATCCGATGGGTGGGTATATCTCGTCGGTGGCGGTGGGTGATTTCAACAATGACGGCAAGTTGGATTTGGCCGTCGTGGATTTGTACGGTGATGTGATAGACATTCTATTGGGGAAAGGCGATGGAACTTTCCCCGGGCCACCCCTGGTCGCATGCGCTGATTGCTTTGCTTTCTCTGCCACGGCAGCGGAGATGAACGGGGACGGCCAACTCGACCTGATCGTTTCCGGTGGCACGATTCAGAATGAGGTCTTTAGGATCCTCTTGGGAAATGGGGACGGGACCTTCAACGAATACCAGACCCTCGGTGTGTCCTTTTACAATCCCGGCGATGCGAAGGTCGATGATTTCAATCACGACGGCGTGTTGGATGTGGCTGTGGATTTGAGTGCCAGTGACTTCTCCGATGGATACTTGGGCGTGTTTCTGGGCATAGCAGACGGCACTTTTGGCAAACTGTCGGTATTCGGCCATGTTGAATATCTGGTTGGCTTCGCCATTGGTGACGTAAACGGCGACGGAAACGACGATATTGTGTTTCCGGACAGACACTCCCGTGGAGGGAAAATTTTTCTGGGCGCCGGCGACGGCACCTTTCCAACCCACTTGGCGTATGAGACAGGGCAATCGGAGGGGGGATTCGCGGTGTTGGCCGACTTCGATGGCGACGGTATATTGGACATCGCGGCTACAGGATTTTATGGTGTGTCCATTCTCACGGGTGTAGGAGATGGGACGTTCAAGATCGCGGGCAGAAGGTTTATCGGAAACGGGCCTGTGGTCATGGTGGCGGCAGACCTGGATGGCGACCATGCCCCCGATATAGCGGTCACCACCTACCGGCGAGATGGCGTGACCGTGCTGTTGAATCAGCCGTAAGCGCTGTCCGTCAGCGTGCGGGATGGGACCTTGCTTCTTTGATTTTCCGTGTGTGCCCTCACCGACCATAAGTCCTCGTAGGCAGTGCCGCTCATAATCGGTATATTGATGTCGTGCGCCAGTTCGTGCGCCAACACCTCCGGTTTTTCTGGTTCGCGACACTCGCAGCCGTTGCGCTGCGGCTGCTGTTCATTTTCCGCTTTCCTGCGCTCACCATCGATTCCTTCGTCTATGGCGACATTGCCAAAAACTGGCTGCAGCGTGGGATCTACGGCCTGAGCGCGCCGAGCGGAATTGCACCGACCTGTATCCGTTTACCGGGTTATCCCGCATTTCTTGCCGCCCTGTTTGCGATTTTCAGGATGGAGCACTACCGGGCGGTGCTGCTGGTGCAGATGTTCGTCGACATCGGCACCTGCTTCGTCATCGCTGACATGGCGCGCCGGATGTTTTCTCCGCGCGCCACGAAAGCCACGTTCCTGCTGGCGGCGCTCTGCCCGTTCCTCGCCAACTACGCCGCGGCGGCGCTCGCAGAAACGCTGGAAATTTTCTTCACCGTGCTGGCGTTAGATTGCGCTCTTGCCGGACTTGCAACCCTGGGTGCGGGACGAATGTATCCCTGGCTTGGATGCGGTCTCGCAGTGGCAGGCACAATCCTTCTTCGGCCCGATGGCGGGTTGTTGCTGGTGGCGATCGAAGTGCATTTGCTGGCTTTGCTGGTGTTTTCCCGCAAGACGCGGGCGAGGGCGCCCGGGCTACACCTGCTGCGGGCTGCTGCAGTAGTCGGCTTGGTTTCCCTGGCGCCGCTGGTTCCTTGGACGCTGCGTAACTGGCACAGCTTGCATCGTTTCGAGCCACTGGCCCCACGTTATGCCAATGAAGAAGGCGAGTTTGTCCCCATGGGATTTGCCCGCTGGGTGAAAACCTGGCTGGCTGACTACACGTCGGTGGAAGAGGTTTACTGGCGCGTCTCTGGAGACAAAATAGATGCCGACAGCCTCCCCTCGCGAGCATTTGATTCAGCCGCGCAGCAGGAGGCAACCGAGGAGTTGCTGGACGACTATAACGGAGTCCTCCACATGACCCCCGAACTCGATGCGCGTTTTGCGGCGCTGGCGGCAGAACGCATTCGGGTTGCGCCGCTGCGCTACTACGTCTGGCTGCCGGCGCTGCGCATCGCAGACATGTGGTTGCGCCCAAGGACGGAGCTGTTGCCGTCCGATCCGCGTTGGTGGGAGTTCGATGACGACCCGAAGTGGTCGGCGCTGGCGGTTGCGCTCGGGGTAATCAATCTTCTTTACGTGGGGGCAGCGCTTGCGGGCCTGGTGCGAGGACGGTTCGTGGCTCACATCGGCTTACTGCTTACCTTCGTAGTTTTGCGTTCAGCTTTCTTGGGGACACTCGAGAACCCGGAACCCAGATATACGTTGGAGTGTTACCCGATCGTTGTCCTGCTGGTCGGCGCGCTTTTTAAGTAACAGCAACATCCGCGAACCTCATGGCTTGGGGGCGCTGAGTTGCTGCGCCCTGGCGCGCTCACGCTGCGCATCGGTTTCACGGCCTAACTGCGCGTACGCTTCTGCCAGAAAAAGATGTGCTTCGCGGGAGTCCGGCTGCACTTGCACTGCTCTCTCCAAATTGACCAGCGCTGCTGTGGGATTCCCTTGTAAAGAAAGAATCCGCCCGCGCAGAAGGTTGGCGCGATAGTGATCGGGCTTCGAGCCCAGAGCTGCATCGAGCTCTGTCATTGCGTCGGGAACCCGGTCAATGCGGGCATACACGGCCGCGAGAGAAAAATGCGCATCCGTCCAGTTGGGGGCGCGCGCGATGGCGGCCTCGAACTGCGGCGCGGCGGATTTCCAGTCTCCGGTTTCAAACAACGCCAGCCCCAGCTCGTAATGTCCCATGCCGGAGTCGGGAAGCAGTTGCACGGCCTTGCGCAGCGGCCCCAGCGCCTTGTCATAGTTCTTCAGACGCCCCTCGGCGATTCCAAGCTGTAACTGGGCAATGGCCATCTCGGGTTGCTCGGCCAGCACCTGCTGCAACCGCGGAATGGCATCCTGGTAGCGGGCGTCTTCCACGTCCAGCATGGCGTCATGCAGCAGATTGGCGATCTCGATTTTGCCTTTCGGGTCAGGACCGGTGTCGCTGGCCTTCGCGCCGGGTTTGCTCGTGTCGGACGCCACATAGCCCAGCGCCTGGAGTTTTTGTACCTGCTCCGGATCCAGGCCGGCTAGCTCGGTCAGCGCCTGGCCGGTCTTGCCGCGAATTCCGTCCAGTTGCGAGGCCAGAGTGTCGGTGACGGCCTTCGTGTTGGGAGCGAGATTGTGCAAGGCTTGCGGATCGGCCGGTTGGTCGTAAAGTTCGCGTTCAGGCGCTTGAATGTAAAGGTATTTTCCCGCACGCAGGGCGCGCAGCGAACTCCAGCCGAAGGCGCGATGAGGATAGTCGGTTTCGGCATAGGCGGGGCGATCTGGCGCCGCGGCCGCTGCTCCGGCTTTCGCCACCGGCGGTTTCATCAGGGCTAGCAGCGGTTCCCCCTGCATCGCGTCCGGAACCTGAATTCCCACTTCCCGCAACACCGTTGGCGCGAAATCCACCAAACCAACTCGCGCTTCAATTCGCCTTCCGGCCCAGCGATCTCCGGGCAGCTTGAACAGCAGTGGCACGTGGATGGTTTCATCGTAAAGAAAGATTCCATGGGTCCGCTCACCGTGTTCCCCAAAGGCCTCGCCATGATCCGCCATCACGGCGATGAGCGAGCCGTCGTACAGGCCGCGAGTGCGTAGTGCGGTCAGCAGCCTGCCCACCGAGGAGTCGGTGTATGCGATCTCTCCGTCGTAAGGCTGCGATGCATAGCGGGTCTTGTAAGGCGGCGGAGGATCGTACGGATCATGCGCGTCGTAGAGGTGAATCCACAGGAAAAATGGCCCACGCGGGTATTTGCTCAGCCAGGCCAGGGCACGATCGATGACCTCGCCGGCCCGGCGTTCGATGGTCTTGTAGCGGTCTGCACCCCGTGCCCGGAGCCGGAAGCCGGCATCGTAAGTGTCGAACCCACGGTCAAAGCCGGGGGCCATGCCGTCCAGCGGATCGAGGATGAGAGAGCCCACGAAAGCGGCGGTATGGTATCCATGCTGACGCAGCAGGTCCGGTAAATACGGAAGACGGGCCGCGAGGGGAACGCCAAAATCGTTGACGTGATTGAACTGCGGGTACGTTCCGGTGAGGATGGTGGCGTGGGATGCCGTGGTCAACGGCACGTGCGAATACGCACGAGTGAAAACCACGCCCTTCTGGGCCAGGGCGTCCAGGTTGGGAGTGAGACCACGCTTCGAACCGAGAAAGCCCATGCGGTCGGCGCGCGTGGTGTCCAGCGTGATAAGAATAACATTGGGACGCGGCGCGGCAGCGAAGGAAAGCGCACAACTCACCCAGAGGAATAGACCCACCCAACAGCGCCGCACAGCCATAGAAAAAGGGAGTCTACCATAGGCAGACTCCCTGAATTTTCCCAGCCGCTTTCGCTAGAAGGTGAGTTTCAAAGAGAAATTCATGTTTCTGGGCCCGCCTTGTGCAATCACCGGATTACCCGAGGCCACGTCGGAGGTCTTGGTGATGGTTCCGAAGCTGGCGCCGAAGGTGTTGTCTGGGAAGTAGTAGAAATTCCCGCGATTCAGAACGTTATATACCTCCCAGCGGATCTCGAGATTCACCTTTTCCGTGATTTTGGTGTTCTTCATCAGCGTAATGTCCCATTGGGCGAGGCCCGGACCAATCAACTGGTTGCGGCGGGAGTTGCCAACGGTACCATCGCAAGGTATGTAGAAAGGTGAGATAGGCCGTCCCGGATCGGTGTTACCGCACGGATCGGCTTTGGTGCCGTCGGTATAGGTCTCCGTGATGTATTGGAAGGGGTTCCTGGTGTTGTACTGGACCGGCGTGCCATCCCAAGCCGCGCGAATAGAACTTCCTGACAAACCTTGGCCTGAGGGATCACTGCCACTACCCAACAGCACGCTGAAAGGGCGTCCACTGATGGCGGTGAAGATCGTGCTTAGTTGCCACCCCTTGCCGAAACGTTCCCCCAGATGAGGAATGGCGGGAGCGGAATAGACGCCACTCACGTTGAAGTTCAGGCGCACATCGTGATCGCACAGGCCGCGATTGTCGTTGATGTTCAGCGGGTTTTGCAGCTGCGGATAGTCCCCCGTGCCGCCGCGGTTGAAGGAGCTTTCGTCGTAACATTTGCTCCAGGTGAAGTTATATTCGGTGTCCAGCCCGTGCCAGTCTCGTTGGTTATAGGACGTCTGCAAACTGTCGTACTGCGAGTTGCCTAAATTGGTGGTCTGGACGATGTGCCTAAGATCAGGAAACTGGTTGTAGAACGGGCGGTCGGTCTGATCGCCACTGCTCCCGAGTGGAGTGGCATTCAGGTCGCGATTGATCGCCAGATTCTGGCCCCGCTGTCCGGAGTAGCCCACGGTGAGGACGTTGTTGCGTGCAACTTCCTGTTGCACGCTCAGGCTGAACTCATGGGCCCGAGGTGTCTTGAAGTTCTTCACCACAGAGAACGCGTCAAACGGAGGCTCTCCCGAAGGACTGGGTCCGAACACCGGGCCTTGTGTGAAGCAGATGTAATCGCCCACCCCGTCGACAGGATCGAAACAACCACTGCCCACGATGTTATCGGTCTGGTTGGGAGGTAGCAGCGAGCCACCGCCCAGCCCCACATCTCCGGTAATCGAAACCGAAAAGAGCCCGAGGTTGGGCTGGGTGAATGCGCCTGCGCTCGCCCCAGCCAAAGAATACGGAGAAGCCAGCGTGGCAAAATTTGGGACGTCATAGGTCAGCGAGTAGCCTCCACGCAAAGCTGTCTTGCCGGTTCCGAAGATGTCCCAGGCAAAGCCGGCGCGAGGTCCGAAGTCGTGGTAATCCACATCGTAGAGCCGATCGATCCCATGGCCGAGCTGAACCAGTCCGCGGCCCGGAATGAAGGTGGCTGCCTGGTTCTGGCGATCTCGTAAGTTCCCATTGATGTCGTAACGCAGGCCGTAGGTTAGGGTGAGCCGAGGCTTGATTTTCCAATCATCCTGGATATAGAAACCAACCGAGTTCTGAACCAGGTGCCGATGAGTATCTCCGAAGGCGCGGTTGGCATTGTCAGCCTTTCCCAGCAGCAACTCTTCGATGGCATCCTGGACCGGATCGCCGGAGATTGAGGTGTAGTAACTGAAATACCCCAGCAACAAACCGCTGCGAGCGTTGTTGCGAAGGCTATTCGTGTAGGCGCGCTGGAAATTGCCACCCAGCTTAACGGTGTGGTTGCCTTTTACCCAGGAGAAGTGTTCGGACCAATCCCAAGTCTGGTCGGGGCGCGTGGTGATTGGGTAGCCCTGCACGCCGCCGATGTAACCTCCGTATCCGAGCGGCAAGAGATATACGTAAGGCACGCCGAAATCAGCGGGGCTAAGCGGACCAGTGTCCACGCCCAGGCTGTTGGGATCAATCTTGTTGTTGATGCCGAGCAGCTGGGCGAAGCGTGTAAACCCAAGACGGCTTTCCAGGATCTTGTTATTGGCCAAGTTTGATGTCCAACTTACGCCTGCCATTTGAGCGCGCGAGGGAGCCACGGAGTTGAACAAGTCAGGCGGATTGCCCGGGCTGGGCGGCAAGCCCGCGAACGGGGGCCCGCTCTGAAAACTGTCACCGAAGATATAGCGGACCGCGAGGGAATTTTTCGAATTGAGCTTGTAATCGAACTTGAAGCCGAAAGTGTTGGCGCTGGCCGTGGTTGGAGTCTGCGCAATGAATATGCCGGTCGGCGACGTGGGGAAAAGATTGAGCAGGGCCTGACCCACCGAATTCACTTGCAGACCGTTAGCGGTAATGTCATCCATGGCGCCCTGGATCTCAGCCGGTTTGGGAACGGTTCTGCTGCTGACGGCCAGCGATTTGTAACGCTGACCTTCGTAGAAGAGGAAGAAGAAGGCCTTGTCCTTGATGATGGGACCGCCAATGGTGCCGTTAAACTGATTGTTGTGAATGGTTGTCGGCTGGCCGCCGGAAAAATAGTTGGAAGCATCGCCCACCCCATTGTGATTGACCCAGGTCAGCGATCCGTGCCAGGTATTGGTGCCGCTCTTCATGTTCAGCAGAATGGGCGCGCCGCCCTTGACGCCGAATTCCGCGGATGGGGTCTCCTGGATGCTCAATTCCTCGATGGCTTCGGGAGGAAACAAAACGGCGGGGATTCCCACGATGCCGGTCTCGCCAATGGCGGAATCGCCATAGTAGCGGTCGTTGTTGTACAGACCATCGATGAAGTAATTGTTCGATTCGACCTTGCTGCCGTTGATGCTAACCGCCTGGAATCCGCCCCCCGGCGTGCGCTGTACCCCCGGGGTAATAGCGAGGAGCGAGTTGAAGTCGCGCCCGTTTAGCGGGACGTTTTCGATCTTCTCGCTGTCCACGTAGTTGTTGTTGTTGGGCGAGAGCTCGACTAGCGGCGCCGCGCCTTCGACCTCGATGGTTTCCGTGCGCTGGCCCACGGGCAGCTTGAAACTGGCTTGCGTCACACCACCAGCCATCACCGTAACACTTTGCACCACGGTCTTAAAACCTTGCGCCGTAGCGGTGACCTTGTAACTGCCGATGGGAAGCTCAGGTACCCGATAGTTGCCCGTGCTGCTGGAGACGGCGGAGCGGGACAATCCAGTGGCTGTATTTTCTACCGTGATGGTGACGTTAGGCACGAGCGCGCCGGTAGTGTCGGTTACATCCCCGCTAATATCGCCGGTGATTTTCTGCGCAAAAACTGGACTGCTGCCAAGCAATCCCAGGCAAATCAGGACGCCCAACAGGAACCTGCGAGAGTAAGACCACATCATGAGAGCCCCCCGAGTTAGAACGTGCAGCTGAGTTAGTTAGACGAGTGGTTAGTCCAGAAGTTTAAAGGGGTCCGGTGCCGAGTCAAGAGAAATGTGCTGCCAACAACCTGACTGCAGGTCATCTCGCGGGCGACCAATCTTCACAGCGCTTGTACGCTCGCGAGTGTTGTGAGTGCAAGAAGGTCAAAGCCCGCGATCAGCCGGGCAAGCGATAAAGTTTGAAATCCCTAGCCCAGTGGGGAGTCGGTAATGCGGAAACGCGTGCGAACGTGCTCGGAAAGTAATTGGATCGCAGCCCGATTGGCGACCGGATCCGATTGCGCCAGATATTTCATCGCCTGGACCAGCAGGCGCTGGCCGTCAACGTAGCGCGGGTCGGAGGTGCGCTCTCGCCGCTTGCGGCCAATCTTGGGAAGAGGCGGGATGGTGAAGACTTTAGCCATGAAAAACCGCAAATGTTAGCGCGGTAGAACCCTTCTTTACCACTTCCACCACGGCGGAAGTTGCGTTGTTGCAGTATAGCGCCCGGCGCTACGTTTTTCAGCCCTAATCTTCTTCCAGCTTCAGCCCCTGCTAACCCTGGGGCGCTACAAACTTTGTCTTGCCGGTCGTCTTCAGCTTGAATACCACGTCGGGGATCTTCTGGTTTAGCTGGATTTCAGAATACTTGGCCAGGCGATAGTCCCCTGAAGGCTCGAAAAGTTGCTGCTGCATCGAGATGCCCTGGGCCGGATCGATCCACAACAGAATGTGCTCGAACGTGTTGCGGACTTTCTGCGATTTGGGGATGAGATCGAGCTTGGCGGTCTCCACGCCGTCCACTTTCTCGGTTCCCAGGTACTTCACGTCAAAGGATTTCAGCATGTCGTGCCCCCTGCCGCCGAACCCGAGCACCAAAAAACTCTCGAATTCCGCCCGGTTCTTGCCAGTGTCGTAGGACGTGACCTGGTCGATGCGTGGCTGATATACCTGGACTTTGGAGTCCGTGAACAGCACGTACTTCTTGTCGGGTTCGGAGATGTCCGCAACCATCTGGATTTCGTTAGCCACGCGGCGAAAATACACTTTGCCTTTCTGGGTGTCGGTATCGTCCACCACTTTCTGATACTGATTCCAGACGAAGCTGGCTTCTGTGGTGCGGAAGTTCGCGGCAGTGGTGTCCATTCGGTTGAGCACGCGTTCCAGTTCGGCGTTCGACTGGGCATTCGACGGCTGTTGCGCCCATGCCATTGCGGTCAGCAAAATCATGGCCGGAAAAAACCACCGAAATGAAGGCATATGTTTCATGGGTTGTGCGCCCGCTATTCTCTTTGCACCCAGACTTTGTAACTCACGACATGCCCGGACGGGTCGGATACGGGTTCCCATTTGCTGATCGTCACTTCACCTGCAATCGGCTCGATGATGCGCAACAACCGGTCCCGAATCGCCGCCTCGTCCTTTCCGGAAACCGCCGTGGCTTGAATCTGGTAGATGAATCCCCCCCCGGGATCGGGAACCACGGCTACACCGGTTGGATGCGGATTGCGCTCGATGGGTTTGTCGTTGAAGTTGATCCACACGGGCGAAAGAAACACAAACAAAAGGATGAGCGTCACCATGACGTCATACTGGACGGTACCTCGTTCATACGACCACAGAATATAGTCGCGAATTGTGCGCCAGATGGCAGTCATCGGCAGGGAAGGCACGCTCTCGACATTCGTTCTTGCTTCTGCGCTCATCAAGTCTAGTTTCTAGCCCTGTCCTTGGCAAACCAAAGGTGCGGAGGCCTGCGCTGAGCGAAGCCCAAGGGACGCCCGCACCCCATTTTCAAAACTTCTTCGCCGTGATGCGGTCCGTGCCCATGTATGGTCGCAGCGCCTCTGGAATCACCACCGTGCCGTCGGCCTGCTGGTTGTTCTCAACGATCGCCACCCAGGTACGGCCAATGGCGAGACCGCTACCATTCAGGGTGTGGACGAAATCAGTCTTGTTCTTCCCTTCGAGGCGGTAACGGATGTTAGCGCGCCGCGCCTGGAACGATTCGAAGTTCGAGCAGGAAGAGATTTCGCGGAACAATTGCTGTCCCGGCAACCATACTTCAATGTCGTAGGTCTTGGCCGAGGAGAAACCCATGTCGGCAGTACAGAGCGTGACCACCCGGTAATGCAAGCCAAGCTTTTGCAGGACTTCTTCGGCATCGTGCGTGAGTTTTTCCAGCTGTGGGTAGGAATCCTCGGGCCGTGAGAACTTCACCAATTCGACTTTCTGAAACTGGTGCTGCCGGATGATGCCGCGCACGTCCTTGCCGTAGGAGCCGGCTTCGCTGCGGAAGCACGGAGTGTACGCCGTGAGCGCGACGGGCAGCCGGGAAGCATCCAGCACTTCATCCCGGTAAAGATTTGTCACTGGAACTTCCGCGGTGGGAATCAGCCAGAGGTCCTTCCCGCCGTGTGGCACGCGAAAAAGGTCGGAGGCGAACTTGGGGAGCTGTCCGGTGCCATACATGGACGCAGTGTTCACCAGGTACGGTGGCAACACTTCCGTGTAGCCGTGCTCGCGAGTGTGCAGGTCGAGCATGAAACTGGCCAGCGCCCGTTCCAGGCGCGCTCCCAGGTCCCAGTACACGGCGAAACGCGCGCCGGTAAGTTTGGCGGCGCGCTCCAAATCGAGGACGCCGAGCTGCTCTCCGAGTTCCCAATGGGGCTTGGGCGTGAAATCGAACTTGGGCGGCGTGCCCCAGCGCCGGATTTCCAGATTGTCTTCAACGCTCTTGCCGACGGGCACGCTTTCATGGGGCACATTGGGAATGCCGACCAGGACTTCTCTCAGGCGCGTCTCATATTCTTCGGCGGCCTTTTCCAGTTCCTGGACTTGCTCGCGCATGTCCTTGGTTTCGGCCATAAGCGCGCTGGCGTCCTGCCCGCTTTTTTTGAGCTTGGCGATCTCTTCGGACACGCGGTTGCGGTGGGCCTTCAGGGTCTCCGCGCTGGTGATGGCCTGGCGCCGCTGGGCATCGACCTGGCCGAAATCCTTCAAGACCTCGCCGGGATCCATGCCACGCTGGCGCAGCTTCTCCTCGACCAGGGGCAGGTGGTTGCGGACAAAGTTCAGATCAAGCATGGAAGTAGCTACTGTATCGAAAAACGGCTGGGAGTGCACTCACAGTGCAGCTTGCAACCGCCGGCCTACTTGTCCGCGGGCGCCAGCGATTTCAAATACGCCACCACTGCTTCAGCGTCTTTCTTGTTGAAGCGGTACTGCGGCATGGGCGGCCGCGCGGGCAGGTCATTGTAGGCGATGCCGGTCATGAGGAATTTCACCGCAGCGTCATCTTCCCAACCTGGCAACCCGGCAATGTTGGGTGCTTTGTCAGCCCATCCCGGCATCGGCACACCTGGCTTGAACCCAAGCGGGGCGCCCTTCAATAATTTGCCCACGACGGGTTCGCCTTTATCGTTGTGAGGAGTATGGCAGTCACCGCAGAGCGTTACTTGCTCCACCAGGTACTTGCCGTAAGCCACATTCGGCGCTGCCCCTGGAGACGCGGCAGTCAATACTGCGGAGCCGACCACGAGAATGAACGAGAGACCGAACCCTGCCACACACACGGCTGATTTCATGACGAGTCCCTCAGAATAGAGTTGCCGGTTCACGCGAGCCGCAAAACATATCATGTGCCATCTTCAGCCTGTCAATTGTTTCCCAACAAGTTTTGCCCGGCGCGTGGCAGGCTGTAAACTACCAGCGCGATGAGATCCCCCCTCCGCTCCGCGGTCGTCCGCCTGCTGGTGTGCCTCTTTTCCGCCAGCTTGAGCCTTGCCTCCGCCTACAACGCCCGCCCCAAGCTGATCGTCATCGTAGTGATAGACCAGTTCCGCGGCGACTATCTGGAGCGCTACCGCCATCAGTTCGGCGAAGGTGGCTTCCGGCTCCTGCTCGATCACGGCGCCTACTTTACCGACTGCAACTACAACTACGCCAATACCCGGACCGCGCCGGGACATGCAACCCTCTTGACCGGGGCATATTCCAACGGCCACGGCATCCTGGCCAACGAGTGGTGGGATCCCCAAAAGAAGCGCGTGGTCACGTCCGTGCAGGATGACGGGACCAAGCTCGTTGGCATGGCAAGCAACGCATTCGGCGCTTCGCCCCACAACCTGCTCTCCGACACGCTCGGCGACGAACTCAAGCTGGCGACGCAGGGCAAAGCTCGCGTGTTCGGGCTGGCACTGAAAGACCAGGCCGCAATACTTCCCGCTGGCTTTGCAGGAGATGGAGCCTATTGGATCGATCGGAAGACCGGCGTCTGGATAACCTCCACGTACTATCGCAACGAATTCTCCAGGTGGGCGCAGGATTTCAACGACAGCAAACGGGCAGAAAAATACCTGAACAAAGAATGGAAGGACGGCAACGGCAACATACTGCGCACGACCACAGTTCCAGCCGGAAAATCAGCCAGCTTCTACGAACTGGTCGGTTCCACGCCCTTCGCCAACGACTACGAATTCGAATTCGCCCGCGAGCTGATGACCTACGAAAAGCTGGGCAGCGGCCCGGCGACGGATCTCCTGGTCATCAGCCTGTCGGCGAACGACATTCTCGGCCATCAGGTTGGCCCCGATTCGCCCCAGATGCAGGCCATGGCGCTGGCCATGGACCGGCAACTGGCGGACTTCTTCAACTTTCTCGGCCACCAGATTGGATTGGCCAACGTCTGGATCGCACTTTCCGCTGACCACGGGGTCGCGCCACTGCCCGACGTCGCTTCCAAGTTGCGCATCCCCGCAGCGAATCTTTCGGCAGACAAGATGCGGGAACAGCTTAACAATGCGTTGTCCGCCAAGCTTTCGCCCGGGCGTTCGGCCGAATACGTGAAAGATTTCGACTACCCCATGGCCTGGTTAAACGACGACGCTTTCTCCGCGATCAAGGTGAAGGAGGAAGACGCCGAACTGGCGGTGGGTGCTGCGCTCAAGCAGATTGGCCTGCGGGAGTACTACACGCGCTCGCAGCTGGCGGAGGGTGAAGTCCCCAACACGGAAACCGGACTCAAGTACGAGCACAGCTATTCCCCACTCGGCGGATGGTACGTCATCGGCGTTCCCGCCCCTTACACTGTTGGGGTTGAGAGCGGAACCGACCATGCTTCGCCGTACACCTACGATACGCACGTGCCCCTGGCTTTCTATGGTTTGCCCTTCCAACCTGGCACTTACCGCACGCATAGTGAACCAGTAGATCTGGCGGTTACGCTGGCATCCCTGCTCGGCATCAATGCCCCTACCCATGCCATCGGGCGAGTTCTGACCGAAGCGCTGGCTCCGGCGCACCGGCTGGAAAGCTTGTTGCCCAGCCCTTCCAGCGGAATCAGGCCGGTCACGCTAGTGGCGCAGGGAGGCTCACGATGACAGCCTCTCCGACGACGGGCACGCGCAAGCCCGACTTCAGCGTAAGCTTCGCCGGCATTCAGCTCAAGAATCCGGTGATCGCGGCCAGCGGCACCTTCGGCTACGGCATCGAGTTCGAGGACGTGGTGCATCTCGACAAACTCGGCGGCTTCGTGGTCAAGGGATTATCGAAGGAGCCCATGGCGGGCCATCCGCCGCCGCGCCTGTATGAAACGCCGGCAGGCATGCTCAACGCAATCGGGCTGCAGAATATCGGCGCCCGCGCCTTCATCGAAGAAAAGCTTCCGAAGCTGCGGGAGATGAAGAATATTGTGGTCTTCGCCAACGTATTCGGCTACACCCGCGAGGACTATGAACGCACCATACAAATCCTGAACGAAGGTGAGGGCATAGCTGCCTACGAACTAAACGTATCCTGCCCCAACACCACCCAGGGCGGCATCCAATTCGGCAGCGACCCACGATTACTCGACGAGGTAGTGGCCATCGCGAGACGCAACTCGCAGCGGCCGCTGATTGTGAAACTTTCTCCCAACGTGACCAGCATCGCGCAGATGGCGCGGGTGGCGGAGGAAGCCGGGGCGGACGCAATTTCGCTGGTAAACACATTTGTGGCCATGGCGATCGACGCCGAAACCCGCAAGCCGCGCATTGCCAACGTTACTGCCGGACTCTCCGGGCCGGCCATCAAGCCCATCGCGCTGCGCATGGTCTATGACGCATCCAAAGCCGTGAAGATCCCCGTAATCGGAATAGGTGGCATCTCGACCGCGGTGGATATCGTCGAGTTCATGCTGGCGGGTGCAACCGCCGTGCAGATCGGAACCGCCAGCTACTGGGACCCGGTCGCGACCGAGAAGATTGTCGGGGAACTGGAGCGCTGGTGCCTGGAACACCGGGTGGATCGGGTCGCGGCGCTAACCGGTGGGATGGTGATGGAGTAGCGGGAACACCAGGCCATGTGATACAGCTACCGCGGCCAAACTGCCAGAATCGCCCCCATCGCCAGATAACAAACCAACTGGTAGCCAGTGTTGATGAGGTACAGCTTCGTGGACTGGTTGCCGAACAGCTTGGCCGTCAACTGCACGGTGGTTACAAAGCCCAGCCACACCGCAAAACCGATTTTCATCCCGTAGAAAGCTGAGTCGACGGTGGCGATGTCAATGATCTTGGCCAGAACGAAAGCCATGACCAGGCTGGCCACGAAAGAGATGGCATAAGCCGGGCCCGCGCTCTTGCGCATCTGTTCCAGTTTGGCCTTGTCCTCCGGGTCGTAGCCCATGGCCAGCATCCAGGGCCGGGCAAACAGGACCGGCGAGTACCACAGAAAGCCCACGACCATGGTGGCGACGGCGGCCACCAGCACGGACCACAGGTTCACTTCCATGAAGTACACGAGTCCACCTCCCGGCAAAATGACAGCAGGGCCGCTATGGTAAGCCGAAGTGAATTCTCAGGAAAGTAAATTCTGAGGCCAGCACCGAAGCTTGGACCAGGATTCTTACCGCCCGCTGCTGTACCAGATCGAGCCCGGCGACTTGTAATTGAGCCCTTCGCCCCAGACCGCCTGGGTCTGGCCCCGGCTGTCGATGTCCATTTCGAAGTAGTCGCCAAAAGGAAAACTGAATCCGTCGGGCAGAATGTAGCGATAGCCCGCCTGGTGGCTGGAGAGCCTGTACTCAACCGTCCAGATCGCGCCGCCGCTGGTCGAACTGCGGTAGTAGGTGTTCCACAGTGGGTGGCTACGAGAGTCCATCCAGGCGATGCGCACGTCGCCTGCCGATCCTGCCGCGAGTGCCGGGAAAGCATGTTCCACACCTCGTGGCGCGGTCGAAACATCCACCTTGGGTGACCAGGTGGCGCCCTCAGTGGTGGAAGATGCGAAGTAAATGCGTTGTGGGCTGCCATCCGTGTGGCCGGCGTTCCAAAGCGCGTACAACGTGCCCGCCGCGTCGGAGGCCATCGTGATCTGCGCCCCCAGATAGTCCTCCTCGCAATGGTAAGCCGAGCAATCCGGAGGAGCGCCAGAAACATCCAGCAACCGGGTAGCCCAGGTCGCGCCCCCATCCGATGATTTGCTGATGTAGAGGTCCGCTGGTTTCCTACCACGGCGATTCTTTTCATATCCAGCCCAGGCAAAATAAACATTGCCTGCCGGATCCACGGTGCCGCCGCCCGCCGAAGCCCCAGCCAGTGTCGCGCTTGAACTGACGTTGACCGGCGTGAAGGTGATGCCTCCATCATGCGACGAAGACACGAACATCTTCCGCGTATGGCTGTAGCCGACGTACACATCCTGACCTCGGACTGCGAGAATGGGCTTGTCCGTACCTACGTGAGTGCGGTCGGCCAGGGTCAGAGACCAGCTTTGCCCGAAATCGGTGGACTTGGCCACTACCGTGTCGTACTTGTTGTTCTGCACCCAGGCGGCGTACACCGTACGGTGGTCCAGGGAATCCACCACGATCTGGGCATCAAACTGGCCCGAGTCCGGAGGAGCGATGGAACGCGGTCTCTGCCAGGTAAGGCCGTTATCGTCGCTGACAGCCAGCACCATGGTAGGCAGCGGGCAAGCCGGACATCCCGGCAGCACGCCGTACTGGGGATAGAGAATATAAACGTGTCCGTAACCGTCGGCAGCAATGGCTGGTTCCCATTGGTCGCCGGCCATGAAGCCGACGCGCTCTTGGACTGTGAAGCCCTGGGGTGTGAAGCCAGGGTTGGCAGCCAGGGCCGCCGTTACCGGCGCCAGGCTCAGCCAGAGCGCCAAAACGAGCCGGTATCTCCCGTAATTGTGGTGAAGACTGGAAGCCACAGAGCCTCTGGGCAGGCTGGGAAAGCCGCTTGGGCATGGACTTTATCCCGAAAAGCGGGCTGGGTCAACTGGGCAGGGTCAACCGGGCAGGCGTGGCAAGTCGGCGTCACTTTCCCGCCGCTCGCATCATCTGATAGAAGTGATTACACTTAACCTTCAGGAGTCATAGCGCTATGGCTAAAGCTACCTTTGCCGCAGGCTGTTTCTGGGGAGTCGAAGCGACCTTCCGCCAACTTCCGGGAGTCATCTCCACCCGCGTGGGATACAGCGGCGGGAAATCCGCCAACCCCACCTATGAAGAGGTCTGCACCGATCGCACCGGGCACGCCGAGGCGGTGGAAGTCGAATACGATCCGGCCAAGCTTTCCTACGACAAGCTGTTGGAAGTCTTCTGGGAGAATCACGATCCCACCCAGCTCAACCGTCAAGGCCCCGATCACGGGACCCAGTACCGCACCGCCATCTTCTTCCACACGCCCGAGCAGGAAACCGAAGCCAAAGCTTCCAAAGAGAAACTGGAAACGTCCGGGCGCTTGCGTAAGCCGATTGTGACTCAGATCGTGCCTGCCGTGACGTTCTACGAGGCGGAAGACTACCACCAGCAGTATCTGGAGAAGCGTGGCTTGGCCGCCTGCCACATCAAGTAGCGCCTAAGCCGCCGTCAACAGCATCGGCTCACCCTTCGTAATCACCAGCGTGTGCTCGTAGTGGGCGGACGGCCTGCCGTCCGCCGTCCGCACTGTCCATCATCCTTGGCCAGTACGGCCCTGCCCAACCCGGCGGCGATAATGGGCTCGACCGTGATTACCAGGCCTTCAGTGAGCACTTGGTTGGCTTGGGGATCGGGATAATTGGGGACTCGCGGCGCTTCATGGATAGTGCGGCCAATGCCGTGTCCGCCCAGGTCGCGAATCACCGAGAAGCCATTGCGCCGTACCTCGCGCTCCACCACGCGGCCGATTTCAGAGACCCGGAAGCCGGCACGAGCCACCAGCATCGCTTTGGCGAAGGCGCTCTCGGCGCAGGCAATAAGCCGCAGGCTTTCCTCCGGCACCGTGCCCACGGCAACCGTGACGGCGGCATCCGCCATGAATCCGCCTTTCTCCACTGTGACGTCGAGCTTCACCAGGTCTCCGTCGCGTAGCGCTCTTTTGCCGGGAATGCCGTGGACCGCCTCCTCATTGAGGCTGATGCAGTTGATGCCCGGGAACTTGTACACCATCGCCGGGGCGGACTGTGCCCCGTGCTCGCGCATCACACGGGCGCCAACTTCGTCCAGTTCAGCGGTCGAGACACCGGGCCGGACCTGTTCTTTCATGGCTTCGAGCATAAGGTGAACAATGGCGCCCACCGCGCGCATGCCTTCGAGTTCTTCGGGACCGTTGATGGACAAAGGTGCCTCCGGGAAAGTTCTTTCTCAGCCTATCGCATTGGCTGGACGGCGTGGGCCGAAAAACACGCGCAAGTTGAAACCCACGAGGTGCCGAAGTCAGCGATAGCCCGGCCGATCTAGTGTCCGTGCTGGCTCAGTCCTGGCCGCAAGCGCACGAATACATGAAAGGACACTGGATCAACTCCATAGACCGGATCCAGCGCAATCGGTTTGGAATAAAACGTCACATCCGCGCCGAGACCCAGCTGCCAATGCGTGTTTTGCACCAGATCGCGCACCCCGCCGAAGGTGTAGGCGCCGATGCGGAAGGAAGGACGGGCCGGGTCGTCGGGAAAGAGCTCGTCTTTGTCCACCAGTTCCAGACGGCTGTAGGCATAATTGCGGCGGTGGAAGTTCACCGTCGATTCCAGCAGGTAGCTGTTCTGGATCGAATTGTCCAGTCCCTTGCGCTTACGCCCCCAAATGAACGAGGTCGCCCAGTTCCCTTTCGCAAACGGCTGGTTGTATTCGATGGACGCGGTCTGCCGGCGTTCGCTGCCCGGCTCCAGCGCCTCGGGATGCTCGAGCCGCCCGTAGCTGTACTGCGCCACCCAGTTGCGCGTGGGCGCGGCACTCAGGCGAACCGACCAGGAATTGAGAGCTGCCAGCTGAATGTCCCAGCGATCTTCGTCGGGTTCGTGGGCGTTGAAGGCCGAAGCCTCCAGCTTGAAACGGTCAACGACGATGCCGGTCGTGACCACTCCGAAGCTCGTATGAGTCGAATCCTGCATATGATGGCTCAGAGGCGCGGCGGGATTCTCCGACGCTGACTCACGATGAATGTAGGCGACCGGCCCCAGCGCCGGCTCGGCCGCCGGCCCTCCATAGAAGAGCCATGAAACTTTGCCTGTAAGGGGTAGCGTGTACAACATGGAAAGTTCCCCAAACACGTTGTGGGGATGCTGGTGATCGAGCAATGCTTGTCCGTGGTAGGTCTCTCCTGTCTGGAAAATTTCAGGAAATCCCGGATGGGGCGAAGTTAACGATTCTGCAGAAAACATCTGGCGAAACAGCAGCGTGCCCGAGCCCAGCCGATGCTGCTCCATGAACATCAGATAATTCACCGACTCCGCTTTGCCTGCACCCCGCGGCCCGCCTTGCTGGTTGTAAGTAAGGAAAAGTGCGCCATGCGCCATCAGGTCCCACCCGCCGTGAGTGGTCATCCACAGGTGTGCCGGGACGGACGCGGGTTGCCAGCCAGTGCCCGAGCCCGCATGGGGAGAAGGCAAGGACGATGGCGCTGCACCGTGAGTGTCCATGCCCGGCATCGCCTGCTGGCATTGGTTCTGCCCAGACATGTCAACGCTGTGGTCGGACTCCTGGGCCTGGGATGAACACGTTAAGACTAGTCCCGCAAAAAAACACAACACCGCTAATCGCACTCCACACCTCTCCATCAGAAGAATAATTTGCCGCTACTCCGGGAGAGCGCCCTTCGACGAACTCCAGAGCCGTCTATGGGCTGGGAAATAGGTTGCGATCAGATGCGAAGAGGGACTGCACCGGGCGGGCTGACCGATGCGGAAAGACTTTCGAAGTCGTCGATCAAACCCGCAACCGCTGCAAGCTTCACCTCAATCGCGGGCGATGAAAAAGACAAGGAGTGGCCAGACGATGACGGCGGAGTCCAGGATGCCTGGAGGATCGCGGCTTTGTGTCCAACCTGGCAGCAGCGATAACTGACGGGCTGGGGAGCGGCAGGCTTGGGGCCGTGCTCATGACAGCCGGCGGGCCCCGGAGCAGCGGAATTAGGAACTGTCCACGGAAGCATTTGAGCGTTGGCCGACGGAATCAGCGCGGCCAGCAGCAGAAGCACAAGCATTTTAGAGGCAAGCTTCATGAACGCAGAATTAACCGTGGAAATTACGATCCCGTAATCTTCAACCGCAGTTCCTCGGGCAGCCGGTCGCGGATTTCCGCAGGCAGCCTGTCGTGTACCCGGCGCGCCCCCAGCCGGGCCACGTCCACGACGGTCATGGGCGCGGGAGTCGCCACCGCCACCACCAGCCAGATCAAAGCCGAAAGCGCAAACCCCGCCAGCGCCGCCAATTCCAGCCAGAAGGCGTGACGCGGGCCGAAGTGGCGGATCACGCCAAAGGCGAGCAAAAACAGTCCCCCGGAAACCGACGCCAGAGCGATTAATGAAACGTCAATGGTACGATGCAACCGCTGGCGGCTGTGGCAGCGTTCGCAGCCCGCGAGGTGCTCTTCGTAATCGCCGCGCATTTCGGGCGCCAGGCCGGAAATGTCATAGCGCCAGCCCGCCAGGATCTTGCCTACGATGGGATCAACGCACTCACTCATACTGCACTACAGCCGAATCGCTTCCATCGGCTCCGACTGCGTTGCCAACAGCACCCGGTTGCGAAGTAGGTCTTGACGCGGGCCCAAAGCCTGCTCTGCAACCCCCCGGGCACGTTCAGGATGGTTATTCTGCTCGGAAAGATGCGCCAGCACTATGTATGATGCGCTTCCATCATAATCGTTGGCAAAGAATTCCGCGAGGGCCTCATTGGAAAGGTGTCCCACCCGGCTCATCACCCGCTGCTTGACCGACCAGGGGTAGGGTCCGATGCGCAGCATCTCCAGGTCATGATTGGACTCGATCACCAGCAAGTCACAGCCCTGCAGCTGGTGACATACGCTGGCCGGCAAGTATCCCAGATCGGTGGCGATGCCCACCTTTAAGCCTTCGGCGTGGAAGGTGAATCCCACCGGATCGGCGGCATCGTGGGGGATGGTAAACGGCATGACCGCAAAATCTCCGATGTGGAAGCCGTGCCCGGAATAAAACCGTTCGAGCTTGGCCAACTCGGGCCGTTCCCCGTCGGCGTCACGCATCGCCTTCGCCCATGCCTGGTGTGTTGCCCCGGTCATGAAGACAGGAATGTTGAGTTTCCGGGCCAGCACGGCCAGGCCGTAAACATGGTCGGAGTGCTCGTGCGTAATCAGGATGGCAGACAGCGAGTGTGGATCGTCGCCGGCGGCCTTCATGCGTTTGAAAGTCTCGCGGCAAGAGATTCCCGCGTCCACGAGAATCTTGGTGCGCGAACTGCAAATGATCGCACTATTTCCCCGGCTGCCGCTGGCCAGCACCGAGACGGACACTCCCATGGGCCGAGCATACTCGCTCCTACTGTGGAAACGGGAGTAACTTTCTGGTTAAGCTTGCACCCGAAGGTATGGGGAGACGCCGTAGAGACGTTGCTGGCAACGTCTCCGTTACCCTAATTTCTTCCCCAGGATGTTGTTGACTACGCCTCGCCCCAGCGCACCGCCATACGCGCCCACGGCGGCGGGAAGAAGTTCCAGCAACGACTCGTAGATCTGCGCCCGGTCGGGCCTCTCGGTCAGAAACAGGAAGGCCAGCAACCGCACGATGGGCACAAAGGTTGCAATCATCGGCATCCAGCGCCACGGCTTGTTCGGACGCAGCGCTCCCAGCAACATGGTGGAGGCAAGCACAGCCAGCGCAGTGAACAGCAGGTCTCCGACCTTCACGTCCAGAAGTCCCGCGCCGAGGCCAAGAAGGCCACCGAGAAGGTAGATGGCAGTATCGCTCCGGTTCGTTTGAGGCTGAGACATGAGCTTATCTTCAGCAGTTATCGGAAAGCGCCAGTCTGGTATAGCGACGCAGCTTGCTGCCACTCCCTGAGGCGTTGCTAGCAACGTCTCGACGACTAGTATTTGTAAAAGCCCCGCCCGCTCTTCCTACCCAGCCAGCCCGCGTCCACCATCTTGATCAACAGCGGACACGGCCGGTACTTGGGATCTCCCAAACCATCCTGCAGCACCCGCATGATGTCGAGACACACATCCAGCCCGATGAAATCCGCCAAGGTAAGCGGGCCCATGGGATGCGCCATGCCCAGCTTAAAGACTTCGTCCACCGCCTCGGGAGTGGCCACGCCCTCCATCACCGCGTACATGGCCTCGTTCAATAGCGGCATCAGCACCCGGTTGGAAACGAAGCCGGGCGCGTCGTTCACCTCAACCGGCGTTTTCTCCAGCTTCAGCGCCAGCTCACGCACAGTCTGAAAGGTCTCGTTCGAAGTAGCCAGGCCGCGGATCACTTCCACCAACTTCATCACCGGCACCGGATTGAAGAAATGCATCCCGACGACTTTCTCCGGACGCTTGGTCAGCGCCCCCAGCCTGGTGATGGAAATGGAAGACGTGTTCGATGCCAGGACAATTTCCGGGCGGCAGGTCACGTCGAGGTCACGGAAAATCTCTGCCTTGATTTCGAATTTCTCGGTAGCTGCTTCCACCACCACATCGCAGCCCGCCAGTTTCGACCGTTGCAGCACTGGTTCGATGCGCTTCAACGTTGCAGCTTTGTCGTCGGCCGTGATCTTGTTTTTGGCCACCTCGCGATCGAGATTCTTGCCGATGGTCTCCAGCGCGCGATCGAGAAAGCGCTGTTCCACATCGCACAGCACCACCAGGTAGCCGCTGCGGGCAAAGACGTGGGCGATGCCGTTGCCCATCGTCCCCGCACCCACCACTCCCACGCGCCGGATGTCCATGACAACTCTCCTCCACCAGAAAACCTGAAAGTCTAACACTTCTGCAGGGGTTGCCAGAGACCGCAATTGTCCAACAATGTGGATTCGATCTGGGCATTTCCCATTGATGGGTCGCCTGCCCTCCGGTTCGTGGCCCTGGGACGGGATCTGTCGTCACAGATTGACGCCGGCTACCTCGACGCGGGCGCCGAAGGTTTCCAGAAAAGAGGGCGACAACGAACCCACAGGCCTGCACCTCTCAGTGGGTAGCACGTCCCCATTCGCCATGCCCGGCACCATGAATAATCTCAAACACCCTCGCGCGTTTTTCACGCGGCAGCACGGAGACAACGCCGTTACCGCGATCCTCTACCACGGCGAGAACAAGTAGCCGAGTCCAGACAACAAGACCCGCTTCCACTGGAAGCGGGTCTTTAAGTCTTGGGTAAGAAAACCTGACGACCGACACCTGACGACCGGCGAATACAGCTATTCCCGTTCCAAGCTCTCGTCCATCGCGACCTTGTTGCCCTTGTCTACATTGATTACGCGATGAATGCTCTTGTACCCGGAAAGCGTGATATCGATCACGTAGTTGCCCGGATTCAGGTAGAACTCCACCGGGGAGCCTTTGTCGAGGACCCGGTTGTTGACTGCGATCTGAGCGCCCTTCGGCTGGGTCTTAATGCTTAGTGTGCCCATTCCGGCCGTGTCCCCGCCCCCAAACATCTTCTTGAACTTACCCACGGTCTTGATCTCGTTGGTGTTGCCCAACGGCCGCAGCGCGGGAGCCAAGCGCAAGGTCTGGCCGGCTTGCACGTTCGCCGACGTGATCTCCTCGAGGTAACCTTGCTTCCTGATCACGAAAGTGTGGTTGCCGGGCTTGTCCACCGAAATCTGCGTTGGTGTCACCCGTCCTGTGTCCTTGCCGTCCATGATGACAGCCGCGCCGGGCGGTTCGCTGGTCACGGAAACGCTGGCTCCGAGTTGTGCCAACTGGACCACGAGGAACGACTTGCTCCCCGAAGCCACGTCAATGTTCCGGGTCTCCACTCCATACCCCGGCTTGCTTACGCTTACCGTGTGTTGGCCGGGTGTCAAGCCCGTCAGGTTGAAAGGCGTGACCCAACTGGCATCCAGGCGCCCATCCACGTGGACCTGCGCGCCCTCCGGAGTCGAATTGATGGTCAGTTGTCCCGGGATGATAGCGGGAGCCGGAGCCGGCGTCTTGCCATTGCGTTTGCTGTACTTCGACTTCACCGATATGGGAGCGGCTTCCGTGGTTACTGGTTCCGGCGCAACTTGCACCGGAGCCGAAGCCGGCGCCGGTGCCCGGGCCGCTGCGGCCGCCTGAGTTTTGGCCGTATCCTGCTGCGGCGGCACGGTCGAGGCCGGAGCGGCAGACTGCACCGGAGCGCTGTCATCATCCGCATTCTCGGAATGGATGTGGAACGCGATTCCCACCACCACCATCAGAATGATGCCGACCGCCCCGGCGATGGAATACATGAACAGTTTGGGCGGAGTCTTCTTGATTTCCTTGACCGCCTTCTTGGCCACCTCGCGAGGCTGTACTTTTGGCTTTTCCGGAGCAGCCGGAGCCATGAAAAGAGTCGCAGACGGTTCTTGCGGCAGCTCCGGGGCCGAAGCCGGCGGAGGGGACGGAGGCGCAATGTAAATCTCCTTCAGCGGTGGCAACTCATCAATTTCGGAGAAGCTCCGACCTCCCGAGCCGGCGCCTCTGCTCTCGTCCATCATGGGATCCACTGGGATTCTTGGCGCCTCAACCTCTGCCTCCGCCGGCGCAGCGGCGGACATCGTGGTCTCTTCCTGGGTTAGAGCCTCGACCGAAGCTTTCACGCAGTTGCTGATGAATTGCGCGCTGGGATCCAGCTTCGGCGTTCTTTGTCCTCCGGCGGCGGTGAAACCGGCGCCTGGCCATCCCGCAGCAGCCGCAGCAGCCTTAGCCGCAGGTGCTGGAGTACTCGCGGCGGGCGCATTCTCCTTCGCTTTTACTACGGTGGTCTTTACCGGAGCCGCGGCAGCAGCAGCGGGTGCCAGTGCCGTTTTGGCCGGCTGCGGTGTGCTAGCTGCGGGCGTGGCCTTCTGTTTCTGTGGGACATTCAACCCCTGCGGCGGCTGCGCCGGTTTCTTGGCGGCTGTTGCCTTGGTCGCGCTTTCCTTGCACCGCTCCAGATCGTTGACCAGTTCCTGTCCCGATTGATAGCGCTCTTCCGGCGCCTTCGACAGCGCTTTCATGATTACCTGGCTGAGCACGGGATGGATCTTGCGGTTGATCTGGTCCGGCGCCACCGGCGTCATTTCCAGGATGCTCTGCCGTACCTGATCCGCGTCGTCTCCCTCAAAAGCCTTACGCTCCGTAACCATCTCATAGAGAATCGCGCCCAAACTGAACAGGTTGGAACGCGCATCGACGGGATCTCCCCGTAACTGTTCCGGGGACGTGTAATGCAAGGCGTCTGGCGCCCGGCCGGAAGCTTGCGAGGCATACGCGCCTATGGCTGAAGTGCCGAAGCCCAGCATCTTCACCGTGCCGTCCCACTGCACCATGACCTTGGCTGGCTCCAGGCTGTAGTGCACAACCTTGTGTACGTGAGCGTGGTCCAATCCCTGGCAGGTCTGGCGGGCAATGTCCTGGAGATCCCAGATGGAAAATCCCTCTTTGCGCGCCAGCATCGTGCCGATGCTGTTGCCCTGCACGTACTCCACGCAGGCCACAAACTGACCTTCGATCTCGCCCGCTCCGTAAAGCACAGCGACGTTATGACTGTTGAGGATCTTGCTGCTCTCCGCTTCCTCCAGGACGCGCTGCACCAGCGCCGCCGCCTGCTCCCCGAGCAGTTCCAGCTTGACGGTCTTGAGCGCCACCGTCTGCCCGCTCTCCGGATCGGAAGCCTTGAAGACAGCCCCTATCTCGGAATGCGTTATTTCGCTGAGTACCTCAAACCGGCCTATCTTATTGGGCATTTCTTCCTAGCCTCATACAGGCGAAGAACAAGCACGTCTTCCACCGGGTAAACTCAGGCGTAGTCCTTGGGGAGAGGGTAGGCTTAGAATAGCTCGCTCAGTACCGAATCGTGAGTTACGAAAGTACTCGGAAAATTGACAGAACTTGTTCCAAGTTGTCCGAGACCATTCCGGAAGTTTGTCTCGGATTGTGCCGGCTCAAGCGCCCGAATCGTCCGGAAAAAGCGGGCCTCCAGGCCTGCCCCAAGCGCACTGGACACGGGCCTCAGCCCGAAAAGGTCAAATGGAAGTCAGCCAGGTTTGCAACAAGTGCCGCACTTTGGCTCCTTCCAGCCGCCGCCGGACCGCATCCATCACCGCAAATCGAGCATGCACCCCGCGGCCACGAAATCCAACCCAGTACGGAATACAAATCTCTCCCGCGACCGGCACTGCGGTGATGCGCAAATCCCGCAACCGAAAGAAACCGGTAGTAAACAGCAGTCGCCGGACCTTGGCCACCACCAGTTCCTTACCCCGCACTTCGTCCAGCAATGCGGGCGGACAGTTGCGGGTCTCGACATGGATGATTTCGCCGGGGCTCGGCAACTGCTCGAAGTGGTAGAGATCAAGCGTTCCGTTGACCGCATCCAGGCCCAACACACGTTGATCGCGCTTGCCGCGGTTCAGAATTTCTACTTGAAACAATCGGAAGGGAACGTAGAACTCCGCCACCGACCGCACCGGCCCGAACGCCGCCCTTCGTAGCAGCTCCACCGGACCGCCGGGAGAAAACTGCTCCATGGCTTCCTCCCGGGTGGCGTTGGGCTTCAAGCTGCGGATACGTGGCATCCTCAGCTACCGGAAGTAGATCCACAACCCGACCACGCTCGCACACAGGGCCAGGCTGAACACAACATTCATTCTGTGTTCGAGCGCCGTTTCGGCGGCAGGTTTGTACTGAATCGTCCGCGCCACCTGCGTTACCTCCATCTTGTCGTCCACGGTTGCGAAGGTCAGCCCAGCCAGCTTCTTGCGGTCCGGGGCCGGGGTCATCAAGCTCACGCCGATCAATACCAGTGAGCAGATCACAAACATCAGGATGGCGTAATGGAGAAAGTTCATGTCAATCAACCAGCGGATCGCCGGTCTGTCGAAGCGGCCACCGGCGGCGCGGTCCATGATCTCCAGCACGAAACGCACCCCACCCAGCACAAAACCGGTCAGCAACGAACTGATGGCACCCTGCGCGTTCAGCCGCGGCCACAGAATCCCCAGAATGAAGCACGACGCGATCGGCGGACTGATGTAGGCCTGCACGCTTTGCAGATAAATGTAGAGCTGGCTGCTGATCAAGTGAATGAACGGCACCCACAAAAGCCCCAGAATCACCATTAGCCCCGTGGCCGCACGTCCGAAGCTGACCAGTTGCACCTCGCTCGCGTCCGGCTTGAGCTTTTTATAGAAGTCCAGCGTGACCAGCGTGGAGGCCGAGTTGAACACTGAACTCATGGCTCCCATCAGCGCCGCCAGCAGGGCCGCGATCATCAGCCCCACCAGTCCGGTGGGCAGCAAATTGATGATGAGCGTGGGATACGCAATATCACCGTTCAGCACCTGTCCGTTCGCTCCGAAGCTGAACATGTCGCGGTAGAGAGCCACCGCGATCAGTCCCGGCAACACCAGCATGAACACGGGCAGGATCTTGAGAAAACCGGCAAAGATGGTGGCTGCCTTGGCGTGTCCTTCATCTTTGGCAGAGAGCACGCGCTGCACGATCACCTGGTCGGTACACCAGTACCAGATACCCAAGATGGGCGCGCCGAAAAAGATGCCAGTCCACGGAAACTCAGGATCGGCGGCCGATTTGATCATGTGAAGGTAGTTGGCCGGGACCGCCGCGCGAAGTCCTTCGAATCCTCCCACCCGGTGCAAGCCAATGAAGGTCAGTATTACCGCCCCGGCAATCAGAATGAGGGTCTGTACCAGGTCGGTGTAGATCACCGCCGCCAGCCCGCCGGCAATCGTGTAAATGCCGGTGGCAACCACCAGGATGATGGCCGCCGTCATCGGATTCCAGCCCACCACCCGTTCCAGCACTACCGCGGCGGCGTAAAGATGCACCGAAATCTTCGTGAATATATAGGCCAGGATTGAGATACCCGCCAGATACACCGCACACGACCGGCTGAAGCGCCGCTCCAGAAACTCCGGCATAGTGAACACATTGGAACGCAGGTAGAACGGGACGAAGACCCAGCCCAATATCAAGAGGATCAGGCAGGCCAACCATTCGAAGTGGCCTACGGCCAGCCCCGAGGTGGCGCCCGATCCCGCCAGCCCGATGAAGTGCTCAGTGGAAATGTTGGAGACAAACAGTGACGCTCCAATGGCAAACCAACCCACATTGCGGCTGGCCAGGAAGTAATCCGTCGAGGTGCGTTCTTTACGCGCGAAGTAGAAGCCGATGGCAAAAATCACACCGAAGTATATTGCGATGATGGCAATGTCAACCCCGGCCAGGGTTTTGTGGGTGAGATGCGCCGCCGTTTGGACCATGCTCTTCCCTCGACCGCTCACTGCCTGGAAACAACGTGCGCCATGCTAGTGCATCCCGGAGATACAGGCAACCTGGGATCTTGCATCTCCGGAATGTCGGAATGTTCTCAAATTTTGGCAATGAAGCCGTGACCTTTACTGGCCGGAGTCGTTCTCTATAGAGAGATATGGAATTTGTTGAGAGCTTCTCGCTAGGGTGACATTTGTCATCAGAGCCCGGTGACGATCTGCACTGGCAGACGTTCCCATGAGATGACGATAATGGCCACATGCTGGATTGCACGTGTCCAGCAGGAACGACGAAGCAGGAAAATGTGGCAGGCGGCAAGATGGAACCAGATTGTTGGAACCAGGTTGTCGAGTCCGCCTTCATCGTCTATCCTGTTAATAATCGTGCCGCATGCCCAATCGGCATGAGTCGTTCGGTATCTCCCGGAGTTCAGTCATGACCTTGGCTCGCTTTGTCCGCAAGAATGCATTCCGCAACAAGCGCCGCAGTATCTTGACCGTGCTGAGCATCGGTTTTTCTCTGCTGCTGCTCACCTTCATGATGACAATCTGGCGTGCTTTTTACATTGACGAGGGTAGTGCCGAATCCACGCAGCGCGTGATTGTGCGCAATAAAGTATCGCTGGTCTTCTCCATCCCAGCCTATTATCGGGAAAAGATCCGTGCTCTTCCCGGGGTCAAGAGCGTAGTTCCGGAAAGATGGTTTGGCGGAACGTACAAAGATGCCAACAAGGAGAAGCAGTTCGCCCAGTTTGGCACCGACCCGCAGGAGTTGTTTTCGGTATATAGGGACTTTCACATCCCGCAGGACCAACTCGAGGCCTGGCAAAGAGACCGTGCGGGCTGCGTAGTGGACGCCGACCTGGCCAAGCAACACGGGTGGAAGGTCGGGGACCGCATCTTCATCAAGGGCACCATCTTCCCCTTTGACCTGGAGTTGACGATCCGTGGAATTTTCACCGCGCCGGCCAAGACGGAGACGCTGTATTTCGATAACACCTATATAGAGGAAGCCTATAAGCCCGTCAAAGGCATGGTCGGATTCTACGGCGTGCTTGCCGATTCTCCGCAATCCGTACCTCAGGTCGCCAAAGCGATTGACGCGGAATTCCGGAATGCGGACCGGGCCACCAAGAGTGAGAGCGAGAAAGCCTTCGGGCTAGGCTGGATCGCCATGATGGGAAATGTGAAGGCGTTCATCCTGAGCATCTGCGCGGCGGTCGTTTTTGCGACACTGCTCGTTTCGGCCAATACCATTGCGATGTCGATCCGTGAGCGCACGCGGGAAGTGTCCGTGCTCAAGACGTTGGGTTTCACGCGGCGCACAGTCCTTGGTTTGTTCATTGGCGAAGCGGTGAGTGTGGCATTAGCTGGAGGACTGCTGGGTGTGATAGCAACTCCTGGCCTTATTTGGCTCATGGCGCAATCGCCGCAGGGTGGCTTCTTCTTCAGCAACATCAAAATTACTGGCATGACGGTGCTGGTAGCGATGCTGGCGGCAGCGACGGTTGGATTCGTGAGCGCCTTTGTGCCGGCCTACCATGCCTCGCGAGGCAATATCGTGGAAGGATTACGGCACATCGGTTGAGTGGAGAGACGAATGGCAGTTCCCATTTCCTATAACATCCGCAACCTGGTGCTGCGCAAGGGCGCGACAGTGATGACTGCGCTGGGCATTGCGCTCACCGTGGCCACCGCCATTTTTATCCTGGCCCTGCTTGCCGGCTTGCGTGACGCCTTCACCACTAGCGGTGATCCCAACAACGTACTCGTGCTGCGCAAGGGATCTAACTCCGAGTTGGCTGCGGGAGGCGTGGATCGCGACGCCATGCAGGTGATTAGGGACCTGCCCGGGATCGCACGCAACAGCCAGGGAGATCCGATGGTTTCAGGCGAGGACATTTTGGTCATTGTTTTGCCCAGGCTCGATGGGACCGGAGAAACTAATGTCACTGTCCGGTTCCTCACGTCGCAGGGGATTCAGATGCGTCCGGAGGTGAAGCTTGCCGCTGGCCGCTGGTTCACTCCCGGGCAACGGGAAATCGTGGTAAGCAAGTCTGTGCACCAGCGCTTTGGTCAAGCCAATATCGGTGACTCCATCTGGATCGGCAAGGGTCCCTGGCAAGTTGTAGGCATTTTTGATTCCGGCGGCTCGGCGCACGAATCCGAGGTCTGGGCCGACGTCAACCAGCTCGCATCCGATTTCGACAGGACGACGTATTCGTCGGTCCTGATTCGCGCGACCGACCAGCTCTCTGCCAATGCCCTGAAGAACCAGGTCACGGACGACCAAAGGTTGAAACTCAACGGTATGCTGGAACCTGATTACTACGCCCAGCAGACGAGCACTGGAGGACCCATCAAGTTTGTGGGATTTGTCGTGGCCTTCGTGATGGCCGTCGGCTCCTGCTTCGCCGCCATGAACACCATGTACGCGGCGGTTGCTTACCGCTCCCGGGAGATTGCGACCCTGCGGGTGCTGGGCTTTTCGCGCCCCAGCATCTTGACTTCGTTTGTTCTGGAGTCGCTGATGCTGGCCTTGCTTGGAGCGACGGTTGGCATCGTGCTGATGTTGCCGTTCAATGGCATGACCACGGGCACGTCCAATCCTGTGACGTTCAGCGAGGCCGTGTTTAGTCTGCGCATGACCACGAGGGTCGTCATGAGTGCAACCATTTTCGCCGTCGTCATGGGGCTGTTTGGGGGCATGGCTCCGGCATGGCATGCCGCCCGGCAGAACATCCTGAATGCGTTGCGCGGCTAGATGCGTAGTCATCTTTAGACAAAATGCCCATTGACGCCAAACACGAAGAACTCCATGGTCTGCGCATTGATCGCTCGTCGCCAGCCGACGGAGGCGAGCCCCCCGTCTGGGCTCGGCGCTACATCATCATAGGGATTGCCGTAGTGGCACTCCTAAGCCTGAGCGTACTCGCCTACCGTCTGTTTTCAGCGGATGCTCTAGAGGTCGACGTCGCGCGGGCGACCGCGGAAAGCGGAGAGGTCGGAGGAATCGTTCTCTCCGCCAGCGGCTACATCGTGGCCCACCACAAGATCAACGTGAACTCAAAAGTCACTGGCCGCGTAGCCTGGATCGGCGTAGAGAAAGGCGACAAGGTCAAGGAAGGCCAGGTCCTCGTCCGCCTGGAAGATGACGAATTCCGTGCCCAGTACCAGCAAGCCCACGGCGCGGCAGAAAATGCGAGAGCGTATCTGCAGGAACTGCAGAATGGCTCCCGCCCCGAGGAAATTCAGCAAGCCCAGCACAATCTGGACGAAGCTCGTGCCACCCTGGCCAACGATAAGCTCACGCTCGACCGGACCAAAGATCTGGCCGGACAAGGTGTGCTCTCCAAACAGGCCCTCGATGACACCACCGCCAAATTTGAGGCCGACCAGCAGCGGGTGAATTCTCTGGAGAAAACCTTCCAGTTGTATAAGCTCGGCCCTCGCGCTGAAGAGATCGCTCGCGCCAAAGGGGCGCTGACCCAGGCCGAGGGGCAGGAAGCTTACGCCAAGTCACTGTTGGATGCCACGCTGATTCGGGCCCCAGTCACCGGCACTATTCTTGAGCGCACGGCCGAAAAAGGCGAACTGATCACCGCCCAGTTTGCCAGCTCCGCGGAAGGTGGCCCGCAAGGATCGGTAGTGGCACTGGCCGACTTGAACGATCTGCAGGTCGAACTCGACATTGCCCAGGATGACTTTGCCAAACTCGGTCACAACCAGAAGGGTATCGTCACGGTAGATGCGTTTCCTGACCGCAAGTACGACGGCATCATCGCCGAGATTTCACCCGAGGCCAACCGCCAGAAGGCCACCGTGCAAATCAAGACTCAGATTCTGAACCCGGACGCGTATTTGCGTCCGGAGATGAACGCGACGGTCAAGTTCCAAGCCAACGAAGCAAAGGGCACGGGCTCTCAGCCTCAAGGTGTCTTCGTGCCCGCGACCGCGCTCCGTGATCGCAACGGCAAGAAAGTTGTCTTCCTGGCCTTCAACGGCAAAGCCCTGATGCGGGAGGTAAAGGTCTTGTCCCAACGCAGTGGCGGTCTGCTGGTGCAAGGCCTGAACGGAGGCGAGGACGTCATCACCACGGCCCCGCAAGATCTGAAAGACGGCGACAAAATCAAGATTAAGGGATAATCATGAGCACAGCTACTCTTCCACGTACCGCCACTCAGACCAAGGTCGTCCAGGCGAGCAACGTCAGCAAGATTTTCAAGCGCGACGCCTTCGAAGTGAAAGCGCTAGACGATGTTTCCATCGAAATTGCCACCGGAGAGTTTCTTGCCCTCATGGGTCCTTCCGGCTCGGGCAAGACTACGCTGCTGAATATGATCGCCGCCATCGACGGGCCCACCTCGGGTGAACTGCTGGTGCTGGGCGAGAACATTTTCCGCTTCAGCGATTCCCAGTCCGCCCACTGGCGCAACGAGCACATCGGCTACGTCTTCCAGACGTTCAATCTGATTCCCGTGCTCACCGCCTTCGAAAATGTCGAACTGCCGCTCCTGCTCACCAAGCTCAACGCACAGCAACGACGTGAGCACGTGATGACCGCCCTGAAACTGGTTGGCCTGGAAGACCGCGTGAACCACCTTCCCAAGCAGCTCTCGGGCGGACAGGAACAGCGCGTGGCCATCGCCCGCGCCATCGTCAGCGACCCCACCCTGCTGCTCGCCGACGAGCCCACCGGCGACCTCGACAGCCACTCCGCCACCGAAGTGCTCGAGATCCTCAAACGTCTAAATGAGGATTTTCACAAAACCGTTGTGATGGTAACGCATGATCCCCATGCGGCTTCCTACGCGCACGTCACTCGGCATCTGGAAAAGGGAATGTTGCTGCCGCCGGCTTAGGTCAGGAAGAACAGCCCTCGCCCGCATTCTGATCTTGACGTAGCTCTAGCGGAGAGGGCCGAGCTTCGCTCAGCTGGACAGCCGAGGGCGGCTGTCCCTACACCTATGATCGTCTGGTCACAATCCCGGCACGACGTTTTCGCTGCCGCGGGGACGCCCGAAACTGCTGTTCTCGGGATCTGAAACCCACTGCCACGCCCGCCGCCCGTTCTCGCGGACCACGGTTCGCGCTTCGCCGTATTCCACCAGCCGGTTCAGCACCGTGGTCACCGACGCCAGTGGATCCTTGTGCCGCAGCAAAACCGGAGGGATGCGCTGTTGGATCTGCTCACACACCTCGCGCGCCCCCAGTGGCCGTTCCGCCTCCATCAGTACCATCCGGCAAGCTTTCGTGAATCCCGGCTGCCGTCCCCCACTCTTGCGGTCCACCAGTTCCAGCAACTCTTCACTAAGCACTTCATCGCCGAATAGGTTGGCCAATCCAACGATCGTTTGTTTGACGGTTCCGATCCGCTTCATGACCTCCGCACGCTGCAGCATGAGCTGCCTGAGTTCTTCGTGCGCGGCCTTTACTACCTCTTGCACATGCGGATCATTCCTGCCTGGAAGGTTCTTGTTTCCGTTGCTACCACCCCGCCCATTTTCCATACCACACCTCCGGAGCCCATTACCCTGCCGATCCCCGCACACCGCTCTAAATACACTACCCCTGGGCTGGGATACGCAAACCGTTGCCCACTCGTTCCCTCAAACTGGACCTGATTCCGCCCGCCCTGCAACTTGTCCGGTTCCGTCACGAGATTAGGGGTGCGGCGTGCACCTGGAACCTGTTGCTAACTTAGACGTTATGATTCAGAAAAGGTGAGACTGGGTTGCAAGATAGTAGACGCTGCTACTCACAGCCATGCTACGTTCCATCGTGGCGTTATGTTGAGGCTCTATGTCCTTTTTCCGCTTTCTCATACAGAGGGGAGGGTATTAACTTCCAAAGTTGGAATTCATTCGAATTGTGTAAAAGAGATTTGGGTGCAGGGCCCAAGTGCGAGAGTCTGCTGCGCGCGTCCTTGGCAAACTCATGGCAGAAACATGGCTGCGAAACTCTGAATAGCGCAGCCTACTTCTGTCCTCCCGCTGGCTGGCCTTCGGTGGCGCCCAACTGCCAGAACAGAAACGCGATCTCGTCGGCCAGTTCGGCGTCGCGCTGCGACTTGGTCGATCCCAGTCCATGTCCTGCATCGTAATCCACTCGCAACAGCACGGGCTTGCCGCTGCCGGTGGAAGCCTGCAGGCGGGCCGTCATCTTGGCCGCCTGCCAGGGCGCCACTCGCGGATCGTTCGCTCCCGTGGTAAGCAATATCGCCGGATACTTGCTATCGGGCTTGACGTGCTGATAAGCGTCCATGGCGAAGAGCGCCTTGAAGCCGTCGGCTTCTTTTACTGTGCCGAACTCGGGAATATTGGCCGGACCGCTGGCCATGAGCTCTGATCGGAGCGAGTCTGAATCGCCCACGCGGATCAGTGCCGCTCCGAACAACTCGGGATGCTGGGTAATCGCGCCACCAATCGTAATCCCCCCCGCACTCGTTCCTTCACCTGCCAGATGCGCCGGCGAAGTGTACTTGTGCTCGATCAGGTATTGCGCCCCGGCGATAAAGTCATCAATGGTGTGCTGTTTGGTAAGCTTCTGCCCGCCGACGTGCCAGTCCTCACCGTACTCGCCCCCGCCGCGCACGTGAGCCACGGCAAACACTCCGCCTCGCTCGAGAAATGCCAGCCACGTGGGACGGAACGCGGGATCAATGGTGATGCCGTAAGCTCCGTAACCTTCCAGCCAGGTAGGATGGGAACCATCGAGGGCCATTCCGCGTTTGTGAATAATGGACAGCGGCACCATGGTCCCGTCCGCGCTCTTGGCCTTGACCTCCTCCGATTCGATCTGTGAGAAATCCACCGGCGAAGGTGGCACCAGCCCCGTGTCCGTCGCCTTCCCCGACTTCGCCTCGAGCGCATACCACAACGGAGACTTAGTCCACGAAACCATCTCTACCCAAGCGCCCGCTTCCGTCGGATTGGTGACCAGCGCCTGAATGGCGCCCGCAAACGGCAGCGTCACCGGCTGAGCCGTACCGCCGGAATAGGGCACACGCCGCAGCTTGCCGAGCCCTCCATCCAAGTCCTGCACATAGAGCGCGTCCCCGCCTGCGGTGATATTGGTGACCACAGCCTCGCTCGGCGGCACCACCACAGTGGCATGCGCGACGTCGGGATTCGCCAGACTGGTGCGCAGCACTTTGAAGCGCGAAGCGTCCTGGTGGGAGAGCAGGTAGATCTGATCGCCGTGGACATCAAGACCGGTAACTGCATCGCCTTCATCCGCGATTTTCTTCCAGGCGGTCTTGGCGCCGGGATTCGATTCCAGGGCAACGGCGTACACATCCAGTTCCCGCTTCACGCCGTGGATCACAAGCCCCACAAGGTATGTGGGGGCGCCCGGCGAGTACGCGAGCACGGAAAAGTCGTCATCCTCGACCTTCACGTTGGGTGACACATCGTAGCCGAATACCGCCGCCTCTTTTTCGGGATCGCCGCCCAGCACGTGGTGATAGACCCGCAGTTTCTGATAGCGCGCAGTGGGCGGCGCATCCGGACCCAGCTTCTGCGTGCGGGTATAAAAGAAGGAATTCCCATCCGGCAGCCAGCTGGGCGAACCAAACTGGGCGCGATCGATGGTGTCACTCAACACCTTGCCAGTGGCACTCTCCAGCACGTGCAGGACGCTCTCCTCCGAACCTCCCGGAGAAATTCCGTAGGCCATGTACTTGCCGTCCAGCGAAGGCTGAAAGTAATCGATGGAGTAGTGCTTGCCGTCCGCCGTGGTCAGCTTCTCGGGATCGACCAGCAAACGTTCCGGCGCGTTCAAACTGTCGCGCACGTAGAGTTTGCGGTTGTCCGAGCCGGGCTCAGTCTTGTAATAGAAATAGCGGCCGCCCCACACCTGCAGCCCCGAGACCACACTGCCGGCGTTGTCCAGCGCCTTGATGCGCTCCAGCAGTTGGTCACGCCCCGGAATGCGGGCGAGCACCGCATGCGTGTAGTCGTTCTGCGCCTTCATCCAGGCGATGACTTCTGCGTCCGAAGTGTTCTCCAGCCAACGGTAGGGATCAACCACCTTGATCCCAAAATATTCGTCGGTCACTTCGCGAACCGGCGTCGCCGGTGGCGTGGATTGGGCCAGCGTCAGGAACGGAGCAAACAGCGAAGCAATGGCAAGTGCAAGGCGGAGCAGGCGTTGCATGGAGGTTCCTCTCAGACTAGTTGGACTGGGTCTGGCACTCCACAATACGGGAATTTGCCTCGCCCTGGCAAGGCTACGCAAGCGCTGTGACCGCTTCCCTGGGAGTGATTTTATGCGGCCCTTTCTTCCTTCTTGACAAAAGCGTCACACCTGCATAAAGTGCGGACAATCGCTCTATAGAGAAGAGTTTTTACAGGTGCCTGACGATGAAGAATGTTTACGAGGTTCTGAGGCAAAAAGAGCTGGAACTGGCGAGGCTGGAGAAGGAAGTCGAGGCGCTGCGGGTGGCCGCGCCCTTGCTGTCCGATGACAAAGAGTCCGGCCTGGACACGACTAGCAATAAGCCGACCCTGGCGAGCCCGGTGCCGGTACAGCAGCCCATCCGCATCCCGCAAGCGGCAGCGGTGAACGCGACCCCGCAGCCGGCGCGCGCCGCGGGATGGGAAGACACCGCCAAGCGCTGGCCATAGTCGACTGACAATGTCGGCGGACCATGTCGAGCTGACCAAGCCAGAGCTTGCCTGCCCAGCAGGTCGCCGGGCAGTAAGAGATATTGTTGATTCGGCCCGGAGCCCTGCTCCGGGCCGGCGTGTTTTTGCTATACTCCACCCAGAAGCCCGCACCAAGCGCCCATTTCGCCGCGTCTCTGTCCCCGCATTTCTGGCCGAAGAAAAGTTAGAGGTATCTCTCTATTGCACGCGGAGAGTCAGTCATGAGCGCAGCAACGGCGCGGGTACCGGTACGCTCGGGTGCGACCCGGCGCCGTATTCCCCGCTATCCCATCGCTGTTCCTGTCGACGTCACGGTATTGCGCTCGGGCATTCCGGCCACCATTCCCGGGCGCTCGCTCGATGTTGGTGAGGGTGGCCTAGCCGCAATTTTAGCCGGAGAGCTTCACCCCGGCGATTCCGTTGGACTGGAGTTTCGCCTGCCTGACTTGGATGTGCAGCTTCGTGCGAAAGCAGTAGTGCGTCACCAGGCTCGCCTGCGGTTCGGGGTTGAATTCCTGGGAATACCGCCCGAGCAACTGGAGCTGATCCGGCACTGGGCGCGGCGAACGGCGGCAGCCCAACCAGAAAGTCAGCCCGCAGAAACCTATCGCCGGGAGCTTTCCCCCTCGGTTGAAAGCCTGAGTCAGCCCCGACAGAGCGTGCGGTTGCGCCAGGTACTGGGGCTCGCACTTGCATTGATTGTTGTGGCTGTCGGCATGCTCTCATGGCAGTGGTACCGGGCATGGGAGGAACTGGAATCCCATGTGCCGAGAAAACCAGCCGCGGCAAACCCGACGCGCGCCCGCGTGCCCGCCGGTGTGATGGAACAATTGCTAATCCACAAAGTCGAACCGGTGTACCCGGAGGCCGCCCGCCAGGCAAATGTGCAGGGCGTCGTGGTGCTGAACGCGGTGATTGCACCGGACGGAACTGTCGTCGATGTGCGCCGGGTCAGCGGCCCGGCAGCGCTCGCCCCCGCCGCGATGGATGCCGTCAAATGGTGGCGGTTCCAGCCCTATCGCGTGAACGGCCAGCCCGTCGAAGCAGAAACCACGATCGCGGTCGAATTCCACGCCGATTGAGCTTGGTTGTGAATCTCTGGTTTATCGTTCCCACCCTGAATTCTTCCGGAAGAACGACCGGCACAACCGCGGTTATTTGGGAATAACCCGCTGCTTGCGAAAGGCGTGCAGGATAATCACGCTGCTGACTGCGAAACTTCCCACCGCTCCCAAGGCCATCACTTGCCCAAGCTGCGGGCTCAACCGGAGAAGGTCGGCAAAGAGCGCCACCAGCGCAAACAGGATGCCCACCACATTCAGCCACACCGGTGGACGCACCGCACTGTTCTGTTCGCGATTGCGCAAGCGCAGCTGCAGCAGGACAGCAGCCAAACCTATCGCTGCTACCACCACCACTGCCAACGGACTGAAGAACGCGCTGCGGTTGGTGAAGATCACCACCAGGGCGAGAAACCCACAGAGCAAACCGGAGGCAATCACGCTCCAGCGGCGGGGTTTGGGTTGGTTATTAGGCACGGATCGTATACCCCGCATTTATACAAGGGTTTAGAGTGGAGGGGAAGTCTCTCCCCAGCGTCCCGAGCCCGGTCCGAGCAAAATAGACGCCACCGATCCTAAGAACGATAAATGATTCGAACCCTGCCAAGGCCAGGCAGATCGAGGAATACTTGAACTCTTTCTACAATTCGCAAATCGTGCGTACCCCCGGCTTGAGCGTGTCCTCCGCCTGCCCGTTCCCGCAGGAACACTCATACTGTTCTTGCGGGCGGACCTCAGATCAGTAGTTGTACATATGCCCGCGGCGCAGCAGCGGCTTCTCGAAGCGCTGTCCGATCGCGATCAGCGCACGCACACCCCAAAGCCAGGATCGAGGCAACAACAACCCAACGGCGAGGTTTGAGTGGAGTGCAGTTCAAGTTGTCGATGCTGGCCTACTTTGCTGGTACCGACGCTCTTGGTGCGGGCGCCCCGCGCAGCAGGCCCTCTGTGCTTACATCCTCATCGAGGTCGGGCCATTGGATTCCGTAGCCGCCACCGGCGATCTTCCAGTTCTTGCGCTGTGCGGGCGAGGCATTCAGCAGACGCGGATACCACACCAGCGGCACAGTGATGGTGCGCCCGTCGCGGAGTGTTACGCTGAACGTTTCGTTGGTAAATTCCACGTCTAATACCCGTTCATCCGCCGCTGAAGCCGAAAAACTCATTCCATGCCTCCAGAAACTGTTCCCTGTGTTGGACCACTATTGATTGTATCTCGCCGAGTTCATGAGCGCGAAAGCCTAAATTACGAGCCAGCTGCACCGGATCGACCCAGAACTTGGCCGACAAGTCTTCGCGGTCAACATGAATGTGCGGCGGCTCGTTTGGCTCGTGGCTGTAAAAGTAGAAACGGTAGGGGCCAGACCTGAGTACCGTCGGCATGCGCGGATTGTATCAAAGCCAGCCGGGCCTCTCATTCTCAACGCGTCGGCCCGGTAGTGGGCGACTTTGAGATTCTTGTAGGTTGTGCCGCGACGAGAGCGTCGTCTGGGTCTGGTTCAGGAATGGCTATTGCACCAGAACTCAGATGCGGCTTCGGTTTGAGCGGAGCAGGGATTGCCGCGTCTGGATCATCTGGGATAGACGGATCATCACTAGGTGAAGGCTTCGCTACCCGAGTGAAGCTTTCCTCTCTCTTCGGGGGTCTACGACTCTTGGCTTTACGTCTCCGTTTGTCGCGACCTTTTCCCATCGCACTTACGCCGCCCTATGAAAGTAGCTCTCTACTCAGCGCTAGGCCCGTCTTTCAACCCGCGGCTTCTTGCAGCGCCCGCCGCGTGATCACCGTGACCAAATGCTGCCGGTACCCGGCCGACGCGTAAGAATCGCCAAGCGCTTCCACACCCTTAGCAGCTAGGGCCGCAGCATCAGCAATGGCGGCCACAGGTTTTCCGCGCAGAGCATTCTCCACCGCCGTCGCGCGATAGGCGATGTCCGACACGCCGGTAATGCCCACCGCAGCGCTGTCAATTTTCGCGCCTGACATTTTCAAACGCACGGCCACGCCGACCACGGCGTATCCCGAAGCCGGGTGGTGGTGCTTCTTGTAAGCCACACCATCGCTGCCCGTCCTGGGCACCCGAATTTCGGTGATGATCTCGTCGCTGCGCAGCTTGGTAGCGAACATGCCCTCGAAAAACTTCGTCGCCGGGATGACGCGCTCACCCGACCGGCTGTGAGCAACGATTTCCGCGTCCAGCGCCAGAACCGCCGCCGGATAGTCCGCCGCCGGATGAGCCTGGGCCAGCGAACCGCCGATGGTGCCGCGATTGCGCACCTGCGTGTCCCCGATCTGCGCCGCGGTCAGCGCCAGCAAGGGACAAGATCGCTCGAGCACTTTCGACGCCACCACCTCAGCGTGCGTGGTCATCGCGCCCACCACGATACGGTCGCCGGACTCACGGATGTAGCTGAGTCCGCCGATGCGACCGATGTCCACCAACAGAGCGGGCTGCGCCAGACGCAGCTTCATCGCGGGAAGCAGGCTGTGGCCGCCCGCGAGAACCTTGGCGTCTTCGCGGGAGGCCAGAAGGTCCAGAGCTTCACTCAGGGTGCGGGGTGATTCGTAGTCAAAGTTTGCCGGGATCATGCGCGCCTCCTGCGGGAAACCGAGGTCCCTCGCTTCGCTCGAGATGTCATCTCAGAAGAAGATGCTGGGGCGGGCGCCGTCTGCGCCGCTCGTATCGCGTTCCACACCCGCTCAGGCTTCAGCGGCATCTCGATGTGCCGCACCCCGAGTGGCGAGAGCGCATCGCAAACCGCGTTCACCATGCAGGGTGTGGAAGCGATCGTGCCCGCTTCGCCCACGCCTTTCACGCCCATCGGGTTTACCGGCGAGGGTGTGACCGTGTGGTCGAGAGTGAACTCAGGGAAGAAGTGCGCCTTGGGCATTGCGTAGTCCATCAACGTGCCGGTGATCAGCTGGCCATCTTCGTTGTAAATCAGTTCTTCCCACATGGCCTGGCCCATGCCTTGCGCAATGCCACCGTGGATCTGCCCAGCCACAATCATCGGGTTGATGATATTGCCGCAGTCGTCCACTCCAACGTACTTCTCGATCTTCACTTCTCCGGTTTCAACATCCACTTCGACGGATGCGATGTGCGTACCAAACGGGAAAGTAAAGTTCGGCGGCTCGAAGAAGTGCGTAGCTTCCAGGCCCGGCTCGAAGCCAGGAGGAATGTTGTGCGCGGTGTAAGCCGCAGTCACCAGTTCGCCGAAGGCGATGGACTTCTTGCCGCCTTTCGCGCTCAGGCGCCCGCGCCCGATGGTGATGTCGGCGGGCTTGCACCCGAGCAAGTGGGCGGCGAGTGTGGACAGCTTGGCTTTCAGCTTCTGTGTGGCGAAGTACGCGGCGGTTCCGCCGACAGCGGTTCCGCGGCTTCCGAAGGTGCCGATGCCGTAAGGCACGGCCATCGTGTCACCGTGGACTACGTTGACGTCATCTGGATCGATTCCAAGTTCATCAGCGAGGAGCTGCGCGAAGGTTGTTTCCTCGCCCTGTCCATGCGGCGATGCACCGGTGAGCAAAGTAACTTTGCCGGTCGGCTCGATGCGCACCGTGCCGCTCTCCCATCCCCCGGCGGGAGTCGCCGCCGAGGGTCCGATCGCGCAAATCTCAACGTAAGTAGATACGCCGACCCCGTAGTACTTGCCTGCCTTGCGCCCGTTCTTCTGACGGCGGCGAAGGGCATCGTATCCGGCGAGCTTCAAGGCTTTCGCTAGGGCCTGCTGATACTCGGCCGAGTCGTACGTAAGTCCAGTGATGGTCGTGAACGGAAACTCTTTGGGCTGCGGGAAATTCTTGAGCCGGAACTCGACCGGGTCCTGGCCCAGCTCGAGCGCGGCGATGTCCATAATGCGTTCGACGTTGTAGGTGGCTTCGGGACGTCCCGCGCCGCGATACGCGTCCGTGGACATTTTGTTGGTGAAAACGCCGACGATGTCAATCTGGATCGCCGGAATCTTGTAGCAGCCAGCATGCATCAGCGCCGTGAGCTGCGGGATCAGCGGCGTCAGCAGCTGATGATACGCGCCCATATCGGCCAGGATACGGGCCCGCATGCCCATGATCTTGCCGTCTTTCTTGAGCGCCAGTTCGACGTCATTAATAGTGTCGCGGCCGTGAATGGTGGCCAGGAAATTTTCCCGGCGCGTCTCTGCCCACTTCACCGGCCGGCCGAGCTTCATGGCCAGCCAGGGAACCACTCCCTCTTCCGCATAAACATTGAGTTTGCTGCCAAAGCCGCCACCCACTTCGGGAGCAATCACCCGCACCGCGGTTTCCGGCAGGCCGACCATGACCGACATCTGTGTCTTGAGCAGATGCGGAATCTGCGTGGACGACCAGACCGTCAGGCGGTTCTCGCCGGGCAGATACTCCGCCAGAACTGCGCGCGCCTCCATGGCGATGGGAGCCAGCCGCTGGTTCACCATGCGCTGCTTGACCACGCGGTCCGCCTTCTTGAAAGCGGCATCAATGTCGCCATTTTTCAGGGTGTGAGTAAAGGCCTGGTTGCTCTTGAATTCGTCGTGAACATAAGTAGTCTCGTTGCTGAGCGCCTTCTCCATGTCGGTGACTACGGGCAGCGGCTCGTAGTCCACCTCCACCAACTCGGCGGCGTCGCGCGCAATGTAGATGTCCTCGGCAACAACTACGGCCACGGGCTCGCCGACGTAACGTACCCGTCCGGTCGCCAGCACGGGATGCTTGGGCACCTTGAGCCCCGGCATCTGCATCGCGCAGGGGATGGGGCCGATGCCGCCGGTGTCGTCCGCCGTGAAGACAGCAACGACTCCAGGCAGGGCTTTGGCAGCGTCGGTGCGAATGGCCTTGATCTCGGCATGGGCGTGCGGGGAACGGGTGAAGGCGCAGCAGAGCATGCCCGCCAGCTTGAAGTCGTCCGTGTAGTGACTGATACCCTGAATGAGCCGCGGGTCTTCCTTCCGCTTGAGCCGCTTGCCGACCCAGTGAGCGGCGGCCTTGCCGTTAGTCTTTACTTTTGCTTTTGCTTTGGCTTTGCTGGCCATGGCTCACCTCGCTCCCGCGCGTGCCGGGACGCGCTTGGACATTTTGCGGGAAGCGTTCTTCACCGCAGCCACAATGTTCTGGTAGCCGGTGCAGCGGCAGATGTTGCCGTTGATGGCCTCGCGAATCTCGGAGTCCGACGGGCTGGGGTTGTGGTCCAGCAGATCATGCGAGCACATGATCATGCCCGGAGTGCAAAAGCCGCACTGCAGGCCGTGCTCCTCCCAGAATCCTTCCTGGATGGGATGCAGCTTGGCGCCGTTGGCCAGGCCTTCGACCGTGGTGACCGGGTGGCCATCGGCCTGGACGGCGAGCACAGTGCAGGACTTAACGGCGCGTCCGTCCATCAGGACGGTGCAGGCGCCGCACAATGAGGTCTCGCAGCCCACGTGCGTGCCGGTCAGCCCGGCGGTTTCGCGCAGGAAGTGTACGAGCAGCAGGCGCGGCTCAACCGTCGCGCGCTGCTCAAGTCCATTGACGGTAATCGTGACGTTCTTTTTCATATCTCCCCATGGTGGTAAGGGTTAACAGGGATTGATTGCGGCGGCCCACAATACCAAAAGCAGGGGCGGGATGACAAGGGAGGGGTGGACGGGGCAGGAAAGGACGGGTGACAAAGTGGAGAAGTGTTCCACGTGGAACATTTTGTGATGACGATGTTGTACGTACAATAATATATGGATTAGGAGGAACTGGTTCTGCCGGTTGGAGTTAGGGCGGAGAAGATCGCGGCTTGAGTACGACGAGGAGAAGTACCGTGGCACGGACAGAAAAGCAGGCGCCAACCCTTGGCTATGGCGCCTGACGAGATTGCCGGGGAGCACATAGCTCAAATGCGCCCGAGAACCAGGAGAATCACAATGACGAAAAGGATGAGTCCTACTCCTCCGGTCGGGGCATAACCCCAATCCCGGCTATGCGACCACCGTGGCAGCGCCCCTAGAAGTGCTAAAACCAGGATCACGATCAATATAGTTCCAAGCATGTTTTGCTCCTTGTCATGTATTCATGAGGGGTACACCGCTACTCCGAGATGCTGATCGCAATTCCGACGGTGGGATACCTGCGGTTGAACAGGTAATAGCCGTTGTCGACGTAGGTGACATAAACGTCGTCGGTGTCGTACCAGTCCACCGCCCAGTATTCCGGCCATGGGTCAACGGCGCTGACCCAATAGCCACCGTACTGGAAGCGCGGGTATCCGCCCACCACCAGGAAGGGGAGGCCGTAGATGCGGAACCCATGCTCCGGCCCAAAGTATGTACGGAACCGGTAGTCAGGGATGCGGTAGCCGTGGTAGCCGCCACGTTGTTGCCAAGTGCGGTGGTCTGACTGCCAGCTTCGTGCGCGATGCTGCTGCCAGGCGCTGTGCTGGACACGCTGCTGTTCCTCTGTGCGCCGTGGTTGTTCGTTATGCCGCGGTTGCTGCTGTGCGTGTTGGTTGTCCTGCTCCGCCTGGTGCTCGTTCTGCTGGGCAGGCCTGGCGTCCTTCGCGTGTTGCTCTTCCCGCTGGGTGGGCTTGTCCTGCTGTGCTTTTTCCTGTTGACCGTGTTGTTCCTTCTGCTGCGCCTGGTGCTCGTTCTGTTGCGCTTTTTTCTCTTCCTGCTGTGCGTGTTTCTCTTTTTGCTGGGCAGGCTTGTCCTTCTGCTCCTGCTGCTGTTCCTGTTGCTCCTGCTGGGCGTACGCGGGAGCCGCAGTTCCGAGGGTCAAAGACAAAACTGCTGTGCTGAAAACTCCAACTAGTTTCATGGGTGTTGCCTCCATTACCTACCGATCGCTCAATACCGCTTGCTCTAGCGCAAGCTTCCTGTGGTTGCATCGACCGGGTTGCCGATGGCTTCGCCGGACACGAGAAGTTCAACTCTCCGGTTCTGCTGCCGACCGGCGGAATTATCGTTTGAGGCTACCGGCAAAGTGTTGCCGAAGCCTCTGGCTGAAACCGAATTCATCGCTACCCCTTGCTGTACGAGGTAGTCGCGCACCGAGTCGGCACGGTTCTCAGACAGTTTTTGATTCATCTCATCGCCGCCGACGTTATCCGTGTAGCCGCCGACTTCAATGTTGAGTCCAGGGTAGGCGAGCAGAATACCGGCGACTTTCGCCAGCTTCTCCCGTGCACCCGGTTTCAACGAGTATTTTCCGGTGTCAAACAAAACATCGGACATGCTGACGATGAGCCCGCGCGCGCTATCGCGAGTCTGGAGAATGGAATTCAGCTGCTCAGACAATCGGGTGCGCATGGCCGCTTTGTCGGTTTCCGCCTGTTGCGCGCTCAACTGAGCCTGCTGTGCAGCTAGGCGGGATTGGTCGGCATCTGCCTGAGCCGCAGTGAGTGCCGCTGCTGATGCTGCTTGACTTGCGGCCATGTCGGATTGCGCTTTTGCCGCATCAGACTCAGCCTGTGCCTTCTGCCGGGTTGCCTCGTCGGCTTGCGCCTGGGACTGTGCTTGTGCGTCGGAGGAAGCCTGGCGTTCGTTGGCTAGGCGCTCCTCGTCCATCTTCTTGACTGCAATCGCGCGGGCATCTTCGGCAGTCTGTACTGCCTCTCGGGAGACTGCGATCAGCGGTTTTGTCGGGACATTGTTTCGCACAGCGTATTCATCGGCGTTGTTCATTAGTTGAACCGCGTGCTGATAGCTGTCGCTGGCGTACCTCTCGGCCCCCTCGGATTGGGCAATGCGTAGTGCATTTCGCGCCTCGAAGTATTCCAACGGTAACTTGGCATTCAGAACCACCGGGTCAAATTTGTAACCAGTGGGGATGTAGCCGCCGCGCTCGAGAAAGTCATGCTTGGCATTGAGGGCTTCAGTAGTCCCCTTCGTGTCTTCGCGAACTACATTCTCAATCACTACGACGTTGCTGGGTTGGCGCACAGCATAATAAGGTTCCGCCGTGACGACCAGAGCAAAGGCTTGCAGGTCTGTGGTTACGTCCAGCTTGCTGCGGCTGTTGTCGCCCACCAATACCTCGCCCAAGTTGATTGCCCGGCCTTCGGGTGAAATTGCCCACAGGATGTAGGTCAGGTATTCATTGCCGAAAGTCGTGGGCTTTTGCAGATTGCCAAATTCCACCTCGATTTCGATGTAGCCCTTTTTGCTTTCCACTTTGGCTTGGCCGTTGGCCCCGGGCATGAGGTCCGTACCCGCAAAATCCAGCTTGCTGGCTCCGCTGCGATGTTCATAGTTGACGGCCTTTACGCTGCGGCTGACTACGGTGACCCGGAACGTCGGCGTGTGAGCCATGGGTTCGATGGCCATGGTTGGTTGAGAATTGGTTTGAGCGAACGCGCTCAAACTGAGGGTGATTCCGACTGCTAACAAAAGTTTGGTCTTCAAAGTATTCTCCTTGAGGCAGATATCTGCCGGGTTGCGTTGTATCGATCTTGTGTTGGTGTATCCAGCCTTCTTGCCTGGTTTCCCTTGCATCATCCTTCACCCAACGCGGACCCGGGAAAGGGAATGAAACAGTCCAAAAACATTCAGCAGCCACAGAACCACAGCAATGACCACGACGCCATTCAAAATTGACTTGATGGATCCCTGCATTGGAATGAAGCGATTCACCAGCCACAGGAGGACACCCACCACGATGAGAACTTCCAGGAGTTGAATTAAAGGCATGAGCTTTGACCTTTCTTCTTACACGGGCTAACGCCTCTCATCCGCCTGGAGGTGTTGCCCTAATGTCAAATGTTCGAGAGCTTTCAGGGTCGAATCGTGTCTGCCGTAAGGTTTCGCGGCATACACCGGATACAGAATGCCAATCGGCTGGATGTGGTCGCTTCGATGTGGCTTGATCAGGACCCGACCGCAGCGACCTAAGAATGAGAGCTACGAATTAGCGCTCGTCGCTCTCTCGACACACTCAGGAGAATAGAGAATGACAGGTGTAGACTTTCGTGTCTGAGCAAGATAGCTCACATGTGAAAAATTAGGGTTGCGATGCCGCTGATTGACGCGAAGGCACTGGTCACAATTGCACATCTTTGTTGCCGAGCGATCCTGTATTATGTACCTATGAAAGCCAAGCAGAAACCAGCCCTGGCGGTTCGTTGTCCCACTTGTGGCTCTAAGCCGGGAGAAAAATGTGAGTTGAGCACTGGCCAACCCCGCACGGATCCGCATCGAGATCGGCGCTTGGCGGCTTCGGAAAAGTAACTGGCCAGCAACACCAAGCGGGCCTGTCTCTGCAGAATCGCTCACTTTTGAACCCCCGGGCCCAAGAAGAGATTGGCCCTCCCGGGTTAGTCACGATTTGTGCCACAGAACGACTCTGTGGGACTAGAATTGCGTTTGATGAGTTCTCCTGCAGCAGCAAGTAAGAAAAGACGCGAGTTCGACCCCAGCACCTTCCTCGCAACCATTGGCGAGGGCAGGAAGAGCCTGGCGGTTGAAAAAAAGCAAGGAATCTTCGCCCAGGGAGATGAAGCCGACGCGGTCTTCTATATCCAATCAGGAAGAGTAAAGCTCACCGTCGTATCCAAGACCGGCAGAGAAGCCACCATAGGCCTGTTAAGCGAGGGGAACTTTTTTGGCGAGGGTGCGCTGGCCGGTCAGGCTCTGCGCATGGGGTCTGCGTTTGCAATGACAGATTGCCAGCTCATGCGGGTAGACAAGAGGGCGATGATGCAAGCGCTTCACCGGGAACATGCGTTTTCCGATATGTTCGTGGCCTATTTGCTGGCGCGGAATATCCGTTATGAAGAGGATCTGGTTGACCAGCTATTTAACTCCAGCGAAAAGAGACTGGCTCGCGTGCTTCTGCTGCTAGCTCATTTTGGCAAGGAAGGCGTGCCTGAGACGGTGGTCCCCAAGATAAGTCAGGAAAGCCTGGCAGAGATGGTCGGAACCACCCGTTCGCGGGTGAGCTTTTTCATGAACCGGTTCAGGAAATTGGGCTTTATTCACTACTCCGGCGGTATAGAAGGTGGATTGCAGGTCCACAGCTCGCTGCTCAGTATAGTTCTGCACGACTAGATGTTTTTCTCTGAGTTCTCCAGAAAGGCGACGGCAGTGACTACATCCTTCGACGCATCGAGGATCACGAGGACATGATATGAGAATGTTGCTGCTTGCAGGCCTGCTCCTGATTGTGCTCGGCATCGCATCTCTGGTCGTGCCGATTCCCGCCAGCGAGACCCAGGGCATCAAGGTCGGGGACACGAACATTGGGGTGCAGACCAGTCACAGTGAACGAGTGTCGCCCCTCATCAGTGCTGTGCTGATCGCAGGTGGGATCGCGCTGACCATTGCTGGCGTGCGTACACGAGGGTCGAAGAACTGAGGTTGCTTCCTTTCTCTTGCCCCTCACGAATCGCGCTATCAATCTGGACTCCACGCCGGCGACCGCGCTTCCTGCTCTAAGGTTGCACACCTGTTGCCCAACGCCCGGACAGGCAGTAAGGACTACAATGAAGATGTGAGATATTACACAACCAAACCAATGAATGGCGGCACCACATTCAAATGCACCTTCTGCGAGCATAGCGTCACCACCCTTGATTTCAACAGCACGAATGGCAACCGCCGCACGCAAGCGGCAGCAGTAATAAATCAGCATGCTGCCTTATTGCATTTGCGGGCGTCGGCGCCAGCCAAGCTGGGCGGTCGTGGTGCACTTTGAAATCCTTGCGATTGTGCGCAAGATTGCTCCTGTTCTTGATCCAAAGGCGAGTGAGCAATTCAGACCAGCTATTCTTTCGGGCCTGAGCGATCATGAGGGTAGAGACGAGCACTTCTTCTCTCTCTTTCAGGTCCTCTGAACTAAGTCAGGCCATCTGAAGTTCTCTCCTCTTAGTTCTGCAGCTCCTAAAGGAACAATTCATGAAAAAGACAATTTCACTGCTGTTGATGGGCTTCGTGGGCTTGGTTGGAACTTACGCATGGGCAGGCTCAGCTCGGGAAGATGCGGTCGACCGTCTGCAAAAGTCCGTGGATGTTCTCCACGCGGTTATGTCAGCGCCAGACAAGGGTATCCCGGAAGAAGTGCTGAGCAATGCAAAGTGCATCCTGGTGGTGCCAGACTTGATTAAGGGCGGCTTCATTTTTGGTGGCAAGCACGGACGTGGCGTGGGCTCGTGCCGTACATCGGATGGTTGGAGCGCTCCCGCGTTCGTCTCGGTTGGCGGCGGAAGTTGGGGATTGCAGATCGGAGTCGAAGGCGTGGACCTGGTGATGCTGGTCATGAACGACCAGGGGTTCCAGCATTTGCTCTCCAGTAAGTTTCAATTGACCGGCGAAGGATCCGTGGCTGCAGGCCCGGTTGGCCGTCATGCGTCCGCCGGAACTGACTGGAAAATGAACACGGAAATGCTGACCTACTCGCGCTCCAAGGGCGTGTTCGCCGGCCTAACACTCGAAGGTGCGGTGGTGCAGCAGGATGACGACTCCACTCGCGCTATTTACGGCAAGAACGCGAAGTTCCGCAATATTCTTTCGGGCAAGGTGTCAACTCCGAAGAGTGCGGACGCATTCATGAAGGCCGTGTCAGATGCAGGCCAACAGGCACGGATTGCCGACGCAAAAGAAGACAAGAAGTAATTGCATCAGGAAGCTGTCAGGCGAGTGGCCCGTCCTTGCGTTTTTTGCAAGGGCGGGGCTTTTTCCACCTCTACCCTCTTGATCGATGACCTTGACACCCACGCTGGTGACACTAATCCCTGCCATGTCGCGCAGTATCAAACCAGTTTCGCAAGACACCGCTACGCCCCTCCTCCGGCCACCCACTCGGCCTGGCGCGGGCCTCCGTGACTGACGGCGTAGAGCACGAGTTCGACGCGGCTGGAGATGCCCAGCTTGTCGAAGATGCGGAAGAGGTATTTCTTGACCGTGTGTTCGCTGAGGCGGAGTTCGCGGGCTACTTCGCGGTTTCTGAGTCCGTCGGCGACCAGGGCTACGACCTGCTCTTCGCGCGGGGTGAGCAGCTTGAGTCCGCGGGCATTCACCATGCGCAGCGATGGGACCTGGGTGACGACTTCGATCAGGTATTGCAGTTGCTCGCTGTTGGCCCAGACCTGTCCGCGATGGACGCTGTGGATGCACTTGCACAAGAGGCGGAAAGGCTGGGCGTGAAAACAGAACAAGCCTTTGGCGCCGGAGCGGAAGGCGCTTACTACCAGGTCGCGGTCGTAAGCATTGAGCAGCAGGATCTTGGCTACCTCGGGGTGAGCCAAGTGAAGGCGGCGCATGACGCTCATGCCCTGCCAGTCATGGCTGGAGTGGTCGGCGTTGATGACCGCAACCTGCGCCGGTGAGGACGCGAGGGTGGCGAGGATGGCGTCCGTATTGACGTCGCAGGAGGTGACCGTGAACTCTGGGCGGCGGCGGAGCGCGCTGACCAGTAGCTGGCGCTGCATTTGATTGGAGTCGGCGACCAGGACAGCGATCGTGTTCGAGGCAGCGACGGAGATTGATCCCACAAATTTCATGATTGTTGTAACGTTTTGGTTAATTGTAGGGATTCTGGGAACAGCATCCTGGCGACGGCCGTCACCTTGCTTTGTGATAGTTTCCACATCGGGACAAAGCGTGATCGGTGTGGAAAAGCTGGGTTGAAGCGGGCCAGGCAAACACCTGATTCTCCACCCGCGGACCGCGCAAGTAGCTGCTGCATAAAGTGGAAGCCTGATTCCAGGGACACATCGCCCGGTTCACCCGAGAAGGTGCTCGCTTTCTTGGCAAGTCTACTTTCGTGGATGCTGCCAAAGTATCACCCGAAGAATTCCTCACCTGGCCTGTGAATGTCGTGCACACCCTCTGCCGGATTGCAGCTCAAAGAATTCCAGGCAGTTCTAGATCGCCCTAGTATCGCCGCGCCAATTACCTACCTTTGTAGGCAGCACTTCCCATGTCTTGTGGACTGCGGCTGGCGGAGATAGGTTGCTGAAGGAGCTGCAATCGAGAGATTTGTCGCGGCTCGATGATAAGTCGAGCCACAAACGATCAGGAAAATGAAGCGCATTCTGACATGCACCGTACTTGCTCTTGCCTGTTGCGTGGTGCAGCAGGTTGTGGTGGTGGCTGTGGCCCAGGAACAGCGGCCTAGGGTAGCCGTGGAAAAGACTGGGCCGGCGGCGACCACGAAATCCGGAGTCGCGGGCGGCAAATGGAGTCCAGCCCTGACGGGGGAACGCCGTCCGCTCTACCGGTTGCGCAAGAGTGATGTGGCGGAGATCAGCTTTACCTTCGCGCCCGAGTTCAACCAGACCGTGAGCGTGCAACCGGATGGGTACGTCACGCTGAAAGGACTGCAAGAACTGTATGCGGAGGGGACCACCGTGCCCGAGTTGCAGGAAGCGGTCCGTAAAGCGTACGCGGGCACGCTGCACGATCCCGAGGTGACCGTTGTCCTCAAGGAGTTCGACAAGCCGTACTTCATCGCAAGCGGTGAGGTCATGCGTCCGGGAAAGTACGAATTGCGCGGGGACGCCACCGTGACTGAGGCCCTGGCTATTGCCGGAGGTTTTAACGGCCAGGCCAGGCATTCCCAGGTGGTGCTATTCCGGCGGGTGTCGGATGAACTGGTCGAAACTCGGTTGCTGAATGTGAAGCAGATGCTGAAGTCGAGAAACCTGGGGGAGGATTTCCACCTGGAGCCAGGAGATATGTTGTTCGTGCCACAAAATACGATTTCCAAGATACGGCGGTATTTGCCTGCGCCGAACTTGAGCATGTATCTGAACCCGGCGCAGTTTTAATAAGGAGGCATACAGAACGATTGCAGAGCAACGTCGGTTCTGCAATTCAGGGCTACAGCCCTCGTGGGCCAAAGGTACCTTCCTGCAGGCTAATCCCTGCTACACGCACAAAGAGTAGCGTAAGTGCGGATGGCCGCAAGCAGGATTCTGTATGGCTGAGCCACTCAGCATCGTTCGAAGAGAAGTGTCGGTACCCTCTCCCACCATGCGCGATGTGCTGGCAGTGGTGTTCCGCCAACGCCAGCTCGCGCTTTTTTCATTCGCGGGAATTTTCCTGACCATTCTTCTTTATGGGCTGTTAGCACCCTCGTATCAGGCACAAATGAGAGTGCTGGTGCGCCGTGGCCGGGTGGACCCGGTGCTGACTCCAACTCTGACGCAATCGGCCCAGTTCGAACGTCAGGATGTGACCGAGGAGGAACTCAACTCCGAGGTGGAACTGCTGCGCGATGAGGAGATTCTGCGCACCGTGGTGCAGACTTCCGGGCTGGTCTCGGATGGTGAATCCTGGTTCGAGAAGCTAGTTGGGGGAGATAAAGATGTGCGGGAGGCTCGGGCGGCACGCCGGATGACCAAGCGGCTCGACGTGGAGCCGATCCGCAAGACGAGGCTGATCGCGGTGACCTATGCGTCTTCCGATCCGGCGCAGTCGGCGCAAGTGCTGCGTTGTCTGGCCAGCGCTTACCTGGACAGGCACTCGCAGGTGCGACGGCCGTCCGGGGAGCTCGAATTCTTCGAGCAAGAAGTTGTGCGCTCACGCCACAGCCTGGAAGAAGCGGGGTTCCAGTTGATGCAATTCACTCGCGACCAAGGCGTAGTGTCGGCGGCGCTGGAGCGCGACAATGCCCTGCAAAAGCTGAGTGAAACCGAAGCCGGGCAACTGCAGACGCGGGTGGCGCTGACCGAAACCGCGCAACGAATCAGCTCCCTGGAAGCCAAGCTGCGCTCCTTGCCGGAGCGGACCACAACCGAGATTCGCAGTTCCGATAATCCAGAGCTGCTGGGGAAAATGAAGTCTCGGCTTCTGGAGTTGGAGCTGAAGCGCACCGAACTGCTCACCAAGTTCGAACCTTCCTATCGGCTGGTGCAAGAAGTCGAACTGCAGATTGCGGGAACCAGAACTTCCATTGCGGTGGAGGAACAGGCACCGTTGCGTGAACAGACGACCGAACAGGATCCCAACCATGAGTGGGCAAAATCGGAACTGGTGAAGGCGCAGGTCGAGTTCAGCGCGCTTGCGGCCCGCTCCAGAGCCACCGGATTGTTGCTGTCCGGCTACCGGGAGACGGCCCAGCAACTGGGCGATCGGGCCATCCAGCAAGAGGCAATGCTGCATGAATTGAAGGCTGCGGAGGAAAAGTACCTGTTGTACGTAAACAAACGTGAAGAGGCCAGGATCGGTGATGCCCTCGACCACGGGGGCATTCTTAACGTGACCATTGCAGAGCAACCCACGGTACCGGTTTTGCCGGCGCGGTCCGAGTGGAGTTTCGCGCTGCTGGGGGTTGTGGTTGCGGGCACGCTGAGCACGAGTCTGGCTTTCGCCACTGACTATCTGAACCCGGCATTCCGGACTCCCGACGAGGTCATCGCTTATTTGGGCACTCCGGTGCTGGCATCTTTGCCTCGCAAGAACACTTAGACGGCGCACTGGTCGCGCGAAATTGTGGCGCCGCCAGCAAGGCAGCGGGATAGATACATATAAGACGAGGCTGGGAGTTGTGCAGCCCGGCGAGGAGCCTGCATGAGCACGCTTGCGGAACTGCTACACCAAACGCCCGAGCACGATACTTTCCAAACAGCGATGCCCGAGCCGGAAGTCGCTCTCGCTCCCCAGTGGGCGCCTTGGGATCCCGAGCGCTTCGCCGAGGAACAGATTCGTGCCCTGGTGCGGCAGGTGTTCTTTCCGGGATGGCCGAAGCCTGCTCGGCAAGTTGTGTTCAGCGCAGTCGAGCAGAGCACATACGTAGCGGAGATTTGCATGCGGGTGGTCGAGGCTTTGTCCGCCGACGTGGCCGGCAACATTGGCGTGGTCGAGGCTAACCTGCAGAGGCCGGAGCTGCAAAACGTTTTCGGATCGGCGCATTGCATCCGGGATTCCGCTCCGGAGAGACATGTCAGCTTGCGTAGTGCCTCCCAACAGCTTTCCGGCAATCTCTGGCTGGTGCCCAAAGAAGTCTTCCTGGGCTCGAACTCCGAGAGGCTATCGGGGTCGTGGCTGCGGGACCGGGTAGGGGAACTACGCCTCGAGTTTGATTACACGATTCTCCACGGGCCGCCAGCCGGACAATGCAGCGAGACCGCCCTGCTTGGCCAGCTGTGCGACGGAGTGGTGCTGGTGCTGGAGGCCAACTCGACCCGGCGTGCCGCGGCGCAAAGAGTCAAGGAGACGTTGCAGGCGGCGAATGTGCGACTGCTGGGGGCTGTTTTGAGCGAGCGAACATTTCCCATCCCCGAAGGAATTTACCGGAAGTTGTAGGAATCGAGAGGATCGACTCTTCTCGACGAGCTGCAAGCTTTAGAAGTGCACGCTGTGGAAATAGGCCGAAAACGCGTTGGGACTCAATTAGCGGAGCTGCGCCGGGCCTAGAGTCAGATCGATGATGGTCATCCCCTCCCGGTTAGGCCCGCTGATTTTCGAAGCGGAGCAGTGGTATGCGATCCAGACTCGGTACCGGTTCGAGAGAAAGGTAGCGGTGCTCCTCCAAAACCAAGGTGTGGAAACCTTCCTTCCTGTGCTCGAAGAAATCCACCGCTGGAGTGACCGCCGAAAGGCAGTGGATATTCCGCTCTTCTCGGGCTACGGATTTGTACACGTGGACCTATCCTCCGGGTCGCGCATGGGAGTGCTGCGCACCACGGGAGTGCTCCGGTTCGTCAGTTTCGGGGGAGAGGCAACTCCGATTCCTTCGGCACAGATTGAAGACCTGCGTATGCTGCTGTCGCAGAAAGTCCCTTGCGCACTCCACGCCTTCCTGAAGATTGGGCAGCAGGTAAGGATCCGAGGAGGATGTCTCGACGGCCTGGAGGGAATCCTCGAACAGAGCGGGCAGAAGAACCTGGTGATTTCGATCGAATCTATCCAGCGTTCAGTGGCCATCAAGATTGAAGGGTACGAGTTGGAACTGGTGTGATTGGAAGTGGTCTGAAGTGTCCTCTCCTGCAGTAATCAAGCCTGAAACCTCTGGCCGCCGGGTTGCGCCTGCCTCCCGCCTGATCCCGGGAGCGCCGCTGGCGATTGCTGGCATGACCCGCAAGCAGCCGCGGTCCGTCACCGTGGATGGACGTTTCTGGGTTGGAGAAGAGCCGGAATATTCTCGCCCGTTGCCGAACCGCAGCGCTCAACAGGCATTTGTGCAAGCCGTGCTGCCCGGTCCTTTCGCTCACGGTCAGGGCTGGAGACTCGCGGGGAGCATGCTCGCCGACTTCCTGCTTCTAGTGCTGAATTTCGCCGTGATCGAGCATCTGGAAATGTGGTTGGAGTTCACGATTCACCGCGACCCCGCTGTGCTCCTGCGGCCATCGGCAAGTCCCGCCCCAAGCCTGGGATTGCTCATGCTTTATGGGGCTTTGCTGACCTTGCTGGTTCACTCCGAGGGCTGGGGCCAGGCGGACCCGGTTCGGGCGCCGAAGGAGGAGCGGCTCATTCTGGGCAAGGCCGTGGCTTGGACAACGTTGCTGGTCGGCGCTGCCGTTCACCAGTCGGGAATCCCGGCGGTTTCGATCGCCATGCTGGTCGCCAGCGCCCCGCTGAACTACTTGGGCATGTTGGGCTGGAGAGACTGGCGGCGGCGAGCGGCAGTGCGGCAAACCGAGAGTCGGCGTGGCGTGCGGAATGTCCTGATTGTCGGCGCCGGCAGGCTCGGCCGCGAAGCGGCGTCCTACCTGCAGCGGGACCATGTCCATCGCTGCGTGGTGCGGGGATTCCTAGATGACCACGGACCCGCCGATGGCAATGTCCGCGGCCCGATACGGGATCTGGCTCGGGTGGCGCGAGCGGAATTCGTGGATGAAATCATCATCGCTATCCCGCAGCAGCGCGACCTGGCGCGATGGGTGGTCCAGGAAGCACGGCGCAACCGGCTGGATGTAAAGATGATTCCCGATCTTCTCGGCTTTGAGGCGCAGTCGCCGCGTCTCGAGAGCTTCGGCAATGTGCCGGTCCTGATCCTGCACGAGGAACCAGTTCCAGTGCTCGGTCTGTTCCTGAAGCGCACGGCCGATATTGTCCTCGCTACGGCAAGCATGCTGGTGGCCGCACCACTGCTGGCCGCGATCGCGCTCGCCATAAAACTGGATTCTTCAGGACCTGTCTTTTACCGGGCACCGCGAGCCGGCAAGAAGGGGAGGAGTTTTGCTTGCTGCAAATTCCGCACCATGGTCACGGACGCCGACAAGCTGAAGGACCGCCTGCGCGCGCGCAACGACCGTGAAGGACCATTCTTCAAGATGGCCCACGATCCCCGCACCACGAGCGTGGGGAGGTTGCTGCGTCGCTACAGTCTGGATGAACTGCCGCAGCTTTGGAACGTGTTGACCGGAGAAATGAGCCTGGTGGGGCCGCGGCCGCATCCTCTCGATGACTTTGAGCACTACGATCTGGAAGACTTGCGGCGGCTTGACGTCACGCCTGGGATCACTGGGCTGTGGCAAGTGACCGCGCGGCGAGATCCATCGTTTCAACGCAACATGGCGCTCGATCTGGAATACATCGAGCATTGGAACCTGTGGATGGACGTCAAGATTCTCTGCCAGACAGTCTCGGTGGTGCTGCAAGGAAGTGGCGCATAGCATGTCATCGTCCGTAGGCATTCCAGCGCGGAGATCTCCATCTGACGCAGCAGGGTGGACCGTCGCGGCGCTGTTCCGCCCACTGCACGCGCTGATGGCGGTGCCTTCCCTGCTCTTTCTGGCAACGCTGGGAGTCATGCTCTTTCGTCCCCCAGACCTCCAGTTTTATGCCATCGACCGGTTTGCCTTTCTGCTCCTCGTGGTTGTAGTGCTACTGCGGGCATTTGTGCTGCGACAGTCGCTGCGCGTGGCTGGGCCGGTGACATTGCCCATGCTTGCGCTGTTGCTGCTGGCCCTTTCTTGTGTTCTGGTGCAGCCCTTCGAGCCTCAGAATTGGAGCTTGTTTGCGGCCAAGTGGATGGTGCCGTTCACACTTTTTCACCTGGCCGGGCTGGTGTTTGATGACGCCGCTGCCTTGCGCCGGTTAGAGATGTTTTCCTTAGTTGTCCTGGGCTACCTAAGCCTGATCGCCGTCCTGTTTCTATTCGACGCGAAGGAAATGATTTTCCCGCGCTACATTCTGGATGAGAGTTTGGGAATCCATGCTGACCGCGCCCGTGGACCGTTTCTGCAGGCTGTCGCCAATGGAGTCACACTGAACCTGCTGGGCCTGATAGCTTTGGATTCGTTTCGAAGGAAGCGCTTGCGTGGGCTGGTCGCGCTGTTGTTCCTGATCGCGATACCACTGGCGGTGTTGGCCACAAAAACCCGCGCTGTGTGGTTATCGTTTGCCGCGTCAGTGCTGGGGCTGCTCGTCTTTTGTTCCAACCGCCGGATGCGCCGGGCGAGCCTCGGTTTGGCGCTCGCTGGAGGGCTGGGCCTGTTCGCCATGCTCAGTGTTGGAAATGAAAGCTCCTCACTGAGTTCCCGTCTGCAAGAGCTGAGTCCGGTGGAATTCCGCCTGGCCGTCTACCGGGCCGGCGGGGAGATGTTTCTGGAGAAGCCACTTTCGGGATGGGGCGCTCACAACTTGCAGGCCGAGCTGGCAAAACGCATCACCGATTTTCACCAGGAAGCATTCTTCTTTCACAACACCTACCTTGAGATTGGAGTCGAACATGGCCTCTTGGGACTGGCTCTCTACTTATGGTTGATAGTTGATCTGATTCGGTTGGGACGAAGGCGGGCGTCATTTATACATTCCCCGGACGGCAGCTTCTTCGACCAGCAGTTCCGGACTTTGTGGCCCTTCCTGATGGCTGTATATCTCGTGAACGCAAGCTTTGTGGTCATGAATTACCAGTTCGTAAACGGGTTGCTGTTCACGCTGGCGGGAATCCTGGCCGCACAAAACCGCCAGGCGGAAACGCGGTTCCTTGTCCTTTCAAATTAAGGCAGCCGGAGATCGGAGGGAATCCATTCAGCGCACGGCTCTTCGCGCCCCGGCGCGATCCGGAGACTGGCCGGCCAACCTGTCGTCGCAAACCCTGCGCGGTGGTGCATACCTGGCGGCCCGCTATGGACTCGGGGTATTTGTCAGCCTGGGAAACATGCTGGTGATGACCTGGTGGATCGGGCCGCACGCCTATGGTTTATTTGTGACCGCGATCGGGCTGGTTGCGTTCTTGTCCAGTCTGGCGCGAGCAGGAGTGGATACCTACCTGGTGCGGATCGAGCCCGCTCCCCACGATTCTCTGTATCAAGTTGCGAGCACACTGGTGCTGGCCATTGCTGCGGCACTCACCTTGGGCGGCGCGGCGCTGGCGCCAGTCCTGGTCCGTTGGTATGGCAGCTCCGAGTTTGTCGCCCCTTACCTGGTATTACTCCTGACCATTCCTCTGGCGGGGTTGACTGGGATCCCCATGGCCAAACTGGAGCGGGGGCTGAACTTCCGCTGCGTGGCTGGAATCGAGTTGGGAGGTCAGTCCCTGGGACTGCTCCTGGCCGCGATTCTGGCGTGGTCCGGGTTGGGAGTCTGGGCTCCGGTGACGGGACAGATCGGGTGGCAAGCGTTTGTTCTGGTAGCGACCTTCGTCTCTGCGCGCCTGTTGCCCGGGCTGCGATTTGACCCGGGTGAGGCGCGGAAGATGCTTTCATTCGGGTTCGGCCTGACCGCATCGTCACGAACATGGCAGTTGAGGACGCTGGTCAGTCCGTTGCTCGTGGGAAGATTCGCGGGAGTGGAGGCGGTGGCCTTTGTCGGGCTCGCCATCCGCATTGCCGAGGCGCTGGGAACATTCCGGCTGGCGGCAGGGCGGATGGCAATCGCCGCTTTGTCTCGATTGCAAAACCAGCATGACCAGTTTTGCGCCGCATTGGAGCAAGCACTCTTCCTGCAGGTCATCACGCTGGGGCCACTGCTCTGCGCGTTTGCTTTGCTGGGCCCGTTTGTCGTTCGTCACTTAATCGGCGTGAGATGGATGCCAAGCCTGGTCGTATATCCGTTCGTGGCTGCGGGCGTGCTGCTGAATGCGGTGTACAACCTGCAAGCCTCGGCGCTGTTCGTCGCAGGCCGGCCATGGATTGTGATGCGCTCTTACCTGGGCCACATCGCGCTACTCAGTGCAGGCACGCTGTTGCTCTTGCCTCGCCTGGGGATCGTAGGCTACGGCTGGGCCGAACTACTGGCGTGCGGCCCTTATCTGCTGATTCACGTCGGCGTCGCAAGAACTGCCGTCATTAGTTACCGCAAACTCGCTCCCTGGCTGTTGATCTTCCTCACCGTGATTTTCCTGCCGATGTCGAGTCCTGGTTGGGCCCTGTGTTTGTCGGTCCCCCTGCTGGCGGGCACGATGGCCTGGGTATGGAGGCAAGCATCAGCCTCCACAAAATCGCGCGCGGACTGTAAGACAGCTTTGCGTCAGGCCGCCTGACCCTTCACTCATCCGAAATGCCGACGGTCGCCTACATCGCCAATCAATTCCCCTCGCCAGTCGAGCCCTATGTAGTGGAGGAAATTCTGGAACTGCGTGGACGGGGTGTTGTGGTCATCCCCTGCAGCGCGCGGAGCACGAGCGTTGCATCCGACGACGGGCTGCTGCCACTCCAGGCCGAAACGCTCCACCTGCAGCCGTTGCGAATAGGGTTGCTGATTTGTGCAGCATGGCTGTGCCTGCGGAAGTTTAACCTGCTCGTGGACCTGATCGAGCGCGTGCTGGTGCAGGGGGACGAGTCTCCCGGACGGCGGCTGCGAGCGCTGCTCCACACCTGGCTTGGCGCCTACTACGCACTCCAACTCGAAAGACGGGGCGTCCAGCATATCCATGTCCACCACGGGTATTTTGCGGCATGGATCGCGATGGTGGCGGCACGTCTGCTCGGCATCAGCTTCAGCATGACCCTGCACGGCTCCGATCTGCTGCTGCATCACGCGTTTCTGGATACAAAGATAAAGCACTGCAAGTTTTGCGTGACCGTCTCGGAATTCAACCGACAGCACATCCTGAGTCGATACGCCGGAGTCGAGCCGGAGAAGGTCATAGTCCTGCGCATGGGAGTTGATCCCGCTTCGCGGACTCTGCCGCTTCCACAGACCGGTCGCGCGGCCACGTGCCTGATCATGATGGCGGTCGGCCGGCTCCATCCTGTCAAAAATCATGCCTTCTTGCTGCGGGCATGCCGCCAATTGAAGGACCGTGGCGTGCGTTTCCTGTGTCTGATTGCCGGGGAGGGTCCGGAGCGGCCAAACCTTGAACACCTCATCGGCGACCTTGGGCTGGCGGAAATGGTGAAGCTACTCGGCCACCTTCCCCGCCGCCAGTTGGACGCCTACTACGCAACCTGTGATCTGGTTGTGCTGACCAGCTGCAGCGAAGGCATTCCGCTAGTTCTCATGGAAGCCATGGCCCACGGCAGAGCTGTGCTGGCGCCCGCCATCACTGGAATCCCCGAGCTGGTAGTGGACGGCAAGACTGGCTTCCTTTACCAGCCTGGATCGCTCGAGGATTTCGTGGCGCGAGTACGGATGATCCGCAACTCGCGGGCTGGTTTGGGTCCGCTGCGCCGGGCGGCGCGCCAGCACGTGATCGAGCACTTCAGCCGCGAAAAGACTCTGGCCGCTTTCGGCGATGTTTTTCTGGCACGCATCGCCGGCTCAATGGAAACCCATCGTGACGAAAATCCTGTACTGCAACAAGTATAACTTCGCCTTCAGCGGCACCGAGGTGTACCTCTTCGAACTGATGGACCTCATGCGCACAGAAGGCCACGAGGTGGCGCTGTTCTCGATGGCCGACCCACGTGGCCAGCCGACGCCATACGATCAGCATTTTGTACCGCATATCGACTTCAAGGCTGGCGGCAATGGGTTCATCGGCGACGTCAGGCTGGCCGCTCACGCGATTTACTCGCAAGAGGCACGGCGGCGGTTGGGGCACATGATTACGGCATTCCAGCCGGATGTGGCGCATGTGCGCAACATCTATCACCACTTGTCGCCTTCCATTCTGTGGGAACTGAAGTCTCAGGGCGTGCCGGTGGTGTATCACCTGAACGACTTCAAGCTGATCTGCCCCGCCTACAACATGGTCTCCAAGGGTCGCGTCTGCGAGCGTTGCCACGGAGGACAATTCCGCCACGTTCTTACCGAAGGCTGCTACCCGGGGCAGCCCGGCTCGTCGCTGGTGCTGGCGGCGGAAGCCTACCTTCACAAATGGCTGCGAACCTATGAGAACTGCGTTGACCGCTTCCTGGCGCCCAGCCGATTCGTCAAAGCCAAGCTGGTAGAAAACGGGTGGAATCCGGAAAAAATCGAGCTGTTGCCACATTTTCAGAAATTGCCGGCGCGCCTTCCCGCCGACGCGGGAGTGCACGCTCCCATCCTCTATTTTGGGCGGCTGTCGCCGGAGAAGGGACTCACTGACCTTCTGCAGGCGATGCGGACTCTGCCCTCCATTGCACTGCAAGTCGCGGGAGACGGCCCGCAGCGCCGTGAGCTGGAGAATTTGGCAGCTGAGTTGGGTCTGGCGAATGTGGAATTCGTCGGCCACGTCGGAGGTGAGCATTTGGACCACTTGATTGCTTCGTCCCGCTTCACCGTGTTGCCATCACACGCCTACGAGACGCTCGGCAAGAGCATTCTGGAGTCTTATGCATGGGGACGCCCGGTCGTAGCTTCAGACCTCGGTTCGCGGCGCGAACTGATACACGAGGGTGCGACCGGTTTGCTGTTCCCGCCCGGAGATGTGGACGAACTGGCAAACGCGATTTCTTTCCTCGCTGAGCGGCCGAAGCTGACGGCAGAAATGGGTGCGGCGGGACGCGAACTGGTGCGCACCCAATACTCGCCTGGGGCTCATTACCTGCAGCTGGCGAGGCTGTATGAAGACATAGCGCCACGAAGGCGCGTTCCGACTCGGCCCCAGGTCACGCAGGCCACAGCATCAAAACTGCGCATCGCGTTTATCGGCGGGCGGGGAGTGATTTCGAAGTACAGCGGAATCGAAGCCTACTACGAAGAGGTCGGCTCGCGTCTGGCCCAGATGGGTCACGACGTGAGAGTGTACTGCCGGAACTACTTCACTCCTTCGCAGAAGGAACACAACGGTATGCGGCTGATCCGGCTGCCCACGATCCGGTCCAAGCACCTGGAAACTCTTGTACACACGTTTCTCAGCACGGTTCACGTCCTTTTTAGCGGCTGCGACATCGTGCACTATCACGCTCTGGGCCCGGCGCTTTTTTCGTTCATCCCACGTCTGTTTGGGAAAAAGACGGTCGTCACTGTCCAGGGATTGGATGGGCAGCGAAAAAAGTGGGGCCGGATTGCCTCCACTGTCCTCCGCCTCGGCGAGCGGGCAGCGGTCCAGCTGCCGAACGCCACTATGGTCGTGTCCCAGACTTTGAAGCAGTATTACTTGGCGCGGTACCGGGCCCACACGAAGTATGTGCCCAATGGCACGACCATCCGGCAACGACGCACGTCTTCGCAGCTCGCTAATTGGGGACTCGAACCCGGTAATTACATTCTTTTTCTGGGCCGATTCTCTCCGGAGAAAAATTGCCACCTCCTGATCGAGGCCTTCGAAAACATCGAAACCAGCGTGCAGCTAGTGATGGCGGGCGGTTCCAGCTACTCGGATGGGTACACCAAACAACTCCGCGGCCATCAGAGCAACCGCATCCGCCTGCTCGATTGGGTATCGGGTGAGGCGCTGGAGGAACTGCTTACCAATGCCATGCTCTTTGTCTTGCCGTCCGACCTGGAAGGGCTTTCCCTGGCCCTGCTGGATGCGATGGGAGCCGGGGTTTGCGTCCTGACCAGCGATATTCCGGAAAGCTGCGAAGTGGTGGAGGGTGCGGGTTTTACTTTCCGGCGGGGTGACGTCCCCGACCTGGAGCGAATGTTGCGCCTCCTCATTTCTGATCCACAGGTCAGGGAAGCAGCGGCACGCAGTGCGCAAGAAAGAGCCCGCGAGCGTTACCTGTGGCCCCAAATTGCCTCGGAGATTGAGGAAGCTTATCTGAGCGTGATGGGATGGGGGAAGCCTGCGGAAACCGGATGGGAGAGACTCGGGAACGAACCGCAGGAGGCACGCCAGGGGCGGAAGGAACGAGCAGCCTAGTGGCGTTGGTGGAGGATGCCAAAGTAGAAGTGGTCCACACTTAGGTAATTGCTAAATTCACAACCATGCAGGACGGGGAAACAGATCCCCGTCCTTTTTTATTACAATGAAACCCGGCGGTCGCGGGACCGGTCTGAGGTTCGTGGACAATCGCATTCTTATTCACATGGAAACGACAATTTTGGTCACCGGAGGCGCTGGGTTCATCGGCTCCAACTTCGTCCTGCAATGGATGGAGCAGGAAAAGGCTCCGGTGGTGAATCTCGATAAGCTTACCTACGCCGGCAACCTGCGCAACCTGGAGCGGGTCTCGTCAGATCCGCGATATTGCTTCGTGCGGGGTGACATTTGTGATCGCGAACTGGTACGCGGTTTGCTAGAGCGCCACCAGCCCGTGGCCGTTGTGCATTTCGCGGCCGAGAGTCACGTGGATCGTTCCATTCACGGCCCGGATGAATTTGTTCACACCAATGTGAATGGCACGTCCTGTTTGCTGGGTGAAGCCAGGGCGTACTGGATGCAACTGCCGGAGCAAGCGCGAACGCAGTTCCGGTTCCTGCATATCTCCACCGACGAAGTTTACGGGTCGCTAGGCCCCGACGATCCGCCCTTTTGCGAGACCACGCCTTACGCTCCCAACAGTCCCTATTCGGCGACCAAGGCGGCGGCCGATCACCTGGTGCGCGCCTACCATCACACTTACGGCCTGCCCACGCTGACGACTAACTGCTCCAACAACTACGGCCCTTATCAGTTTCCGGAAAAGCTGATTCCATTGATGATTCTGAACGCGCGCGCTGGCAAACCGCTGCCCGTGTACGGAGATGGGCAGAACATACGGGATTGGCTTTACGTCCAGGATCATTGCGAAGCAGTACGCCTGGTTCTGGCTCGAGGCAAGGTGGGGGAGACGTACAACATCGGTGGTCGGAGTGAAAAACGGAATCTCGAAATCGTGGAAACGGTATGCGCAATCCTGGATGAGATGTGCCCGAATGACCCGGTGACACCGCACCGAACGCTAATAACATACGTGAAGGATCGTCCCGGGCACGACCGCCGCTATGCCATGGATTCCCGCAAGATCGAGCGCGAACTCGGCTGGAAGCCGCGCGAAACCTTCGAGAGCGGAATTCGCAAGACCATCGAGTGGTGCCTGCACAACGAGGCATGGGTAAAAGATGTGACGGGTGGCAGCTATCGCCAATGGATCGCCACAAACTATTCCTAGAAGCTGGCTCCGGGTGGCGGTAGCGCAGACACTGAAAGCACGAACAGACAGGCAACCAGGTTATGAAAGTTACGAAGGCTTCGCTCGCGGGAGTGTTGATTCTCGAGCCACAGGTTTTCGGTGATGAGCGCGGCTTCTTCCTGGAAAGCTACAATCAAAGAACCATGGCGGAAGCCGGCATTCACCAGCAGTTCCTGCAGGACAACCACTCCTTTTCCGGGCGCAACGTGCTCCGTGGGTTGCATTACCAGGTACAGCACCCGCAGGGCAAACTGTTGCGCGTCGTGGCCGGTGACATTCTGGATGTAGCCGTCGATCTGCGCCGCAGCTCGACAACTTTTGGACGGTGGGAAGCGGTTCGCCTCTCCGGAGAAAACCAGCGCATGCTCTGGATTCCTCCCGGATTCGCCCACGGATTCCGCGTTGTTTCGGAGAGCGCGCACGTGTTGTACAAGTCCACCGACTTTTATTTTCCCGAGTTCGAACGAACTCTGGCATGGAATGATCCAGATCTGAAGATTGACTGGCTGCTCGAGGGCCAGCCGATCATTTCCTCAAAAGATCGCCACGGCATTCCTTTTAAGCAAGCCGAAGTATACGAGTAGCACGACAGGATTGGCTGCATGCGAGTCACCATCTTCGGCGCAACTGGCTTGCTGGGCAAAGCGCTGATGCGCGAATGGGCGATGTCAGAAGGGCTCACGTCCGAATCGACCAGCGATGAGATCATCGGCCTCGGCTCCAAGGACGCCGATATTCGCGAGTTGCAACAGGTCTCCGATACCGTGCAGCGCACGCGCCCCGACTGGATCGTACTCACCGCAGCCTACACCGACGTAGACGGGTGCGAGACCAACCGCAAGCTGGCGTTCGATGTGAACTGCCGCGGTGCGGTGAACGTCGGGCAGGCTGCGAAACAATACGGTTCCCGCCTTCTCTTTCTCAGCACCGATTACGTTTTCGACGGCGCCAAGACAACACCCTACGAAACTGACGATTCCCGCGCGCCGCACAGTGTTTACGGTCGCTCGAAAGCGGAGGCCGAGGTGCAGCTAAGCCGAGTCCTACCGGAGTGCTGCGTGCTGCGGACCTCGTGGCTATTCGGAGCAGGCGGCGAGTGCTTTCCGGATACGATCCTGAAACTGGCCGCCAGCCGGCCAGAGATGGACGTGGTCAATGACCAGCGAGGTTCTCCTACGTATGCGGTAGACTTATCACGCGCGATTGTTAGGCTCTGCCGTGGCGGTGCCACCGGAGTTGTGCACGCAACCAACGCCGGCGAGTGTTCGTGGTTTGAATTCGCCCGCGAGATCGTTGGCAGCGCAGGCTTGAACACTGTGGTCCGCCCCACCACCAGCGATAGATTCGTCCGTCCCGCCGAACGTCCGAAGTATTCCGTGCTCTCTCCGGCGAGCCTGCACAAACTGGGCATCACCATGCCGACTTGGCAGGATGCGCTCCGCAGGTTCCTGGTGGAGAGAAACTCAGCCGTGTAGCCGGTATCAAGCCATACACTTCCCCGATCAGGGCGCTGGCGCAATAATGCGGACTTTGTCGTCGTTGCCAGCCAGGCACTCCCGAGGGCAGCATGGAAAGCTCACAGTATCCGACCGGCACCAGCAAACGTCGCGATAATCAGTTGCCATCCGACCAAGACGACCGCCGCTCTCAACCACGGGCCGACGACGTCCTTTCCCGAATCGAGGATGCCACCTACGCCATCCTGCGCCAGCACGAGAAAAAGTCAGCCTGAGATCAGGGTTCGTCGTCTCCCGCCGCTTTCGTGGCGGTGTGCCACTTGTCCCCCATCACGGCAGCCGATTCCAGGTTAAGCACCGGCAAGGCCGACGACTGAAGCTTAAGGTTCAGCGCGGGCATGTCCTGGTCTTTGATCTCCTGCCAGCGCGCTAATTGTGCAACCAGTGCGGTTTGAAGCTCGTTGAACATGCCCCCCTGCTGCGTGGTGGGTGGCGTATCCGCGCTCTCAACAAACCCAAGCAACCTGTTCAAGCCAACATTGAGGCGCACCAAGCTTCTGCCTTCTGGCGAGCTCAGGAAAGTACTTCCTTCTTCGCTTCCCTCCAACTCCTCTGTTTTCTGTTCGAGCGCAGAGATGTTTCCCGCCAACGGACCCTGCCCGGCGCGATCCTTCAAACCCTTCAACTGCTGACGCACGCCGCGAACCTGCTGCAACGCCTCATAATCGCGGTGCATGGCCTCAACGATCTTCGATTCCAGTTCAAACTGCTGGCGCAGGCCGGCCTGACTAGTCTTCACCCGCGGATCCATCTTGATGGTCAGCGTCCGCGTGTAGCTCTTCCCGTCGACCGTTAGCTTGACGGCGTAACTTCCTGGTAGCACCGCCGGACCCAGCGGGTACCGCGGCGTATCGTGATAGATCGCAGAGATAGGATACTCGTGCTGGACCGAGTCCGGCGGCGGATAGTGCAAGTCCCAGATGAAGCGATGCATGCCCCCTTCAGAAGAAAGAACCCGCGCCGGACGAATCCAGTAGGTTGGAATGTTCAGCTCTTTCTCATCCACGGGCTGCGCTTTGTCGGTGCTCGCAGAGTGTCGTACAACCTTTCCGGCTTCGTCGAAAATTTCCAGCGTGAACGGACCCGTGGCTACTGATTTCAGGAAATAATCAAGCATGGCGCCGTCCGGCGGATTCTGGCCGGCAGGCTCCTCGGGTGGCAAGGGAGTGTCGGTGTTGTTATTGCGTCGCACGCGGTAAGTCAACTGGGGAGTGAACAGAAAAACCTCAGACCCCGCAACCTTGGCATCAACTTGGCGTAGTGGCGTGATGTTGTCGAGAATCCAGAACGAGCGCCCGTGCGTGCCCACCACGATATCGTCCTGGTGAACCACAAGGTCTCGAATGGAACTAGCCGGCAGGTTGAGCCGCAACGACTGCCAGTGATCGCCATCATCGAAAGAGACATACACAGTGCGTTCCGTGCCTGCGAACAGCAGGCCCTTACGCTCGGGGTCTTCACGAACGGTATTGACCGGTTCATCGTCGGGAATCCCGCTGACGATTGTCCGCCAGCTTTTCCCACCATCGTGCGTGCGGTAAATGTATGGATGCAGGTCATCGAGACGGAACCGGTTCACCGCTGCGTACGCTGTCGCACTGTCGAAGTGCGACGCATCCATCTGCGCCACCTTGCTCCATGGCGTCAATTCAGGCGGAGTCACATTCCGCCAGTTCTTGCCGCCGTCGGCGGTGACATGGATCAGGCCATCATCGGTCCCAGCCCAGATCAAGTTCACATCTTTCGGCGAGGGTGCGAGCGAATAGATGACACCACGATGTTTTCCCTTCGCCGGATCATATTCGACAAATACCCCCAGACTCGGCGGCACACCCGGGTCTTCCCGCGTCAGATCGGGGCTGATGATCTGCCAACTGTTGCCTCCGTCGCGGGTCTTGAACAGAACATTCGAACCGAGGTAGAGAATGTGAGGATCGACCGGCGAGAAGAGTATCGGTGCGGTCCGATTAAGGCGGTACTGGCCGGTGCGTAGCACGACCGGAGAAACATCTTGCGTCTGCCCGGTGGTACGGTTGAATTTGGTAGCCTTTCCCCCATAAATAATGTTGGGATCGAGCGGATCAGGCGCAACGTACCCGTACTCTTCCACGCCCACGGGATACCAGTCGCGAAATGTAATCTCCCCGAAATCGCTGCGGCTGGCCGTGCCCACGCTACCGCTTTCCTGCTGGCCGCCATACACCCAGTAGGGAAACTGGTTATCGGTAATCACGTGGTAGAACTGCGCGGTCGGCTGGTTGTACCACGAACTCCACGTCTGCCCACCATCCACGCTGATGGTGGCTCCCTGGTCGACCGCCAGCGCGATGATCTGGGGGTTTTCCGGATTGATCCACACCGTGTGATAGTCATCCCCGCCCGGCGCTCCCTTGATCGCGGTGAAGTTATGGCCACCGTCGCTGGAGCGATAGGTAGAAATGTTGGCGATGTAGATCGTGTCTTTATCTTTCGGATGAACCCGAACGCAAGCGAAGTCGTCGCCGCGCCCCCAAAGACGTTCGTCCGAATTGACGCGCTCCCAACTCTCGCCGGCATCGTCAGACCGGTACAGGCCGCCAAGCTTGGGAGAGTCCACGAGCGCGTAAATACGGTTCGGATCACTGGGCGCAACCCCGAATCCGATCCGCCCTAACTTCTCCTCCCAGGTCGGCAGGCCTTTGGTCAACTGCTGCCAGGTTGTGCCGCCATCCGTGGACTTGTACAAACCGCTGCCCGGCCCCTTGTACGCATTGCCCGTGGTCCACGGCGGACGCCGCGAAGCCCACATATCCACATAAATGGTCTGCGGGTTTGAGGGATCGAAAGCCATGTCAAGCGCACCGGTGTTTTCGTCCTTGTACAGGACTTTCTGCCAAGTCAAGCCGCCGTCGAGCGAGCGGAAAACTCCCCGCTCGGAGTTGGGACCATAGGGATGACCTAGCACAGCGGCGAACACACGCTGCGGATCGTGGGGATCAATCAGGATCGTGCCAATCTGTTGTCCGTCGCGCAATCCGAGATGTTGCCAGGTACGGCCGCCATCCGTGGACTTGTAGATTCCGTCGCCGGTGGACAGGTCGGGACGCCGCAGACCCTCGCCACTGCCAACATAAATGATGTCCGGATTAGAGGGGGCAACCGCCAGCGTGCCCACGGACCCAGTGCGCTGATCATCAAAGATCGGCGTCCAGGTGCGGCCGTAGTTAGTGCTCTTCCACACGCCGCCGTTATTTGGAGCCATGTAGAAGACGTTCGGCTCTCCGGGTACGCCGCTGATGGCGACGGTACGCCCACCGCGGAATGGGCCGATCAATCGCCAACGAATTTCCTGATACAGGTTGGAGTCGAAAGGCTGACTGTAGCCGAGCGCGGAAAGACCGATTACGAGTAGCAAAATCCACAACATGCAACGGCGATTGGAAGTCACGTGCCCGCCTCCGGAAGCAAGTAAGCATAAATCAAGAATCGGACTCTGAGTACCTGATTCGGGCGCAGGCCGAAAAGGATCTTCCGCGCTGAAAAGCCGGGCCATTGCATGGCTGGCTCGCGTTCGAGCGCGGCCGATGGTGCGGATCATGTCCACTCGACTCGTGTGTGACTTGGATCACACTGCTTTGTGAGTGTCACCACCGTCGACGAACTCACAGCACTGCTAACATTTCTTTTTGAATTGGTGCCTGCTCCGAGCATGGAGGGGCATCACAATTACCTGTGGGCCTTATGCGACCTCTGCGGGTGATCGTGATCGATGACGAGCCGAATACGTGCTCGTTCTTGCAGGCGGTTTTTGCGGCAGAAGGACACCAGTGCGACACCTTCCTGCGAGCAGAGGACGCCGAGCGGCATCTCGCTGCGAACCAAGCCGACCTGGCCCTGGTTGACGTCTATCTGGGCGCCCGCAACGGCATTGATCTGCTCCGCGAACTGCGAGAGCTTCAACCGAGTCTTTATCCGGTAATCATGACGGCCCGCGCCAGCGTGGAAACCGCCGCCCGGTCCTTGACGGAAGGGGCGGTGGATTATGTAAGCAAACCGCTTACCATCGAACAGATCCGCGCGATCGCGGCTCGAGCGGATCGGTTCCGTCTTCAGAATCATCAGGAGGTCGCGGCCCGGGATGAGGTCCCGGATTCCGCGATCATCGGCAGAAGTCCCAAGATGATCGAGGTTTACAGGACCATTGGACGGGTGGCGGCCAGCAACTTGAATGTGCTCATTACGGGCGCCAGCGGCACCGGCAAGGAATTGGTGGCACGGGCGATCCATCAGCATTCCAAAAGAGCGCAGCAGCCGTTTACCCCGGTGAATTGCGGCTCTTTCACCGAGACACTTCTGGAAAGTGAATTATTCGGTCATGAGAAGGGGGCGTTCACAGGAGCTGGAGGCACCCATAAGGGTCTGGTCGAAGCCAGCGATGGCGGCACACTCTTTCTCGACGAGATCACGGAGACGACTCTGTCCTTCCAGGTAAAACTGCTGCGGGTAATTCAGGAACAGCAAGTGAGACGGGTTGGCTCCAGCAAGTATGTGCCAGTCAACGTTCGCATTCTAGCAGCGTCGAACCGTGAGATCCCTCTGCTCCTCAAGCAAGGCAGGTTCCGGGAAGACCTCTACTACCGCCTCAGTGTCGTGGAGATTCATTTGCCTTCCCTCAACGAGCGGCGCGACGACATCCCTCTGCTGGTGAAGTACTTCCTTCAGCAATTCAATCTGAAGAACCAGCTCCAGGTCGCCATCGAGCCTGCGGCCGTTGACTACTTTCAGGGAATGCAATGGCCCGGGAATGTCCGTGAACTTGAGAACGCCATCAACCGGCTGGCGATCTTCGCACCTACCGGACGGATCACTTTAGGAGACGTTGCGGCGGAAGTACAAAAGGCCGGAGAAAGCCCTAATGCCCATGCTGTGGCCGCCGCTCCTCCTGATCGGTTGTTGGAACTCGAGCGCCAGCACATACTTCGCATCCTGAAACAGACCCACGGTAACCGGTCAGAAGCGGCGCGCCGGCTTGGGATCGAAAGAAAAACGCTATACAAAAAAGCGCTGCGCCTGGGAATCGATATGCAGTCGACGGACAAATGATGGCCCGTGACAATCCAAACCCTCAGAGTTGGAAGCAGGCCTTCGCCTTAACCGTAATCCTGTTCGTCCTGGTTATCGGACTAGCGACCATACCGGTAATTCGTGACTCTCAGATGCGGCTGGCGGACACGTTCTTTCGCCTTGCACCCGCGCCGCATGATCGTTCCCGAGTGGTTCTGGTGCTGATCGACGACCAGAGCTTGCGGCAGTACGGACGCTGGCCATGGTCACGCACGCTTCTCGCTCAACTCACCAGGAACCTGGCGCAGGCTGGCGCGGGGGCAATTGGACTCGACATCCTGCTCTCGGAACCGCAATCATCCGGCGCCGACAAAGTACTGGCTCAATCGTTCCAAGAAAACGCACGCACGGTGATCGTGGACAAGATCGGTAGCTATGCGGACGGGCCGAACTGGATCGAACCCCTGCCAGAATTCTCGCGTTCAGCCGCAGCCGTGGGTCATGCGCAAGCGGTCTTGGATGTGGACGGCGTTTGCCGGCGCTTTCCGGCGCGTGAACTCACGCTCGATGGTGCGCGATGGGCATTCGCGGTGGAATTGGCGCGGCGAACCGATCCGCAGCAGACATCCGCCTTTCTGGCGTCGTACGGCATTCCCTTGTGGGACGATGCTTCGGTGAGCGTGGCCAAGCCGATCCTTGTGCCCATCGCCTTTCGCCGCGATCGGTTTGAGACGATTTCAGCGCACGCGGTGTTGGCGGGTGATGACCTCGCAAACCTGCAGGGCAAGCCGGTACTCCTCGGCTTCGGTCCGACCGAGATTGGCGACCGTCTGAGCACGCCCCTAACCACGGAATTTCCTGCGCCGGGTGTGGAGATCCATGCCCAGATCCTCGACAGTATTCTCTCCGCTCGCAAGATTTATGAGACTCCCCTTTGGGTTGCCACCGCACTCCTGTGGTTCACGTGCTTCTCCGTGGTCATGATTTTCCGAAAGTGGCGCGGCTGGGCTGCGGTCTGGCTACTGGTCTCGATGGAAACTGGTGTGTACGCCGGCGCATTTCTGACATTTCTATGGTTTTCACATATCTTGCCAGCCGGATCGATGATGTTAGCCGTCATTGCCGGACCACTATTGGTCTATACCGCAGACTTCGTAATCATAGAGCGCAGCGTGACTCAGCAATTGCTCGGATTACGCTCCTGGCTGGCGCTTCAGAAGAAGAATGGTTCCCTGGGAGAGGGCACGGAACTTTCCTGGAAACTCCAACTCTTGCAGAATCTGCAGACCCAACTCGGCTCCCGTTATGAATTGCACAAGGTTCTACTTGAGTCAACGCAGGATCTGGTCGCTATTTTTGATGAGGACGGAAATCTTCTTCTGAACAATCAACCTTTTGCGGCCGCCTGCCACTTGCAGAAGGAAACTGGATTTACGCTGGAACAACTGCGTTCCCGATTGCTACCCACAGAGGACGGTGCCCAGCTCTCGAGGGATTCGAGCATGGAACGCGAGGCATATCTGGACGAGGAACTGTACGCCATCCGTCTGGTGCCGCTGCCTTCGACTGCACTGGCCCCCGGTGGCGGAACCATTGTGACCATGACGAGTCTGCGCACCCGCGTGGAGCGGGATCGTGCTCGCGCCGAGGCGTTGGGTTTCATTACACACGAATTGCGGACCCCGCTGGTTTCCATTCAGGGGTTCGCCGAACTGATGATGCATTATCCGAGTTCACCCTCGTTTGCGGGAGCACCGGAAACCATCTTCCGTGAGTCGAAGAGGCTGCTGGCGCTGATCAACAGTTACTTGGACGTTCTGCGACTTGACGCTGGAGCCAAGCCCGTCAGCTCGGACCTGGTCGATCTCGATTCCATCATTGATCAAGTATTGGACATCCTCTGGCCACTGGCCAACGCGGCGAAAATGCGTTTGCAATTCGAAAGCGGCCAGCCTGCCGCGATCATCGGCGACGCTCCTTTGCTCAGTGGCGCCGTGCTCAACCTTGTCAGCAATGCCATCAAGTATGGTAAAGCCGGCACCGATGTCGAAGTAACCTGCTTGTACGGAGAAGGTGAAGTGGTGGTGCGGGTATGTAATGTAGGTGATCCGATAGCCTTGGAAGATATTCCCAGGCTCTTCGATGCCTACTACCGTGCATCCAACGTGGAAGGGAGCAATACCGGGTGGGGGCTTGGCTTGGCATTCGTGAAGCGAATCGCAGAGAAGCACGGAGGCTCGGTACGCGCGGAGAGCCAACCCGGCGGTAATTGCTTTGAGATCCATCTGCCTTTCCGGGCAGGGATGGCTGCAGTTGTGAAAGAGGCAGTATGAAAAGCTCGGGGCATATGCGCGCGGCATGGATGATGCTTGTCGTGGTCACGCTGGTGGCTGGGCAGAATCCCACGCCGCAACCCACGGCGCTCCCGATTGGGTCCGCCACCGTCGACCAGCTAAAAGGAGAGGTCACAGTTCTTTCGCCGCAAGGATCGGCTGTGACTGGCCAACGCGGCACAGTCCTGGTGGCTGAGACCACGATCTCAACAGCGAAAGGGAGCATCTTATTAAACCTGCAAGATGGTTCCCAGTTGCTGGTAAAGGCGCACAGCCAGGTCGTGCTCAAGAATCCCAGTGAAAGCAAAGGCTATTTCCTCGAACTTCTTATCGGAAAGATCACGGCCAAAGTGCAAAAACGCCTGGGAAGTACGCCTTCCTTCCGAATGGGCACTCCGACGGCTGTGATCACAGTACGCGGTACGCGCTTCCAGGTGGAAGTCACAAAGAAGCACAGGACTATCGTGGAGGTATTCCAGGGCCTGGTAGAAGTGGAAGGACTGGGAGGAATGGGCCCACCGGTTTTGATCAAGCCGGGGTTCAGGACCGGAGTGGAACAGAACCGGGCTCCTGACCAACCACGCGAAATGGGCGCATTCGGTGAAGGGGTGGGGGGAGAATCCGAGCGAGAAGATTCCTCCCGCTTGCCAGGAATGCGAAACGATTCGGGCCGTGACGATCAGCGGCCAAACCAGAGTAAACCGGAGAATGAGTCAGGGCGTCCGGATTAGTCTGGGCCCGAAAGCGAGTCAGCCTATGACTCCTGACTTGGCCGGGGCTTTTCCAGACCCAGAGTGGGTCCAAACGACACAGTTGCCGCGCCACGCGCCTCAGGCCTCCTGGTGCTGCGAGGCGCGGATTCTGTACTTGCTGAGTTTGTATGCCAAGGCGCTACGGGAGAGTCCCATACGTCGCGCGGCCTCGGCCTGCACTCCATCGGTTACCGAGAGCATCCGCACGATGAGGTTCTTTTCGGTTTGCTCAAGAAGGGTATTGAGATCGAAGGAATCGGGAAGTGATCTGCGAGTAGGCGGTTCAAGCCCGCCCGCTTCTCCGTTAGCTGACGTTGTAGCGCCCTCCTCGAGGCTTACGATTTTCAGCCGCAAAACTTCGTTTTCACGCAGTAGGCGCGTACGTTCGCAGGCACGTTGGGCCGCGGCGCAAACAACCTCCGCATGGAAAGGCCTGGTCAGGAAATCAGAGGCCCCCTGACGGATGCTCTCGATCGCGGACTCAATGCTGTGGCTCAATACAATGACCGAGAGTGTGGGATCGGCGTCGTGAGCCGCCTCCAACACGGCAAGAGCGCCGCCAACGGGCATTTCGTGGTCGGTAAAGTGGTCAGTAAAGATGATGATGTCGTAGTTCTCCTGGGCGAGAGCGCTCAGAGCCATCTCCGGAATCGAGGACTCGCAAACCTCATGCTGGTACCCGCACAAGCTGGAAGCCAGGGTCCGGCGCAAACCAGCATCGCCGCCAACCAACAGAATTCTTCCCATGGTTTTTTGTCACCAGTGTTATCCACGCGCATAAGAGCAACTGGTTTGCCAGAGCGGCCCCCTTCTGCGCCTGGTTCTTTTCGGAGCGATCTGGATGGTGTCTGGATTGCATTCTTTTTCGACGGTACGATCTCGAGAGCAGGCAAGCGGCCATGCACAAGGTGCACTTCCGGTGACTCTTGTATGTCATCTCCCATGCTAGACTCCGACCACTCACTTCGTGCCGCTAACCGGGAAAGCAGGGGAGATTCCGTGTATTGAGGGGGGCATGGCCCGTTGCAGCAGGAAAGATTAGGGAGTCCGTTCGAAACGGCAAGGGCAACCCTGGGGGAGAGTACATGCGCTCCCTCACGACAGGGATGGGCGTGGCTTTGGTTCACGGCTCTCTCCGCGCTGCTACTGCTGTGGTGTCTGGCTCCCGCATCGGCACAGATTTCTCCCGGCGCGCTCTCGCGGGCGCACCAGTCTCTCAACGGTGCGACCAATTGCACCACCTGCCACAAGTTGGCGGCAGGCGCGGCCACGTTCAAGTGTGCGGACTGTCACACCGAGATCGCCTCGCGCATCGCCGCGCGGAGGGGCCTGCATGCCTCTTACAACCTGAAACCAGGATCCAGTCAGGAATGCGCGCGCTGCCACTCAGAACACAATGGTGAAGACTTCCCCCTCGTCAAATGGGATACGAAAACATTCGACCACAAGCAGACTGGCTACGCTCTTGAAGGCAAGCACGCCGGACTGGTCTGCACCCGTTGCCATACCGCCGAGCATGTATCGGCGGCTGAGCGGCCAGTCATCAAAATCAAGGATTTCAGTCGGACCTTCCTGGGTGTTTCTCCGAACTGCGTCACCTGCCACCAGGATCAGCACAATGGACGGCTGGGAGCGAATTGTCTTCAGTGCCATACCTATAACGACTGGAAGACCGTCGACGTGGGCCAGTTCGACCACTCCAAGACTCGCTATCCCCTGACTGGATTGCACGCTCCGGTTACCTGCCAGAAGTGCCATACTCCGGGGCCAGACAACAAGCCACGCTACACGGGAATTGCCTTCGGCAACTGCTCGGACTGCCACAGCGATCCTCACCGTGGAAGTTTTGCGCAGACCTGCCAGTCCTGCCATAACACCGGCGGTTGGAAGAAGGTATCCACGACAGCGGTAAACGAGCGCTTCGACCACTCCAAGACCAAATATCCATTGTTGGGCAAACACGAGACCGTGAACTGCAGCCAGTGCCACGCTGCGGGAGACTTCAAGAAGCCACTGGCTTTCCAGAAATGCATGGATTGCCATAAGCCCGACCCGCACAGCGGCCAGTTTGCAAAGCGGCTCGATGGTGTCGAGTGCGCGTCCTGCCACACGGTGGACGGCTTCAAGCCCTCGAAGTTCACAGTCAAGGACCACGCCGCCACGGCGTATCCCCTGGAAGCAGGGCACGCCAAGCTGCAGTGCGCGCAATGCCACATCCCCAAGGGCAAGGAAACGCTGTTCAAGATCAAGTTCCAGCACTGTACCGACTGCCATAGCGATCAGCACGCCGGGCAATTCGCGGCAGCACCTTACCTCAATGCCTGTGAGCGCTGCCATAATCTGCAGGGCTACCGGCCATCCACGTTTACCCTAGCCCGCCATAAGGAAACCCATTTTGTGCTCACTGGGGGCCACGTGGCGGTGCCGTGCGGCGACTGCCACAAGGAATCAACGGACTTCAAGCCCAAACCGGCAGCGCTTTATCACTGGAACAATCTCTCGTGTACCAGTTGCCATGCCGATCCGCACAAAGGCCAGTTCAAGGAGCGAATGCAGCAGGCGCGGGCCGGAGGGGCCGCGGCCGGCTGCCAGGCTTGCCACTCCACCAAATCGTGGAAGGAGTTGTCAGGCTTCGACCACTCCCAGACTTCTTTCCCGCTGGTCGGGGCTCATCGCGCCACGGCCTGCATGGAGTGCCACAAACCACCCAACCTGGAGACTCGGCTCATCAACGTGGACTTCAAGGCGGCGCCGGCCAAATGTGAAGAGTGCCACCAGGATATCCACGGCAGGCAGTTCGCCAAGAACGGCATCACGCCCTGCGTCGAGTGCCACAACAGCATGAAGTGGAAACCGTCATTGTTCGACCACGACAAGCGGACTTCCTTCCCGCTGGAAGGCCTGCATCGCAATGTCCGTTGCGAGGGCTGTCACAAACAGACCCAGCTCGTCGAGGGCAAGAAAGTGCTTTTCTATAAACCGACGCCTAAAGAATGTGCTGCCTGTCACGGTCCGACGACGGGAGTACCGCAGAAAGCTACCCTAATTGACTGGTGGTCTGCTGATCGAGCGTTCAGAGTTTTGACCGCGTCAAGTTTTTTGAACGCCTCCAGCATTGCGTAAAAAGCACGGTTGATTCGAAGAAATTACTTCACTCAGAAGTACACGCCTTTTGCGATAAGAATTTGGACACCCCCCCAGTTGACCCTCTGAACACGGACTTATGTAACTTTTCCTGAGGTACCCAAGCGTTTACCCTGATTGGGCGTCGAATTGCATGGCTGATTTGCACTCGTCCCTTCGTCTCAGTGTGACGTGGTCGAATCCGATTCAGGCGGGGCATGTTGGTTTCGACGATCTTAATTAACCTGGTGATGTCGCTACTGTTACTCCCTTCCGGGACGCCCGGAAGCGGCCAGTCGCAGACGTACACCAGTACGCGCAGCCCGCACGGTAGCCTGAATATTCCCTGCCAGAACTGCCACACCTTCAGTGGGTGGAAACCCATTCGGAACATACCCGAGTTCGATCACAATCAGACTCGTTTCCCGCTGCGCGGCATGCATCAGGGAGTGGCCTGCACGCAGTGCCACACCAAGCCGGTCTTCACCAACGTAGGCACCAAGTGCGCAGATTGCCACGCTGACATTCACAAACGCCAGTTTGGTGCCAGTTGCGAGCAATGCCACACGGTGAAAGGCTGGCAGGTTTCGGTGCAGCAGATCAAGCAGCACCAGAACCGCTTCCCGCTGATCGGAGCCCACGCGGCGCTGGACTGCGATTCCTGCCACAAGGGCGCGGCGACGGGGCAATTCCAGGGCCTGCCCACGCAGTGCTATGCCTGCCATGCCAAGGACTACCAGGCAGCTACGGGTCCCAGCCATGTGTCCAGCGGCTTCCCCACTACCTGCGAGCAATGCCACGGAATGGATAACTGGTTTGGCGCCAAATTCGACCACCTAAAAATGACGGGGTTCGCGCTCACCGGCACGCACGCGACCCTGGATTGCATGTCCTGCCACATCGGAGGCAAGTTCAAGGGTACGCCCGCGGATTGCGTGGGCTGTCACCTGCCCGATTATCAGAAGGCGAACAACCCGAATCACGTGGCCCTCGGGTTCCCCCAGACCTGCCAGGGCTGCCACAACACGACCGCCTGGCAGCCCGCCAGTTTCGATCACAACCTCGTGGGATTCCCCTTGACGGGCAAGCACGCGAATACCCCGTGTGAACAGTGCCACGTCAACGGGAACTACAACCTGACGGACACGTCTTGTGTTTCGTGTCACCTGAAGGACTACCAAGGCACCAAGGATCCCAACCACGTGCAAGCGGGGTTCCCGCAGACCTGCCAAACCTGCCACAACACAACGTCCTGGGGAAATGGGACTTTCAACCACGCGCAAACCGGTTTCGCCCTGACCGGCGCGCACACTTCACTGCAGTGTTCGCAGTGTCACGTAAACGGGAATTACCAGCTGAACAGCGGGGCATGCATCACCTGCCACATGAAGGATTACCAGGGCACGAACGATCCGAATCACGCCCAGGCAGGTTTCCCGACAACCTGTGACACCTGCCACACGACGTCGTCCTGGTCCGGGGCGAAGTTTGATCACAATAAGACCGGATTTCCGTTGAGCGGCGCGCACGTCCCGCTCAGTTGCTTGAGTTGCCATTCCAGCGGTGTCTACAAAGGTTTGCCCACCGCCTGCGTGTCGTGCCACTTGAAGGACTTCAACGGCGCCAACAACCCCAACCACGTGCAGGCGGGATTCCCGCAGCAGTGTGAGGTGTGCCACAACACGACCGCGTGGATTCCTTCAACCTTCGATCACAACAAGACGCCTTTCCCACTGACTGGTGCGCACATAAAGGTGGCGTGCGCCAGCTGCCACGTAAACAACAACTACACCAACCTTCCGACTGACTGCTATTCGTGTCACAAAACCGACTACCAGAACACGAACGACCCCAACCACATCGCGGCGGGCTTCCCCACTACCTGCCAGACCTGCCACACCACAACTTCATGGCAGGGGGCCCAGTTCAACCACACTTGGTTCCCACAAAACCATGGCAACGCCAAAGTATGCAGTGACTGCCACACGAATCCGTCGGACTACAAGGTCTTTCTGTGCACCAATTGCCATACCAAGTCGCAGACGGATTCGAACCACCGCGGTGTAGGTGGCTATGTGTATAACAGCCCGAATTGCTACCAGTGCCACCCCAACGGAAAGGCCGGCGGTTAGATCTGGAATGCAGGGCAAATTACGAAGTGACTGCGGCCGCGAAGCGGAGCGCTAGCGAGTGACGACGGGCAATGATGGCAGCACAGAAACAATTCGGAACTCTCCTACTGTTGGTGTCGTTGGCGATGGCGCAAGACATGACGAGTGGAACTGCGGCCGTAAAAAGTGTGCAGGTAGTGCGCGCAGGGAACGACGTGCGCGTGGAGGTCACGCTCAGCGCTCCGGTAAAGGCCTCCGTCATCACCGCGAAAGATCCAGACCGGCTCGTGCTCGACTTGCCGAATACATTGCCTGGCGCAGAACAGCAACACATTGCCGTCAACCATAGCGGCGTCCGCGCAGTGCGGGTGGGCCTGAACCGCGCAAACCCTCCCGTCACGCGCGTAGTGGTGGATTTGGACCAGGCACAACCCTATGCTCTGCAGTCGGACGGAAACCGGATCAGCTTAACCGTCAGTCCTGCGGTGAGTTCCCGTACAAGTCCACGCCGCGGTGCGCCAACCGCTGGCGCGTCCGGAGGCTTGATCGGAATCTTCCGGCGCCGGCAGAGCACGCCACCGCCCGTGGCCAGCGCTGACTCTACGCCGGTTCCGCCGCCACCGCCGTCAGGACCCTCGATCGCGTTTCCGGCGGGTCAGTCCACAGACAACGAGGCCTCGACCACGGCAAGCACGTCGTCTCAGCCGACGGCCGCGCATCCCAACCGCGCCAGCCTGGAGGAAGGCACGGTCTTCCCCAGCCTCGGAGCCCCGGGAACTGGCAACGTGCCGGCCGCCAGTGGGCCAACGCCAGGCACCTTTGGCTCCACTTCAGGAGGCTCCAGTTCAGGAACCATCGCCTCCGCGCAACCCAACCGCACGGCAGCGCAATCAGGCACAACATTTTCGGGAAACGTCTCTATGGCCAGCACACCCTCGCCGATCACGGTCGCACCAGTTCCACACGTGACAGCGGAAACTGCTTCAGCTAACAGCACGCCCGCTCCTGTCGCAGCACCGGAGTCAACCTCGAAACAGCCCGTCGCCCAAAGTTCCTCAATATCAGTGGCTGTGGCTCCGCCGATAGCCCCACCCCCACCGGCAGCGCTCAAAGCACCCGCAGAGCAGAGCCAACCCTCCCCCACTTTGTCTCCAACTCCTGCGGGCGCCGTTACGCCGACGGTGGCACAAAACAGCGATACCAATGCCTCTCCAGCGCCGGCCAACAGCAGCGCGGCGGCCGATACCAGCGCAGACGCCAACCTGCCGGTGTTGGCTTTGCGTGCCCTCGATCCCAACCTCCGCACCGTTTTCAAAGTTAAGTACGTGGCGGAAGGCGTCGCCTATCTGGATGGCGGCCGTAGTTCGGGGTTGACCGAAGGAATGAAGCTCGAGATCAAGGACAGCGACCTGCCCGTCCAGCAAGGAGTCACCGTTGATCCAACCGATCCTCGCGTAGTGGCTGAACTGGAGGTATCCGCGGTTGCGGACACCTCCGCTGTCACCGATATCCGCCTGCCTAAGCGTCAGGTGAAGCCGGGAGACTTGGCGTACCTTTCTGACGGGGATGCTCAGGTGCTGGTGCAGCAACGGGCTCTGAGTACCACGCGGAAGTATCCCGCCGTAATCACATTTACAGAAGGCGACCCACTCGAAGAAGAGGCGCGCGCAGAAGTGCCCAGGCCTCCGCTGCCGTCGGTAAATCGCGCCCGCGGCCGCATTGGATTCGACTATCTGGGCACGATGAGTCACGGCAGTTCCGCGACCACCAGTTCCGACCTTGGCCTGGTCTTGCGCGCGGACATCACGCGTATCAACGGCACATATTGGAATCTGAGCGGCTATTGGCGCGGGAGGCTGGATTCACGCTCCTCTACGGGACCGCAGACCCTGCAGGATCTGATCAACCGGACCTACCACCTCAGCATGATCTACGACAATCCCAACTCACCCTGGGTGGCGGGATTCGGACGGCTCTACCTGCCGTGGGCTTCTAGCCTGGATACGATCGACGGCGGATACTTCGGGAGGAGGGTGGCCGAGGGAACCACGGCGGGAATCTTCGCCGGATCAACCCCTGATCCCACCTCCTGGGATTTCAACGTCGACCGGCGTATTGGCGGCGCGTTCATCAATTTCGAAGGCGGCAGTTTCGATGCCTTTCGATACACCAGCACATCCGGGCTGGGTGTCAGCACGCTGAAGTGGCAGATCGACAGGCCGTTTGTCTTCTTCGAGAACGGCTTCTTCTACAAACGGTACCTGTCGATCTACCACTCTTTACAGGCAGACAGCCCACGGGCAAACCCGGCGGTGCCGGCGCCCGGCCCCGGCCTGAGCCGCAGCTTTCTCACGGTACGCATCCAGCCTCACCCGCGGGTTGAACTGGATTTCAACCACAACTACTTCCGTGACATTCCCACCTTCGACCCGCAACTGATCGGCACCGGATTGCTCGACAAGTACCTGTTCCAGGGTTTCAGCGTGGGCGCCCGCGTCGAAGTAGCGAAGCAGATTTGGGTCTACACCGACCTGGGGCGCAGTAACCGGACGGGCGACGCCAAGAACTCCTTGAATCAGATGTACGGAGTCACATTTGGAAATCTCCCCTGGCTGGGTCTCCGGGCCGATGCCCATTACTCGCGATTCAACAGCTCGTTCGGTGACGGATCCTACCGGGCGTTCTCCTTGTCGCGGACTTTCAGCGACAGCCTTCGCCTGGAGGTTCTCGCCGGGGATCAGTCATTCAGTTCGCCGCTGTCAAGTGTCAACCGCTCGCGCTTCATAAATTCAAACCTCGATTTTTCTATTGGAATGCACTATTTCATGCAGGGAGGTTTCACCGTCAACCGCGGTGAGTTCAGTTACGACCAGTGGATGTTCACACTCGGCTACCGCTTTGATTCGAAATCGAAACACCAATGATAATGATGAGGACGTCACATCACGAAGGTGGATGGCTGCACGGCACTCTGGCCGCTTTGGCCATCATCTGCTTTGCGGCTCATCCGGCATTTGGCGGCGCCAATGATCTCGACGCCATACTCGCCCGCACCAGCCAGCAGGTGGCGGGCTTTCTTGAGCAGTTCTCGGATCTGAAATGCACCGAACAGGTGACCCAGGAAAAACTCGGGCAAGACGACAAAGTCGAGCTGAAGCAAGAATCCACCTACGACTACCTGGTGATCCTGACCAATGTGGGCGGGGAATTGAGTCTGGACGAGTCGCGGTTAGCGCTACACGAAGCGAAACCGGACAAGAAGAATACGCCGATGCTGGTGAGCAACGGCTTCGCCACGCTGTTTCTGGTATTCCATCCCTACTACGCCGATAGCTTCCACTTCACCGCGCTGGAGGATGAAGTGGTGGCCGGCCATCGGCTGAGCAAGGTTGCCTTTCAGCATGTTCGCGGCACGCGCTCGCCGGCAGCCCTGGCGCTGCGCGGACGGGAATATCCCCTCGAGCTTTCTGGGATGGCCTGGATTGATCCCCAGACCGGTGTGATCACCAGGATCGTCGCCGGCATCGAAAACACCATGGAGGACGTTGGTCTGAAGACTTTGCGTTCGGAAGTGGAGTTCGCTCCCGCTCCTTTCCACGACATGAAGCAGCCCTACTGGTTCCCGGCACAGGCCAGCGTCGAAGTGGAAACCCCGCGCCAGCACTGGCGAAACATTCACCACTTTACGGATTACAAGAGATTCTCAGTAAGCACAGAGGAACAGGTCGCAAACAAATGAGCGCTACCGCAGCAGTTGCAACGGCAGTCATGCCCGCCCAGAACGGGGAGCGGGCCCATCGCATTCGTCTGGTGACCGGCTATGCGCTGGCCATTGCTCTGATCATCGCCTTGGCTATTTATGGGTTCAGTTATTACACGCTCAGTTCCACGGAGAGGCCCTTTTCTCCGAAACACGCTCTGCTCAAGCCGAGTGGGGCGATCGGAGTGAAGCTCGGCTTCATGGGCTTCGCCATGTTTCTCGGAATCTTCGTGTACCCGCTGCGAAAGCGCTGGCTATGGCTGTCCCGGCAAGGCAGTTCACGGCACTGGCTGGACATTCATGTCCTCCTGGGATTGACGGCGCCTTTCATCGTTGCCTTTCACTCTTCGTTCAAGTTTCGCGGATTTGCTGGAATGGCGTTCTGGATCATGGTGGCGGTCTCGCTGAGTGGCGTGATCGGACGCTATCTCTACGCGCAGATTCCCCGCAGGTTAAATTCAGCCGAAATGTCATTGAAGGAACTGCAGGAAGTTCAGGCCCAGCTTTCGCAGCGCCTGGAGAAACAGCGGTTGTTACCGGAAGCGGATGTCCGCTCGCTTCTACGCCTGCCCAGCCCGGAGAGGGTGCAGGAATTGTCCATAGTCACGGCGCTGGGTTACATGATGGTGCTCGACCTGGCGCGCGCCTTCCGCGTCGCCCAGCTGCGCCGTCACGCCTTGAGCTTTGGCGAGGCGATGTTAACCCTCGGAGGCTTCTGGCCCACGCGCAATGCCAGCTTGGAGAAGGCGATTGCCTCGGCTCGGGAAGAAGCGGCGATTTCCAAGCGAGTGTTGTTCCTCTCACGTTCGCAACAGGTCTTCCACCTGTGGCATGTGGTTCACAAGCCGTTCAGCTACTCGTTCGCGCTGTTGGCCGTCTTTCACATCGTGGTCGTGATGATGATGGGATTCTACTGAGATGGATACTCTCTTTGCTTTCGTCGTCGCGTCCGTGATCACGCTGCTCTTCGTGCGTGGCTACTTGAAAAGCCTGAAGGAGAAAGAGGCGCGAGCGCACCAGGCCGCGGAAAAGGGCACCTTGTATTCCGAGGGACCCAGATCCCAGCATCCCCATATTGACAACAACTACTGCATTGGTTGCGGCAGTTGCACGGCGGTCTGTCCCGAGGGTGATGTGCTTGCCCTGCTAGGAGGCAAGGCAGTCATCGTGAACGGACACAAGTGTATCGGCCACAGCCTCTGTGCCGAAGCCTGCCCGGTCGGTGCTATTACGATGGTCATGGCCAACCCCAGCATGAGCGCCGACCTCCCCTATCTGACCGCTGAGTATGAAACCAGCGTCCCCAACCTGTTCATCGCCGGCGAGTTGGGCGGCCTGGCCCTGGTGAAGAACGCTGTGAATCAAGGCCGCGAATGTATTGACTTGATTTCGCGCCGTCTCGCCGGTTCACCACCGGTTCGGACCGGCGATGTGTATGACGTTCTGATCGTGGGCGCAGGGCCCGCCGGCATCAGCGCCTCGCTGCGGGCTATCGAGAACAAACTCAAATACATC
>JBGQBN010000040.1:0-36498 GCA_041494805.1 Terriglobia bacterium | reverse complement strand
ATTTGCCAGGGCCCTGGCGCACGCACGCCAGGTCCTCGAACAGCGCGGGAACGCAAATTTAGGTCTCGAACCACTGCTAAAATCTCTCCGTAGTCTCCGGCCGTTCGAACGCTTTGTGGTGAAGGACAAGAAGCGGATTTTCTTTGTTCCCGTTTCCAACGTTTTGTGGATCGAAGCCACGGGAAACTATGCCTGCATACACACCGCCAGCGACAGTCACCTGTTGCGGGAAACCATGGCACACCTGGAAGAGAAGCTGGCGCCACACCACTTCATCCGCGTGGGGAAATCGGCCATCGTGAACGGTGCCCGGATTAGCGAGATTCGTCCGATGTTCGATGGGGTATACGACATCGAACTGGCAGAAGGAACGGTGGTTACGTCGAGCCGCAGATACGCTCATAAGTTACGGGCGCTGCTGGAATCCTAGTCTTGGCAATGGGATGTAAATTGGCGCGTCGGCGTGGAATGCCAGCGGCGAAAATGAATTCAGGACCGCGCAGCAACTAAACACCCAACATCAGCGGTTGTTAGAAGGCTGGCCGCCCACATGCCATGTTGAGATTCCTGGCCGCGGCGACGTGCTTTTCTGCCACGCCACACCGCGCAACGACACCGAAACCTTTACCCGCCTCACGCCCGATGACCGGCTCTTGCCCATCTTCGAAGGACTCGGCGTCTCCGTGGTCGTCTGCGGCCATACCCACATGCAGTTTGACCGGATGGTCGGCACGACTCGAGTCGTGAACGCAGGCAGCGTCGGCATGCCATTCGGAGAACCCGGCGCCGATTGGCTGCTGCTCAACCCCGATGTCCAGCTCCGGCACACTGGCTACCGTCGCCGGCAAAGCTGCGATAGCTCTCTTCTTGCGCTTGCGTGAGATGAAAGGATGTCCGCAACACGTCTTGCGTCGGGATGTAATAGATCAGGCTTTGCTGTTTACCCAAGGACACCGCATAGATAGAAGACCCGCGTGCGCTGTGCAATTTTTCGAGCCACTTCCATCCCGTCACCATGTACCTGAAACGTCAGCATGCCGGAGAAGTTCTCCATTTGGTTTCGAGCCAAATCATATTGTGGATGTGACGGTAGTCCCGGATAGATGACTCGCCTTGATCCTGGCATGTGTTTCGAGAAGCGTAGCCACTTTCATCGCGCTTTCGGCACAAGCGCGCATCCGCAGCTCAAGCGTACGCAGCCCGCGTCGGATCAGCCAGGCGTTGAAAGGACTCAAAGCTCCGCCCAAGTGGATCAACGACGACCGGCGAAGGTCGGCGAGAGATCTGCGCCTTCCAATAACGACACCGCCCAGAGCATCGCCATGGCCGTTGAGATATTTGGTTAGAGAATGCACGACGAAGTCCGCACCCAGGACAAGCGGGCGAGTCGCCACCGGTGTTGCCAAAGTCGAATCGACGGCGAGTTGCACTCCTGCTCGATGTGCAATCAGGGCAACCGCAATATCGCTGGCTTTTTGGCGCTTTCCGACAGAAGATTGCCTGCCGTCCATCGCTATTGCACGTCCACTTATCCAGGACAAGGACCCCGGCGAAGTCGCTAAGATTGCGAACACCCTGCAGCAGCTCACGAGGCAAGTAGTCGAGTGTCATTGCAGGACTCTGGCAGCCCACGTACAGCGATCCCAATTGCTTGCCACTCTGGCACGGAATCTTGGCACCACCCAGGGTGATTCGGAGATCTTCGTTCTGCTCGATCAGCCAGGCAGAAACTTCAATCACGCCGACGCTCTCTTGATGGCTCTACAGGAACGAAAGGCAGCCTCCCGATAGATGCCGGACTTACCGCGCGATCGCCCGCATCTCTACCTCCGAAAAAACGGCCGGCCCGAACCCTACACCAGCAAAACGCCGCCGCCACGATCGCCGCTGCCCCAGCGTGATCGGGCCACACACGCCCAGGCAATCCGATCCACTCTCGATGCTGCGCTGACGATGGCCGAGGCCTGGCGCCGTGAGCGCGAACCTGATCTGGCGCAAGGCACACCCGGTTTCTATCTGGACTTTGAGATCCATCCGGGCTCGGAGATGGCGGCCGACCTGCTTGAAAATCGAAGAAAGAACATTGAGCTAGTTGCCGTTCGCCAGGAATCCGAGACGGCAAATATAGTTGCGACTGTTTTCGTCCCAGATGCAGCCGCCGATCATTTCCTGAAAAAGGTCGAGGCATATCGGGCCGAAAATACGAAGCCATTCGCTTGCATAGTCTTAGTTTAGCGAGCACACACGTCCGAGTTTGCGTAAGGAGATATTGATCGATCGAGCTTCTTGGTTTGCCTTGTTTGGCTTCTTAAGTCGGAACTCACATTCCTGAATAGCGGCCGGCAAGATCACAGTCTCCCCGATCGCTTATTGGCTCGCTTGCAGGATTAGTTCCAGCAGCGACGGGTCCGGAGCCAACTGCCCGCGCGTGATCGCATGGACCGTCTCCACGATCGCGGCGTTTACGGGAGTGTGAACGCTGAATTGCGGAGCGATGCTTACGACGTATCCGTTGATGAAGTCGATCTCGGTAATGCGCCCGCGCTCGATATCCTGCAACATTGAGGATCTGACATCACCGTAGCCTTTGAGTATCTGATCAAGCCAGGCATCGTACTCTTCGCTCGGGACGCTGCGCCCAGACCGGGCTGGCGGAATCGGCTCGACGATCATCCGTTCCGGTCGTGCGCCGCTTGCCAGGGCCACTGACAGGGCCTCGTCATAGGCTTGCTCGAAGACCTCGCGACCCTCTGACGAGGTGATGTACTCGCGCATCGTCCCTCCCGCGACTGCCCCGAGGGTGGTAACCGAGCAGTTCAGCAGGAGCTTCGACCAGACAGCCCCGCGAAGATTTGGCGTGACCCTTAGCTCCACCGCGCGGCCAAGCCATTGACGAACTCGCTCCGCCCGCTCGCTTTCGCCACCAGCAAGTTCACCGATCAGTAGATGACCCGCGTTGCGCTGCTCGTAAATACCCGGTTCAGTCATGGTCGCGCCAAGATTGGACAGACCTCCCAGCACGCATTCCCCGAGCCGGTCCCCGAGCATCTGGGGCACACCGCCGTTCTGGATCGGCAGCAGGGTGCCACCTGGTTCGAGCAGCCCAGACAACCTTGACGCCACCTCGATGGCGTCGTGAGCCTTGGTAGCCAGAACGATCAGATCAAACCTGCTGCCGGTAAGATACTCGTCTAAGGGGGCGACCTCCACGGTCTCGACCGACAGTGCGCCTCCCACACCAGTCACCCGTAGCCCGGATGCCTTCAGCCTCGCTGCCGATTCAGCGTTCCGGGTCGCCAGCCAAACGGGCGATCCGGCCGCCCGCAGTCGGGCAGCAATCAGTCCGCCCAGTGCTCCAATACCCACGATTAGGGTTCTCATGCGCCCTCCTGCAACCTTGCTCTCATTCGCGAGGTACGATCCCGGACTACACCTCCACGACTTCACACTCTGTCGTGCTTGATTACGTCGCGCAGATAGAGCAGCCCCAAGAAATCACGGTCCGATAGCAGAACCTCGCGGACAATCGGCACGAAGTGCGTGCGGCGACGACCGCGATCTCCCCGAAATCCTGCAGCATGAAATCGGCCAACTCGATGCCGTCCTCGCCATTGACTGCATCTCCGACACCAAGACACTCTACAGGCTCGAAGAATTCGAAAAGATGAGCGTGCTGATTCGCGTCGTTGGTCTCGACCGAGTGTGTTGACGAGCACCACGCCGCCAAACGCGAGCACTCCACCAGCAAGGCCGACGCTGAAGGGATTTCCTCAAGCCATGCCCACGCAATCACAAAGGCGATCACCGGTACGGCATAAAGCAAGCAGCCGGCTATGCGCGGATCGTTCCCTCGCCGACGACCACCGCCTCGCCGCCGACCTGAACCTCTTCGAGAACTCCAGCACGGCTAGAGAGCGCAATGTGAATACGACTTGGGCGGCCCATCCGGACGCCTTGGAGGCTCACGAGCCGCGACGCAGTCTTGGCCGATACAGCCTTGTACTTGAGCAGATATGCACCCAGCGGTCCACTGGCGGCGCCAGTGGCGGGATCCTCCGGAATGCCGAAGCCGGGCGCGAACATTCGACTGTACACCGTGGCATCATCATTGGCCGGCTGGGGCGAGAATACGAAAACAGGGTGCTCTTCGAGATCCAGCGGCCGGAGTAACGCGCACAGCTTCGGGCGATCGACGGCTGCCGCATCGACCGCCGCGCGCGAGTTTAGCGCAACGTACAGAAACGGGACTCCGGACGACGCGACTTGCACCGGCAAGTCTCCGCCTGCAAGGTCGCACGGCTGCACACCAACTGCCGCGGCGACCGCAACGGTGTCGGTGACGATGGGCCCGAATGTCGGAATCGGTTGCGTCATCCAAGCAAAGCGCAGGCCGTTCTGACCCCATTCGAGTCCCACGGTCGTTGGTCCGATACCGAGGCCGAGCACCGTCTTATCGGCGCCCGCACGCAGGCGTCCTGCTCCCGCGAGCGCAAAAGTCGTTCCGATCGTCGGACTTCCAGCCATCGGTAGTTCCCGGGATGGCGTGAAAATGCGAACGCGCGCGTCGGTGCCGGAAACCTCGGGAGGAAATACGAACGGGGTGTCGGGGAAAGCCATTTCATTCGCGATCCGCTGCATCCGCCGTTCGTCAATTCCCGCCGCATCGAGGAACACGGCCAGCTGGATGCCCGTGAATGGCTGGTTCGTAAAAACATCGAGATGGACGTACTGAAGAACAGGCATTGGCTCCCCACTCCTTAATATGTAAGCGAATTTAACCGCGCTCTAGACTCCAGCTTCAGGCATCGCCGATTGTTGCGCTCATGACCTTTGCCCTCCACTCTTAGGATAAGGTGTGAATGGCGCGCGGTGCAGACGATGAGCGCTGTTGGCTGTCAGCTGTGAATATAGACCGTCCAGGTAACGGACAAGATCTTCCACTGCCCATCAATTTTGCACACCTGCCAGTGTTCGAGGCCTGAATGGTGAACCTTGTCGTTGATGACAAAATCGTAATTAAATGTCACCAGCCCTAGATCACCGTCCTGGCGAATCTCGATATTGCGAAATTTCTCTTCGAGTTTGTCCTTCGACGTAGCGAGTAATTTCACAAATCCATCTAGCTGGCTCGGGCCAACCCCATCGAACTGAGCGTTTTGTTTGCGGGCGCCATCAACCTCTTCCTGGGTGTTGGTGTGATGAAAGAGCACATCGGGGTTCAGGATGAGCTTCGTTATGGCGTACCCGTCCTTGTGAATAATATCCTGACGGAACTCCTCCACCACGCTGCTAATCTTCGCGAGGTCATCGGCATTGGATTTAAATTCCGGGCCCTGCGCCAATGCTTGACCAGCCAAGGCACACGTAAGGAGCACAATGAATGCTACGCACGCTTTCTTTCTGTTCATCTGATTGTTCATCTGGCATTTTCCTTTCACATCTTGATTTCGGTTTGGAGCACGAAACGCTCGTGTCGCTCCGGCTCCTGTTCCAGACATCTTTTATTCAGCCGCCTTTCGTTGATGTGACACTATAGTGTCATAGTTCCATTATAGAACACAACGATAAAAATCGAGGCGACGCAGTCAAGTGTCGCAAAAGGCTTGTGCCCGCGCGGAGGCCCTGAGGCTGAGCGAGCTAGGACAAGAGAAGAGAATGGGGAGCTTCTGAAGGGGGACTCATCGAAAAACTCCAGCTACTTTGGACCCGCACAAGTGGCTTTATGTCCCAGTCGAAGCTGGAGTCGTCCTCGCTCCATCGACGTGTAGCCAGAGCTTATGATGCTCGCAGACGTCGGCAATCTCGTCCAACGGATTAATGGCGCCCGTATTCACGGTGCCGGCGCTGGCTATGACCGCGATCGGGAGGTCTCCATTTTTTTGTCTGGCAGGGTCGTGAGGTGCTCCGCGATCATGCCCACCACGCGATACCCGATACGCTTGATCTCATCGGCGGACCACTCCCATCGCGGTCGGAGAGGGGATAATTCATCTCGTTCGCTTCTTCCCGCCACGGATTCATTCAGGCAGGACCACCTCCTGCACTTGGCGACGGCGTGGCATTTTGGTGCTCGCAGAACCCACTTCGCGCTTACTCGGATGCATCTCACTCGTGGACTCAACCTCTGGCGGAGCTGGACGATGGTTGGTTCCGGCGGCGTCACCCGAGACGTCCATTGCCAGGTAGTAGACGCAGGGAACGCGACTGGGGTTTCGAAATCCGTGCATGCAGTCACCATCAAAGTAAATGCTGTCACCAGCCTTTAGGGTATGTGGTTCGCCATCGAGCGTGAACAGCAGCGTGCCTTTCTCCACGGCTACATACTCGCGCGAGCCGTGGGCGTGAGGGAGGAACATGGGGGCATTTACCAGTGGGCCAACCGTGATGCGCATGAGTTCGAATTCAACTCCTGGTAAGACGGGGGACAGGATTCGCCGTTCCCACCCTGCCGCTGCCCTCACCACCTTTTGCCGGCTGTGGCGCAGAACAATTACTCGCGCGCTGGTCTCTTCTTCGACAAGGCGGGAGAGGCTTGTGTCAAGACCGGTCGCAATGCGGTGGAGGACGACGACAGTGGGCGCCTTGGCTCCTCGTTCGATGGCGGAAATCATGCTGCGGCTCACCCGTGATCGCTGACTCAATTGTTCCAGTGAAAATCCTCGCCGAATTCGTTCTTCCCGCACACGGCGGCCAATCTCGCTCAAACTCAAGATCCCTCGAGTCTTCTTTTTTTCCGACACGTAACTTGTCCTCACAGAACTGATTCTATAGTAGAATCATAACACTATAGTGTCGAATGCTGGAATACCGCCACTCCAGAACGCATCTCTCGTCGAAGAAAGGGCTCGAAGTTCCTCCGCATTTGATCAACGCCAACCGGGATGCAGTCAACGAGTATTCCGCGAATCAGTGCCGTCAAGATCGATGTCGAAGGGCACGAGAATTCCGTGCTTTCCGGGGCTGTGCTTCAGGACTTATTTGCCTGCCCGATTGAACTAGCCGGACAACTTGGAATCTCTGCGGAGGACGGACTGGCTGTTTAGTTCCAGATTTCTCTTAGCGCGCTCGACGGCGAGAGGATTCGGCTCAAACAAGATGGCATGCTGCACCTTCAAAGTTGTCGTATTCTTACGTGAACGAAAGCAGGGGGCAGGTCACCCTCAGAGCGAGAGGCAAGGGACTCAAACGCCGTCCCTTGCCCCTCGCGCTTCCCCATCCCGGCTCAAACCGGAGATGGAGCAGCACTGGTGCAAACAAATTCAAATCAAGGCTGGGCCACCCGCCGGGACGCACCGGTGTCGGCAGGCAGGAGTTGTCCCTCGGCATACGCAAGACGTTTGGCTTCGACCTCCGTCAGATCGTCCCGCATTGCCTGGGACAGTTCAATCACCCGTGCAAAGTCCTTCGCCTGCCAAGCGGTCTCCACTTTGCCCCGTAGGTTCCTCAGGGGAACCTGCTTCTCATATTCCGCAGCAGCCCGTGACCTAGCCTCCAGGGCTTCCCGATAGGCGTTGGCATCGGCGTTCAAAAACTGAGGGCCGTATTTCTGAACGAGGCCAGCTAGCTTCGGCACGAGTTCCTGCACTCCTTCTCGCGTGCTGACCTGAAACATAACGTGCTGGCCGAATCCCTCGGCTTCTTCTGCACCAGTCCGAGCGACCATGTCATAAAGCGTGAGTTTTTCGCCCGCTTCGGCCAACCTGCCAATCTCGACGCCCAGCTCGAACGAAGCTCGACCATGATAGACGTTTACGAACACCAGTGAGGACTCATAGCGCACAAACGTGTCTTCCTCTTGAACTGGGCGGAACGCAAGATCGCAAAGGAATCTAAAGCTGGACAGTGCCGCATCCTTGAAAGTCAATCTCGCGCGTTCGGGACTTGGATCGATATGCAACATTTGATCCTCCTATTTCGGGGGCATCCAGTACTCCCCTTTGCAGCGTCCAGCCGTGGTTCTGAAGCAGATTCCTCTCCGCTCGCAGGAATCCAGTATTACTCCCAGGGTTACCCGCCGATGCATCGCGAATGGGCTTTCCCTCGTTCATCGACTCACGCAACTTGCTCGAGTTTTGCGCCCAGTTCGCCTTGTGGCTGCCCTGCTTAGGCAAATCAAGAGTACGCTCACCTGGTTTCACGTCTTTCAGGTCCGCCAACTTCCCGATTACGACCGTCGTCTCAGAAGGATTATTGAGGCCCAGTGTTGTGACGGCGGGCGCTGCCATTGCTATTCGGGCAGCAGCATACCCGCCCGAGACACTGCATCCAAATAGAGGACCAGCTGCCCCGTCAATTGCGTCATGACCGACACCTGCGCGATTATTTGGTGTCGCGGATCGAAGGCAAAGATTTCCTCATTCGCATCTTCGACGGTTTCCAGAACAAGCTCTTCGACAAAGAACGACCGGCGGTTCGCGCGTCCCGCCATAGAGGGTGACCACCATTGTTGCCTGGTCGGCAGGGGTAGCGGCCCGTGCGGTGGCTGTCTTCCTTTTAGTTTTCGGCATTGTGTCTCCTCAAGGAAAGCGCAGCATAGATTTGGCAGATCGCAACGTCCTGGTGACGACCCGAACAAGATTTTTGGTCGTCACTCTCGTCCCGGATCACAATCTTCGTCAATACCAAGAATGTCTGCCTATAAGCATAGAACACAACAACTAGCCCCGGAAGATCAGTTTCAAAATCCGTCAATCATGGGAAAAACAACGCCGTTTGTCGAGACTCTTTAGCGGGCCAAGAAACCGCCCTACTTTTCAAAAGTGTGACGTTACCTTCAAATCTGGCTCCGGTTTCGGCGTGCGTGTTGCGAACGAATGGCCCACGTTGGGGATCCTTGCATCCCGAATTCCTGGCACGAGCTGTCGGCGCTGTTCATGGAATGATGTCGCCAGCAGGAATCTACGGAGTCCCTGGAGCTCCGACCAGGGCACCGTGACTAGCGTCTAGCTCCATGGCCTCTTGAGCCACAGGTGCAGGAGTGGGAGCTCTCGGTCTCGGTGACCCTCTCAGTCAGGGCGAGGCCCGGATCGATCAGATCGGGCTCCGGCTGGGGTTGGGGTGGCTGTTGGTTCTCTCGGATCACGCGACCCGATTTCTTCTGCTGCTTCTGCTCCTTCACGCTAACGGGTATGATTTTGACAGCCATTTCGGACTCCTATGCAGTTCGGATTGGTCAGGGCGGCTCGGTATTTAATAGCACCAGGCCGGTCGTCTTAAGTCCCTGGCAGGTTCTGAGTTAATCATATTGCGGTACCTAGTTAAGTCAACTTCAAAGCGATTCGCGCCCGCTTTTTTCACCCGCGCAGTCCCGAAAGCGAACGAAGGCTGGATTGGGGTAGGGCAGGTCAGCCAACGCCGTTGCCGTGGAAGAGACGAATCGCGCAGGCAGTCCGACCTGGGTCCGAGAATTATAAATCCCGTTGTGTTCAGTGGAAGGCGCGGCAGATGGCTGGAACCCCCTGAAAGGCGCGTACGTAGACGTTCGCGGGTTGGGTGGGGAGTTGATGAGGGCGGCTGGACGTGCCCGATTCTCCCGCCACCGCCCCTCGCCAGTTGCCCTCCTGTAACAGCAGGCGCACCGGAAGACTCTCACCTGGGGCTGCATCGCAGCGCATCGAGGTTCCAAGAGCGCTTAACTTCGGGGGCAAAAGAATTCAACAGACTTCCCATAGAACAGTGACCATGAAATAAGTTGACGGCACGCACCGGTCATCGCCCCATAAGCTCTTGGAACAGGCTGGGGCCGAGCGTTTCCTCCCCCTGGCACAGAGATCAAGAGCAGAGTTCGATGCGGCGGAACTGCATCGGCACAATGGCGGCGTGAACACCCTCGCCTCCGCTGTTATCGTGACTGGGCTGCTTGCCGGTTGCGGCAGGAAGCCCGCCACATCTTCACCTCTTTTCCCTAGCCCTGGACAGCCTACCAGGCACTTTGATTTTCGATAAGGATTGGTTTCAGGCTGATCTTTACCTGGCTACCGCTCAGAGGCGTCAGGTTGCCCTGCAGGTCACGATACTGCACCAAGCCCGTGGGCACGGCGTACGTGGCCGTGGTGCAGGAGCCGCCGCCACAGGTCTGAACCGCATCCCAGACTGCCAGCGCCCTGTATCCGTTCGCCCGCGTATAGCTGCAGGTCCACACCGTCCCGTTCACCGCGCAGGGCCCGCTCGGCGCGGCGCCATGCAACCAGCGGTACACCTCCAGATACGCCATACCTGGCGCCGTCACCGCTTGCGCCTGACCGCTGTAGAAGTTACCTGTATTCGGCAGATCCCAGGCATACCAGTAGTAGCGATCCACCTGCGCGCTGGCATGAACCAGGTAGCTTCGCCCGGTGAACGCCACCTGCTGGTCCGGGTCATACGTATTGCTGAAGATTCCCCAACTGCCTTCGGTATCGAAAATCTGTTTGTCGGTGACGCCATAAGCCGCCATCACGCTGCGCAGGTTCTCCAGCCGCACCAGGAAATCCTCCGGGTGGACTACATACCCGTGCAGCGCGATCACGTCCACATATTGGCCGCCTCCCGCCGCCAGGAACTTTGCGGTCCAGTTCATCAGCAAGCCAGGGTTGCCTCCGTCTCCTGTTTCCGGCGGGGCGACAATCTTGATGTTTGGATCCACGCCTTTGGCGATCGTGGATGCGTCCTGCGCCATTCGTACTAGTTGCGGGAAAGTGCCCATCCACTCGGACTGGATGTTGGGCTCGTTCCAGATTTCCAGGTAGTGGATCTTCCCCGGCCCCACGTGCGCCATCAGCGCCGTAATGAAATCGCGGAAGTGTTGGTTGCTGCCCGTGCCATCGGAGTTTAGGTCGTTCGGTGGGTAACAACCACCGGCCGGGAAGCTTCCATTAGCGCACCCCGCCGTTGGGCTCGACGATGCCCAGGCCGGCGTGTAGAACATCGTGAACATCACATCCTGGCCCGATTGTTCTGCCAGCGCCAGCCATCTATCCAGCCGCGACCAGTTGTAGACTCCGGGCGCGGTGTTGATGTCATTCCACTTAGTCTGGCTGGCCATCGTTCTGAAGCCACCGAACTTAAATCCCAGCGCTGTCGGCCACGGATTCGTCAGTTTGTTGATGTGAATGCCGAAGAATGAATCCGGAATCGTGTCTCCGGGTGGCGTTACCTGCACGTCCAGGGCGAGGGTGGTGGTCGCCGTTTGTTGAGGCGAAGAGGAATCGTCCACCTGTACCGTCAGCGCGAAGTTCCCGGACTGGTTAGCCACGCCCGAGATGGTTCCGCTGCTGGCGTCGAGAACGATGCCTTCTGGCAGGCTTCCCGGCGCGATCCTCCAGGTGTAGGGTACGGTTCCACCCGTAGCGACCAGCAGCGCGGTATAAGCGCTTCCGGCTGAAGCCCCGGGCAGGGTGGCGGTCGTGATCTGAAGCGGCGCTCCAGCAGGGGGTGCGGTGATGTGGATCTGCGTCCACGTTTGGACCGACGGGTCCGCAACACTGGCGGCTGTGATGTGCGCAGTCGTGTCCGCAGCCACGGATGGCGCTGTGTACAACCCCGTGGCCGAAATCGTTCCTGTGGTGCACGACCAGACCACCGCCGGATTGTTCGCATTGAGCACGGAAGCGGTGAACTGCACTGTTCCGGCCGACGGGACAGTCGGGTTCAACGGTGTCACCGTTACCGTCACCGGCGGTGGTGGCGCTTGCACGATGACATTCGCCGTTGCAGATTTCGTGCTGTCCGCCACGCTGGTGGCCGTCACCGTCACCGCAGTATCGGAACTCACGGCTGGTGCGGTGTAGAGCCCTCCCGTAGAGATTACTCCCTGGCTGGCTGACCATAAGACAGCGGGGTTGCTGGTGTTCCCTATGACGGCAATGAACTGCTGCGTGCCCTCGGAACTAACATTTGCCCCGGCTGGCGAAACCGAGACCACAACCCCGAGCGCGGGTGGCTCAACCGTTGCCATTACCGTTGCCTTCGCCGTGGTGTCCGCCACGCTCGTGGCCCTGATCGTCACCGCAGTGCTCGCCGTCACGTGGGGCGCCTGGAAAACGCCGGCGCTCGAAATGCTACCTGCACTCGCCAACCACGTTACGCGCGTGCTGCTAGCATTCGTCACCGTCGCGGAAAACGTCTGACTCCCACCTGATGGAATGGATGCTCCGTCTGGTGCCACCGTTACCGTCACGGCCGGCGGCCGATCTGCGACTGTTTTTCTGCTTGCTAGGTTGCATGCGCTGGCGAGAAGCAGGAGCGTGCATAGAGCGTTGACTTGGAACGCGTTCCACCAACGTGGATGAAGTGCGGGCAGTTCTTGGTGACAGCGGCGTAGGGGCATGCTTGGACCTGAGAAAACAGCTCTGACGACAGCAGTTCACATGCCCCTCGCGTAGAAGCTGGAACGACGAAAGTACGTACCTTGCGGTCAATGGGTGATGAGCAAGCATTGGGTAAGTCTGCACCCAGGCCGCAGCAGCCAGGAGCGGCGCCGACACTCCGACTCCAAGGCTTCGCGGCACAGCTGGAGAAGCTGTGCCCTACCGGTCCATCCCTTTCAGGTGCTTTCAATAGCTTGCGGGCGAGGTAACTGTCTGGGTCATTTTGGGCCGCTAGTTCCGATTTGGGATAAGGGAGAAGCGACGCCTTATTGTGTGTACCGGATTCCTGAGCGTTGTGCGGCAAAGGGGTCGACCTAAAGGGCGGTCTGACCGTGCTCCACAGCAGCCAGATGCGAAATCCGCCTGAAGCCAGTGCTACTGGAGAATCGCGTTGGGTTGCGAAAAGGAACCGACAACCTATCGCGATACTTTCATCACTGGGAGCAGTCTCTCAAACAGGATCGCAAGTGTGAGTCCTCCTTGATTGAAGCCTTTGTGGAGCAGCGTCCTTCCGTTCTTTCGACTGGAGACCGGGTTGCACTAATCGCAGCGATTTCAACTCTCGGCAAAGGATGCTGACATGAAGCGGTGCACTCTGAACATATTCCTCCTGCTCTCTTTACTAGCTCCGCTAGCCGCTCAACCTGCTACTCCTGCCGAAGCCACCCGGGCTACAAGTTCCAAGGATGATCCCTCTCCGATCCCTACCGTGGTCAAGTTCAGCGGCACGATACGGGAACTTGATGGGAGTGTAAGACCCGGCCCGCGTGGAATAGTTTTTTCGCTCTACCAGGACGACAACGGAGGGGTACCGTTTTGGGCGGAAGCTCAGAGTGTCACTGTGGATAGTCAGGGCCGTTTCACCGCCCTACTCGGATTGGTAAACTCAGGTGGTGTTCCTGCGGACATGTTTGTGTCAGGAAAGTCTCGCTGGGTTGGCGTCAGTGTTACCCCGGATGATGGAATGGTACGTGCCCGGGTTCAATTGACGACCGTGCCGTACGCCTTCAAGGCTGCAGACGCCGACAAGTTAGGCGGAATGGGCGCAGACGAATTTGTATCCCAGGAACAACTGAGCTTATTGCTGAAGAAGCAACCTCCCGCGATGCCCTCCGTAGCGACGGAACCCCCAATCCTGGAGCTTGCCAAGGAGCGCCCCCGATGGTGGCCCATTGAACTTGCCCCGGTCGCGCGGGCTCCCAAGTTCGAAGCCACGTCCCCAAGCGGACCCTCCTTCGTCTCGGACGCCGCGAGCGGGCCGCCGTTTCTTGTAAAATCCCGCACTCTCGTCCTGAATCTCAACTCCGAGCTGCTGCACGGGCTGGCCGCCTCGGCATTTGCGAAGCTAACGGGGCCCAACGTGTTCTCGGCCGTGCAGAATCTTTCAGGGGGAATGAACCTGCCTGCGGCCGCGAAGCAGGCGGACATGCCCGGTGTCTTCGACTCGTCCTCGCTCGACTTTGAGTCACTTGCCCCCGATCCGACCACGAACGCTCCTCTTAGCCGACGCTTTCGTTGGATCTCTCAACCTCTTTTCGGCGCCACGAGCGAACCAAGCGCCAGTCTCTCCCTCTTGTTCGGAGTGAACGGAGCTACTCCTGCCAAGACCGGGCTATTCATCAATTCCGATGGCACGATCAACTTCGCTCCCGGCCAACGGCTCCCTAGCGAGGCTGTTGTATCCGCATTGTCGGGAGACCAAGGTGGAGGCAGCAGTGGTGGGATTCCGACCGTTTACACTGTCCAGTATTCCTGGGCGCAGCCTCAGAAAACCGTGACCGCGATTGCTGTTGGCGCTAACGAAATCACTTTGACGCCGTGTCCCCGCGGCGTGAACGGAACGGATGTTTGGCACTATCTCTACATTTCAGGAACCGGCACGCCCGAGGTAGTGCTTATCAGCGGAGGATCATGTACGTCTGGCGCGGCTAGCGGCACGATCCAATTCGCTGCAAATTTCCCCCACCCTAGCGGCTACACGATCAGCACAGCCACAGACGGAGTCCAGGAAGCAGTCAACGACGCGGTCGTCCCGGGGACAAATGGGCAAACGTCACGGGAAGTATTGATCAGCCCGGGAAGCCACATTTTCCGCGCCCGACTCTCAATCCGACGTTCTTCGATTAGGATTCGCGCCTCCGGAGCTACCGTCAATTGCGTCATGACCGACACCTGCATCATGATGGGGGATCCTGCGGACAGCAATCAGTTCGTGCGAATCACTTTGATTGGGCTCCGGCTAAGCGCTGGCGTCCCCGGCGGCACTTGGCCCGCGGTCGAGGACAATGCTAACGGCTCAGAAATCGATGATCTTGGACCCGCAGCGAGTCCGATTCCCGGTGGCAGTTTCGGTTCAATGATCCAGGTAGACAATGACCAGGCAGCAACGATCAATCGTCTCGACACAAACCTCGCTCCTTGGGCCCGATGCGACACAAGTTTTTGTTCCACTGGGATTGTCGGACCGGGGCCTTTTTCCAAGAACGCCGGGGTCATTTGGGTGAAGGATTCCAACCTCAGCCTTCAGTGCAAGGCAAATGGGATCGACAACCAAAACGGGAATACGCTTAACGTGTCGAATTCTGTGATTCAGGCCTATCCGCAATTCGGCGTGCGGAGTCGTAGGACGTTTGCAGCACCCACCGTGCAATTGACCGGCGTGTACACGGAGGTCGGAAACTGCACTAACCCGCTCGGGCTCGGCGAAGCGGGACTCATCGTATTGGGCGGTCAGGCGACGGTGTCATCAACGGTAGGGCCAGCTGGCGTACTCCCCCAGTTCGCGAACACCGGGACGATCCAATACCGTTACTACGTAGTCGTTCATAGTTCCACGCTCGGCACATCAGCCACGGCATACCTGGCGGGCTATGCGTCCACGAGCGGCTCCGGCCCAGTCAATGTCCGCTGGTATCAAATCGGGACGGTGGGAGACATCACGTACGACCTCCTTCGAGTTAAGGGCGATGGCGGCGTCGGAACCATTGCTCCATTTGGCCCTGGGCCTTTTGCCGTGGCAACGGGATTACCCGCCACCGCATGCTCGAACAGGGTCTGCTCATTCGTGGATGATGCGGCGTCCGTACCTTCGTCGTATACCGTCACCAACGGGCAGTATTGGCCAGCTCTATGGATGTGGCCGGGCTCCGTCATTCTCACAACTGCATTTGACGTACAGAATGTGGGCGGGTCGGTTCCCACCAGGCTGTTTATCGACTCCTTGGGATCCTCCGCTTTCGGAGGGGTCGTAGTCTCCGCCGGCGGTTCTCAACCCTCTGTCTTTGCGCAGTCATGCGACCCTCAGGGCAGCTGGTCCTCTATTTGGATGCAGTGTCTCGGAGGCAGCGCGGAGTCAAATGATTACCCGCCAGTTACGGGCACGGTTTTACAGTTGACATCCGCCGGAGGGACGCTCGGAAAGCTCAAGGGGCGGTTGATCTTCGAACTCCCCAACTTTAACTATAGCTCGGTAGCTGGCACCCATGTCCTCACCCTTGCGGACTCGAATCCCGACAAGACGCTCGCGACACCAAATAATCGCCCGGGCTGGGACGCCAATGATACCTACATCGGCTACGATCAGCCTAAGAACGTTCTAGTTGCCGAGACGCAGCTGTCGTTCGGGGCTCCCGTGTCTATCTCGAACTACATCGCCAACCCCGGTGACGGCGTGAACTTTCTTGAGCGACTGACCTCGTCCCTCAAGGTTTTCAAGGTCCCAGTACAGGTATCCCAAGTACGTACCGGCAGCGCCTCAAATACCGATGCAGCGGGAATGATTGCCATATCTGACGGCATCTCTGGGAGTTACAGCTTCGCCGGAACCTACACGGCAGCGCCAAGCTGTACCCTAACCCCTCTTTCAGATCCCAGCGCCATCGGTGCATATTGGGCTACGATTACAAACACAGCGCTCATTGTCCACACCAAGCTGTCAGGCTCCGTGTCGTTTGACTATCACTGCTGGGCGCATTAGCTACGACGATATGAATGCTTGAGTGGAATTTGCATGCGCCGAGGCGTTCCATGTTGAGGGAGCTGTGCTTGGCACTCCAAAGGACTAACGACGCACACCATGGTGTCGAGTCAGGAAAGGTTCGGAACATGGATCAGTTCGATCGCCCGTTCCGTACACGAAACCAGCCAAGTGTCGGCTCGCCAGTTCTGGCCTGTTGCCGCTGCGGATCGGCTGCAACCGTGCTGCAGGCGGTCACGATCCTCCCAAGGTCACTCTTCGGCTCGCAAAACCATTGTCCAATCCCTTTGAGCAAATATTCCCGCGTCTACCCATCCGCCGCAGTCAGCACCCGGGTCGCCCATACGCGCTCCGCCGGATCGTGCAAGGGATCCAGCGTCACTCCCGGTTCGCGGCCGTCCAGAACTGCAACGCTTGCCCCGATTCTCGACATTGCCTCCTCCAAGCGGGACCTCAAGCGCGACTATCTTCCGCGCCCGTTCTACAAGGGCGGTGCTACAGCAGTCCTCACAACCCCCAGATCGTTAGCGATGCACATGACAGGTTCCGGTTCGGCCTGAAACCGACAAATGCGGCACCGCGAGCCGGTGTGTCTTCTCGACACTACGATTCCACGGCAGTCATCAACGAGTTTCTAACTCGGGGACGCTGGAACGTTTGGCTGGGCAACTATTTCTTGATAAGCCCCCTTTTTCCACAGGACAACCTTGGGAAAGTACTAGTGGCTTGTGATCCTGCGGTGGCAGCAAGTCATTCCAGGAATGGCGGTTGGGCGGTTTCGGCTCCGTCGTTCGCGGAAGGTGCACCCCGAGGGGGCTACTTTTGAGGGCGGAACTTTCCGCACCTTGTGACTGTTTTGCACCAGCGATAGTGTGCGGAAATCCGCACTACGCGGACACTCTGGGGGGCAGGCGTGAGAATCATGGCTTCGGCAGTTGCATTGCAGCCCGAGAAACAACTGGGTGTCGCAACAGTAGTGGCAGTGCAACATGTGCGGCGAATGCGGGGTGGAGCGCAGGCGCATCTGATGCGCTGTTCCGATGGATACTTTTACGTCGTGAAATTTCAGAACAATCCGCAACATCTACGCGTTCTTGCGAACGAGATGTTGGCCGCCTTGCTAGCCCGACTCGTGGGGCTTCCGGTTCCGGAGCCGGCAATAGTGGATGTCAGCGGCTGGCTGGTGGAGCACAGTCCGGAAATGAATATCTGCCTGACGCACACAGTGGTGCCGTGCCAGTCGGGGCTGCAGTTTGGATCGCGGTACCTGGTCGCAACGCCGTGGGATGGGCTGGTGCTTGACTACTTGCCGGTCAAGATGTTGGACCGCTTGCGCAACCTCCACACATTTGCCGGGATGCTTGCCTTAGATAAATGGACGGGGAATACGGATGGAAGACAGGCGGTATTCTCACGGAGGACGCGAAAGCAGAGGTATACGGCGACATTCATCGATCAAGGGTACTGCTTCAATGGCGGCGAGTGGACGTTTCCCGACAATCCGCTGCAAGGCCTGTACATGCATCACCAAGTGTACTTGGGGGTAACGGGATGGGAATCCTTCGAGCCGTGGCTGTCACGGATTGGTGACATGACCATTAGTGTGATCACGGCAGCCGCGGAAGAGATTCCCGAGTGTTGGTATCGCGGCGATTCGAATGGGCTTAGCTGTCTGGCGCGAACGATGCAAGAGCGCAGCGGTAAGGTACGAAACTTGGTCGCGGCACTCCGTTTATCTTCGGGCCAGCCATTTCCGAATTGGGGAAAGGAGTTGCCGCGACATTCGCTGTGAATGGCGTAGGATGGAAGAGGCGTGGCAATAACGCCATGAATACAGAAAAGAGAGTTCGCAAGCCCGTGCGAGGAACAACAGGGTGGCCTGAGGCCGAACCAGTCCGCCTGGAATTCTTCCTGCTGAGTTACGCGCCGCACGCGTTGAGGGAGGAGTCGATCCCATTTGCCGTGGTGGCTGCTTGGGATGATTCTGCTGATGTGCAGGTTGTGAACAACTGGCAGCGCATCGTGGCACTCGACCCTGAGGCAGATATTGAGCTGCTAACAGCGCTGGCGTGCGAGATTCGGGATAAGGTACGAGCGATGGATCAGCGAGAAAAAATGGTACTCCTGATGAAGGACTCGTGGTCGAATGCCATCCGGCTTACACCCGGGAAAGGATACTTGACAATCAATCCGGAGGCGGCGGTCAAGGCACTAGTGTCGCAGTACTTGCTGTGAAAACCTCTCTGGCGCTGCCGTCGGGCGTGCATGTCCAGCCCTTAGTTTAACTAGCCACAGTGGCGAAAAGAACGTTCGGAACCTGCGTAATGGCTTGCAGCTCCAGCCCTGGCCGATCAGTTCGACGGGAACTTGTCCGCATATCCCCTTCTCCAGTTCGGCGGCCTGTGGTTCGCAAAAACCTCACGCGCTGGTAAGAGCTTTCTTCCGCGTGGTGTGTAGCCCACTGATTCGTGGAAGCCAAAGTTCCTCCTCTAAAGCCTTGACGGCGCTTTGAAGAATTTGGGCCTTGAATCCCGATACTTCTCAACATCCGGCAGCTCGTTGAGGTTCCCTAGTCGATCTCCTCAAACGACAGGGAAGCGTTCATCACCCGCCGTTCCGCGTCGACAATGTTCCCCAATGGGGATTGATTCAGGTGTAGGCAGGACTTCAAGTTCTGCACTCATGGTCTGCACTCTCCTGTGCCCCGGAAGCGTGGCCATCGAACATGGATGTCAAGGGGCTGCGCTCAAGAAGCCTGGCTCTCTCGCAGCAGCAGAGGAGGAAAGCTCCACCAGCCGTTGCGATATTGAATCCAGAAATTCGGAAAGGCTTCAGTCCCTTTTCGCCCTCTTAAAGAACGCCCTCCAAGCCGGCGAACCCGAGGCGCGCACGATGCCCACCATCTCCCAATCTTGGGCGCCGAGTTGGTTGGCCTGATCGATCACGTCTTGTTCGCTGATTGCGGTAATCACCTTGTATTCCCACTGCTGGTTGTCCGTTGGTCCCGGCTGGCCCGATACATTGAGCGAAATCGCCTGGCTATGCGAACGCCCGCTCGCAACACCGGTGACGACCACGGGGAACGTACCGCTCGGCGCACTGAAGTTCGCCGACAAAAGAAGGGTCGCTTTGCCACCGCCGCTTGGTGTGACCTGGGCGCTGACTCCAGCCGGCAGTCCGCTGGCGCTGAACGTGACAGCGGGCAGATTGGGTCCGCCTATCGGTGTGGCATTGACGTTGATCGAAGAAGAGCCGCCACCGTGCAGATGCATGGTCGGAGACGAAACAGAGATCGCAAAATCTCCGCTAGCAGCTTGGGGGCTAAAGTCGATATCCAGCACCGGGTGCAGTTCAACCACGTTGGGCGCTGCTCCGTGTTGGTTATGAAAGAAGTCGAAGAACCCCACGCCGGTAATGCGCACCGGAGTGTTGGCCGTCTGGAACGACGAAGTAACGCTGAACTGCGCGTCAAACTTGGCCCGCGTACTCGAGATCTGCGCAGCAAAGGGACTTCCAGCCCCGACGCAATTGGGGGATGGAATCTCAGCCACCAACGTGTTGCCTTGTTCGTCCTGCAGCACGAGGTGGTAGTCGGAGTCGCCGTGCGATCCGCCTTCCAGCTTGTAGTCGGTCAAAGTCGCATTGACGACAAAGACCGTATTCTCGGCAGGAGCAAAACGACTGCCTCCTGGAAGGGGACTCGGCGGCGGCAGAGCGATGAGGTCGGCGATGGTCGTGGCCTGCGGGTTCGCGAGGTCAACCTGCGAAGCGCCGCCATCAGTTCCTGTTTTCACGGCCCAGCGCTCCACCCCGCACCGTTGCGCGCCAGCTTCCGGCAGGCACAATCCGCCCAACACAAGAAAAATCCATGCGGCTCTCAGGCATTTCAGCATACGTACCTCCACGATACCGTTCGTTACCTCTGCGGCTCTCGTGCACCGCAGAGCGCTTCCTTGCCGGCACTAGCTGATCCCGCGTTCACATGGCCGAAGGGCGGCGCACCTGAACGGCGGCGTCCTTGGCCTTCTGTACTACCCGGGGATCTTGGCTTGTTGTTTCGATGTGGCGCAGGGAATCGAGAACATGCATCGTGATGTTGTCTTGCCCTGTCTGTTTGGCGATAGTCCCGATGTTTTGGAGGCTATCAACAGCGAAATCGGGTGCCTTGGGCGCCGCGAGCTTGATTGCCTCGACTGCATCAACCGAGTTTTGGCTGAGCGCCTTCCTCGCGTCCTCGTTCGGCACGTCGGCGGTCTTTTGGAGAAGGGCCGTCGCGGCGGTGGAAGTGTTCTGAATTGCGGCCTCGACTTGTTGGGGCGTCGCGGACGCGGCGAAGTTTTGTAGCTGGTCGGTGGCAGTCCGAACGGTGGCCGCCGCGGATGTCGCTTTTCCTTGGGCAAACGCTCCGCCGATGAAATTACTCCCAGCCTGCCAGACGGGTCGAAAGAACACGCCACATAGGAGTGCGAAAAACAGTGCTCCGCCGATCTGCCGGAGGTCGGTCCTCGCAAGAACATAGACCCCTATCCCAGCTGCCCCCGCTCCGAGGAGTAAGGCTGCGGGAATCGCTGCATACCATCGAAACGGAAAAAGGTGACCGCCAGTGGATTCCTGAAGAACCCATGCGATCAAACCCCCGACCCCACCAAACAATGCCACCAGAAAAACCATTTGCACCTGGCTCGGAGCCCAAGAAGGCCCCGCTCCGCCAGCGTTGTGGCGCGAAGCGGAAGCGGCTGGTCCACCATTACCTGGGCTCGGCATCGCAGGCCTCCTGAGTTGTCGAGAAGTGCATCGGGCAGCCGACGGCAGGACACCTGGAAGAGTTGGGCTTTGTGAGCGAGAAGGCGAGGCCGTGCGCTACAGGTGGGTTCTTCGCAGAAGCGACCGCTACAGCGCGAGCACGAAAGGGAAACCTGCTGTCGGGCAAACTACTACCTCCCGAGCGCTTCGGGTCCCCTCCTAGCGCAGGAGTTTAGGCCGAACAAAAGTTTTCTGTCAACAACCTTTTCGGAAACACCGTACAGGAAGCTGGCCCGGGGAAGCGATACAGACCCTGATGCGGGAAGGCGGGCGCAGGGGTGCGCTCACCCCCTGCTAGGCCTGAGTTGCTTGGCAGCTCTGTGTAAGCATCGGCACCATGTCGATCGGGGTAGTGTCCTAATTTGAACCGCTTGTCACTAGATCGCGGCATGGATCGTGCTCCGAATCCATTCTGAGACCGTTGTCTGACTGGCCTTCGCTTTAGCTTCCATTACCTTGAGGGCTTCCGCCGTGAAGCGAACTGGCACGATTCTGCCCTTGGCCTCGCCTTTCGGCAGCTTTGGCCTTCCAACCTTCCTAGCTTTCTTCTGCTGTCCCAAGGTCTCTAAACTCCTGTACGATTGCCGCCTTGACGGCATCCCGTGCTGATTTGATGGGGTGGGAATGCAAAACTGCAACATGGCGGCGCGGCCTGTCTGGGTCGTCGGTGTTGTGACTCCATGCATACGCTCTGGCCGCTGTGGGGTGTTCCTTCAGATCGAATACTTCCACGAAGCCATCCCACACTGTTCGACCCTGGAATATTTCTTTCACGGCCACACTCTCAACATGTTCCGACTCTACGCCATGCAACCTGCGGATGATTTCCCTCAGTTCATTTATGTCATTCATTTCGTGTTCCGTCACTCACCCAGCAACTTCCCCTGACTTGGAAGAGACAACTCTATTACTTCCAAGACCTTAAGCACCTCGTGGTGCTCGTACACAATGTCTGCCTCATACCCATAATGAATCGTCTGTCGAACTATGGCGCGGACGGCGTCTCCGGGCCGAACATCTATGTTGCGCTCTTGGAAATTTCTCAGCCACTCCAGGTCGCTGATCTTGGCCTGCATGGGATGATCTCCGAGCTTGAAATCCCACATCGACTCGCCCAAGTAATCTGGGCGCTTGACCTTTAGAATCCACACTGCTTCATGTGAAAGGCTTTCCTTTACTAACAGGTCCCGTAAAGAATCCGGCGATACCCTCAGGGCAAGATTGAAAGCGGCTTCCCCCTCTGCCGTGATTAGTTTGGCGGAATCGGTAGCGGTCAAATGTGCAAGAGCCGTCCCCAACTGTGCTATGACTTGGACAATTTTGGTCTCAGGAAGCGGCCTGTAAGTAGGAATGCGCTGAATATCGGTAGCTCTTGCAGCGTCCAGAATCTCCGCCTCGATTTCCTTGATGTCGTTGCGATTTGTAATCTCCGTCTTGCCCTCTAGCTTCTTAACAACGATGTGCTTCGCCTTCAGGAGATAAGAACCTACAACCTTCTTCCAGTCACCGTCTTTCAACGCGGAGTCGTCAACTGAACTAATGGCATTGCGAAGCCACGTTCTGATAGAGCCGGCTTCGATGTCTTCCAAAAGCAGTATCGGTTCGATAGCATTGTCAATGCTCTGGACAAGTTCTTTGTCAAAACGCTGGAACGAGTCAATCAAAGCGGTCATTGACCGAAATACTCTGGATGGGTCAGGCGTTCCAGGTGTGAAGGCCACTTCAATTCCGAAGTCGGCTTTTAGGGTTTCTGCCATTGTGCCTATGACACTGCTTCCAGCAAATTGCCGACCGCCCAAAAATCCCTCTCGATCCCCGCCGCCATCGCCGGAGTGCAGCGCAGTGAATTGTGCCGCTTCACAAAATTGTAATAGGCGAAGTGAAGCGCAACTGCTGCCTCGAAGTTCTCCAGCTTCTTGCTGAACGCCAGCGTCAGACGAGTCAATCGGCGCATGTGCAAGCGGGTAGTCGCATTGAGCCGCTCAACGTAGCTGGTGGAAATGAGCCGCTGGTCAGGGTTGCCCACGAAGATTTTCTTTTCGGAAGAAACGAAGTCAGGGGCGCTATACCGGCGATTGTTACTGACCTCTTCTTGACCATAGACCTTGACGATCTGCGCGTAATCCACATCGCCGCCGAAAGCCTTCTCAATCGCCTCGACATACGCCCTTAGGCCATCGGTTGAGATTTGCACCCGATTCCTCATCCGGCTGGCAACATCCTGCACAAATTCATTTGCTGTGGCGCGGTCTCGCTTGCCCACCTTGAAAGCGGGGACTAGCTTTGTGTCGGCATCAAGCGCGCAGAAAGTCCACACGCTGCCGAGTTGAGCATCATCGCCTGCCCGCGCGTTGCGATCTTTTTTGCCGACAAAGCCCCAAATCTCATCCATCTCCAGCCGAGCGCAGGGCAGGTCGCGCATCTTGGCATCCAGCAGCGCCGCACAGCCCTTGCCGACACGCACCCCAAGCCGCATGATCGTATCGCGGTGAACGCCCGTGATGCGCTCAATTGACCGGATGCTGGAACCCTCTGCGAGTGCTCCGATGACTGCGATTTGCTTGTCGGTACTGAGTACGTTTGCCATGTCAATTACTGTATTACATTAATAAGGACTTGTCAAGTCTTTTTGTGCTACGATAATCCAAAAACGAGGGATAGGCCGTGGAACATAAGGATGAAGGCCCCGGCACCGGTAGCCAAATAGCACAGTTTAGTCGCGCGTGGAGGGCTTGGCTCATCGGCTACATAAAAAGCAAGTTTCAGCAGCGCAAAGCCAAGAGAGAAAACGAAACACCCACGGATAGGGCGGCGAGGGTTACTGCTTCCGCCACAGTATGGATCGCGTTTTTCACTGTCGTTTCTGCGTCTGTAGGTATCTTCACTTTTTGCGTCCTGAGGAATCAGTTGCAGGAGATGCACCAGAGCGGAATTGATACTCATGCATTGGCTGGCGCCGCTAGTGATGCGGCAAATGCCGCCTCCGACCAGGCTGACGCCGCCCAGCAATTCTCCGATACGGCTGAGGACATCAATGGTGGAATTGCCGGTGCTGTGGGCCAATTGGAGGCCGCGGCCGGGAACGCGAAGGCTGGCATCCGGGCCACGCAAGCCGCCATGCGTTTGGATCAAAGAGCATGGATGGGCATTACCGCGGTTAGCGGCAAGCCCGAAGAGGGTAAGCCCTTCGACATCAGTATTAGCTTCAAGAACAGCGGCCGCACCCCCGCACGGCACGTCGTGATGTATGGCATGTACGATCCCTCCCCCAGGGGCGGGAAACCCCGTTTTCCCTTGGAAAATAGTGTTGCAAACAAGCTTGGAGAAATACCCCCTAATGGTGACCGGAATTTCGTCCTCCATCCCAACCAGGGTGTAAAACTTAGCAAAATTGATGTGGATACTGTTCTCGGAATCACGGTTTGGGTTCACGGCAGGCTGACCTATGATGACGTTTTCGGAAGGCCGCATTGGCTTACGTATTGCGTCTCCATGATGGGAGACAGCGGTGTCTACGGCTTTTGCGATGAACACAACGAGTCCGACGAAGACCAAAAAACAAATTAGGACACTACCTCGATCGGCCAAGACTGGGCATTAGGCCAAGACAAGCGTAGGATGCTTCCCGTAAACGCCAGCTAATCAGCACCAGTTGTGAGCGACCGACGTGGCGAAGATCAAAAGGGACATCGCGCAACTCGGCCTGCCGAGGTATCGGGGCAAGAGGACGGACAGCCTTCGCACGAAGCTCGAAATGGTTTCGCGCTTTGACATGTGGCTGCGTCATCAAAAGTTCACCGCCCAGGTTCGTGCCAACTATTGCAAGATCGCTCGCGAAGCGTGCCTGTTCTTCGGGTCGCTGCCGTTGCGGTCCGTCACGCCGCTGGATGTCAGCGAATTTCTCGGGCACATCTCCACGCCGAGCTGGAGTGCCAGCCAATTCAGCTACTACCTTGCTGCCCTGCGCAGTTTTTTCGACTTTCTCTATTTAGGGGGAGTCGTGCATAGCGTGGCCCCGCGCTTCGTGCGCGGGCCGGTAAAGACCCAGTCGATTCCCCGAGTGCTTTCGCAGACCCAAGTCTCGAGATTGCTCGACGCGGCACCGTCATTGCGCGACCGGGCGCTGCTGGAGTTTCTGTACGCTACGGGTTGTCGGAGCGGTGAAGTGACGAAACTTAAGGTCTCCGACCTGGATTTCGGCAGAAGGCAAGCACTGGTGTCTTTGAAAGGAAAAGAGCGCATCGTGTACTTCGGTAGAGAGGCTGCCACATCTCTCAGGATGTACCTTAAGAAGCGAACTGTAGGGCCACTGTTCCTTGACGACCTTCCGAAACAGCGAGGGTTCCTGGTTCGCACGACGGACCTGTGGCAGGCCCGATGGCTCGAGTACCCAGGTCGAATCCAACGTACTAAGTACTTGGGAAGTTCCCGGACGATTCCCTACCGCATCGCCAGGGCGCGGTTCGAGCGCTTGCTTAAGGGGGCGAGTCTTGATCGCCCAAGGCACGGCATCGAGGTGCACACGGTGCTAATGATCGTGCGCGCAGCAGGGCAGCGAATCGGACTAGACAGGGTCACGCCGCGAATGCTTCGGCACAGCTTCGCCACGCATCTCCTCGAGAATGGGGCCGACATCCGGTTGATTCAGGTCATGCTGGGCCACACCTTGCTGAGTACGACTGAAATCTATGCCCACGTCGGAAACCTGGCTGTGGCCGCTGCCTTTCGCAACTGCCACCCAAGGGCTGTGTAGAGGTGACGCGATGAAGCATCGGGGCTCGGCGCGGCGGGGACAGAAAATTCAAAGGCGGGTTCCTCCTGAGGTGTTTCTTCAGGCTTGGTTCTTGCCAAGGTCCCTGGCTTTCCAGGTTCATCGTCTCTTGCCAAAAGAGTACCGCGAGAAAATGCGCCATTACTTCGACGACTACGGTTGTCTGCGGTGCAACAGGAGGTCTGCGTCGTACGGCGCCTGCGGTCTGTGCCGGGCTTGCTACAAGAAGGTTCTGTACCAACTCGCCTCAGTCCTAAAGAGGCGAAACACAGCGAAAAAGGTCAAAGAGCAATACACCGAGCTTACCCTGCAAAGAGCGGCGCTGGCCAAGAGGCTGTTGGAGGATTTGATCTGAAGACTGGCTGACAATTAAGCCCCGTGGGCACGCATGGGAGCAATCCACGGGAATGCAAACACGGGCGCACCCTACCCTGTCATGCCAAGCTGCTTGGCAGCTCCGAAGAACGACGCGAGCCCATCCAGCCGAACGCCCCGTGATAGCCAAGGATCGCAGGGCCTCAAGTTCTTGTACTTCCATGTCGGTCGGCCAAGGCTAGGCATGAGGTAGAAGCTCGGGAGGGCCCTTTCAGCCGGATCGGGCAGGCAGAGCAGAAGCGGGCGATCACAGCTTCCGGTGCAAACTGAAAATAGCCAGCGAGGAACGCCGCGTGGGGGTGTCCGCGGCTGGCAAACCGAGATGGCCACCTTGGTCGAACCGTCAATCAGAAGGAGCGGCCGCATTGTCAGCTTCGGGCGGAGCACACTTACGCGGTCCGGAAACAATCCAGCCACTTCTTCCGCGATTGCCGACTCCAGGCGCTTGAGACGTTTTGCATTCTCGATCCTCGCCAGCGTAGACGCAGACTGAAAGAAACCGACCCTTTCGTAAGCCTTTCCGAGCGAGCCGAATCGACGGTAATAAACAGAGAGACTTGGCGTGTTCTTGTCATGGACAATGAGGGCGTGGGACAGCTTTCCATTGGCTTCCAGAAGGTCGCGCAGCGGCGCTAGGTAGTGCTCATCTGGCTTGGACGCTGTTCTGTCGCGCAGGAAGTTCTGAACTCTGTCAAAGGTGTCTCGATCAATGATGCCCTCAAACGAGTCGGGCTTCATGATCCAGTGGTGTCGCGGGGTTCGCCTTGCTGCGCCCCCCATCTTTTGAGTTGTTCTTCCCCAGACGTTGCACCCGGCGTACTTTGGATCCTTGAGCGTCCTGAGCACCACACCAGGAGTCCAGGGCCCGCGTTCCGTGGCCAGGCGGTGACGGACTCCGCCGGGTGGTGATTGAGCATCATTCTGCTCAATGCTCCGGCGCTCTGCTTGCTTGTTGGGGGCCGTCTTCGCCGTTACCAATCGCCGCCACTCCATTGAACGTAAAGTGCTGGCGGCATCGGAGGGTTTAATTGCTGTTGTCAATGAGTTGAGCCTCCTGGCCAGGCGGGGACTCACGTATTTGCGTCTGACACAGAGCCTTGAAGCTCACGGTGTGGCACGACTTGGAACGGGCCAGCTTTCTCCATTTCGCCGCGAAGGGCAGCCAGGGCATCGTCGATACAAGCGTCGTGGCAGATGGCCCGCTGGCACGCGCCTTCCCAGACGCCAATCGTGTAGCGATCACCGTTTTGCCCGCTTGCCCGCCGTTTGAAAACGTGAAGGCCAAATTCTGCATTGCGGTTCGTGGACATTTCATTGGCTCCGGATTCCGAGGCTCTGGTCATAACGGACTCATGTCTGTGAGGCAGTACACGTCGCACCACCTGCGATTGCATTCAGTGCAGTCGATTTCTTGAGTCGCGACTCCTGCTTCATCAACGTCCGGCGCGGCATCTGCCTGAATTGCTCCGCCGCACCAGGGACAGGCTGAGGGCGCGGCAAGATACTTCCTGCGAATGGCCTTTGTGATCTGGGAGCAATCCGGGCACGGAATGACCAGCGACTCCGCTTTGTCGAGGTCCGGATGCGGCAACACCCTGGCGTTGTTGCAGGTCGCACACTGATCGAGGTTGGGAACACGTTTCGCCGTCCTCGGCTCCGTACTTGTACTCGGCTTTTCAGGCAATGACACTGGACTTTTCATTGAGTGCTCCTGTGTGGGTTCTGCCCAACACGCGAGGAAGTTCACACCCTCGGGGCGTTCCGAATCTGGTCTTCAATTCCTGGGCCAGCGAACATGACCAAGACTCTTTTTCCAGGTGGCCAACAAAGCGGACGCGATCCGCTGAATCGTCCAACGTAGGATCGGACAGGCGTTCGCGGGTCCGCCAACATTCCAGAAGTTCGTAGGCGGTCGCTACTCCATCCGCGTCAACGTAGAGAGGCTCATGGGAGTCGGTGGCATCTGGAAGGCTCAGCACGGCGTGGTCAAACGTCCGCTGGTGAAACAATTCCTGCCTGACAACCACGGCCAGGCGTCCTCCCAGCCAAAGTTGGAGTGCCCGAGCGAAAATGAAGCAGCCGCCATCAAACCAGCCGCAGCCGTATTGCGTGGCGAAGGGCGTAAGAATACGGTGCGAGTGTGCGAAGCGATACAAACGGTTGTTCATGAGGCAGGCCCAACGTGTGGCTATTCGCTACGGAAGAAATCGAGGACAGAGCTACTGCAGTAAAGGAAAGCGGCTATTGCAAACTGAACAACAGGCCTTGCTCTTCGACTTGAGGCCGCTGCTTTCGGCGGCGGCGTGGCTCAACGGATTGTGCGTGCTGTTCAACCAGAGCGATCAGCGAAGGCCCTGTCTGGATCGGCGGTTCCTGCAACGGCGATGGTACAGCTGCCGCGATGAATGCGAGAGGCATACAGCCTTCCATGGGCGCTGTCTCGGGCAGAACTTCAATATCGGGCGGCAACACCCACTGCTCAAGATCGACCATCCTGAATTCAGCAGCTTCAGGGCCTTCGATGACCGGCACGCTCTCGGGTTCCTGTTGCTCAGAGGCGCTTTCAGGTTCCATCACTGGATAGCGATCCAGCAGTTTGGTCAGGATCGGAAGGCCCTTTTTCTCGTCGGTTGGGACGAAGAAGCGTTGCCTGAACTTGATCTGCTCGTTGATTAGACCCAGTTCTCTGAGTTCTTGAAACCGATCACAGTCCACGCAGGCCAATTCGATGGCCGGCTCACGCTGAAGCGTTGACCGCTTCAACCGCAAGTTCGATGTGAGATCGATCTGCTCGCCTTGCTGCAATACTGCCGTGAAGACCTGCTGCGGATCGCTCGCCGAGCTTCCAAGCCCAAGCGACCGCAGAACTTTACCAACGCCTTGGGGCGGTATTTCCACCCCGACAATTCGCTGACCATCTTTGGTGCAGACGCGGATGACGTGCAGCTTCGACTCGCCCTCGGTTTTGAGTTTGTGCCAGAGGGGAATGATCGCGCCTCCAATGATGTGGACGGCTGACGTCTCAATGGCCGGCGCGGCGGCATAGCGAGCATTCCACCAGCCCATCGGTTCGTCCGGTCGAACGACTCGATACCTCTCCTTGAGGTCCTGCTCACGGATATACGATGTCCGCGCTGCTTCTGGTTTCCACACCGAATACGTCAGGAACGTCGTCCCGTTACTTGGGTCAGTGTGGCGGCCTGACGGCAGAACCAGCACGTAATCCCCTTTCTTTTGGTGTTGCAGGAATGCTCCATCGTTATTGAGACGCAGTCGTTCAGCGCGGTCGAACGGCACAGTGTCGCTTGGCCTGTCAACTTCCAAGGTGTATAGCACCGTCTCGGCGCCCGTTACCCGATCAACATGAACGACGACCGACGGCTTTGCCACTCTGATTGCCAGCGCCCTGATATCCGTGACCCCTTCATCGAAAGTGCCACTTGCCTTGGCATACCTGACTGTCTGGTCAAACAGGTCAGCGAAATAATCGAAGAGTGCGTTTTGTTCTTCGACATCGAGGGCGAGGATGCGATTGAGGAAACGCGGAACGTTATATTGGTCTTCTTTGCGTATTTGCTCAACCCCGTCCCGAACGACAAGCAATCCGATATCCCGCAATGTCTGTTTGGGATTTGTGAGACCCTTGACGCTCTCACCGGCCACTATCCTTTTGTACATTAGGCAAAGCGCGGATTTGCCTTCCTCGGTTTCAAAGTTGTACCTCTGCCAGTCGGCATTGTCAGCGGCTCCTCGGTCGCCCTTCGTTAGGGCGCCCAGACTTGCCAGTCTCCGGGCGATGGTGGAACTAAACCGCTTTTCCCCACCTAGTTCGGTGCTCAGCAGGATGTACTCCGGGGGAACGGCTTGGTCGCTTCTATGGGTACGGCCGAAGCATTGCATCTGCTTGTCAGCGCTCCAGCCGAGTTCGAGAGTGATGTGAACGCGCCGCTCGCGATTTTGAGCGCGATTTGAAGAGTGGAGCGAGATGCCAATGGAGCCAGCGTCGCTGATGATAGCTACGCGACATCTTGCCCCCTGGAAGCGCTCCGTCGAGTCCACGTTGACACGGTGCATAGGCACGCCTTCGGGGGCGCGCTTCTTGTACTCGACCCTGCCATTGTGGGGATCGCGAATCAGGCGGCGTGTTCGACCCGTTAGCTCTGCGACATTCTTCTCGCCAAAATGATTGACGAGCTGATCGAGAGGGTTTTCAGGAAGATGGAGCGCGGATAATCCATCGAGAAGCCCTTGCTTCATCCTCCTGGCTTCCTGACTCTGGACCGGAGACCCTGATCTGTCGGTGGCCAGAACTTTTATAGTCTGGCCTGTGGCTTTGTCCGTCTCATCGCGGTAAACGGCAGTCGGGAAACCACGCTCGATCATCGCCGCTATGACCTCGCGCGGGGAGAAGTCCAAGTCCTCAAGGGTGCCGCCATCCGCAGTCACTCGGGATATCTGTTCGCGAGTTTTGGCCTCCCCGGTTCCAACCAACGAGATGACCACGGATTTGCCGTCCCCGAGTGCAGCTTCGGCCTCCTCAATGACGCTCGGCACTTTGAAAGCGCAGATTACTTGTCGAAAGAAGCGCTGATGGTCACCCCAAAACTTCTGTAAAGCGTTCCCTCGCGCCCGCGAACTGGAATTAGTGATGTTCAGGGCCCGTTCGATGTTTTGCAACACGACCCGCCACGCTTTCGCGGCGTGGTTGTACATCTTTCGTTGTTCCGCGGTGAGAGGATGAACACGCTCTCTATACTCGACGGCCTTGCCGCTGGCCGGATCGACACCGAATGAGATGGAGCCGGACAAATACATGCCCAGGCTCTTCATGTCGCGGCTGGCCATTTCCATGGCGCCAACGCCGCCGCTGTCGATCTCAGTCAAGAATTGCGTGAAACCCTCTGCAAAGTTGGTGCCGGGACCCCACAGACCGAGCCTGGTCATGTACGCCATGTTGCGCACGTCAGTTGCGCCGGTGGCTGATGAATAAACGACCCGGTATTCAGGATTGCGCTTAGGATCTTGCAGGTCGATGACGGCTTGTCCGGTCTGCGTCGGTTCACCTCTGCCGCTGGCCAAAGCGTTCTTCGCTTTGTGCGCTTCGTCAAGAATGATCACCGGCTCCCGGCCAAGCCACTTCTGAATCTGGTCGAGCCTCTTAGCGCCACTCTTTGCCGTGGAAATCAGGGAGGAATAGGAGCTGAAGATAACCCCGCAGGGCAGAGTGATATCGCCCGCCGCCAGGTAGTCGTTGACCTGGGCCAACGGGATTCGCACGCCAAGGTCATTCAAGTCCCGCCGTGTCGATTCCAGCAGGTCGTTATTTACCGAGAGCCACAAAGCTCGTCGTCTGTTCTGGAACCAGTTATCGACGATGATCCCCGCCAGGACACGGCCTTTGCCCACCCCGGTTCCATCTCCAACATAAAACCCGCCGCGTGCGCCATCCGGCAATCTTTGTTCATGCCGTTGGCCGGCATAGATCACTCGCTCAAACTGGATGATTGAAAGCTTGCCTTCCCCGATTATTTCCACGGGCAATCGAGGGTGGTATGTGACGTTCGGAGGCGTTACCGACGCCATGGATGCTGACTCGACTATGGTCGACGGATGCGGCACGCCGCCAATGAGCTTCGCGGGAACATACGGCACAAATACCGTACTGCCGCCTTCGGGGCTTTCATCCTTGGCATCAGCTTCGCTCGGAGCGTTATGAATGATGCGCCGGGGAATTGTCCGGAGAGATGCCCATGCATCTTCGACGCTGTCCGCGTTGCCCCAAACAATGTGGCTCAGTTGCCGTTGCCAGTTGCCTCCTGGGGTCGCGCCGACCTTGTCGATGACCAGGACCTGCACACCCCAATTCGTGCCGTACTTGCGATAGACTTTGCCGCTTAAACCAAAGTTGGCACGCACGTTGTAGGTGGCGGCCATCTTTTGCCACCACCCGGTGACGGCTGAACGCTGAAACGCCACGTTCTCGCCGGCAATTGCAACCAGCCGTCCGCCCTCGGACAACCTGCGCAACGCGCTTTCGATGTGGCGCAGCCCATACTTTGCGTGGTGTTGAACCACCCGCCCCCCGGTCGCGGTAAACGGTGGATTCATCAGGACCAGGGTGGGGCGAATCTCCGACGGAAGCACATCGTCGATGATTTCTGCATCCACGTCATAGGTTTCGAAGCCGAGTTCGGTTGTGAGCAGTGCGCGGCGCCTCGGATTGATCTCGTTGCATACGACTCGCGCTCCGAGGCTGTGCGGCCAGATCGCCAAACTTCCCGTGCCGGCTGATGGTTCAAGAACGACATCCTCTGGCTGCAAGTCGAGCAGCTTGGCAGCAAGAAAAGCGAGTGCCGGTGGAGTCGAAAACTGCTGGAATTCCGTTTGCTCGAGTGTGCGATCGGTTTGCGTCGCTAGGCGGTCGGTCAAGGCAGTCAGAGTTGCGAATGCTTCCGCATTTATGCTCATGAGTGCTTGCGCCTCTGTTTCCAGTAAGTGCTTGTTCACCGCCGTTTCCAGCGCGTCGTAAGCATCACGAGGCGTGTAGACTCCTTGCGCTCGGGTACCGCCAAAGGACTGGTCGGCAATCTGGGCGAGTTTCGGGTTGTCGAAAGACTCACCGAGAGCGAGACGTCGCACAAGCTCAACGACCAAGTTGTTCATACCAGTGTCGAGTTTTGTGCTCATGATGAATTTCCTCGCTAGGTTGTCTGGTGAGATAAGGCGTGACGTCGGAGAGCGATGAATAATGCCGGGTGGTAGAGGAATGGTGAAGGCTCGGGAAGATCAGAGACCCTCAAGCAGGGCGGGACTTTAGCGGAAGGAAGAATGGTTCCTGAACAGAGACGACCTCGTTCAGGACTCGTCGTCCTCGCCCTGCTTGAACTTGAGGGACTTCACCGAGTCGGCGCCGTCCACGTCATTCCGTTCACCGAGATAGACCGGCTGGAACAGGCTTCCGCCGACAGACGCGTACAGATAGCGCACCTCGACCAGAGAATCTGTTGCCGGAATGCGGAAGTTTGCTGGAATGGTGACGTTGCCGATCTCAACAAAACCGTCACCTGGATTCTGGCACACGCCCAAAGCCACGCTGCGCTTGTCCTGATTGGGGGCCAGCACCTTACAAGTTGCCGTGGCGGTGAACTTGAATTTCAGATGATCTCCGCCTGAGGTGGGGCGGCCGGGGAGGTACTTGGCGCCCATGTGCTTGAACACGACCCCTTCGGCGCGTTCGGCCTTCAGCCGTTCAAAGAGCCTTCGCTTCGCCGATGGATTCCAAGAGTCCGGGATCAATCGCTAAGCGCCGTCACTGGAAGAGCCTTCCAGTAGCAGGCTCAGCTTGCCGAAGCGTTGCGCCACGGTCAAACCGCGCAGGTCTTCTCGGTCGAGTTGGAGCAGATCGAACACCCAGTAGATGTCGCCGATGGCTTCTCCGTCGAGGACACAGTCGCCGCCGATTTCCCGCACTGCCTGGTCAATCGCCGTGGACATGCTGACAAACATCCCCTTGCGGTTGATCCCTTCGATGACGTCGCCAGATTTGCGCACCAGCAGCCGACAGCCGTCCTTCTTTTCTTGCATGCACCAATGGCTGGCAGCGATCAACTCGTCGACTCTCGCCGCGTCAATCGGATTGAGCAGCTGCGGTAGCAGACCGCTCTGTCGGCCAGCTTGTTCTGAGTTTTGGTAGGGCGTGCCGTCTTCGTCTTGTGTGTAGCCCTTGCCCTTCTTTTCAGCCACGAGCCGGTCGTAGATGTTCTTGGCTTTTTCGTACGGGACCGGAGCCGAGGTCTTGGTTCCGGACTGGAGCGTGCTGCCCCGCCGCCCGAACTGGAAGTTCACGATAAAGCCGGTTTCTGTTTGTTCCATTTGGACGCGATAGACCTTATCGGAACGGCCTTCGTTGTAATAGAGACTGATCTTCTCCTCGTTTTCGGTAATCATGATTTCCTTTCGTGGTGTTATTGCGAAGAGCGCGACGTGACCGCGTGAATCTTGGGATGGAAATGAGACGATGGTGAGCATCTGGCCCTGTTACAGCAAAAAACTGGGATCAATCGACACTGATCTGAATCGTTTCGCCGAAGGGCGCGGTCCTGCGTGAATCGGTTACCCAGAGGACCGGGTATTCGGGAACTTCGGGATACGAGTTGCAGCACAGATCTGTGAGGTAGATGAGGCAGACTGCGGCGATATTGCTTCGTTGAACCCATTCGAATACTGGCCGGAAATTCGTTCCTCCTCCGCCCTTTGGCTCCAGGTGAATCGGTTCCGATGGCCCGAATTGTTGCGATGACTGGACAGCGGCATCGCAATAGACCACGTGGATTGCTTCTGGCTGCGCCTCGTCAGAAATCGCGGTGATCTCGCCTGCGAATTGTTCCAGCTCGTCTTTGCCGATGGAGCCGGACGTATCGACAGCGACAACGATCTCTCCAACGCCGCTCCGGACTACCGACGGCAGGTAGAGGCCAGCGCCGATGTGTCGCCGATTGGGTGGCGTCCAGCGGTAATCGGACACGGTTGTGGCGGCAACAAAGGCGCGCAGAATGGCACGCCAGTCCTGTTGCGATTGGCGGCTCTCGCTGAGAGGGCGCTCAAGGTCGGCAGGCGCATTGCCGCACGCTTTGGCCATGCGCATAGCCTGTTCGGCCGCAATCGACCATTCGTGCTGCTGACGACTCATCTCTGCGGGCGAAGCAGGATCGCCATCTTCGTCGGCTGCGTCTAAGACCTCACCGATCCCTTCGGGAGATGGATCATTTTCGGGTCCCTGCGCGGTGCAATTGGGACTCCCGCCTCCTGACGATGCGTCTTGTGCAGTCGAAGGTGAGAATGGGTCGGGTTGTAGTTGCCCGTTGCCTGGAGAGCCATTTCCCGGCCCAGCGCCGGGGTTCGGTTGTGATCCGCCGCCCGAGTTCCCATCCTTGGTTAGCAAGGCGTAGATTTCTTCCGCCGACAGGTTCTCGTACTGAGGATCAAGAAGCACCCCCGCTGGAAGCTTCAACCCGTTTTTCACCAGGATCGGATTGATGGCATAGTCGGCTGCGTGATTCCACAGTCTCGGCTCGCGCACTCCACGACGACCGTGGTGCCCAAGAGCGCAGTGCAGGACCTCATGTGCAAGGCACCCTTCCAACTCTGCAGCGGTCAAGGAATCTACAAAAGATGGGTTGTAGACGATCCGGACGCCGTCAGTGGCCAGCGTCGGGCGCGAGCCCGGCATAAGCTTCAATCTCAAACACAGAGTTCCAAAGAATGGCTGATTAAGCAGGAGTTGTGTCCGAGCCCGCGTCAATTTCTGTTCCAAACTGCTTTGCGCCTTCATGTCGCGCCTCCAACTAGGCCACCGCTGACGTGGCGGCCGCGTCAGGCACCGAATAACCCGCCATGTAGCTCGCCATTTGTTCCGCGATGGCATCAGCAGCGTTGGCAGTGTCGGTACGGATGGATTCGGACTTACGTAGCTCTTTGGGATCAACTAGGAGAGACGCTCTTACCTGTTCAGCCAGGCGGTCCAGATTGGCGTCGTTCGTAATGTTCAATTTGGGCAGTACATCCACGAGTTTCACGAGATTGGTAACGAGCGTGTCGTGAAACTTATTTTCCACGCCTTCTTCTGTCACCTTGTAGGCTTTGAGGCGCTCAGACATGTGAGTGACCGCCGCATAGAGCCGCTGCCAGAGTTCCCTGCTGGCAACCTGCAGAGAGGCTTGTACCGAGGCGGTAATCTGGCGCTGAAGCCGCTGTTTCTCTTCGTCACCCAAGGCAACTCGAAAATCCCCCGCGTCGGGGAGAGGCACAACGTTGGTTTCAAAGGAATACTTCGCGCGAAACTCTTCCGGGAACAGCAGCTTCACCCTGCCGCCATCGTCTCTGATTCCCGGGTAGTCTTCCGCCTTGAACAGCGTTCCCAGCCTGATCTTCTCTTGGGCAACGATGTCCTCGAATATCTCCTCCAGGCGCTGAATTGCAGGTGTGAAGAGACCCAGATGCCGGCGCATCTTCTCCGTGTGCTCCATGTAGGCGGCTGACGAGAGAATGCGATAGGAGTTGTCGCTCCAGGGCAGCGTGAAGAAGTAATGCTCTGCGCGCGCGGCACTTACGATTTTGCGGATCTCCGCGAGGGCTTTCGCGGGAACCAGCAGCTTGTTGTAGCGACCGGCGTCCTTTTGCGCGCCGTGTAACTCTGCGATCTCGTCGGACGCCTCGCGATCGTGCTT
>JBGQBN010000065.1:0-22850 GCA_041494805.1 Terriglobia bacterium | reverse complement strand
GTGATGGGACAGCCAAACCGTACCGGGTGCACATGCGCTCGGCCTGTTTGGCCAACATGCAGCTACTGCCCCTGATGTGCGAGGGCCGGTTACTGGCGGATGTGGTCGCAGCCATAGGGTCGATTGATATTGTTCTCGGAGAAATCGACCGGTGAGATTTTCGGAACAATTCGAAGCGCGCTTCGCGGAGATGATCACGCACTATCCGACGAAGCGCTCTGTCCTTGTTCCCACGCTGCTCTACATGCAGGATGAACTGGGCTATCTATCGGACGACGCCATCCATGAGGTTGCCCAGCGGCTGGATCTGACTGACCTCGAAGTGCGCAACGTAATCAGCTACTACTCGATGCTGACCACCAAGCCGCGGGGCAAGTACAACGTGCAGGTGTGCACCAACATTGCCTGCATGCTGCGTGGCGGCGAAGAACTGCTAGAACACTGCGAAAAGAAGCTGGGTGTGAGGCACAAGGGAACCACCGCCGACGGGCTGTTTTCACTGGAGGAGGTGGAGTGCATTGGGGGATGCAGTTGGGCGCCGGCTGTCCAGGTGAATTACGACTTTCATGAGAACTTGACGATGGAGAAGTTGGACAAGGTTTTGGATGCGTACAGGGTGAGAGGAACGCACTAAGCAGTTCCAATTGCCGATTGAAGATCACGAGCAAATCGGCAATTGGACATCGGCAATCGAAAATGACCCATGGCTGATCTCGTTTCCCATCCCGACGAAGTGAAGGTTGTCTCCAAACGCTTCGGCAAGGGTGCGACCAACCTCGACCGCTATCTGGAGCTGGACGGCTATAAGGCTGTCCAGAAGGCCCTGGGTATGAAACCGGACGACATCGTCAATGAGGTTAAGAACTCCGGCCTGCGCGGGCGCGGTGGCGCGGGCTTCAGCACGGGGATGAAGTGGTCGTTCGTGCCCAAGCAGGCGGCTAAACCGAAATACGTTCTGTGTAATGGGGACGAGAGCGAGCCTGGCACCTGCAAGGACCGTCTGATCTTCGAACACGACCCCCATGCAGTGATCGAAGGGGTGGTGATCGCCGGAATCGCGGTGGGATCGCACACCGGCTACATCTACATTCGGGGCGAGTATCGCTACCTGTTGGAGATCATGCAGAAGGCGATCGCGGACGCTTACGCGCGAGGATTCCTGGGCAAGAACATCTTTGGCAGCGGTTACGATTTCGACGTGTACTGGCACGGCGGCGCCGGAGCGTATGAAGTGGGCGAGGAGTCGGCGCTCATGGAATCGCTCGAGGGCAAGCGCGGTATTCCGCGAATTCGGCCTCCCTTCCCTGCCGTGGTCGGACTGTGGGGCGGACCTACCGTCATCAATAATGCCGAGACACTGGCTAGCGTGCCTCACATCATGCTGGGTGGCGCGGAGTGGTACGCCAATCTAGGCCCTCCGAAGAATGGCGGAACGCGGCTTTTTTGTCTTAGTGGTCACCTGAATCGTCCGGGTGTGTACGAGCTGCCCATGGGATACAACCTTAAGAAAATGATTTATGAGGTGGGTGGCGGGATTCCCAACGGCCGCAAGCTGAAGGCGGTGGTGCCGGGCGGATCGAGTACACCGGTGTTGACGGCTGATGAAATCGACATAGGAATGGACTTCGACAGCGTGGCGAAAGCCGGTTCGATGCTGGGTTCGGGTGGCGTGGTGGTTCTGGATGACACGACCTGCATGGTGAAGTTTGCGCTGCGGATCATGAAGTTTTATCAGCACGAGAGCTGCGGCTGGTGCATTCCCTGCCGCGAGGGGACGGACTGGCTCAAGAAGACTCTGACTCGTTTCCATGCCGGGGGCGGGGTAAAGAAAGACATCGACAATATTCAGTATCTTTCAGAAAGCATGCTGGGCCGGACGTTCTGCCCTCTAGGCGATGCGGCGGCTATGCCTACGATTTCGATTGTGAAGAAGTTTCGCAGAGAGTTTGAAGATCATCTGGAAGGGCGGCCTTGTCCGTTTGAGAAGCAGGGGGCGGTGGAGCAGTTACCGGTGCTAGCCTGAGGAGATTGAGTAATTGGAAAATTTTGTAATTGAGTAATTTGAGGCGCGGTATGAGTACACGACCGGAGGAGCTTCGCGATCATACGAAGGCTTTTGCGCTACGCGTTATTCGGCTTTATCGTTCTTTTCCTTACCGGACTGATACACAAGTATTGGGTAAGCAGCTTTTGCGGTGTGGAACCTCGGTGGCCGCTAACTATCGTGCAGTTTGTCGGGCGCGATCTAAAGCGGAATTCATCGCTCGCATCGGAGTAGTAGCGGAAGAAGCCGACGAGGCGGTACTTTGGTTGGAACTGTTGACAGAGTCAGGAATTGTTTCGCAGGAAAAGACTGCAGCGTTGTTAGCAGAGGCGCGGGAATTGGCGGCGATCTTCACCGCCTCCCAACAGACTGCAAAAAGGGTGGCGTAAGTAGAGGATTTTCAATTACATAATTACCAAATTTCTCAATTACTCAATGACTCTAGTAAACATCACCGTTGATGGCAAGAAAGTCACAGCCCCAACGGGGACCTTGCTGATCGAGGCCTGCAAGAGCGTGGGCATCGAGGTGCCCTCATTCTGCTATTACCCAAATTTGTCTCTGCAGGGCGCGTGCCGCATGTGCCTGGTGAAAGTGGAGAAGATGCCCAAGCTGCAGACTGCCTGCACGACGGTGATCGGCGAGGGCATGATCGTCACTACCGACAGCCCAGAGATTCATCAGGCGCGCAAGTCCATGGTGGAGTTACTGCTGGGGAATCATCCACTCGATTGTCCGGTGTGCGATGCGGGCGGGGAATGCGAACTGCAGGACATGACGTTCTCCTACGGCGCTGCCGAGTCCAAGTACATGGAGCCCAAGAACCACAAGGAGGAGCAGCAGTGGTCACCGGTAGTGTACTTTGACCGGCCGCGCTGCATCCTGTGCTACCGCTGTGTGCGCGTGTGCGGCGAAGGCATGGACGTGTGGGCGCTAGGGGTGCAGAACCGCGGGGTGAGTTCGATCATCGCACCTAACAAAGAGGACCACCTGGATTGTGAAGAGTGCGGCATGTGCATCGATATTTGCCCGGTGGGGGCGCTGACTTCGGGCGCGTATCGCTACAAGACACGTCCCTGGGAAATGAATCACGTCGGCACGACCTGCACGCACTGCGCCGACGGCTGCAAGACCACCCTGGGCGTACGCCGGTCCGATAGCGGCATGGAGATTGTGCGCGGCGACAATCGCGACAAGAGCGGCATCAACGGAGATTTTCTTTGCATCAAGGGCCGCTATGCGTTCGACTTTGCGAACCACGAGGAACGTCTGACGCAGCCGCTGATTCGCCAGAACGGCCGCCTGACCCCCTCGACCTGGGAGGAGGCATTTGAGCTGATCGGCAGACGATTCGTGGAGGTTCGCGAGCGGGATGGCGGACAGGCGATTGGAGTTGTCGGTTCGACTCGCACCACCAACGAAGAAAACTATCTGCTGCAGAAATTCGCACGCCTGGTGCTGCAAACCAATAACGTCGATCACCATCGCACGGCTGACTTCCCTGCCCTGGCAGCCGCTCTCCAGAAAAAACCTGAGTCTACGGCCAGCATGCGGGACGTATTCAACGCTCCGGCAATCTTGCTGATCGGCAATGATCCGACCGAGCAGCATCCATTGCTGGCATGGCAGACTCGCAACAATGTTCGCCTGCATCGTGCCCGGCTGTACGTGATGAATTCGGAGCCTATCAGACTGCGGCGCCAGGCGGCCAACTTCATTCAGATTCCTGCGGGCACGGAGGGAGAGCTGGCTGCCTTCCTGGCAGGTGACGATTCCGCCGTTGACAGTATTGTGAACGAAAGAACCAGCCGTGATTCCTGGAAGGCCCTGCGAGACAAGCTTCGCGGTGAGCAGAGCCTGGTCATCATTTTCGGATCTGAGCTTCGCGGCAGCGATGTTTCTTCCCTGGTGAAGTTCGGTTCCGGTATTCCGGGGTCGAAGTTTATTTGCCTGGGCGACTACGCTAACTCCCGCGGCGCCGCCGACATGGGTCTTTACCCGGACCTGCTGCCGGGCTATCTACCGGTCACCGAGCCCGGGACGTTCCACGAGGAATGGGGCGGGATGCCGCATGCGCCTGGCCTGACTCTCCCCGAGATGGCCGCCAGTGCCAAGGTGGGCAACCTGAAGGCTTTTTATGTCGTGGGATCGAATCCCATCGGCCGGTTAAGCCTCGATCCCTATGCTTTCTCTCGGAGTTTTGTCGTGGTGCAAGACATGTTCTTGACGGAAACAGCACTTATCGCTGACGTGGTTTTGCCCGCAGCTAACGCTTACGAGAAGTCCGGCACGTTTACCAACACCTGCGGTGATCTGCAACTGGTCAAGAAAGCTGGAGAGGTTAGCGGCGTCAAGACTGATTTCGAGATGATCGTGCGCATTGCGGACGCCATGGGCTTCGATATCCGCAAACTCGTTCCTTTCGGCGGTGGCACGCATGCAGAGATGGGACAGTCGCGCGGTGCGCAGTCGGGCGAAGCCGACCGGCACAGCGTTTGGCTGCAGGCCAACGGTCTCGAACCCAAGATGAGCCCGTTTGATTCCGTGGCCATTCTGGACGAGATTCAGCGCCTAGTGCCGGGATACGGCGTTTCGCGGGTCAATCTGCTGGCGGGCAACGATCAGCACACTGGCTTGTCCGGGAGTGGACCGGGAGCGGTACACGATCCCGCCCTGATCATGCCCGCGCAGGACAATCTTTTCAGCTCCGGCACCTTGGGACGCTATTCCCGGACTTTGAATTCAGTAATTGAAAACCGCGGGAAACCTGCGGAAACAGAAGTCGCTGCAGACTGAAAAGTCTGGGTTCTCACTTGCGGTGTGGGGGCGAGACGCCCCCACCACAAGCCGGGACGCCGGCGCTACGTAGGGCATATTGAACGTTGAAACTTTCATCATCGCGTCTGTCATCAAGATCGTAATTTCGATCATTGTCCTGCTGACAGCGGTGGCGTACACGGTTTGGTTGGAGCGCAAAGTTGTGGGCCACATCCAGAATCGCTGGGGCCCCACGAGGGTGGGTCCGTTCGGTTTACTACAGCCAGTGGCGGACGGAATAAAGTTTCTGTTCAAGGAAGACCTGACGCCACCGCACGTGTACAAGCCGCTCTACATCGCGGCGCCGATGATTGCAGTGACCTTGGCGCTGACCTCGATCGCCGTAATTCCGGTCGGCAACTGGGTGACCGTGGGCGGAGTGCACACGCCGCTGCAGATCGCGGACGTTAACATTGGGCTGCTCATCATCCTGGGCGTAACCTCGATTGGCGTGTACGGGGTTGCCCTGGCGGGCTGGTCCTCCAACAGCAAATATTCCTTGCTCGGTGGGCTGCGGGCCAGCGCGCAAATGGTAAGTTACGAAATCTCGCTAGGTCTTTCTCTGATTGGGGTGCTGATTCTGGCAGGCAGTTTCAGTCTGCGTGAGATAGTAGACGCCCAGGGCGGCACGTTCTGGGGATTCATTCCTCGCTGGAATATTTTTCAAGGGCAAATCATCGCGTTCTTCATTTATCTGACTGCGGCGTACGCGGAAACCAACCGCATCCCGTTCGATCTGCCGGAAGCGGAAACCGAACTGGTCGCGGGTTATCACACCGAATACAGCGCCCTGAAGTTTGCCATGTTTTTCATGGCGGAGTACGCCAACATGATTACCGTGGCCTGCGTGGCATCGCTGCTTTTTCTCGGTGGATGGCACGGGCCGCTTTTCGGACCGGTATGGCTGCAGGCGATCCTGCCGTTGTTTTGGTTCGGGTTACGAGTTTTCGGCTTTCTCTTTGTTTATATCTGGGTCCGGGGCACATTGCCGCGTTTTCGTTACGACCAGCTGATGGCCTTTGGGTGGAAGTTTTTGCTGCCGCTGGCCATTGCGAATCTGATGATTACAGCACTGGTGGTGGCGCTCAGGGCGTAAGAAGTGGCTAGTGGTCAGTGGCTAGTGGCTAGTGGTCAGTGGTTAGTGGCTAGTGGTTAGTGGTTAGTGGCTAGTGGTTAGTGGCTAGTGGTTAGTGGTTAGTGGCTAGTGGTTAGTGGCTAGTGGCTAGTACCTAGTTCTGTCTACTAGTCACTGACCACTGGCCACTTACAGAGTCATCATGCTTCATCTGATCCTATTTCTGTTCTTCGGAGCGATCTGTGTGGCGGGGGCGGTGAACCTGCTGGTGCAGAGTCATCCGATCAACAGCGCACTTTCGCTGGTCGCCGTGATGGGTTCGCTGGCGGTGGAATACCTGCTACTCGGCGCCGAGTTTGTGGCGGCGGTGCAGGTGATCGTCTATGCCGGGGCCATCATGGTGTTGTTCGTCTTCGTGATCATGCTGTTGAATGCTGGCGAAGAGGAGAGGACTGGGGGAAGCCGGGTTGCATTGCTGCTTGGAGTTCCCGGCATGCTCATCGGTAGTGGGCTGGTGGCTTGGGTCCTGCTGGAACATTCCGGCACGGGGGAGGTGGCGGCGGGGGCGCTTCCGGGACCTCCGAAGATCATCGGCTGGTTGCTGTTTCACGATTTTCTGTTGCCTTTTGAGGTCACGTCAATCCTGGTGCTGATCGCCATCATGGGAGCGGTGGTGCTGGCCAGCCATCCCGAAACGCCACAGCAGACCAATTCGCAGCAGACCAGGAAGGAGGGTTGATGGTACCGGTTTCGTATTACCTGGTGCTGAGCGGCATTCTGTTTGCCTGCGGCGTGACTGGCTTCTTGATCAAGCGCAATATCATCACCATCTTCATGTCGATCGAGTTGATGCTCAACGGGGTGAACCTGTCCTTCGTGGCGTTCGCGGCCCACTGGCATGCGCTGAGCGGACAGGTATTTGTCTTTTTCGTGATGGTGGTGGCGGCGGCCGAAGCAGCCGTGGGATTGGCCATCATCATTGCGGTGTACCGCACACGTGAGACTCTGAATGTGGATCGGGTGAACCTGCTCAAGCTATGACGCCGAACCTGCATCTCTGGCTGATTCCGCTGCTGCCGCTGGTGGGCGCGGCGATCAATGGCATTTTCGGGCGCCGCTTTTCGCGGCAGACCACTGCGGCCGTGGCGCTTGGGTTCTGCGGGGCGGCCTTTGCCATCGTGCTGGGTGTCGCAGCCCGCTTTTCCTCCCTGACTCTTCCGCACAGCGAATTCTTCGCGTCGTGGATTCGCGCCGGTGATTTTCAGGCGGACTTCGCTTTTTATTTGGACCAGCTGTCGCTGATCATGTTGCTGGTGGTGACCGGAGTCGGCTTCCTCATTCACATTTACTCCGTCGGCTACATGTGGGAAGAAGGTGGCTTCTCCCGCTTCTTCAGCTACCTGAACCTGTTCATGTTTTTCATGCTGACGCTGGTGCTCGCCAACAATTACCTACTGATGTTCATTGGCTGGGAGGGCGTGGGACTGGCGTCGTATCTGCTGATTGGATTTTGGTTCACCAAGGACTCGGCGGCGTCGGCTGGGAAGAAAGCGTTCATTGTTAACCGCATTGGCGACTTCGGTTTTCTCATTGCGCTCTTCCTGATGATCCAGCACTTTCGGTCGCTGAATTTCGAGACGGTGTTCCAGAGCGCCTCGAGCTTGCCGTCTGAAACCGCCGGAGCCGGACTGCTGACTGCAATCGGCCTGCTGCTGATGGTTGGCGCTGCCGGAAAGTCGGCGCAGATTCCGCTCTACGTCTGGCTGCCAGACGCGATGGAAGGTCCAACCCCGGTGTCGGCTCTGATCCACGCGGCCACGATGGTTACGGCAGGCGTGTACATGGTGGCGCGCTCGCACGTCATTTTCGACCGGGCGCCGATGGCATTGACGGTGGTTGCCATCACCGGCACGCTGACCGCTTTGTTTGCTGCCACCATCGGCATCGCGCAGACCGATATCAAGAAGGTTCTGGCCTACTCCACCATCTCGCAGCTGGGCTACATGTTCATGGCCTGCGGCGTGGCAGCTTATTCAGCGGGCATTTTTCACTTGATGACTCACGCTTTCTTCAAAGGACTGCTGTTTCTGGCGGCAGGTTCGGTAATCCACGCGGTCGGTGGCGAACAGGACATGCGACGCATGGGTGGACTGAAGGAACATGTTCCCTGGACCTTCTGGACCATGACTGCGGCGACTTTTGCGATTGCCGGATTTCCGCCTTTCGCCGGATTCTTCAGTAAGGATGAGATCCTGTGGCGGGCGTCCCAAGTAAACCTGGTTTATTGGGGAATTGGCGTCTTCACTGCTTTCCTGACTTCGTTCTACATGTTTCGGCTGTGGTTTTTGACATTTTTTGGGGAAAACCGCGGCGAGCAGCCTGCAGGACATGGCGGGCACGGCCACGGCAACATTCACGAAAGCCCCAAGGTCATGCTGGTGCCATTAGTCCTGCTGGCATTTCTTTCGGTGACTGGAGGTTGGATCGGTAGCCAGCGCTTCGAGAAGTTTCTGGCTCCGGTCTTCCATGCCCATTACGCCGAGCAGGCCGGTTCCGAAGCTTCTGAGATAACTGGCCACGCTGGAAGCGAATTAATTTTCACCGTGATTTCAGTCGGGGCTGCTGGGCTTGGTCTCTATCTGGCATGGTTGCTATATCGGCGACGGCCGCAGTTGCCGCAGCAAATTGCCGATGTGCTGGGCGGCTTCTATCGCGCGGTGGCCAACAAGTATTACGTGGATGAACTCTACGCGATTCTTTTTGTAAAGCCGCTGGTGGACGGTTCCGCTCGTCTTTTGTGGCATGGCATTGACCAGGGCGTAATCGACGCCACCCTGGACAACGGCGCCGAGGGCGCCCGTGACGTATCCGACACGGTCCGCCGCATGCAGTCCGGCAATCTGCGCTCTTACGCGGGCTGGGTGGCAATGGGAGCCGCGGCGGTGATTGCTTACATGATTTGGATGGGTACACGATGAGCACGCTCGACAGCGCGATTCTCACCCTGGTGACATTCATTCCGCTGGCAGGCGGGCTTTTGCTGCTACTGTTTCCGCGGCGTGATCGTGATATTCGCGTCTTTGCTCTCGTAGTCTCGCTGTTGACTTTTGTCCTGTCTCTGCACTTGCCGGCGCACTTCCAGAGGGCACAGGCCGGATTCCAGTACGAGACTGACCAACTTTGGATCTCGAGCCCCAACATCCACTACCACATGGGGGTGGACGGGATTGCCATGTGGTTGGTGGTGCTGACCACGTTTCTGATGCCGCTGTGCGTGCTGATTTCCTGGAAGTCGATTCACGAACGGGTAAAGGAATTCTTCATCCTGCTGCTGATCCTGGAAACCGCGCTGATCGGCGTCTTTGTTTCTCTGGATTTGTTCCTGTTTTACTTCTTCTGGGAAGCCACGCTTATTCCCATGGCCCTGCTGATCGGCATGTATGGCCATGAGCGCCGGGTGTATGCGGCAGTAAAGTTTTTCCTTTATACGATGATCGCTTCGGTTTTCATGCTGGCGGCGATCATCTGGCTCTATGCGCACACGGGCAGTTTTGACTTCGTGGTCATCCGCGACAAGATCGCGAGCGGCGCCGTGCCTAATTTTGCCACGGCTGCGAACTGGCTCTTCCTGGGATTTTTCGTTGCGTTTGCCGTCAAGGTTCCGCTCTTTCCTGTCCACACCTGGCTTCCTGACGCCCACATGGAAGCACCTACCGCCGGTTCCGTGCTGCTGGCCGGGGTTCTGCTGAAGATGGGGACCTACGGCATGCTGCGCTTCAACCTGGGATTGTTTCCGGAGCAGTCGCGGGCCAACGCTTCCTGGATCATGGTGCTGGCGTTGATCGGAATCATCTATGGCGCGCTGGTCGCGATGGTACAGCCTAACATGAAGAAGTTGATTGCATACTCTTCGATCAGCCACCTGGGTTTCGTGGTGCTGGGCATCTTCAGTTTTACGCAGGCCGGCCTGGACGGCGCAACTTTCGTCATGCTCGCACACGGTGTTTCCACGGGAGCGCTGTTCATGCTGGCAGGCATCCTCTACGAGCGCCGCCACACTTACGCCATTGCCGACTTCGGTGGGCTGGCTACGCCCATGCCGCGATACGCGACCTTTTTCCTGTTCTTGGTGCTGGCCTCGGTCGGGCTGCCATTGCTAAACGGCTTCGTCGGCGAGTTTCTGGTGCTGAGCGGAGCGTTCCGCACCCGCGCTGTGTACGGCGTCCTAGGAGCCACGGGCGTGATCTGGAGTGCTTGTTACCTGCTTTGGATGTATCAACGAGTCTTCTTTGGAAAAGTCACGCACGAGGTAAATCAGTCGCTACCCGATTTGGACCTTCGGGAACGTACGGCACTTTTGCCTACGGCGGTTGCCGCTCTGGTCATGGGGGTGGCACCCATGCTGTGGCTCGACGCCATTGATCCTGCCGTACAAAGCACACTGGCGCCGTTTGCCCACCTGATGAGCAAGGTCGTGGGCCGATGAACCCAGCTGCGGACGCCGTGCAGACTATTCCCCAGGGCGTCGAGTACATCCGCATCCTGCCGGAGATCGTGCTCTCGATTTTCGGAATGATCATCATGCTGCTCGATCCGCTCATGGACGAGCGTCGCAGCCAAAGGACGCTAGGCTCCGTCGCGCTGGTGGGTTCGCTGGCGGCGATTGCAGCCACGCTGTACCAATCGCAACATCCCGGTCTCGGCTTCTGGAACATGGTGAACGTGGATTCATTCAGCACGTTCTTCCATTTCTTGGTCACTAGCGTCACCGCCGTGGTCATCCTTACTTCCTACGAATACATGGAAGTGCAGCAGATTCGGGCGGGTGAATACTACGGCCTGATTCTGCTCGGGGCTGTAGGTATGTGCCTGATGTCTTCCGCGGTCGAACTGGTTCTTATCTTTATCGCTTTGGAAATCTCATCCATTTCGACCTACATCCTGGCAGGATTCCGGCGGCGAGCGGCCATCAGCAGTGAGGCCTCGGTTAAGTATTTCCTGCTGGGTTCGTTTGCGACTGCGTTCTTCCTTTACGGTGTGGCGCTGATGTTCGGAGCTACCGGCTCCACCAGCATTACAGCCATCGGCCAGGTGTTGCGCTCGGGACCGGCGCCTTTGCTGGCCTACGTGGCGATCGCGCTCATGCTTGTGGGCCTGGGTTTCAAAATCGCTGCGGCTCCGTTCCACATCTGGACGCCGGACGTTTACGAAGGTGCCCCGGCGCCCATAGTTGGATTCATGTCGACAGCGCCCAAGGCGGCAGTGTTTGCCGTGCTGCTGCGCATCCTGTTTGAGGCTCACGCCCCGGGAACATTCTGGCTGATCTGGGTGGGAGCAGCGCTTTCGATGACTATCGGCAATATCGCCGCGCTGGTGCAGCACAATATCAAGCGTTTGCTGGCCTACTCATCCATCGCCCACGCTGGATATCTGCTGGTAGCCTTTGCCACGCTGCCCAACAACGGCATTCCCGCCGCCATGTTCTATACGGCTGCCTATGCTGCTATGAATGTGGGCGCCTTTGCGGTCATCAGCCACTTCGCCGGTGCTGGTGAGCGCTACGTAACTCTGGAGGACTATGCAGGGCTGGGGCGCCAGTCTCCACTTCTGGCCGCGATGCTCACCATTTTTCTGCTGTCGTTGATCGGAATTCCGGTTACGGGCGGGTTCTTTGCCAAGTTTTATGTGTTTAGCGCGGCGCTGCAGGCCAATCTGGTCGGATTGACGATCATCGGTGTGCTCAACAGCGCAGTGGGAGCGTATTACTACCTGCGGATCATCGTAGTGATGTATATGCGTGAGGCGCGAGAGGAGGTGCCGCTGTCTTCGGTTCCGCTTGGACTGGGCGTGGCGTTGACGGCCAGCTTGGTCGCTACAATCTACCTGGGAGTGCTCCCCGGACGGGTGCTGGACTACGCATCCCAATCAGTAGCTGCGCTCGCGCGTTGATTTCTTCCCGCCTGTCTTACTCCACCGCTACTGCGATGTCCACGCGGGAAAAGATCCACCCTGCCAACGCCCAAAACACGAGCGTATCCCCTACGGCAAGAGTGATGGGAAGCCAGGAAACAGTTACGGGAGACGTGAAGGAAGCATTCATCGTCGTCATGGTCAGCGAAACGACCGGAATTACGTATCCCCAATCTGCCGATATCAGGTGACTGGCGAGCCAGGGCAGACCGAGTAGCATGGCCGTAGCGCCCGCGGAGAAAAACGGATTCAGCAGCGTCGAAAACATCAGGGCCACGGTTCCTGCCAGCATGCAGGCTGCGACCAGACTCACCATCAAGAACCAGATGTAGGACATGGGAAACCCGGCCTCTCCCAGAGTCCAGCTTCCGGTGATGCCAAGCGCGAAACAATAGATTCCGGACGCTATAGTTACACCCAGCACCAGCCCTGACAGGTACTGCCCACGTCCGATGCCTTTGGAGAGCACGGCGAGGATGCGACGCGACTTGCGCTCGTTGTAGATAGCGGAGCCGCCAAAGAAAATACTGAACACGACCGCGTACACCGCGACCTGCTTGAAGACGAAGAGCAAGTCTTCGCGGTCGTCAGTGGCCAGCCCAAGGAATGCAAGCAACAGGACCCACAGCAGCAATACGAAAATCGGCCAGCGTTGCTCGCGCACAAAATTGACAGCGATCAAGAATATCGGCTTCATTGGGCAGCCTTCGGAGGATCAGACCCGCGATCAGTGGTTACCTCCAGGAAAATTTCTTCCAGCGAGCGCCGCACCGGATTAACACTTACGATTTCTCCGCCCAGGTTCCAAACCCGTTCCAGAGCAGCCCGCTGATTAGCAGTGGGCACGGAGAAGCTCACGACGCCATCCCGGGCAGCGGCACCGGAGAAAACGCTTACAGCGATGCCGCGGGCAACAATCTCGGTTTGCTCTCCGGATTGCAGAAGATCCGCGGTCCTACCCAGGCGAACCAACCGGCCACGGTGAAGCACCGCCACGCGATCGCATACCAACTCAACTTCGGAAAGCAGGTGGGAACTCAGGAAGATTGTCTTGCCCGCCTCCCGCGCCTTGAGGAGCAGTTCCCGAATTACAACCCGCGCCAGCGGGTCAAGCGCCGAGGTGGGCTCGTCGAGGATCAGTAATTCCGGATCGTTTACCAGAGCTTGCGCCAGGCCTACGCGCTGCAGCATGCCGCGAGAAAACTTTCCCACGTTGCGAGTGGATTGCTCCTGCAGACCCACCGCCTGCAGTACCTCGCGCGCCCGTTTTGCAAGATGCGAGCCACCCATGCCGTTGAGCGCCCCGTAGAAGCGGACCAAGCGTTCCGCGCGGCGATGGTAGAGAGCAACGTTCTCCGCCAAGAAACCCACCCGACGGCGGGAGAAAGCATGGCCGAACGGCTGACCTAGCATGCGGCCGCCTCCGCTGGTCGGGCGCATGAAACCCATAGCCAGGTGAATGGCTGTGCTCTTGCCCGCTCCGTTTGGCCCCAGGAAGCCGAAGATTTCACCCGCCTCCACGCGCAGACTGAAGCCGTCGAGAGCGCGCAGTCGCCGGCCTCCCGGAAAGCTGCGATATTCCTTCGTAAGGCTCTCGAACTCGAGCACAACCGCCATTTACAGCCCATTCTAAATTGCCTGGACGCATAAAACTCGTCCACTTCCCCTTATTCCACAGCCTCCCACAACAAGGGATTTGACAACAGCCGGTTCTCCCGGCATCATGGGTGCCTCGCCAAGAGGGGCCTTAAGCCCGGAGGATGGTATGGCCAAGTTGATTCGGTTGATCTGGTCCGAGGACGACGGACAGGACATTGCGGAGTATGCCGTCATGCTGGCGGTGATCCTGGTCCTGGTAGTGGGAACCATAAGGCTGATCGGATCCAATGCCAACAACGCTTTCTCCAGCGTTGCCAGTTCGCTCCAGTAGCCGCAGCGCACGTGGTGTGCTGGCGGAACGCCAGGGAAGTTCAAGCCCTTCCGCTTTGCCCCGGCGCCCTGTGTGCGGGCAAGAATGTGTGTGGTAGCCCTGGAGCAGCCCCTTTGACCTGAGAAAGCTGGAGCCCCTGGACCCCGGATACCAACCCGGGGGTGAGGGGTCGCATGTTCGTTCCTTCCTCTTCTTAGCCGACGCCGTGGCACTTTTGCACCTTTGCCGGTGCATCTGCGTACTGGCTGGCTGCGCACTGGCGTTCCCGTTAGTAACGTTCTTCTCGGGGCCTTTCGGCCCCATTTACATCCTCACAAAAAATTCAACAGACCCCATCTACAAAACCCAAACCTGTTATACAATTCCGCGCTGCTTGGGAGTTTACAACCGGGGACTCAGAACCACGCTGGAATTCTCAGGCAACGTACACACCTTCTAGGAGGCGACAAAGATGAAGAAGTTTGCGATCTGTACCATTCTGGTGTTAGGCGTGATCCTGTATAGTGGGGCGGCCACACCGGCGCAGGCAATCTGTATCCATTTCACCAACTTCTGCGACCAGATCCAGGTGGCCCCGGATTCCTACGGGAACATCTATGGCGTGTGGGGTTGGCTCTGCGACAGCGTCACGCTGACGAACATTCTTGGGCGGAAGAAACCTCTCATGTTAACTACCAGGCCGGTGTTCTCGAGCGGGTTCGCGTATTACTACACGTTCGAGTTCCTGTTCAACCAACCGTCACCCGGGTATTTCAACATGTATGGGACCGACGGAAGCGTCTCATTCCCAGTGCAGTTGACCCAACCGTGGACGAAGACCAGCGGTGCCTGCACCTTTGCGGGCGCAAACAAGGCTAGTTTGGTAGGAAAGAAAAGATAGTCGAGTTACGAGAGCCACGGTTTAGGCCGGGTTCTTTTTCCTGTCGGTTCCTCGCCGGGCGACCGTCGCGAGGAACCGACATTTTTTTTGCCGCAAATTTGATTCCCTCAGGTCCCCGGTTCCTCTGGACAACTGGTTTATGGCTGGGCGGCTTTGATGGCCTGAGTATCCGTCCTGCAGTCACGGGGTGACGGTTCATCGCCCGCCAAGAGATCTCGCGCGCTGAGCCAGGAGACGTTCGCGAAGCGCGTTCGCTTGCTGCCCGAGTTGAGCGTAGGCGTCGGCCAGAGAGCCGTGTGCGTCAGGCGAGTTAGGCTGGAGTTCGGCCGCCTTCTGGAGATAGGGCAGGGCAGCGCTGGCATTATCTCGCGCAACAAGCAGGCGTCCCAGCATCAAGTTGGCGCTATAACCGTCAGGCTGGAGCCGGAGCGCCGTTTCGAGTTCTTGCTGAGCATCCACAGGGCGACCCATCTGTTTATAGAGAGCCGCAAGGGAAACATGCGGATTTGCCGAGCCGGGAGAGACAGCGATGGCAGCCTTGAATTCCGACACGGCCGACTCCAGGTCCCCGTTCTCCCAGAGCGCCCTAGCTAGTGCGAGGCGGGGCGAGCCAGCATCCGGGCGTAACTCGACGGCTTTGCGCAGCGCAAGCAACGCCTTGTCGTATTTCTTCAGCGCCATCCACGCCATCCCCAGGGATTGATAGGCAACCGCGATACCCGGCTCCTTCTTGAGCACCTGCTCGAATATCTGAATCGCGTCTTCCAAATGTCCATCCTCTTGTTCGAGGAGTGCTTCTTCCATCTGGTTGGCGATCTCAATCTTGTCCTTGGGGTCGGCTCCAGTCTCCTTCCCTCCGCTGGCGGGCCCGGTATTGCTGGAGGCTACATACCCGAGCGCCGCCAGTTGCTGCTCGCGTTGCGGATTAGCCTCTACCTCCGGGGCCCGCTCCGAGCTGCTGGTCTTCTTCCGAAACGCCTCCAGCTGGTCACCCAGGGTCGCCGTCACCGCGCTCGCCGCACTCGACAAATTATGTTCCGCCCTGGGGTCGGTGGACTGGTCGTACAGTTCCTTGCGGGGGGCTTCGACAAACAGATACTTTCCCGCGCGTAAAGCCCGCAGCGAACTCCAGCCAAAGGCGCGATAGGGATAATCATCCTCGGCATACACCGCACGGTCGGGGAGTTTGTCCCCGGCCTTGGCCTCGGTTGCGCCACGCCCCTGCGCCGGTCTTATCAGCCCGACCAGCGATTCGCCCTGCACCGCCGCCGGTACCGCAATGCCTGCCATCTCCAGCAGCGTCGGCAGCACGTCCACCAGACCGGCACGCGCCTCTACCCGCTCGCCCGCGTACTTCTCTCCCGGCAATTTGAACACCAGGGGTACGTGCAGGGTTTCGTCATACAGAAATATGCCGTGGGTGAGTTCCCCGTGCTCTCCCAGAGCCTCACCGTGATCGGCCATCATGGCGATCAACGCACCCTCGTACAGTCCCCGAGCGCGCAATTGCTGCAGCAGCGTTCCCAGCACCGAGTCGGCATAGGCGATCTCCCCGTCGTACGGTTCGGAAGCATAACGGCTCTTGAACGGTTCCGGCGGCTGGTAGGGAATGTGGGGATCGTACACGTGAACCCAAAGGAAGAATGGCTCGCTGGGGCGTTCGTCCAGCCAGGTCAAAGCACGTGCCACGACATCCCCACCGCGACGTTCCGTGGTTTGATAGCGATCATCTCCCGGGCGCCGGGCGCCGAACCCGGCATCATAGATATCAAAGCCTCGATCGAAGCCCGGGGCCCCTCCGGCCAAAGGATCCAGGATCGCAGAACCCACAAATGCGGCTGTCTTGTAACCCTGCTCATGCAAGATCTGGGGAAGAAAGGGGATAGTCTTTGCCACTGGTACGGCAAAATCGTTCACATGATTGAATTGGGGATAGGTCCCGGTGAGGATGGTGGCATGCGATGGGGTCGTGAGGGGAACATGGGAGTAGGCGTGGTTGAACACCACACCTTGCCGCGCCAGGGCATCCAGGTTGGGGGTGAGCCCGCGCTCGGAACCAAGGAAACCCATGCGGTCGGCACGGGTCGTATCGACGGTGATGAGGATGATGTTGGGTCGAGCTGCGGTGGCAGCAACTGCATATCCAGCCAGCAACGTCAAACACAGCAATCGCCGCAGTATCCCCATGACAAAGCGACAAGTATAGCACTGGCAGATAACCACGAACTGACGTCTGAGGCCCACGAAACGGGATGAGCATCATGGCACGGGGGTCGTTGCGCTGCCTGATCTGCCTCGTTGACATACCGCCATCCGGACGAGAGCAATCTGCCTATGGTAGACTTTTCTTCTGTTATGCGGGCCCTGCAGCGCTTGGTCTGTCTGCTATTGCTGGCCGGATGTGCCGCGGCCGCGACCCCACCGCCACCCAACGTCATCCTCATCACCCTGGACACGACTCGCGCCGACCGCATGGGTTTCCTTGGTTCCAAGCGTGGGCTCACCCCTAACCTCGATGCGCTAGCACGGCAAGGCGTGGTGTTCAGCTGCGGCTACGCTCATGTACCGATTACGACGCCTTCGCACGCCACCATCCTGACCGGGACGTATCCCCAGTTCAATCACGTAAACGATTTTGGGGTCTTCCTAGCAAAGGACCTACCCTATCTTCCCCAGATTCTGCATGACCAGGGTTACAAAACCGCTGCATTTGTGGGTTCTGTGATCCTGGACCCTGTGAACGGCGGGGCGCCTGGCTTCGATCGAGGTTTTGATACCTACGATGCCGGTTTCCGCGCTGCACGCCGGGGAGAAGATCGCTCTCAGCCCAGGGAGCGTCTGGGTGGCGACGTCGTGGCCCGTGCCCTGGGCTGGCTGAATGAGCATCCCGCCGGACCGTTCTTCCTGTGGGTGCATCTGTTCGATCCCCACATTCCTTACAAGCCGCCGGAACCGTTCAAGAGCCGCTATGCTTCTGAACCCTACGACGGAGAGATCGCCTACGCCGACTCCGTGCTGGGGAACCTGCTGGATCAGTTGCGGAGCCGTGGACTGTACGATGGCGCCTTGATCGCAATGATGGCGGACCATGGTGAGGCACTCGGAGAACACGGGGAAGGCACCCACGGCGTTTTTCTGTACGACGAAACGATTCACGTGCCCTTGTTGTTCAAGTTGCCGGGGAAGATTTTCGAGGGAACACGGGTTGACGCCCGCGCCAGCCTGGTGGACGTGATGCCGACGATTCTGGAGATCGCGGGAATCCCTGTGCCAGCGGCCGTGCAGGGCCAATCATTAGTGGCGTTGATGAAGCCTGCCGAAGGACGCGGCCCAGTCGCGGCCAAGGCAGCAGACCCGGTTCCCGACCGCCCGGCATACGCTGAGAACGACTATCCTCAACGCGCCTACGGTTGGAGTTCGCTCCGAGCCCTGCGCACGGGCAAATATCTGTTCGTCCAAGCGCCCCGCAAAGAACTGTACGACCAGTCCGCCGACCCCAAGGCGGAACATGACTTGTCTTCCACCGCGAGCGCGGTCAGCGCAACGTTGACGGACCGGCTCGATGCTTTCCGGCAAAGGACGAAGAGTTCGACGGAAGCGGCAAAAGTGGAGGCCGATCCGCAACGTGAGCAATTGCTTGCCGCACTGGGTTATGTAGCTTCCGGTGACGCCGGACCCGCAACCGGAGGGGAGCAGACGAGAGCCGATCCCAAGGACAAAATCGAGATCGCCAACCAGTTGCAAGATGCTCTGGTCGCAGCAGAGGACCAGCGCTATGAAGAGGCCATCGTGTTGCTGAAGCAAGTGCTGGCCAAGGACCCAAACATCGCGGTCGCCTACCGAGCCCTGGGCACGGCGCTGATTTCGCAAAAGAACTACGGAACGGCACTACCGGCACTGCGCAAAGCCGTCGAGTTACATCCCGACAATACTACGGACCATTACGAACTGGGCCTGGCGCTGTTCGACTCCGGAGACTTGGAAGCGGCGAAGGCGCAACTTGAAGCTGCCATTGCCCTGTCTCCCCGCTTGGCGAATCTGCATTACACCCTGGCCGGTATCTACAATCACATGGACCGCGCTGCGGATGCCAGGAAGGAGCTGGAGACGGCCCTGCAGCTCCAGCCCGAGGACTATGACTCGAACTTGACGCTGGGGCGTCTGCTTACCACGCAAGAGAATCCCGCCGGCGCTCTGCCCTATCTCAAGAAGGCGGCCGACCTCCAGCCGGACTCGCCTGACGCCCACCTGTTTTTGGCCGACGCTTACTCCCGGCTCGGACAACAAGCGGATGCCCTGCGGGAGCGTATCGAGGCCAGGCGCCTGAAGGGGTTCGGCAGGCCGTGAAATGCGGCGCCAGGAGAAGCCTTGAGCTGTTTTGATGAACGTGATCTGTAGCGGTAGGCACACGGCCGTAACTAGTGAACGCCACTTGCGTCTCCCTCCGGAGCGTGGCTCACTTGCGGGTGAAGTGAAAGGTCATTAACGGCTTCCAAGTGCCGTCCTTCTTGGTTTCGGTAACTTCCGTGAACTCATTATCAGCGAGCTTCTTGAGCGTGAATCGCACGGGAGTGACTCCCGAGCTGCTGTTTCGAGTTCCTTCAAACACGTCTTCGCTTTCGGCCGGAGCGGCTTCGGCGGTAGCGACGCCTCCGTCATCCCCGAATCCCCACGCAACGATCTTATTTTTCTGTGAATCCCAACCGAAGATGCGTCTTACCTCAATCTGAATGTCTCCAAGTTTTATGACATTACTCTGCTCGATGAAATTCTGGTTGAGCACCCAATGATAGGTTCGCTCCGCACTGTAATGGCCCATCTGTGGGTATTCCCCCTCGGCCACCCAGGTTCCGCCCACGAGATACTCCAAAGGCTTCAAGGAATCGTGGCTTGATGGCCCAGCTGCCTGGGTCGGTCGCACAACCATCCCGTTTGGTGCAGCCGCCTGCTGAGCCCAAGCGCTCAAAGTTAGTAGAAGAAGCGCACACCAGAAACGCAACATTCCATTCCTCCTTACAGGATAATTCAGATCAACTCACCCGCTGGTGGACCCAGAGGCGTATATGTTCATGCGGAACCCATTGGGGGTAGGTTCGAGCCTGGGGCACGACCGCACCGTGTGCCCGATTCACTAGACCAATGATAACCGTTGCCCACCCCACCCGGCAAGCCGGGCAGGTAGGCGCTCCTTGCCTCTTGAGTCGGTGTGGTAAGCTCGGACATCTAAGTAGCAGGCGGCGGGAGCCCTGGAGTGGTGGATTGCTCACCGAGTCAGGGTTTCTGAGTCTAACCGCTACGACAGAGGGTAAACGCTTGGGCCTGCGAACACTATCGTTCTCGCCTCATCCCAACCTCAGCGATGAAGTGAACCGTCACATCGTGCAGTCGGAGATCGAGGGCGGAGTGTTTCTGGAAGACCTTCCGCCGTCCACCGTGCTGCAGATCTACACTCAGCACCGTTGCTACACGGCGGTGCTTCTGGGCGGCAGCCAGGCTCTGATCTCAGGGCACCCGGAATACTGCCCGCAACCGGTGCCGGTGGCGATTGCAGGCTCTACCTGGGGGGGCTCCATGCTGAAAATGCATTTTGTCGGACGAGGCATGCATCTGGAATTTCATCATCCGGAGTATCGGACTCCGATTGTTACTTCTGCCGTTCAAGATATTCAAGAATGCGTGCGGCCAAACCCATCCGAGATCGCTGTCAATGTGTAGGCCAATCTAGCTTCCAGCGTTTCCCAACCAGTAGAACCCTCTCAACCTGCTCTGAAGCGATCCAGGCTCCGCCAGAGTTACCAACATTGACGGGGATAGCTATAGAAGGCGGGAAAATCCGGCCACCCCTGGCCTTACGGAGCGGAGTGCTCGGCGCTGGGAGAGCGGCGATCGGCAGGCGGGTGCGCGAGTGGCAGGGCGGCGGGAAGTTCAACGACAGTACCGTGTTCAGCTTTACTCCGTAAATTGGCATTAACAGGACATTGCTCAGTTTTGCGCTCATCGATTCAATTCCTTACGGCGAGCAGTTAGCCCCCGCGCCGCACTGCGCACCCTGCGCCACGCACCCGCCTGCCGACACTCCAAAGTAACCTTGTCCCGCGCCGGGCCGCGCCCGCACAATGGCCAGCGGAGGGAATCATGGCGACTCCATCCTCACGTGCCCTTGCTTTGCCAAGGCGGTTTCGGCCCCTCTTTACAGGGGGAGAAATGAAGAAACTACTCACACTCGCAACGCTTTTGCCAGCGACACTGGCATCAGCGAAGGACTTAAACCCAGCAGACTACCCGCTAACCGCTCACATACGAGGAACTCACACCACGCGAGGCGGCGGGCCAACATCAAGCTACAACGCCCAAACTGACCAATACTCCTATGGCTCCAACTATTACCGGGTGACGGAAACCGAAGTTCAGATCGGCCAGCTTATCCATCAAGTGGATCGTCGCTGCAAAAACTTGCAGCTGGGTGCGGACGTACCGGCGCGGATTGAGAAAAGGCACTTGAATCTTCTGGTCGGCGGTCACGTCTGCGAGATGCGAATCGTTGGGATGAACGAAGCTAACTAAAATCCTTTACGCGCACTCCAATCTAGGTTGGAACCGGGTAAGGACGAATGACCACGACCGAACAAAGCATGCGGACAGCATTGAGCTACGCAGACTGCACCAGCAGGCCCGACTGCAAGTGTAGGTTCTGCACCCATGACAGGAACCTGTCATCGGAAGAAGACGTCGCAGCTCTGGAGTTCATCAAAGCGTACGGGAAGGGTGAGGCAAAGTGAAAATAACTTGCTTGCAAGACACAGTGGTCTCAGTCGATGGCGAGCCCAGAGGACGAAACCATGGCAGATAAGAATAGAAACGACGAAAAGTTGATTCTCGATAAAGGCTACGATGCGGTACGGTTGATGGCAAAAGAAATGGTCGAAAATGGGGCAACGCTTGCCGACATTCTTTTCCATGCTAACCAAGTGTGGCACGAGTTTAAGGTTGGTGCGATGCACGCTGGCCTTTCAAGCGGTGAAACCGGAATGTACATCGACCAGCACGATGCCGCTGCCACGAACAAAATCATCACAGCCGACAAACGGTACCGGAATGGAGTTGATGCTGTGCGCGTGGCGCAGTATGCCGCGAAAGCGGGCCGGTAGACGAACTCACAAAAACACCGTTGGGCTACGAGAGAGTCACCGACGCCAAAGCCCAGCCAAGCGGTCGCGGTCCGCTTTACAAAGGGGGAGAGAGAAATGAGACGACTCGGAGGTATTCTGCTTTTGGTTTTAGGGGTTGGCTTGGTACAAGCCGAGGAGCAAAAGCCGCCAGCGGGCTCTGATTTTGTGCGGATAGATTTCGTGTCGGAAAAGGATGGTGTTGTGAAGATGGTAGGCCACACTCTTCGCATTGTGGACGGCAAAGAGCAGCCGGTAGAAAGAGTGGGAGTAAGCTGCTTATTGAAAGCGAGGGGCTGCGGGCTGCCAAAAATCGACATTATCTATTTGATGGCAGCGGAAGGAGGGCACACAACGTATCAACAGCCCGAGTACATACTTCTAGCCCCAGCGCCTGAATCAACGCGGTATGTCGTAGCCCTCGGACTTCGGACAAAGTACTGAGGGGGTTACAAACTTTCACAAAAGCGTTCGGGAATGCTCAATCGCGGGGAGGACAAAGCAATTGAAATCGTCCGTCACTGTCACGTGCCATTGCGGTCATCAGATGACGCTACAAGCCAGCGGGACGCAAAACATTAAAGACACACAGTGTACTGAATGTCACACGCCTTTGTTCTTCGTGGAGCCACTGGGCAACGTTGTGGGCATGAGGATTTTCAGCCGCGCATGGGCAGAACTCACCAATGAGGATTTCACGTTGGTAATCGTCCTCAGTGCGATGGCAGTGGAATGTGAGTTGGCCCGTTTATTCATCAAATGGAATGAAGTTAATCTGATGCAGACCAAGGATGTCAAGCCAGCAGATAAGGAGGCATGGGCAGAACTGTGGCGCAAGTGGAATGGGATTGCTGTGCGGCTCGACAAAGTATCTACCTTGCTGACCGGAGAAGATTTTGATTCGTTCTTATCTCACAATCCCGTATTGCTGAAACCGCTCCATGACAAGTACCCAACTCTTGCAGGGG
>JBGQBN010000053.1:0-30639 GCA_041494805.1 Terriglobia bacterium | reverse complement strand
CTCGTTCAACTATGTTTCGTACGCGGCTGATCTTGCTAGGCTGATCCTGGTGATGCCCGGATCAGGAGACCATCATGAAACCGAAGCGGCGTTGGAACGAGCGAACCCGGCTGATATGGACTCTGGAACTCGCCGTAGTCTTGCCCGCCGCTGCCTTGGTGATCCTGAGCGCCTGGCACCTGAAACAAATTCAGCGCGACCGTGCGGTGGAGGCGGCCATCCAGCGTGACTTCAGCCAGGTCCTGACCATTTCTGAGAAGCAAATCAACCACCGGGCGTACGAACTGGCGGACGACGTTCGGGAGGGCTTCCCAGTTCCCGCCCAGGCTTGCGCGGTAACCCTGGACAGGATCCTGGCCGCGCATCCCTATGCTGCGCATGTGTTTTTGTACAGTCCCCAACGAGGCCTGGTGTTTCGTTCCCAGCCGCATCGCCTGGAGAACGACAAAGATTTCCAAGAAGAAGCTGCTGATTTCTCCAAAATGAGTGGTGGCTGGCTCCCGATGGAATACAAGGACCTGGTCGACAGAATGACCAAGATGGAGAAGAAGGGAATGCCGTACTACGCCTTCTCCACTTGGGCACCGCGAGGAGATAAGCATGCCTATCAATCCGTGGCCATGTTTGTGAAGACCGATGCTGAAACCGGTACCCAGGCCATCGGCGGTATCGTGTTCGACGCTGAATTCCTGCACGACAAGTTCTTTCCGGAAATGATGGACACGGTGATGAGCCACAACCTCGCTGATTCGCAGGGGGATAAAAACCATGCCGTGATGATGGTTCATCCCAAGAGCGAATCGTATCCTCTAGCAGCTTCGGCCGGATGGGATGACGGCGTGCCCGAAGTGGAACGCAATATGGAAGGCATGTTCCAGGGCTTGACCCTGGCCATCAAGCTGCGCGGAACCACCCTGGAGGCGATCGGCCAGCGCTTCATGCGCACCAGTTTCCTGACCCTGGGAGCGCTTTCGCTGCTGCTCGCCGGCGGGCTGGTGCTCACCCATCGCAATGTCGCGCGAGAGATGGCTCTGGCCCGTCTGAAATCCGATTTCGTTTCCAACGTTTCGCACGAACTCAGAACTCCACTTTCCCTGATCCGGCTGTACGCCGAAACTCTGGAAATGGGCAGGCTCAGCTCACCGGAGAAATATCAGGAGTACTACCGTATCATCCGCAAAGAAAGCGAGCGGCTGACCGCGCTGATCAACAATATCCTGGATTTTTCGCGGATCGAAGCCGGCCGGAAAGAATACGACTTTCGCGAGACCGACATGCGCGAACTGGTGCGCAACACGCTTGATTCCTACCGCTACCAGATCGAGCAGAACGGTTTCACCTTTGAGGAAAAAATTGACGACGTGCCGCCCTTGAAGGTGGACCGCGAGGCCATGGCTCGCTCACTGCTGAACCTGGTGAACAACGCTCTCAAGTACTCGCAGGACAGAAAATTTATCGGTGTCAGTCTTTATCGCGACAACGGCTCGGTAAAACTGGAAGTCGTGGACCATGGCATCGGCATTCCCGCGCAGGAGCAGAACAAGATTTTCGAGAAGTTTTACCGTGTGGGAGATCCGCTGGTCCACAACACCAAGGGCAGCGGGTTGGGCCTCTCCCTGGTGCGTCACATCGTGCAGGCCCACGGCGGGGACGTTTCCGTGGATAGCTCACCCGGACAAGGCAGCAAGTTCACGATTGTCCTACCCGTGAAGCCGAAGGAGAGTACAAACCAGGCAGCGTTGGCATAAGCAAGAAACCGAGCGCAGCTCGGCGGTTTGGAGAAAAAATTAAGAGCATGGCCAAAATTCTGATAGTCGAAGACGAGCCGAACATGGTGGCCGGTTTGCGCGACAACTTCGAGTACGAAGGATACGAGGTCATCACCGCTCCGGATGGCGTTGCCGGTCTGGAACGCGCGCTCAAGGAGACTCCCGACCTCGTCATACTCGACGTCATGATGCCCCGCATGAGCGGCCTGGACGTCTGCAAGCAGCTCAAGTCCAAGCGGCCCTCCGTCCCCATCATCATGCTGACCGCCCGCGGCCAGGAAGTGGACAAGGTAGTCGGCCTGGAGCTGGGCGCCGACGATTACGTTACCAAGCCGTTCTCCATTCGCGAACTGCTGGCCCGGGTGAAAGCTGTACTACGCCGCGCCCGCACCGTTCCCAAAGAGCAGGAACGCTATTCGTTTGGCGACGTCGAAGTGAATTTGAAGAGTTGCCAGGTCTCGCGCAGCGGCAAGTCATTGGATTTTTCCTCGAAGGAATTTGACCTCCTGAAGTACTTCCTCTGCCACACCGGTGAGACTCTGAGCCGTGATCGCCTGCTGGAGGACGTCTGGGGATACGACAAGTTCCCCACCACGCGCACCGTAGATGCGCACATTGTTCGCTTGCGGCAGAAGCTGGAAGCCAAACCGGAAGAACCGCGCTTCATTCTGACCGTGCATGGTACGGGGTACAAGTTCGTTGGCTGATTGCCCGGTTTTGCGGGAAACGTTTTGCGGGAGAAACCGTTGGAGAGGGCTATCCAAATTCGAAGCCAGCACTCCGCAGCAGGCCGCCCCACTCGCGTGGACGACACCTTGCTCATCCGCCGGGCCCAGGGGGGGAATGCGGACGCCTTCGAAGAGCTGGTGCGGCAGTATGACCGCGCCGTTCTCCGCCTGGCAGTCCATCTCACGGGTTCGCAGGAGGATGGCCAGGATATCTACCAGGAGGCGTTCCTGCGAGCTTACATCAACCTGGCTCGCTTCCGGTTTGAGTGTTCCTTCTATACCTGGATCTACCGCATCGTGACCAATCTCTGCCTCGATCATTTGCGGAAAAGGCACTCTCGCGCCCGGGACCTGACCACCACGGTTTCTCCTGACGGCGAGGAAGAAGAAGTATTGGACCGGATGCCGGACCACCGTCCCAGCGCCAGTCCGGAGCGCAGCTACGTTGGCCGAGAGCTGCGGGATTGCATCACGCATGCCCTGGGGAAACTTTCTCCCCGGGAGCGGATGGTCTTCGAATTGAAGCATTACCACGGGCTCAGGCTGCGCACCGTGGCCGGCATTCTGAATACCACCGAGGGCACGATCAAGAACACCTTGTTCCGCGCCACCCATAAGCTGCGCGTCCAGCTTGCCGAGGTCCGGTGAGCCCGGCTTTCTTCGACGGTCCCGCTTCGGAACCCCTGTACCGTCGTGCTCTCGTTGGCGCCTGCCCGCTGTGATAGATTCGGAGGTCTAAGGATCAGTTTTGGCCTCTCGTGCACAGGCATCCCGAGCAAACCAGCCATCCAGGAACGAAGGCCGCAGGAAAGAAGGCCCTTGGTTCCCAGCGGGCACGCTGCTCTGCCTGATCGCTGTTCTCCCAACCTCGACCTGGGCCGCTGAGAATCCTTCCCCTCCCCTCCAGCTCTCCACCGAAGCTATCGTGCAAAGACTGTTGGCGGCGAATGCGTGGCGTGCTGAAGCCCTGAGAGGATACCGCGGCAAGCGCTTGTACAGCGTTGACTATCACGGATTCCTCGGCGCCCGCGCTGCCCAAATGCAGGTGGAAGCTACCTACGTTGCTCCCAATAAAAAAGACTTCAAGATCATTTCCCAGAGCGGCTCAAAGTTGCTGCTGAACCGCGTTGTACTGAAACTGCTGGACAGCGAAAAAGAAGCCCTGAAGGACGAGATCCGGCTGCAGACCGAACTCAGTTCCAGGAATTACGAGTTTGCTCTGACCGAGACCCAGCACACCGCAGACGGTGATTTCTACGTCCTTGCGGTCACCCCCCGGGAAAAAAGCAAGTTCCTCTACCGCGGCAAAATCTGGGTGGAGGCACGGGACTTCGCCGTGGCGCGTATTGAAGGCGAGCCGGCAAAGAACCCATCGTTCTGGATCAGCCACACTCAGATCGAGCACCGCTACACCAAAGTAGGAGACTTCTGGCTGCCCGCACACAACCAGTCGATCACCCAGGTCCGCCTGGGAGGCAAAGCCGTGCTGACCATCGACTACACGGATTATGAAATCACACCGCCGCCGAAAACTCCCGTCCGCGACGCGACCTCCGCCGCGTCAAAGTAGGGCCGGCATCGGGTCGACAAGGCGATGTAAGTCCTTTCCCCTGAATGCCGGGCCGAACAGAAGGCTCTCTCGTCAATACTCGAACCGCCCCGCCGCCGCCGGTACTGCGGTGGTTACCGAAGAGCATTATTTTGCCGAAGCAGAACGGGGAGAAGCGGCATCAAAGGAGATATAATGTGAGCAACTTCCACAGGAAGTGACTTCCTTTCCGAGAAAATCAAATCCGATGTCAATAAAGATCAAGGCCGCAATTCTGGTTGCTTCCGCAGCTGTGCTGCTATTCATGGTCGTGGGTGGACTGGACGGCGTTCGCGCCTCCAATAACGACGGCGCTTACCGCCAACTGCAAGTGTATAGCGAAGTGCTTTCGCGGGTGCGCAGCGAGTACGTGGAAGAGCCCAACATCCCCGCGGTAACCGACGGCGCTCTGCACGGGCTGCTGGAGTCGCTGGACGCGAATTCCAGCTATCTGAGCGCGTCCGAGTACAAGGACTACAAGGCGCACAAGACGGAAGCGAAAGGCGAGATCGGAGCCGCTGTCTCCAAGCGCTTCGGCTACGCCTCGGTGGTGGCTGTCATTCCCGGCGGACCCGCGGACAAGGCCGGTCTGCAGGCCACGGACATTCTCGAAGCCATCGAAGGCAAGAGCTCCCGCGAGTTGTCGCTCGCAGAGATCCACAATCTGCTCTCCGGGCAACCGGGTTCGAACGTGACGGTTGCGGTAGTGCGCGCCCGCCGCGCCGAACCGCAGAAGATGGTCATTACTCGCGATCTCGTCGCCATCCCGCCCGTGACCGACAAGATGGTGGAAGACGGCATCGGCTACATACAGGTGGACGCCTTTACCAAGGGCAAGTCGCTGGAAATCGCAAACAAGATTAAAGCGTTGCAAAAATCGGGGGCAAAGAAACTGATTCTTGACCTGCGCAACTGCGCGGAAGGCGAGGAATCGGAAGGCATCGCGACCGCCAACTTCTTCCTCAATCACGGCACCATCACGTACCTGCAGGGGCAAAAGTATCCTCGCGAGGCTTTTAACGCCGACCCGTCCAAAGCGGTAACCAATCTTCCGTTGGCGGTGCTGGTGAACAAGGGGACAGCGGGGCCGGCTGAAGTTGTCGCAGCCGCCATCCTGGAAAACGCTCGCGGCGACGTAGTGGGTGACAAGACGTTCGGCGATGGCTCCATCCAGAAAACCATCGAATTGCAGGATGGGTCCGCGCTGATCCTCTCCATCGCTAAGTACTACACACCCGCAGGCAAAGCCATTCAGGACACAGCCATCACCCCAAACGTCCTGATTGCGGATACGGATGACGATGCTGCGCTGCCCGATGAGGACGAAAACACCGCCCCACCAGATGAGACGAAGAAGCCGCCTCCGCAGCAGGATGAGCAACTGCACAAGGCCATCGAGGTGCTGAAAAACCGGCAGAGCTAGAGCTAGTCGTTGGTCGTTGGTCATCGGTCGTTCGTCGTTGGTCTTGATCGCGCACCTTCGGGTGCGCGATTCTGTTTTACCCGGGACGCATTGAGCACGGTTCACTCTGCGCCCTTCGCGAACTCTTTGCGTCCTCTGCGGTTAAAGGGCTTTCTCCACCAGCGACTAACGACCAACGACGAACGACCAACGACCGGCTACCCTGCTATCCTGAACTCGATCTCGCATGAAGTCCCTCTTCGAAGATATTCCACCGGTCGAGACCGCGAGCAGACAGCGGGTGGGCTATGTCCTGTTTGCGTTACTGGTGCTGGTGTCCGCGCTGGTGGGAGCGACTGTCGGCCTTCTGTTGGTTTACTCGACCGACCTGCCTCAAGTCGATGAACTCGAACACTACCGCCCCAGCTCCATCACTGAGCTGTACGACGGCCAGGGACGCATCATCGGTTCCTTCGCCCTGCAGCGTCGTGTGATCGCGAAATACGATGACTACCCGAAAATCCTTCACGACGCCCTGATCTCGGTCGAGGACAAAGATTTCGAGAAGCATTCCGGCATCAATTTCTGGCGTATTTTTGGCGCAGCCTACCGTGACATCGTTGCCGGGGGCAGAGTTCAAGGCGGCTCGACCTTGACCATGCAGCTCTCCCGCAACCTCTTTCTGACTCCCGACCGCACGCTTCACCGCAAGATGCAAGAGATGCTGATGGCCGTCCAGATTGAGCGCCGCTTCACTAAGCCGCAGATCTTTACTCTGTACGCTAACCAGATCTATCTCGGGCATGGAGTCTACGGATTCGAAGCCGCCTCGGAGTTCTACTTCAGCAAGCCCGCCAAACAACTCAGCCTGGGCGAGGCCGCGATGCTGGCTGGTTTGCCCAAGTCGCCGGCCTACTATTCGCCGATCACTCACCCCGACCGGGCCATAAAGCGGCGCAACCTGGTGATCAATTCCATGCTGGAAGATGGAAAGATCACAGCCCAGCAGGCTACTGACGCTCGAAACCAGCCGGTCGAGTTGAAACTCGCTCACGATCCCGGCTTGCTGGCGCCGTATTTTGTGGAAGAAATTCGCCGCTATCTGGAAAACAAGTACGGCAGCGATCAGGTACACGAGGGTGGGTTGCGGGTTTACACCTCGCTCGACATGGACCTGCAACGCGCCGCTAACCAGGCGGTGCTCGATGGCCTAGCCGCCTACGAGCGACGCCATGGTTGGAAGGGGCGCCTGGAAAACATATTGACCAAGGACGTGACTCTCGCCAACTACCAGCACCCCGACTGGGACGACGAGCCAGAGGTCAATGGCTACGTCCATGCTCTCGTCACGACGGTCACGCCGGGCTCTGCGACCATCAAATTCGGTCGCTACACCGCCACTCTGCAGCAGTCCGACGCCGCCTGGACGCAGCGCAAGCTCCACGACATTCTGAAACCCGGCGACATCGTGTACGTGAAAATCGTGTTGCTCAAGCCGGATGGCAAGGTGAGCACCAGCCTGGAACAGGATTCAGGCGCCCAGGGCGCTTTGATTGCGATTGACAACGCCAGCGGTGAGATCAAGGCCATGGTGGGCGGGCGAGACTCTAATCTTTCCAAGTTCAACCGTGCCACCCAGGCACTGCGCCAGGCAGGCTCATCGTTCAAACCCTACGTGTACACCGCAGCCATCGACCAGGGCGCCAAGCCGGATGACACCATCCTCGACGCGCCTCTAACCTTTCAAACCACTTCCGGCCCCTACTCGCCGCACAACTACGACGAACAATTCGAGGGCACGATCACGCTGCGCCGCGCGCTGGCGCAGTCACGCAACATTCCCGCGCTGAAGCTTGCCGACAGCCTCGGTATTAAGACGGTGATCGACTACGCGCATCGTTTTGGGATTACGTCCACCATCCCACCCTACCTTCCCGTGGCGCTGGGCGCGGCTGAAGTTACGTTGTTCGAGCAGACGTCCGCCTTCAGTGTCTTTCCCAATGATGGCGTGCGCATCACGCCCCGCTACATCACCAAGGTGACGGACTACGAAGGCCGCGTGCTGGAAGAAGATTTCCCGGACATCAAGGACGTAGTCAGCGCCCGCACCGCGCGCATCATGACTTCCATGTTGCGCGACGTGGTGCTGCACGGGACCGCGATTACCGCCACTACAATGAAGTATCCGCTGGCAGGAAAGACCGGCACCACCAATGACTTCACCGATGCGTGGTTCGTCGGTTTCTCACCTTCAATGACTTGCGGCGCGTGGGTGGGCTACGACGAGAAAAAATCTCTCGGAGCGAAAGAGACGGGCGCACACGCTGCCTTGCCGATTTGGATGGACTTCATGAAAGTCGCGCTATTCGGCAAGGACCCGGGCGAGTTCCAGCCGCCACCGGAACTGCCACCCAATCCGGTGGCGCAGAAGATAGATACGCCGGACATCGCGCCGGCCTCGGATGAGACGCACTGAGTCGTTGGTCGCTGGAGGTTGAGCTGAAGTCCCAGAGGCATGACCGAAAATAGCCTTGAGACCCGAAAAACAGAGTAACGTCAACTTGCACGTCTGCCGGCGGATTGCCCGCATTCCTGCTCCCGTCGCAGTTTCGCCACCACCAGCCGTATCTCTTCAAATGTGATCTCCGGCGGCAGCGCATCCTTGAGCGGCTTGAGGCGTTCCATGCCAAGTTGGCCGCAGGCTGCCGCGATCATCGCTTGCCGGTTCTGATCGATCCAACTGGACTGAAATTCCAGTTCCCCTTTCTCCACCAGGTCGGCCACCAGGCTAACCACGCTGGCGAGCTGCCGTCCGCGAATGGTTGCGATTTCGTCGAAGCTGCGTCCTTCTGCCAACAACCGCGCGGTCTCGTCCGCTGGCTTGGACTTTTTCACCGGCTCCACGCTGGCCCGTGCCCCGTTGCGAAATCGCTCCAGCGCCTCAAATATCTGCTGGCCGTACATCGCAGTCTTGCGTTCGCCGAATCCGGAGACTTGCAGGAGTTCGGCAGCCGAGGTGGGGCGCGTTCGGCACACTTCGTCAAGCGAAGTATCGTGCATCACCACGAAAGCGGCAACGCCCTGCTGCCTGGCTGCGGCCCGCCGCCACTCGCGCAGATACTCGCGCAGTTCGGGGTCAATTTCTGTGGCTGCGGATTTCTCTCCGGGCACGAGCGGCGGGGATGCTGCAATCTCCGCCACAGCTGAAATCTTCGGCTCGGCTCCGAGTGACTTCACCAGCCACTCCGATTCACAGCCGCAGACATCGCAAGAGCCACAGGATGTCCACTTCGGCGTTTCGCCGAAATGCATGCAAATCTGGCGGTGCCGGCAGCCCTTCGAATCGGCGAACCCACGAATGGCGTGATAGCGCTGCCAGGCCCGCTCTTTCTCCGCCGCGTCGGTGATCTGATCGATAAAGTATGCCAGCAGCGCCGTGTCGCGCTTTTGCCAGAGCAGAATGCAATCGGCGGGTTTCCCGTCGCGCCCCGCACGTCCCGCCTCCTGGTAATACTGCTCGACCGACTTCGGCAGCGAAAGGTGAATCACCGCCCGCACCGCGGCCTTGTTGATACCCAATCCGAAGGCGATTGTGCCCACCAGCACGCGCACTTCGTCCGAAGTCCAACACTCCTGGTTTCGCCTTCTGGCGTCCGCGTCCATCTTGCCGTGGTAGGCAACGGCGGAAATCCCCTGCTCACCCAGGAAATCGACCGTCTCTTCCACTCGGGCGATGGTCGGCGCGTAAACGATGACATTGCTGTTTGAATAATTCCGCAATGCCCTCACCAGCAGGCTCGGCTGCTCACGCCCCGTACACTCCTTGATCAGATATCGCAGGTTGGAGCGGTAAAAACTGGCGATGTACCTGTGCGGATCACGCAGTTGCAGCTGATGAAGAATATCGTGACGCACTCTCCGAGTGGCGCTGGCGGTAAAAGCCGCGATGGGCCGGTCCGGAAAATGAACCCGCAGACAACTCAACTGACGGTATTCCGGACGAAATTCGTGGCCCCACTCCGAAATGCAATGCGCCTCATCAATTGCGAAAAACGCGATCGGCACGCGCTGCAGCCAGGTAATGGTATCCCCCCGCGCCAGCCGCTCCGGCGAAAGATACAGCAGCCGGTACTCGCCCTCGCTGGCCTTACGCATCACCACGGATTGTTGATCCGCCGCCTGAGAACTATTCAGCACGGCCGCCGGAATCCCCATCTGTGCCAGCTGCGCAGCCTGGTCCTGCATCAAAGCGATCAAGGGCGAGATCACAACCGCGGTTCGTCCCGAAACCAGCGCCGGTAGTTGGTAGCAGAGCGATTTTCCGCCACCCGTGGGCATGACCACACAGGTGTCGTGTCCGTCGAGCAGGCTTCCGACAATACTCTCCTGCAAAGGACGAAACGAGCTGTAGCCCCAATATCGGCGCAGTGGAGCCAGAAGATCCGTTTCAGGGGGCATGCCAGCAGTATAGGCTGTCGATGCCACCAGTGTTCCGCGTGCTCACGGCAATCCGTGCCTGTTCTCCCAAAAGAGGAAGACTATAATCAGACCCGCGAAATGAAGTCTTTCTTCCGATTCGCCCTGCTCGCGCTGGTGTTGCTGGTGGTAGCGCTGGTCTCCGCGCTGACCGCGATGCGCTTCGCCATCCATGGCCGCGAGGCTGCCGTGCCCGATCTGGTGGGCAAGACTCCCGCCGAAGGCCGCCGGATCGCCGAACAGAACGAAATGCAGATGGACGTGGAGCGGCAGTACTACAGCGCCACGGTTCCCGAAGGGAAGATTTTGTCGCAGCTTCCACCGGCCGGCACGCTAGTACGCCGCGGCTGGCAGATCCGGGTAGCGGAAAGTCTGGGGCCGCAGCGGGTGGAAATCCCGAATGTGCTCGGCCAGAGCCAGCGCGCGGCCGCAATGAACATCCAGCGGCGCGGCCTCGACGTGGGCGCTGTCGCCCAAATGCAAATGCCCGGCGCCTCACCGGACGAAGTGTTATCGCAAAGCCCGCTGCCCAATGCCAGTGGCGTATCCGCCCCGAAGATCAGCTTGCTGGTGACGGAGTCTTCACAGCCTCAAGCCTTCGTCATGCCGAGCTTCGTCGGTCAACCTTTGGGCAGCGTCGCCGCGGTCTTGCAGGGCGCCGGGCTGCGCGTGGGCGTAGTGACTCTCGCCGGACACGATGGCAACCCGTTCTCCCCTCCCATGATGACTACGCCACAGGCCTCCGCCGCCAGTACGATCGTCTCGCAGAATCCCTCCGCCGGAGAGAAGGTCATGGCGGGCGCAGCGGTGAACTTCGAAGTTCGCTGAATTATTTGCCAGAGAATGCGGCTGGTGAACCCTTTCCCAGGATCGCTACAAAGAAGCCATCGCATGGGTGCACGCCGGGAATGGTTCGCAGGTACGGACCGTTGGTGAACGAGTCGAGATCTCCCCAGGCGATCTCCCTTTCCGACCGGAGGCGCTCGAGTTCCGTGTGGCAGTCGAGTATGCGGAACGACTTGTCGCCCGCCAGCACCTTCTCCACTACTTCAACATTTTCTTCTCGCTCCAGGGAGCAGGTTGAGTACACCAGCCTTCCCCCCAACGCGACATGTTGCATCGCCGATCGCAGAATTTCCAATTGACGAGCCTGCAGGTCTGCAAGGTCTTCCGGCTTGAGCCGCCACTTGATCTCGGGATTGCGCGCCAGCGTGCCCGTGCCTGAACAGGGAACGTCGGCAAGGACGCAGTCGAACTGCATAGTGACGGGAAGATTCCGCACATCTGCGGCGATAACCTGCGCGTTCTTCGCTGGAACCAGTGTTCGCAACAGACGCGCGCGATGGGGATGCAAATCCACGGCAAGAATGGCCGCATCGGGATTGCGGTCGGCAATGATCCGAATCTTGCCGCCGGGAGCGGCGCAGCAATCCAGGATGTTTGAGCCTTCTCCTGCGAGTAAGGCGACAAGTTGTGACGCTTCGTCCTGGATGATGACGCGGCCCTCGCGGAACGCGGGAGTGTGAGTCACATCGCCGGCGCGTACGCGACGTGCCGAAGTCAGCAGGCGGCCGGCTTCGAGTTCAATGCCTGCACGCTGCAGTTCGTCATCCACGGGCCCGCGGAGACGAATGGCGGTTTCCGGAAGTTGTTGATCATATCCGCAGATGTGCTGGGCCGCATCCAGCCCGAATTCCCGGGCCCAGCGTTCAACCAGCCAGAGTGGATGCGCTGAATTCTCGGACAACTCCGAAATAGTTCCGGCATCGGCGATCGAAGGCACGCCGCCTTGTTGCCCAGTCCCTCCCGCGAGCTTCCGCAGCACCGCATTGGCGAACGGCACAGCGGAGCGTTTGCGGGCCCGCTTGACCAGTTCGACGCTCTCATGCACCGCGGCACGTTCCGGCACACGATCCAGAAACAGCAGTTGATAAACGGCGAGACGCAATGCCGTCAGTACCTGCAGGTCGAGCTTCTCCAGGCGTTGCGACGCCTGTGCTGCGATTCGCTTATCCAATAACGACCGCCAGCGGAGTACCCCCATCACGAGTTCTGTGGCGAGCCCATGATCGGCAGCCGTGAGGTTCTGGTACCGCGAGGAGTGCAGGAGTTCGGGAGCATAGGCGTCCCGCTGCTCGATTTGGAGCAAGATGTCAAAAGCCGTCGCGCGTGCGGGAGATATGGGCATCACTTGCCATTGCCGGCGCCAGGGCGCCGGCGCTACAGCGGAACGCCTAGCGTTTCGCCGTCCTGCGGATGGTAGCCGTGGACGAAGTCCCGCGCCGCCATGCGTTTTTTCCCCTCGAGCTGCACTTCGAGCAGTTCAAGCGCCGTTCCTCCGCCACATCCCACCATCAAGTGGTCGGTTTCCACGGCCAGGGTTCCCCCCGCCAAGGCACGCTGCACAGGGGTTGCCGACCAAACATGCAGATTCTTGCCGCGGAACGTTGTAAAAGCTCCCGGCCACGGCTGGAACCCGCGCAGGCGGTTGTAGATTTCGTCCGCGGAACGTTGGAAGTCGATTTGACCGTCTTCCTTTTTCAGTATCGGCGCGAGAGTCGCTTTGGCGTCGTCCTGAGGGCGGCCGTGAATCGAACCCGCTTGCAGCCCGTGCAGAGTCTCAACCATAAGGCCGGCTCCGACCGCAGCCAGTCGCGGCGCCAGAGTCTCGGCGGTATCATTGGGCGCGATGGCAGATTCCTTTTGTAGCAATACATCCCCGGTATCCAGCCCAAGATCGATCCGCATTGTGCTCACGCCGGTTACCGTTTCACCTCGCGCGATGGCCCATTGAATGGGCGCGGCTCCGCGGTATTTTGGCAGCAACGACGCGTGCAGATTGATGTTTCCCAGCCGCGGCAGGTCAATCATCCACTGCGGGAGAATGCGCCCGTATCCCACCACGATGATGGCATCGGGCTTGAGTCGACCGAGTTGCTCCCGGAACTCTTCGTTGTTCTTGATTTTGTCAGGCTGCGTCACCGGCAAGCCCAGTTCGAGTGCGCGTTGTTTGACGGGGGGAAGAGCCAGTTCCAAACCACGTCCGCGCGGCTTGTCCGGCTGCGTGACGACCAGACGCAAGCCAAACCCGGCTTCCACCAGTTTTTCCAGCGTAGGCACCGCAAAGCGCGGCGTGCCACAGAAGACGAGTTGGAGAGATTGAGACATTGAATCATTGAGACATTGAATCAATGAGTCAATCGCTCAATGATTCAATGACTCAATCCCCTACCATTCCCCCGCCTTCACCAGCTTGCGGATCTTTCGCTTCATCAGGTCGCGCTTCAGGGCGCTGATGTGGCTGATGTACAACTTGCCGTTCAGATGATCGGTTTCGTGCAGGAAAGCTCGGGCCAGCAGTTCTTCGCCAGTTTTCTCGTACCATTTTCCGTTCAGGTCCTGAGCTCGAATCGTCACCTTGCGGGCGCGAGCTACCGGCTCACGGAATTCGGGGATGCTGAGACAGCCCTCATTCTGGGTGTGGCGGCCCTCGGTATGGATGATCTCCGGGTTCACCAATACCAGCTTGGCGTTGGGCTCTTCCTTAAACGTGATGTCGATCACCGCCAGCCGCTTCGAGATCCCGATCTGCGGCGCCGCCAGGCCCACCCCGTGCGCCGCATACATGGACTCGAACATGTCTTCCACCAGTTTCTTGAGTGCTTCGTCAAAAATCGTGACCGGTTCCGCGGTTTTTTCCAGAACCGGATTGCCAAACTTCACGACGGGATAGATCATTCAGTAGTTCTTTAGTTGTTGGCAGTAGCCCTGGAAATTACGCAGAGTTTCGCCCATGGAATCGCCGCCAAACTTCTCCAGTGCGCAGCGGGCCAGAGTCAGCGCCACCATGGCTTCGCCGGCCACACCCGCGGCCGGCACCACGCAAACATCGGAACGTTCGTAAGCCGCCTTGACCGTTTCGCGAGTGGCAAAATCCACGGATTGCAGCGGACGCCGCAGGGTCGAAATCGGCTTCAAGTACCCGCGCACCCGGATGTCTTCTCCATTGGAGACGCCACCCTCGATGCCACCTGCATTGTTCCTGCTGCGAGTAAAACCGGAAAAGCCACCCACTGCCCCATAGCCTATTTCATCATGCACCGCGGAACCGGCGGAAGCCGCAGCGGTGATTCCAGCGCCGATCTCGACCGCTTTGACGGCCTGCAGCGACATGACGGCGCCCGCCAGCAACCCGTCCAGGCGCTCATCCCACTGGGCGTATGTGCCCAGCCCGGGCGGAACCTTGTGGGCCACCACTTCGAAAACACCGCCCACGGAATCTCCCGCCTTGAGTGCCTTGTCCACTTCTTCCTTCATGCGCGGCTCGGCTTCCGCATCGGCACAGTTGAGCAAAATCTCTTGACGCCCACAAACGTCGTGAATCTGCTCCCACGAGACTTCTTTTTCTCCGAGAGTTGCTCCCCCCACGGCCACTACGTGGCTGAGTACCTCGATCCCCAACTCCCGCAGAAATAGTTTCGCTAGCCCGCCAACGGCAACCCGAGCCGCCGACTCCCGAGCCGAGGCCCGTTCCAGCACATAACGCGCTTCCCGGAAGTTGTATTTCAGAGCACCGGCAAGATCAGCATGGCCGGGACGAGGCGAGGCCACAGGTTTGTGCTTGGAGGGATCACCCTCACCTATGGGAAGTGACTCCTGCCAGTTCTTCCAGTCTTTATTTTCCAGCAGTACCGCAATCGGTGAGCCGATGGTGAGCCCCTGACGCACACCGGAGAGGATGTGAGCCGTGTCGCGCTCGATCTTCATTCGCCCGCCGCGGCCGTAGCCCTGCTGCCGTCGCCATAAGTCGCGGTCCAAGAAGGCCTGATCCACTTTCAATCCCGCAGGCATGCCGGACAGAAAGGCGACGATGGCTTCCCCATGCGACTCCCCGGATGTGTAGTAGCGCAACATGAAATCTGGATTGTATCCGATGGGAGCCGAAAGTTTGCTCCCATCGCTGGCTCCCAGGGTGACGAATCACGACGGAACCCGGTACAATGCCTCAACCGTAAGTCCTTTGGGCGGTGGTGCCCCCGCCCGATCAGCAGTGACCCTGCAATCCCGCTCTGGCCGTCAGCGAGGAGCACTCTCTGTGAACCAACGAGCCTTCCCCAGGACCAGGTTGGAAAAAGCCGGGTTCGACAAAACCAGCTTCGACGAAACCAGGGTTGATGAAACCAGGGTCAACGAAACCAGCGTCAACCAAGCAAAGATCCGCTGCCTCCTGGTGGATGATCACGCCTTGCTCCGCCATGGTGTGCGCCGCTTGCTGGAGGATGAGCCTGACTTGCAAGTGGTGGACGAAGCAGCCAACGCCAGCGAAGCCTTGCAGAAGGTTCTTGAGCATCGGCCCGACATCGTGCTGATGGAGATCGGCATGCCCGGGCTGTCTTCCTTCGAAGCAGCACGCCTCATTCGGCGCCACTGTCCAGACACGAAGCTGATATTCCTAACCATGCACAAGGATGAAGAGTACGTCACGCAAGGTTTGCAGGCCGGGGCCGTGGGCTATGTGCTCAAGCACACGCCCGCGCCCCGATTAATCAGCGTGATTCGCGAGGTGCAGAACGGCGCCAGGTATGTGAGTCCGCAAGTCCTCAGCAAGCTGGTGCCGGACGTCCGCTCCCGAGAAGCTCGTATGGTCCCTCGCGGTTCCACCCTGACACTGCGCGAGCGCGAGGTAGTTAAAATGCTTGCCGAGGGCAACTCGGTAAAGGAAGTTGCCGGGCTGCTCAGCTTAAGTGTGAAGACCGTGGAAGCCCACAAATTTAACCTGATGCGCAAGCTCGACATCCACAACAAGGCGCAACTGGTCACTTACGCCATTCAGAAGAAAATCGTAAAGATGCCAGCGGGCGCGTAAGGCGCCATTTCTCGCGACTCAAATTGAACTGACTGACGGCCGAGCGCTGAATGCGGTCTTCACTTCGCCCCGTTCGGATACAGCAGAATCTTGCTAGCCTCTCCGGTCTTCAACCGCTCCATGCCCTTGGAAAAATCTTTCATGGCGATGCGGTCGGTAATCACCGGATGCAGATCGAGCTTGCCGGCCCTGAGCAGCGCGGTCATCTGATACCAGGTCTGGTACATGCGCCGTCCGTTGATGCCCTGTACGGTAATGCCCTTGAAAATGATGTCTTCGGAGAAATTGAGGGAAATTGGCTTGGAAGTCAGGCCGAGAAGGGAAATACGTCCGCCGCGCCGCACGATGTCGAAGGCCGTTCGGATGGCGTCAGGATGGCCGGCCATCTCGAGCACGACATCGACGCCCAGGCCTCCGGTTCGCTCCATGACGATCGCGCGCGCGTCTTCCTTCGACGGATCAAGTACGAAGTCGGCCTTCATTTCTTTCGCGATCCGCCGCCGATGCTCGTTCACCTCGATGGCAAACACCTGCGCTGCTCCCACCGCCCGCGCCACCGCGATCGAGAACAGTCCAATCGGTCCACACCCGGTAACCGCCACCGTTTTCGCCGCGATTTCCCCGGCCAGCACAGTGTGAACCGCATTGCCCAGGGGATCGAGAATCGAGGCATACTCCTGCGGAATGCCGGGGTCGAGCTTCCAGATGTTGGATTCCGGGATCACCACGTACTCGGCAAAGGCGCCGTCGGCATCCACCCCAATGATCTTCACGTTCTGGCAAATGTGCGCTTCGCCGGTCCGGCACTGCAGGCATTTGCCGCAAGCCACGTGCATCTCGGCGGAGACGAAATCGCCTTCCTTGACGCTGGTTACTTCATCGCCAAAGGCCGCCACTTCGCCGCAGAACTCGTGCCCCGGAATGAGCGGCGGATGAATTCGCTTCTGGGCCCAGCGGTCCCAATCATAGATGTGCAGGTCCGTACCGCAGATAGATGCGACTTTCACCTTGACCAGCACGTCGTTCCGGCCGAACGCAGGTATCTTCACTTCGCGAATCTGCGTACCGGGTGCGGCTTCCGCCTTCACGACCGCCAGCATGGTATTGGGCATCACCGTCACCTTATGAGTTCGAAGTTGGATGACGAAACTATCAATTCTAGCACCGTGACCAACGGTCCATTCGCGGTGGCAGTTAGCCTGACCGGGATCCAGACGGCCCGGGTGTCCGGTCTGTGACGGGCCTGCGGTTGTACTCCTCGGACTTTCCCCGCGGCACGCTGAGCGACTTCCATCCACTCGAGCGAAAATGTTTGGCCAGAAACACGATCTGCCCGATGTGATACGCGTAGTGCGCCACCTGCCGGTTCAGGGCCTGCAGCACACTGTGCGGCTCACCACGGATCGTGACCGTGCGCATTAGGTCCTCAGGCTTCAGCGCTTCGACCGCCGAGAACACTCGCGCCCAGCCCTCTTCCCACCAGCGCATCACGTCAGCCCGGGTGGTGCCGGAGTTCATCTCGAATTCCTGATCACGATGCCGGTCCGGTTTCTCGCCATCGCTGGTGAGGAAATCAGCGAAGCGCGAGCGCATATTGCCGGCCAGGTGCTTGACGATGACGGCAACCGAGTTCGACTCCGCATCGAGCGCCACGAACAACTCCTCGTCCTTGAGCTGCGCGATCGCCCCTTCGGCTAGTCTCTTGTGTCCGCGGAACTGGCGGCGCACCTCATCGAGATAGTGAGAAGCCAGATCAGAGTGCATGGATTAACTCACGGGCTTATACCGTGCCGGCTTGGTTGGCAGCGCTCATGGGAATTTGTTGCAACTCGATCTGAATTCCGCCCAACCACTTTGCCATCAAGTTGTATATCCAGGCACTGAAGGCGCCCAGCACGAATCCCATGGCGCCATAGATGACCGGCGCTAGGATACCGAACACAAGAAATATGATCCCCCCGATTGCGTCCTTACCTTGTCCGGATGCCATGCCGGCTAACCCACCTATCAGGGCAAATGGAACGAAGATCAGCCCCAAGCATCCGTATATAGCTCCCGACATCTTTGCACAAGAAAGAACACCCAGCGATTTGATTCTTTGCATGGCATTTCTCCATGTCCTTAGGAACATTGATCTACAGACCCAAACCCGCCACCACCCGGCGACTCAATCCTTATCCGCTCTCCCTTGCGCAGCCGCACATTGAACTTGCCTGGCAGCTCTTGTAAGGTTCCATCTCGCCGCATCACTACCGCTTTCCCCGGTGAGCCCTCTTGTCCCCCACTCAGCCCGTACGGCCCGCGGGTTCGCCGTTCCGCCAGCAGTGTGACCTCAGCGTCGGTAAGAACTTCGATCTCACGCACAATGCCATCCCCGCCACGATGCTTACCCTGGCCTCCGCTCCCCGGCCGCAACGAATACCGCCGCACTCGTAGTGGGTACGCGTACTCCAAAGCTTCGGCAGGAGTATTCAGCGAATTCGTCATATGCGTGTGTACACCCGATACGCCCGCCTTGTTCGGACGCGCCCCCATGCCGCCGGCAACGGTTTCGTAATAGGCAAATGGCTCATTGGTTCGTGGATCAATTCCACCGATGGTCAGGTTGTTCATCGTACCCGACGCGGCCGCGGGAATGCGCTCCGGCACCGCCTGCGCCAGCGCCCGCAGCAACACATCCACAATGCGCTGCGAAGTTTCCACGTTCCCACCAGCCACCGCCGCCGGTGGCCGCGCGTTCACCACCGTGCCTTCCGGAGCAATCATGCTGATTGGCCGCATCAATCCTGCTGTCGCCGGTACATCTTCCGCCAACAAGCATCGGAAGACGTAGAAGCAGGCGGAGTAGGTAATCGCCTCCACCGCGTTCACGCTACCCTCGACCTGCGGATCGCTGCCGGAGAAATCAACAGTGACCAGCCTTGTGTGGCGCGGGCGCCCTCGCCCGCGAAAGTTGACTGTTTGGGCGCGAGCGACTCGCCCGCGCAGATCGTGAAAAGTCACCGCCGCCACAATCTTCACCGGCCTGTCGTTAATCCCGTCGCCATCCAGGAAATCCTCCGCCCGATAGGTCCCTGGCGGCACGCGCTCCAAGAAAGCCCGCATCATCTTTGCCGAATACTCCAACAACTCGCGCGCCGCCCTCTTCACCCTCTCCAATCCGTAACGTCCGCAAACTTCGTGCAACCGCTCCGCCCCGGTATGACAAGCCGCAATCTGTGCCCCCAGATCGCCTTCGCGCTCAGTGGGCGTGCGGACGTTATTCAGCAGCAGCGCCAGAACATCGCTCTCCATCTTTCCCGCCCGCATGATTCTCACCGGCGGAATGCGTAGCCCTTCCTGGTAAATCTCGCGGCAAAGCCCCATCGATCCCGGATAAGCGCCACCCACGTCAGCATGATGCGCACGGGAGGCCACATAGAAATCCGGTTTCGTGTGGGCGCGGGCGACACGCCCGCGTGCCGTTACATACACCGGCGCCACCAGCGTAATGTCCGGCAGGTGCGTCCCTCCGCAAAACGGATCGTTGAGCATCGCCACATCACCGGGCTCGAGTTTGAAACGAGCAATCGCGGCACGCACTGACATCGGCATGGATCCCAAGTGCACCGGCATGTGGTCTCCCATGGCAATCACCTCTCCATCCGCGTCGAACACCGCGCAGGAATAATCGCGCCGTTCCTTGATGTTCGGTGAGAAGGCGGTGCGGCGCAGGGCCGCGCCCATCTCCTCCGCAATGGAGTGGTAAATGTTCTTGAAGATTTCCAGTTCGATGGGATCACGCCGCATGGTGATGAGACGCATGGTGATGAGAGAAGATGACCGCAGAAGTGTACGACAGTCCCCCGCCCCGGTCGCCCCAAAGGGAAACTTCCGCACGACGATTTGTATTGACAACTCGGGCAATGGCCCGCAATATCTTGAGCTAAGCACGCAGCCCACGCTAGGAATGGGCGTCAATTTGCAATTAGGGCCCTGTTTAAGACCTTGCAAGGGAAAATCGTTCACGGAGGCAACATGAAAAAGGCAAAGAAGAAAAAGAAACACTAACCGTCCGCGAGACGATACCTCGCATCGGCCAGAAAGTTCAATCGGCCTCTCGGGAGAAGCACCTCTCGAGGGGCTTTTTCGTTGCTCTCTCCACCCACTTCGGCGCCACCGAGGTGCCATTCTCGAAAATCGGGGTTGTCCTCGAAGCCGGGTCGTGCTAGAAACGCGGGTGGGGAAAGTAAAGCCCCGGCAACCGGCGTCATCTGGAATCCTTAATGAGCCATAAAGCCGCGTTCAAATCCGCCCGGACCACCGATGTGGTGATCCCTGAAAAGCTCTATTTCCGCATCGGGGAAGTGGCGCGCCTCTGTCGCCTGCCCGCGTACGTGCTGCGCTTCTGGGAAACTGAGTTTCCCCAGCTCAAGCCGGTCAAAAGCAGCACCGGGCAGCGCATGTATCGCCACAAGGATGTCGAGAGCATCTTGCGCATCAAGCGCCTCCTCTACGAGGAAGGCTTCACCATTGCCGGCGCGCGCCAGCACTTGCGGGCCGAGATCAAGGGTGACAAGAAGCAGCCGCCGCTGCCTTTCCCCGCGCGCTCAGCCTCCGACCTGAAACATGTCCGCCAGGGGCTGCGCGAAATTCTCACCATGCTTTCGGCCCGGCGGTAAGCACGCGATGCTTGCTATTCGCAGATTTCTGCCTTCGGGCAGGAACGCGGTTGCACTCGGATGCGGATTTCTGCTGGCGTTTCTCCTGTGGTGGTGGACATCTCACACCCGGCCGGCCTCCACGCCCCAGGCTTTTTCTCCCGCGAGCGAGTTGGATCGCGTGGTGTACGCCATAACCAACGCGCGCTCCTGGCGCGTCACCACCACCGGCAGCCTGCGTGGGCAACCCTTCGAGACCGAACAGGACGTGGTCTGCCCCTTCGACTCTCACACCGTGACTCGGACGGCAGGGGCTCAAGGAGCAAGCACCCTGGTGGAGGAGTTCATTGAAACCAAAGACACACTTTACGCGCGAGAAGGAGGGCAACCCTGGCACTTCCAACCCAAGGTTTCGATGGACAACTGCCGCACCGGTCCCACGGCGGGTCCCAACTCGCTTATTGACACCCTGGACCGTCTCAGAGTGTCCACGAAACTCAGAAAAGGCGAGTTGCTTCAATTTGACGGGGGCGGCTGCCGCACGTGGGATTTCTTTGGCACAGGCAGTGCGAATGGCTCGCTCGGTTCGATCTGCGTCGATGATGCGACGCATCTCCCCTATGAGTTGCGCCTGGGCTCACTGCGCGTGCGTTACTCCCGTTGGAACCAGCCGGCAGCGATCTTGCCCCCGGATACCCGATGAGCGTTATGGATTGGCATATAATTGCCCGCTTGATTGTGGCGGACCCGGGCTGATCACCCGCGCCCAACTTGCCTTAGGAGAGACTCATGCCTCTGGAGCTCGATTCCCGTCAGGTTGGCGACGTGATTGTAGTCCGCTGCCGGGGACGCATTATCGAAGGCAGCGAGAGCCAGTCCCTGCACACTCATCTCCGGGATGTCCTTTCCGAACAACAGACGGTCGTCCTTCATCTGGCCGAGGTACAGTTCGTGGATTCGAGCGGCCTGGGCGCTCTGGTGCGTCTCCATGCGACGGCTAAAGCCGGCGGCAGCGTCCTCAAACTCTGCTCCCTTTCTCCCATGGTCCGGCAGGTCCTTCAGTTCACCAACCTGAATAAGCTCTTTGAGATCTACGAATCCGAGTCCGAGGCTGTCTCGGCATTCTACAGGTCTTCTTCGGCTGGCCAGGAGCTTCCCCATAATGCGATCCGGATTCTCTGCGTGGACAGCTCCCCGGACGTACTCGCCTATCTTCGCGAATTCTTGCGTGGCGCCGGGTATCGTACTTTCACCAGCAGTAATCTTCCGGACGCGCAGCTCCTATTGAAGGCAGCCAGGACCCATCTCGTCATTGTCGGTCCCAACTTGCCTCCGGCGCATCACGATCCCATCGCCAAGGTGTGCGGCAGGAGCGATACGGCCGTTCCGCTTCTGATCCTGGGAAGCGGCTTCTCTAGCCAGGAGGCGGGTGCTGCCGGAGAGTTGCTCTTGCAGTCGATCCGATCGCGACTGCAAGTTTAGGCAGAGCTTCCTGGCAACTCCGCAACCCGGCGCGGCATCTTCCACCCAGGTAACCTGTTCCCATGGTCTTTGCTGTATTTCACTGAACGGCGTAATTTATAGATTCCGCGACCCAGTACGCTTGCAACCCAGTCGCAGATTCGGTCGAATGACTCATTCCAGGAGGACGATGTTGAGGCGAGGACTGCTGTTGGTTTTCAGCGTTATGGCTATTGCCGGCTGGCTAGGCTGCGGCAAGAGCAGCAACAATGCGAATAGCCATGCAGCGTACGTCACCCTGTCCGGATCGAACCATGTGGTTGGCTTCCGCATCGACAACACGTCGGGCAGTCTGAACGCCATGTCGGGATCGCGGTTTGCTACCGGGACATCGCCCGCTTCGGTGGTTGTCAACTCATCCGGGACATTCGCCTACGTGGCCAACGCCGGCGAGAACAATATCTCCCTTTTCAGAGTAGACGCCAGCTCTGGCGCTCTTACCGAGGTCACACCAAGGACCGCGGCCGGATCATCGCCGGTATTTCTGGCCATCGATCCCGGCGGCCAGTCTCTTTTTGCGGCCAACCAGGTTTCGAATAACATCTCGGTCTATTCCATCGCCAGCAACGGCGTTCTGGCCGAAGTCTCCGGATCTCCTTTCCCATCGAACAGTCCGGTTGCGCTGGCGGTTTCACCCTCGGGAGGATTTCTTTACATCGCCACCGCGAACCTGACATCGATTTCTGTCGACTCCATCACCGCCGGCACCGGAGCTCTAAGTCCTATTTCCGGATCTCCGTTTCCCGCGTTTGCGAACCCATTTGCGATTACGATCGATCCTTCCGGAAAATTTCTCTACGCCGCCAATACGCTCTCGACCACCGTGCCGGGATTCACCCTTGATTCCAGTTCCGGAGCACTCGCTCTCATCGCGGGGTCGCCCTTCGCCGCTGGGACCCATCCAAGTTCGATCGCCGTAGACCCTTCCGGCAAGTTCCTCTATGCGGCTAATAAGGGTTCCAACAACATTTCCGCGTATTCCCTCGATGCCGGCACCGGTGCGCTCACTGAACTTGCCAATTCACCCTTCACCACGGGAACACAACCGGTGTTCGTTGTCGCGGACCCTTCCGGAAAGTTCGTCTTCACGGGGAATCAGTCCACCAACAACATCTCTGCCTTTACCCTGGATTCCACCACGGGTGATTTGAAGGAAATATCAGGATCACCGTTTGCTTTGGGCTCGGCGCCGACCTCGATGTTCATCAAGTGAGATTGATCTTCGAGAAGGCCGCAGGTGCGCTCATCTTAGGGCTCACTCCGAGGCAAGTCAACGCGCGAGATTTTGAGCCAGAAGGAGAGTGTGCCCTGTGCAACTTCCCGTCGACGAAGCCTTGTGTAAGCAGCGCACTCGCCTTAGGCTCCGATGACGGTAAAGCCTTTGGAAGCAAATGGTCGGGACGGGCAGATTTGAACTGCCGACCCCTCGCACCCCAAGCGAGTGCTCTACCAGGCTGAGCCACGTCCCGACGGGTAGAAAACCGCCGCACCCATGATGGTGGCAGCGGTAGGGTTGACTCAAGAATTTTACACCAGCTTTCGAGGTTTCGCCCGGATGAGTCGGTGCCCCACAGCAATAATTTGGTCCGTACCGTGGCGAAGCCCTTTGCCGCGGCCTACTTGCACGCGAGGCCCTTGTTCTAATATTACTTTAAGATATTAATCCATTCTTGCACCGCACGCCCCCCTAGAGGCGTTTTGACTTCACGGACGCGCTTTGGGGCCACCTCGACCATAAAGATCGATCCTAGGGGCATTGTAGGCGTTCTAGGGGCATCCTGGAGCATGATCAGGATTGCTTTTCGGGTCCCAGGCTCGTCACTGGACATTATCCATCAGTTAACTTGTTTTGCATTCATTTGTTTGTGCTTCTCTCGCCGGGATTTCTTGAGGGCGACGGGCGGCTTATCTTCGAACACCGCAAACTGGATCTTTTTCTCCACCGGGTCAATACGGTCCACCAGGACACGCACCCTTTGTCCCAAATGGTAGATCTTGCGGCTACGCTGTCCAATGATCTCGCGGGTGTTTTCGTGATACGTGTAGCGGTCGTCGGCCAGGGTGGCGAGCGGCACCAGGCCTTCGACAAAAAGGTCGGTCAGCTCCACAAAGAATCCAAACTTGGTGACGCTGATGATCAGGCCATCAAAGTCTTCGCCCACCCGATCTTGCATGAACTTTACTTTTTTCCATTCCATCAACCCGCGTTCGGCATCGTCAGCGCGGCGCTCGGCCTGGCTGGATTCATCGGCGATGTCGTGCAGCTCCTCCAGAGCAATGGGGCCTCCGAGCGGTTCCAACGCTTCGCGATGCCCGGCGTGGTCGCGGCGTTTGGACCAGGGCGAGGGCGTGTCCGTGTGGCGCGGGCGCCCCGCCCGCTCTTCTGCCGGACCAGGGAAGCAGCCAACTGGAATGTCTCCATCCCAGCGTTCCGGCGAGTCGCGCAAGACTTCCTTCAAAATCCGGTGCACGATCAGGTCGGGATAACGGCGAATCGGCGAGGTGAAATGGGTATAGGTTGTCGCCGCCAGCGCAAAGTGGCCCAGGTTCTCCTCCGAGTAGCGCGCCTGCTTCAACGAACGCAGCATCAGGTACGAAACAATGCGTTCTTCCGGCTTGCCGGCGATTTTCTCGGTGAGCTTCTGATACATGCGCGGTGTAATGTGAACTTCTTTCGGAATCTCAATCTCCCGCGCGCGTTTTCCCGTGCCATAGCTGGCGCGACGGTCGGTCTTGAACTGGATACGCTGAATGGGCAGCGCGCCCACGCCCAGCGAGTAGCCAAAGGTCGCGGCAATCACCTCGAAGTCATACACCCGCTTGGCGTCGGGCTTTTCGTGAATCCTATAGAGCGCAGCGGTGCGCTTGCTTTCCAGGTACCCGGCTACGCACTCGTTGGCGGAGAGCATGAACTCTTCGATGAGGCGGTGGGCGATATTACGCTCGGAACGGGTAATGCTCTTCATCAAGCCCAACTCATCGAACTCGATGACCGGTTCCGGCAGATCAAAGTCGATCGACCCGCGGCGCTCGCGCTTGTGGTTCAGGATCAGGGCGAGGTCGCGCATCATTTCGAAGGTGCCCACCAGGTGCGCATATCGGTGGCGCCTGCCCGCGTCCCCTTCCAGCACCGCATTCACATCGGTGTAAGTCATGCGCTCAGCAGAACGGATGATTCCCTCGCACAATTCATAGCCGAGGATCTCTCCCTGGTGGTCAATCTCCATCACGCATGACATCACCAGCCGGTCCAGATGCGGACGCAGGCTGCAAATATCAGTTGAGAGTTCGAGCGGCAGCATGGGTACTGCGCGATCCGGAAAGTACACACTGGTGCCGCGCAGGCGAGCTTCCTGATCCAGCGACGAAGCGGGCGTGACGTAGTGGGCCACATCGGCAATGTGCACTTGCAGCTCGAAGTTGCCATTCTCGAGACGACGCACGGTAACCGCATCGTCGAAATCGCGCGCAGTCTCGCCGTCGATAGTGACAACCGGCAAAGCGCGGAAGTCACGACGCTGATGTGCTTCACGCGCCGGGATCACCGGCTCCGCGTCTTGCGCTTCCTCCAGCACCTCGGGCGGAAAGCGATGCGGTAAGTGAAACTTGCGGATCATGATCTCGACGTCCACACCAAAATCCTCTTCGTAGCCAAGGATCTCGACCACCCGCCCACGGGGGTTTTGGGTCGCGGTGGGCCAGTCGGTGATTTCGACGTCAACCACAACATTTTCCATGTTGTCCCACGCGGCGCGTCGCATGGCTTCCTCGCCCAAAACGCGATGCACGCTCTTCTTGTTCTTGCGCGTTTTTCCTTCCTCTATGTCCTCAGTGGCTGTCTTCCCCGGACGCTCCATTCCTGGCGGAATCAGGATCTCTTGCGAGATTCTTCCGTCCATGGGCGTGACGTAGTTGTGGCGAGGACCGTGGTGAAAGGTCCCGACCACGGTGGCGTGGGCGCGGCTGACCGGGCGCACGATGTGTCCCTCAGCGCGCCCGTCCGGACGGATAGTGCTGATCTCGACCAGCACGCGGTCCCCGTGCATCGCCGATCCCACCGCTGGAGGCGGAATGAAAATGTCCCCCGCCAGCCGCGCCTTCAAACGTTCGTCGAGAGAACTGGAATCCGGAATAACGAAGCCAAAGCCGTCGCGGTGCATGCTCAATCGTCCGACCACCATATTCTTGCCCGCCGCGGCCTGCGGCATGGCGTAGCGGTCTGAATCCACCCGCAGAAGTTGGCCGCTGGCCACCAGCCGTTCGAGACGCTCCGAAAGTTCACGGCGCGCATCGCCATGCAGTCCCATTTCGCGCACCAGTTGTTTGAAGCCCGCGGTGCGTTTGGGCTGGTGTTCAATCTTCTTCAGGATGGCGGAGTCGGAAAGCATATGGGGGGCTTCAGGGTCTTCTACGCCACAGGCGCTTGCGCCGTTGCAAAGTATTTTTCCTGAAGGATTTTCCGGTGGTGCAGTTCGTGGCCGGCGATGATGTACGCCAGCGCTCGAACGCTGATTTCGTTCTGGTTGGCCACGCCCCGACGCATCCATGCCGCTTCGTCGAGATTACGGAACAACCATAAAGTTGCCTTGCGGACGTGGGTAAACTCCTCGACCAGGTCCGAGAGACGGCAATGGCCAAATGGACCATTGCGAACGTAATCATCTTGCTCGAAGCCTTCGATTGGAGTCAGGTCGCTACGGGAGATGCGGAGCGCGCGGTAGGCAAAGATTCGCTCGCTGTCGATCAGGTGACCCAGGACTTCCTTGGCGCTCCATTTTCCCGGCGCGTAGCGGAATTCTCCCTCCCGTTCGTTGCGTGCAGAAAAAAGACCCACAGTTTCTGGCAGTTGCTGTGCAAGGGTGGTCAGGATGTCGTTCCCGGGGACGAGCGAAATGTACCGGTCGTAGTAAGGAACATACTCCACGGATTCTGGCTTGCGGATGACCATTGGGATTGCTTTCATAGGCAGATTCTCAGGGCGGCCAGCGTTCCATACCAGCATACTCGAGTTTTCGCCACGGATGGAGAGGCAGGCAGGTTTGCCGAACGGACCAGCAGGGAAGGCTGTCGTTACGTGGTTCGTGCCGATGCAGAGGCCGCTATTGCAGATTGCGCTGGGTCAGCTTGATCGCACAGCGAGCGTTGACGCAGGTGCCCACGTTTACCACGCCCTGGGTGCTGAAGTACACGCTGGAGGCCTGCGCCTGAATACTGACGTTGTCGATGATCGTGCCACTGATTCCACCCGGGTAGTTCACCGTATTCAGGCCGGCAGGAATAGAACCTGTGCTGATGTCGTTGGTGATGATCCAACCATTGCCACCCGCGCCGACCAGCCCGCTGATGAGCAGATCGTGATGAGTCGGATTACCGCCCAAATTGATGTTGGGATTGAAAATCTCGGTGTAAGGGGCACAGGGGAGCCCCGTAACAGCGGTGCGCAGCAGGGACCCGGTGGGAGCCGCATTCATAACGGGGTACGCAGTGAATCCAATCCAGTAGTGGGTGGGTTGAGTGTTGCCGGCGGCCGTGCCGCACAGGAAGAGCTCGCCCGTGCTGGGGGTGGGGCCGAAGTAATTGTTATCGAAAGTGCCGGTGTGAAGGTCCACGTTGGTGGCGTTGTTGGCCACGCTGCCGAGACCGACGTGAACCCGTACCAGCCCCGTGAGACCACCGTTCAGCTGTGCTACGACAGCGCTGGCACCGGCGGTTCCGTCGTTGCCGGAGAAGGCAAAGATCCTATCGCTGGCGCCGGAGCTGTCCAGGATGATGGAATCGGGAATCCCAAAGGAGCCTCCGCTGGCAGTGCAGGGGGCGGGAGTTCCAGTGCGGCCAGGCGGATTGGTCGTGGTGCAGCCGCCCCCGCCGATCATCACCGGGCCCGCCGCCAGCGTGGGTACGGGTCCCCCAGCATTGATGACCCAGAGCTCTCCGAGTTGATCGCCTACGAAAAGACGGCCGCTGGGGAAATCATAAACTGGGCCATTGGGCCTCGGTGTCGCGCCGCCCGTACCGGCGACGGGCAGAGTGAAGGTCCAGTCCACCGTGGGTTGAGCGTTGAGAGCGCAGGCGAAGACGCAACTAATGCGGTAAATCTTGCCATCGTCGCTGGCGACAAAAGCCTTGTCGGTCTGGTAGTCCACCCACGGGGGGGTCAGCGTGTTGCCGACAGCCGCAGAGTAGGCCACCGATTTCAGACACGAAGTGGCAGCCGTGCAAGCCGGGGGAAGCGTCGGGGCTGCGGCGTTGGTGGCCGAGGTGCCCTGCCCAGCCCTCCAGGTAAGCACGTGGAAGACGGCCGATGTGGCGGCGCTTTCCACATAGGCGATTTTCGTGCCGTTCAGAGAAAGCACCGGGGAGGTGCGGACCAAACCTGCGGCCGTGCTTCCGTTGTACGCCCACCTGACAGTGGGATTGGCGCCGCAGAGTCCGACGGGATTGCCGCTGTACAAATTGTTGACGCCGACCAGATTGGCCTGCCCGCCGGTGACGCCAGCGACGTTCAAGGGAAACACCACGTAGTCATTGGTGCAGTCGGGATTGGCATTGATATCGAAACTGTACTTGGCGGGAAACATGTTTACCGCCACGATGCCGGCGCCCAGGGGAAGGCTCCAATCAACGTTCAGGTTCCGCCTTTTCATCTGCCGGATGTCGGTGCCATCAATGATCTTGGTGCGGAACCCAGGCAACATTGGGATTTCGTCCTCCGGTTCGCGCTCAACCAGTCGGAAAGGCGTGTTGCCACTTCCCGGGCGGACCAGGTTTCGCTCAGCCAGGTGAAAAAGGATTCGGGGCTCCGACTTGGCGGCCTTCAGGTTGCTGGAAGTAAGGCCGCCACTGACCACCACGTGGTGGTAGCTCCAATCGAGGACGCGGCCGACATGTTGCTGCTTGGACGGGCTCTGCGACTGCCCCGTCAAACCAAGGCAGAGCACAAGAGTCAGCAAGAGGAAGATACAGCGACGCCGAAGATTCATGCGCTCTCCTCCCCTGAGAACGAGGTCTTTCCGCCGGATACTCCAAGATTAAAGGAAACTAACGTGGTTGGGGCTTCCGTGATTCTCAGCCCGCATCACTTTAGTAACGCCAGGAAGCCAATCGCTGGTATAAGAAATGCCCGGTCACAGGGGAAATTTACGTTGTAGGGAAAGGTTCTTGAGGTCGGGGTACGTGAAGTGGCGGGCAACCCACTCAACCGGCCCCGCTCATCTCCTACAGCCTCAACGAAAAAGAGAATTTCCACAGCACATATCCTGATTCGCGGAGTAAAATGCCATTTGGTCACCGAAGTGCGGCCTTGACGCCGAATCCATTGAGGAAAGGACTTTTTGCGACATGTGGAAGCCCACAAATCAGCCTACGACCCCATCCCGGCCAGGTGAGCCGGAGCGTTCCTCCATACCGGTGCCCGTCTCCTCGGCCATGAGCGAATCGGCCGCGCCTCGTCCCGCAACCACCACCACCACGGCGGACCAGGCGACCATCGGCAAATCGCTGGTGATCAAGGGCGAGGTGACCGGTTCTGAATCGCTCTATATTGACGGGCGGGTGGAAGGTTCCATCAACCTGGCAGGTAACCGGGTAACGGTTGGCCGCAATGGCGTAGTCTCGGCTAACATTAACGCGCGAGAAATCGTGGTCCTGGGCAAGGTGCGTGGCAACCTGACCGCCAGCGACCGGGTGGATATCCGCAGCGACGGCTCGCTTACCGGGGACGTGGTAGCGGCACGCATCTCGATCGAAGACGGCGCCTATTTCAAGGGCGGGATCGATATCCGCAAAGCCGGCCAGAAACCCAACGGCGAGGAAGCCCGAGCAACCACGGCGACGGCCGAAGCCGCCGCGGCACGGGCCTAGAGTTTTTGGAGAAATCAACGGCGGATGCTCTCATGAGTATGAGAGTGTCCGCCGTTTGTGTTTCTACCGTAAATTCGGAAATGCTCAGTCCCGCACGCCATCCATAAACGCCCGCAATTTCCGTGAGCGTGATGGATGACGCAGTTTGCGCAGTGCCTTGGCCTCGATTTGCCGGATGCGCTCACGAGTCACGGCGAACGACTGGCCCACTTCCTCGAGCGTGTGTTCCGAGCCATCCTCCAGCCCAAAGCGCATCTTGATGACTTTCTCCTCGCGCGGAGTCAACGTGCGCAGCACCTGTGAAGTCTGATCCTTCAAGTTGACGTTGATCACCGCCTCCGCAGGCGAGACCACGGCACGGTCCTCGATGAAGTCGCCCAGATGCGAATCTTCCTCTTCGCCAATCGGCGTTTCCAGGGAGATCGGTTCCTGCGCGATCTTGAGCACCTTGCGCACTTTCGCCACCGGAATGTCCATGCGCTTGGCGATTTCTTCCGAGGTAGGCTCGCGTCCCAGTTCCTGCACCAGCTGCCGTGAAGTGCGGATCAGCTTGTTGATCGTCTCGATCATGTGGACCGGGATGCGAATCGTGCGCGCCTGATCAGCAATTGCACGAGTAATTGCCTGCCGAATCCACCACGTGGCATAAGTTGAAAACTTATACCCACGGCGGTACTCGAACTTGTCGACGGCTTTCATCAAGCCGATGTTTCCCTCTTGGATCAGATCGAGAAACTGCAGGCCGCGGTTCGTGTACTTCTTCGCGATCGACACCACCAACCGCAGGTT
>JBGQBN010000048.1:0-32511 GCA_041494805.1 Terriglobia bacterium | reverse complement strand
GTCGTAAAGGCCGTCGAGCGCCTGCTCCAGGCGATGGATGTCGCGCTCCAGCAGGCTGGCCCAGCCGCCGAACTCCTGCCCGAAGGTTAGCGGTACGGCGTCTTGCAGGTGGGTGCGGCCGATCTTTACTACGTCGCTGAACTCTTTTGCTTTGGCGGCGATGGCGTCGCGGACGGTCTTGATGGCGGGGATCAGCGCGTTCTTTACACGTTCTGCGGCGGCGATGTGCATGGCTGCCGGGAAGGTGTCGTTGGACGACTGCGACATGTTGACGTGGTCATTGGGGTGGATGGGCTTCTTCGAGCCCATCTCGCCGCCCGACAGCTCGATGGCGCGGTTGGAGATGACCTCATTGACGTTCATGTTGGTCTGAGTGCCGCTACCGGTCTGCCAGATGCGCAGGGGAAACTGGTCGTTAAGCTTGCCGGCGATGACCTCGTCGGCCGCCTGCACGATGAGCTTGGCTTTGTCGGCGGGAAGCTTGCCGAGGTCCTGGTTCACCAGCGCGCATGCCTTCTTGAGGATGCCAAACGCGCGGATCAGCTCCGGCGGCATGGTGTCGCGTCCAATGTTGAAGTGGAGGAGCGAGCGCTGTGTTTGCGCGCCCCAGTAGACGTTCGCCGGGACCTCGATTTGTCCCATGCTGTCGGATTCGATGCGCGTACGAGTCGGCTTTTCCACGGACGTTGCCATAGCGTGTTCCTGGTCAGTGCGTTAGGGATGAAGGCAACGGGAGATTATAGCAGCGTGTCTACCTGGATTTGGGTGCAGGGCATGAGATTTGCTCTGCGTTTTCGGCGATTCGACAAATAGTTCACTCGGGGCAGGGTTGAATCATTTCCCCACAGCCTGTCGGCTTGCTGGTTCAGACGCTTGCTCGGAGCGCTGCAGCTCCTTCCGGGGAGTGGTTCTGATAAGCTCACGCTCCATGCCGTTCTCTTCGTGTCCGTTATTGTGCGGAGACCGGCCCAAAGCCGCCAGCGAAAGTCCCGAAAGCAGGGACAGGAACCACACCGCCGCCACCACATCCATCACCGGCGCTCCGATGCGTCCGAAGATGAGGCCGGAGTGAAGGTCATCCACCACGATATCAGCGCGGACTTCCGCACCGTCCTGGGGACGGTAGGAAGAGGGAAGCCAGCTGCGGGAGATGTAGCGGTCTTCGAGCCGCAGCCCTGTGCGATGGTTGAGGGCGACTCCCGTGGCCGCAATCAGCATGAAATACAAAGCAGCCGCCAGCCCGAGGTACAGATGAAGGCGGCGGACAGCGCGAAGCGGGCGTCGGCGAAGGTTCATGCCACGGGGGTCCTGGTATTGAAAATGAATTTCATTTTCAAATAGTATCCTAAGTCTAGTGGGGGCCGCCGCCGCCCGTCAAGACGGAAGCAGCGGGTGAGGAAATCTCAGAACCACACCCAGTCTGGAGCGGCGGCCTTGAATTCACCCAAAGCCCCGCATGCTAGAATCAACTCCCTCAGGCGAGAAAAGACTCAGCCTTGCGCAGTTGTCCGTAAGCGCTGCAGTCTCCAGACCCAGGAAAAGATTGATTGGCCACGGAACTAATTCCCGACACGCTCACCCGAATTCAGGCACACTCCCGTCCGGACGGATCCACCGATGTGCTCATGATCGGAGCCGGACCCACCGGGTTGGCTTGCGCCATCGAAGTGCAGAAGATTGGACTCAAGGCACTGGTCATCGACAAGGGCTGCGTGGTGAACTCCGTTTACAACTATCCGGCGAACATGGTTTTCTTTACCACACCGGAACTGCTGGAGATTGGCGATCTTCCGTTCAACACTGCCCACCAGAAGCCCACGCGCCAGGAGGCTCTGGAGTATTACCGCAAAGCCGCCGAACATTACAACTTGCACATTCACCAGTACCAGTGGGTAAAAACGGTGACCGGGGAAGACGGAGACTTTCGGGTCACGGCGACCGACCGTTCCGGCGGGATTCACGATTACCGGGCGCGCAAGATCGTGGTTGCGACCGGATACTACGATATGGCCAACATGCTCGGTATTCCGGGAGAAGACCTGCCCAAGGTCTTCCACTACTATCGCGAGCCCCATCCCTTCTATGACAGTGATGTGGTGATCATCGGCGGCAAGAACTCGGCAGCGGAAGCGGCACTCGATTTATGGCGGCACGGCGCGCGGGTGACCCTGGTGCACCGGCACGCTCATTTGCACGATCACATCAAGTACTGGGTGCGTCCGGACATCGAGAATCGCATCAAGAATGGGGAAATCTCCGCCTATTTCAGCAGCAGGGTGCGTGAGATCCGGAATAACCACGTAGTGTTGGATACCCTGGATGGTCCGGTTCGTTTGGAGAACGACTTCGTGTTCGCCTTGATTGGCTACCATCCCGACTACGACTTCCTGCGCGCCCTGGGCATCGAGCTCTCGACCGAGCAGTGCCGGCCGGTATGCGATCCGGTGACGCTCGAGAGCAACGTGCCCGGTATTTATGTGGGCGGAGTCATCGTGGCTGGATCACGGACCAACGAGATCTTCATCGAGAACGGCCGCTTCCATGGCAGGCAGATCGCGGCGGACTTGAAGGAGAAGCTGGGTTCAAGCGGCTAGTAGCGGGTGCCTACGCGAGCGTGACGGCTTCTTCTCCCAGTTGTTGATTGATCAAGCGCGCCACCAGCGCTTTCAGTTTCTCTTCCGTCTTCTGCAGCGCAAAATCCTGGTCCGCATCAGACCAGTCCAGTTTGAAGCTGGTCGAAAGCGCGGAGATCCAGATCTGGCGCACGGGCGCGTTGGGTGAAATCACGAACCGGCTACCGTCTTCAAAAGAAATGTGCAACGCCCCCGACTGATCCTCCACTTCGAAATCAGCTGACTCCTCGGCTGCAATGAGGCTTTGCTTTAGGGACTCCAAGGCACTGTCAGCCCGCTTGCGGAATTCGTTCTCATCGAGCATGCATGGATTATAAAACAAGCTCTCAGCTATCAGCCGTCAGCTCTCAGCAGGCGGTTGTCACTGAGAGCTGAGAGCTGACGGCTGACAGCTATTTCGCCAACAGTTAGGATTGAGCGACGGACCATGGAACCTGAACCCGAACACGAAGCCAGTGCCATCTCGCTCTCTGCCTACGCGCGCCTGGTGCGCCAGAACCGGAACTTCCGGCGTCTTTGGATGGCGCAGATTGTCAGCGAGATCGGCGACTGGTTCTACACTCTGGCCATCTACAGCCTGCTACTGCAGCTGACCGGGCGTGCCAGTTCGGTCGCCCTGGCTTTGGTCTTGCAGGTTCTGCCGTGGACATTTGTTGGTCCTACGGCGGGCGTGGTTAACGATCGCATACGTCGCAAGCGAGTCATGATTGCAGCCGACCTGGCGCGGGTAGTGATCGTGCTGGCCATGTTGCTGCTGCGGTCGCGCTCCATGGTCTGGATGGTCTATGTGCTGCTGCTGCTGGAGACCATCATGGCGGCTTTCTTCGAGCCGGCGCGCAGTTCGGTGATCCCGAATATTACCCGGCGGGAAGATGTCATCCTGGCCAACACGCTCTCCTCCACTACCTGGTCGCTGAACCTGATGCTGGGTGCGACGCTGGGTGGCCTAGTCGCGGCGTTACTAGGGCGCGATGCCGTATTCGTGCTGAATGCACTTTCTTTCCTGGCCTCAGCTTTCCTGATCTTCGGGATGCGCTTTGAGGAACCACACGCGGAGTCAGCGGCGCCATTGCGGGCCCGTGACCTGTTCGACTATTCACCAGTCCTCGAAGGTGTGCGTTATGTTCGCGGAAACCGGCGCTTGCTGGCCGCGGTGTTTGCCAAAGCCGGCGAACTCATGATCGGGCCCAGCTGGGTGCTGTTTACGGTGATGGGGCGGAAAGATTTTCTGGTGCGCTGGCACGGGCTCGATCCCCAGCGCGGCGCCATCGTGGGCATGAGTCTGTTGCTGGGAGCGCGCGCGGTCGGGGCGCTCGTAGGACCTCTGTTCGCGGCACGGCTGGCGGGGCGCTCCGACAAACGACTGCGGCAGGGCATCTTGCTGGGATACCTGACGATCGCCGTCGGCTACGCCGCGCTGGGTGGCGCCAGCAGCGTCTGGGTGGCGTGCATGTGGATCGTGCTGGCGCATTGCGGCGGATCAACGGTATGGGTTTTTTCGACCACGCTGCTGCAGCTCAACACCGAAGATCGCTTCCGCGGGCGAGTCTTTGCCGCCGACCTGGGTTTTTGCATGCTGACTATCGCCGTCGGCGCCTATCTGTGCGGGCTCTTTTTGGATTGGGGCGTTTCGGCGCGGGCCGTCGCTACCGCTACCGGTCTGCTGATGCTGATTCCAGCGGGCCTGTGGGCGTGGTTGATGCGGATGTGGAAGCCGGAGGCTGAGGCGATGAGGCCCGTGTAGAGACGCAGCTTTGCTGCGCCTCCCGGGACCGTTATAAGCAAGAGACGTTGCAAGCAACGTCTCTACAGAAGCTGGTCGATCTTGGCCGCCATGATGAAGTCGCTCTCGCTCAGGCCGTTAATTTTATGCGTCCACAAGGTGACTTCGGCTTTGCCCCAGGCCAGCAGGATGTCGGGATGATGCCCCTGCTGTTCGGCGAGTTCCCCTACCACATTGACAAAGCCCAGGGCTTTGCGGAAATCCGGGAAGGTGAAGCTTCGAGTGACGTGGTGCTCGTTAACGACCTTCCAGTTTGGAATTAGCTGGAGGAGTCGTTCCAGGTGTTTGCCCTTGATCGCGGGGACGTCTCCGCGGCAGGGGACACACGTCTTGCTGGCTAACTCAGACATCGGGCCAACCTCTGCAGCAGAATCTTAGAACGGAATATCTTCGTCGCTGATGGGCGTCGATGCCGGCGCCATTTCCGGCTCGGGGGCGCGCTGGTCGAAATTATTGCCGGCGGTGCGGGAGGCTGTACTGTGGTCGCCACCGCCGCTGCCAGCTTCGCCACGCCCGCCCAGCAGGACAAGATCGTTGACAACGATCTCGGTCATGTATTTCTTCTGCCCGGTTTGTTTATCGTCCCAGGAGTGGGTCCGCAGACTGCCTTCGATGTAGACCTTGCCGCCCTTCTTGAGATACTCGCCCGCAATCTCTGCCGTGCGGGCCCACGCGGTGATGTTGTGCCACTCGGTACGATCCTGCCACTGACCTTCTTTGTCTTTGAAACGTTCGTTGGTGGCCAGGGTGAATTTCGCCACCGGCGTGCCGCTGGGTGTGTATTTGACTTCGGGATCTTTGCCGAGGTTGCCGATCAGGATGACTTTATTAACGCTCTTTCCTGCCATAAGTGCTGCTCCTTCTGCCCCCGTTTGAAGCTGGACTTGCTTGGAGCCGAAAAACACCGGGGTCTGAACCTGGGCTACTATGTTTTCAAGGGGCTGGATGCCCAATATATCAGAAGCACTTAGCATTTAGCACTTGGCATTTAGCCATTACGAGGTTTTTCCCGGGGCCAGATGCTAAAGTGCGAAGTGCTAAATGCTAGGTTATAATTTCACCATGCCTGCCGAATCGGCTGCCCCTGTGGGGTTAGTGCCCGACGAGCTCAAACATGAGCCCAGATCCAAAGGACTTACCACGCCCCGGAAGAAGAAGCCGAAAGAACTGGCTGTCATTACCGAGTGCTGCACGGGCTGCGCTGGTTCGCCCGCCTGTGTGGAATATTGCCCGGTCGAAGACTGCATGTTCTGGGTGCCGGACGAAGATCATCCGCCGTTTGGCCGGATTCAGGTGGACCCGATCCTCTGCATCGGATGCAAGAAATGCACTAGCAAGGGTCCGGACGGAGCTTTCCTCGACGGTTGCCCGTGGGACGCCATTGTGATGGTGGACACTCCGGAAGTGGAGAAAGAAGTTGGAGTCATGCCGTTTTAGCTATCAGCCATCAGTTTGCAAGACCCCTTCTCTCAATCTCGTTGATTCTCTGCCAGCTAAGTTGTTGAATATTCGTTGTACGTCTCAGGTCTCCAAAATCACGATTAGGACATCGTGTAGGATGCCTTTTAACGGCGCTTGCAGGGCCGTGCGCGAACATCGCGGGCAGCGGGCGCCCTTTGGCCTACCGGGCGGCCGAAAACTCGTTAGCCGGGCTTCTGGGATAAAATTATCTTATAGCTATAATAACGTCAGTTGCCGGTGGTCAGTTCTCGGTTCTCAGTTGGTTTCGTGGCTACCCGCGGGTTGCGAGCTTACTCTACTTCGCTCTCTCCCGGATGGCTTTCTCGGTGAGCACTGCCTGCTCACGCACATGGTCGGGGATGTCGGGCAGTTCGCGTTCGTAGGGTAGGACGGCGGAGAGATCGCCTGGTTGGCCGACCAGATAAAGGGCGCGCAGTGCTTCCCAGACCTGGTCTGTGGCCGGATCAATGGTGGCGATTTCTGCGCCCGCGGCAACGGTCTGCCCGGTTTGGGCGGACAGCACACGCAAACGGCCGCTGATGGGGGAGCGCACTTCCGTGGTCTGGTCATCTTCGCGCAGCTTGGCGACGACTCCACCCTGGCGGAGGGCGGTCCCCACAGTGCTGGTGTCGATAATCTTCCCCGGCTGTGGGGCAGTGACTTTCGCGGGCTGGAGAAGCGCGACGAGCTGAGGCCGTCCAGTCGCATCGCCAAAGCGTACTAGCGACAGAGCGGCGTTGCCGCGTACCGTGGGCGAGGAATCGGCCAGCATCTTTAACAGAGCTTGGTGGAAATCGGCGCCGGAGGTGTCCTGGCCCATGACCCAGGCGTCGGTGTTGCGGACTTCCTCGACCGGGTGCGAGGACAAACGCACGACTTCGGGATACCAGCGAGTGACACCGGCGTCGTGCTTGGCCATGCGCTCGCCGATTTGCACCAGCGCATGCTGGATGTGGCGGGGCTTCTTCTCATCCTGCAGATATTCGGTGAGCTGTTGGTCCGAGAGCTGGCGTCCGAACCAGGTGTTCCACCAGAACAGGAACGGCATGAGCACGATCAGCCAGGCGGTGAGGAAGAAAAGAATGCGGTTGCGGGTGGACATGCGGTAGCGAGCAGAAGCGGGTTGCTGAGTAGCGTCAGCGGGCGTGGGGATCGGGTCGGCGGACATTCGAGTTCCGGGTTGGAAATATAACAGATCAGGTTTTGTGGCGCCGGGCGCTACTCGATCACATCCGCGTCCAGCACCCGGTCCTGTTCCAGATAGTGCGAAACCGCGTACTGGGCCAGCAGCGGCGTCTGCAGCCGGATTTCCGCTCCGGTCCATTCGCCTTTGTCATGCGGTGCGTTCGCCGGATGCTTGCACGGTCCGCTGCAGCCAAAGCGGGGACCGAAGGCTGCGCTCTGGATTTCGTCATATTGGCGGAGCTGGCGCCAGACTTCATCGCCCACCGTGCTGGAGACGTCGATCTTGAGTCTAACGATAGCCATGCCAGAGTAATTTCACCACGGAGGCACGGAGACACGGAGCAGAAAATGAAAAATCTTCTCCGTGCCTCGGTGTCTCCGTGGTGAATAGACCTTTCAGGCAAACAGGTGATACAGCATCACATAGATCACCACCCCCGTGACCGAAACGTACAGCCACAGAGGGAACGTCCAACGCGCGAGGGCGCGATGGCGGTCGAAACGCTCACGCAATGCGCGGCTCAGGGTAATAATTACCAGGGGCACGATCGCTGCGGCCAGGATGGTATGCGAAATCAAGATGCTGAAATACACCGGACGCGACCAGCCCTGCCCTTGAAAATGCACCGAGCCGACGTGGGCGTGGTAGTAGAGATAGGAAATCAGGAAGAGGCTGGATGTCACCACGGCAGCAATCATGAATGCGCGGTGCACGGCCATGCGTCCCCGCTTGATGAAGTTTCGACCGATCAACAGCAGCACCGCGCTGGAGCCGTTCAGCGTGGCATTGATCACGGGGAAGATGGCGTACTGTGCTGGTACTGGCATCACGCAGCGGGTTTCGTGGTGCGCCGGTTCACCATCACAAAGGCGAGTCCGAACATGAACAGGGAAAACAGGACCAGAGTGGCCATGGAGGACGAAAGCGGAAATGCAGCCGGGATTTCCGGATACAGCAGGTTGCGTAACGCTTCCACCCCGTAGGTCAGTGGGTTGATCCACATGAGCATCTTGATCCATCCGGAGGCGCCCGCTAGGGGGAACAGCGCTCCGGAGAGCAGCCAGAGTGGGATCAGGAACAGGTTGATGATGGCGTGAAAGGCCTGGTTGGAATCCATGGGCCAGGCGATGGCGAATCCCAGGGCGGTGAGTGCGAACGAGACCAGGAAAATTGTCAGCGCGACCAGCAGGAGCTGGCTGGCCGCCAAGTGTATGCCCACGAAGGGCGCGAAGGCGAGAAAGATCAGGCCCTGAATCGTGGAGAGAGTGGTTCCGCCCAACACTTTTCCCAGCACGATCGCTGAGCGTGGGACGGGAGCGACCAGTACGGAGAGGAGAAAGCCCTCCTTGCGGTCCTCTATTACCGACATCATGGTGAAGATTGAGGTGAACAGCACGATCATGATCAGCGCGCCGGGATAGAAGTAATCCAGGTAATGCTGCTGACCGGCGGCCTCGCCCGACCGGAACGAAGTGCCGAAGCCGGACCCGATCACCAGCCAGAACACCAACGGGGACGCGATGACGCCAACGACACGAGTACGCTGGCGGTAGAAGCGGACCACTTCCCGCCACCAGAGGGTGAACGCCGGGAGCGCGACTCCGCTGAAGACCGGAGATGGTGTCGGCAAGGCTGTGCTTTGTGTGGCCACTTCAACTCATCTCTGCGCTTGTGGCGCCTTGGATTTCTTCATCGCTTTCAATTCCCAGAATGCGTTGAGAAAGAGAATTCCGGAAAGCGTGAGCAAGATAAGACTCATGAACAAGCCATCCACGGTGCTAAGGGTTCCGTTCAATGCGGTCCAGGCAACGCCTGCCAGGGGGACGAGGCCGAGAACAACGGAAAGCACAAGCATCACGGGACGCTATCTCCTGTTGGTTGTTGATTCCGACGGCACGGATTCCTGATCTTCCGTCCAGAACTTGTGACCCGTGCGGTGAATGAAGACATCTTCCAGCGTCGGTTTGCTCACCGAAATCGCTTCGATCTCGCCGGGGAAGGCTTCCACCACATCGGTGATGAAGCGATGGCCATTCTCGCGTTCCAGGCGAACCTGCCCCTCGAGTACCTGCGCGTCCGCGTTGAAGCGGGAACGAATACGCTCGGCAAGCGATTCCGCGTCCAGGGTATCGAGCAGGATCACGTCCCCACCGATCTCATGCTTCAGGTCGGCTGGGGTTCCCAGCGCCACCAGTTTTCCTTGGTTAAGGATGGCGAGGCGGTCGCAACGATCGGCTTCTTCCATCAGATGGGTAGTCACGATCACCGTGACTCTTTCTTCGTCACGCAGAATCTGCAGGTACTGCCAAAGATCGCGGCGGGCGCCGGGGTCGAGACCGGTCGTAGGCTCATCCAAAAGTAGAACTGAAGGATGATGAAGCAGGCCTTTGGCCAGTTCCAGGCGGCGTTGCATGCCGCCGGAGAAGGTTTCAGCTTTTTCCTTGGCGCGGTCTGCCAGTCCGACCCGGGCCAGCATCTCCGTGATCCGCGACTTCAGTGCCCGGCCACGCAGGCCGTAGAGGTGACCCTGATGCCACAGGTTCTCCGCGGCGGTGAGCTTCAGGTCAATACTCTGGGCCTGGAATACGACTCCGATCTGTCGGCGCAGGTTGTTGGATTCCTTGGCTGCGTCGTAGCCCATGATGAGGGCGCGCCCACCGCCTGGGATCATCAAAGTCGAGAGGATGCGAAACAGAGTGGTCTTGCCGCTGCCATTCGGTCCGAGTAGGCCGAACAACTCGGCGTGGTCTACATCGAAGGACACACCATTCAGGGCCGTGCGACCGTCGTAGCGGTGGACCAAATCCTGGACGCTGATAACGGAGGGCGCCGCGACGGTGAGGTCGGCCTCTGAGCCAGCCACGGCATGTGCGGTTGTTTTGGAAGCCACAGGCTATTCTACGACGAGACCGTGTTGAGCATCATCAAAGCGAACAGGAGCGGCAAGTAGAACACTGTTGCCTGCAAGAGATGGCGCGCCCGCTGTTTGGACCGGGCGGTGTCAGGGGCCAGCTTGAACGTGGCCAGGCGGACTCCGAAATAGAGGAGGGCCGAACTCATCACCACCGCGCCCAGGAGATATAGCCTGCCTGACATGCCCAGGAAGGTGGGCAGCAGACTAATTGGAATCAATGCGACCGAATAGAAAAGAATCTGCCGAGCGGTAGATTTGCCGTCCGGTTCCACAACCGGCAGCATGTGGATGCTGCCCGCCTCGTAGTCTTCGCGATACAGCCAGGCGATAGAGAAGAAGTGGGGGAACTGCCAAAAGAAGACGATGGCAAACATCACCAGCGCGCCCCATTCCAAGCGTCCGCGGGCGGCAGTCCAGCCCAGCACACCGGGCATGGCTCCGGGGAAAGCTCCCACGAAAGTGCAGATGGGATGGACCTTCTTCAGCGGCGTGTAAGCGGCGAGATAAACTGCCGAGGTAGCCAGCGACAACCAGCCAGTCAGAGGATTAAGCGCCAGGCCGAGGTAGAGCGCGCCGCCCAGAGTCATCAGAGCGCCCACCATCAACGCGTGCCACAGGCTCATGCGCCCGGTAGGCAGCGGACGCCGGGCGGTGCGGCGCATCAGGCCGTCGATGTCGCGCTCCATCACTTCGTTCAGGGCGGCGGTTCCGGCTGAAACCAGGCCGATCCCCAGTAGCGCATGAAACAAACCCCAGGAGACCGAAGACACGCCGGACTTCAGCGCTCCGAAGTAGTAGCCACACCAGGCGGTCATTACGATCAGCGTGGTCACGCGCAGCTTAGTCAATTCGGCGTAATCGCGAGCCAGCGTCATGACGCCGCCACGTGGGACCACTAGAGGCTGTATCGCAGTGCTCATGCCACCACCGGCTTTCGCTGTCCACTTGGAACTCGTTCTTCAAACGCTACCGGAACATGACGCCAAACCTGAATGGCTAGAATCACTGCCGTAGCCAGCAGCAAGGCTCCGACCGCGACATGCGCAACCGTCGAGATCACCATGGGTAACTCAGGCTGAGCCGCGTCGTGACCCCAGGCCACGCGCGTCAGGAAAGCCACGAAGCCGAGGCACAGTTGGCCGATGAGCAATGAAAGCAGGGTGATTGCCGGACGTCTGACCGGTTCGATCTTCGAGTATTGCGAGAGGGCGCGAATCGCTGTCCAAGTGAGGACCAGAGCCACGATCGCAGCATTCAGGACGTGCGGCCACCAACTCATGCCTTTGTGACGGAACATGGCGCCCAGGATCAGTTGCACGTAGAGCACGAAAATGGAAAGCAAAGTCAGGGTGACGAGGCTGGGACGTTGCTGATCGAATTCAACTCGTGGCACTTCTTCCACCCAATGGCGTCCGGTGAACAGCGCGATCACGACCGCGATGCAGAAAAAAGTCTGCGCGAGCGCGGCGTGGGCCGAAGACACCGCTGGGGGAAGGTAGTGGAGTACAGTGATTCCACCCAGGATGCCTTGCGCGATGACCGTGCCCAGGGCGGCGACGCCCAAATACTTCATCCAGAGGCGGCGTTCCGTCCGCCAGGTCCAGATGGCGAGGATGATGGTGAGGAGTCCGACGAACTCAGCCACCATGCGATGGGTGTGTTCGAATCTTACGCCCCCGACCATGTGCGGCATCTTGTAGAGCGAGCCGAAGGAAGTGGGCCAATCGGGGACGGAGAGGCCGGCATCGTTGCTGGTGACCAGGGCTCCAGCGATGATCAGAAGCAGCGTCGCGCTGGCCGTGAAGACGGCGAAGAGGTGGAGAGCGCGGTTGTATGGCGTGGCGACCGACTTCAGAACTGGCTCCTTGGTTCGGCGAGACTACCGCCGAGCTTTGCTCGGCATGGACGGGCGAGTCGCCCGTCCCCACACAACCGCCGAGGTGCGTTCGGTCATCCTAACAAAGCAGTTACTGTTTGAAACTTGCGTCTACGGTCTTGCTGTCTTTGGCGGCCAGTGTGACCTTTTGTTCCTGCACGCCGAGCTTCTCATGCACGAAGGCGAGTGTGTAGTCGCCCGGCGGCAGGCCTTTGATCTCATACTTGCCGTCGGCCCCGGTGACTGCGTAGAACGGGCTCTTCACTACGTTCATGTACATCTTCATCCAGGGATGCTGGTTGCACTTCACCGGCAGCATGATTTCTTCGCGGGCGAAGTTCTTCTCCAGAGGAGCAGCCTGCGGGGGTTGGGACTCGTTCCACTCCCGGTTGGCAGCCGGTGTGGGATGGATGTTGTGGGTGGTGGGATCGTCGTTCTTGATCTCGATGTTCTGTCCGGTCATGACGCCGAGGACATGCGGATGATAACGGCAGCCGCTCTGGTCGAGGGTAACCGCATCCTTGGGAACGTCGAAGGTGCGATTTCCCAGTCCGTCTTTTACGTAAACGAAAACGTTGGCAAGTTTGCCGCCGTCCGCCACTATGGTCTCGGCCGCATTTGCGCCCTTGCAGGCTGGGTCCTGGCTCATGTCAATCTTGGCGGGTTTGGGAGCGGCGCCGTCGAACTTCGCCGTACCGCTGACTGAAGCCACGGTAGCGGGATCGATTGGGGTTGCGGCCGCCGCAGGTTGCGCGGATCCGGGTGCGGAGGCCGTTTGCTCTTCCGTGTTTTCCTTCTTGCTGCAGCCTGCCAGGAGCCATAGCCCGAGGAGGCAAAGCAGTCCTAGCATTGCTGCCCAGGTTTTCTTATTCATGATGTCGACCCTTTCTTGAATTGAGAATCTCTTGAAAATCTTTGCAGCGCGGCAAACCTAATATTTTACCGCGAACCACCGCCGCTTGTTCGTCCCGGCAGATTGGCGGCCTGCTTGTGGTCCACCCGCGGCTGCGTCGACGCTCGCGTCCGTCCCATGGACGACGCTACCCGGCGCTGTTCCTCCGGAGTGAGCTGGAAAATGTAATCCACCAGCAGCTTGGTGTGGTCTTTGTCGTAACCCTGGAACGACGGCGGTGTCGGACCGGCAAAGACCCACTGGTTCTTCTCCCGCCGGAACAGCCCGGATGGCATGGACGTGCCCGGGCTGACGGCCTGCGGATCGATGATCCAGCGCTCGACCCAGTCCGGCTTCAAACGCTCTTTCGCCAGCAGGAAGTTGGGAGCGGTGGCGATCTTGTCATGCTGCGGTTCGCCGGTGGCGTGACACTTCAGGCAGGGCGCGGCGGTGCTCGAGAACAGGCTGCGTGCCATGTCGGTTTCCTTGCTCGTCAATGTCGGTACTTGTTCCGGAATATACGGCATGGGCTGCTGCGAGAGCGCCTGGAAGAAGCGCACCAGCTTGCGCAGCTCGTTGTCGGAGAACGAGAACGTGGGCATGCGGACTTTCAGGTACGGCCGCACCCCGTTGCGGTTCGTGTCTGTCGTGCTGAGAGACGGATTGGAGAGGAACCGCCGCAACCACTCGGGATCGACGCGCGCGCCTTCGGTCAGGAGTTTGGGAGGCAACTGTTCCTGCACATCCTGATACTGTTTCATGCCCATCAGCGCGGTTTGCTGGCCGGGGATGAACTGGTGGCAGCCCATGCAGTTGTACTTCTTCACAATCCACCAGCCCTCCTGGATGTCGTGGCGGGCGTCGCCGGGCTTGTACTGGTAGCTGGCGGGCAGGGAAGTTTCCTCGCTGCCCAGAAGGAACGTGGTCAGTGCCCGAATCTCATCTTTGTTCAGGTGCAGATTGGGCATGCGGAGCACTTCGGTCTCGGACTTGATCTTGAATTTGTCATAGACGTCGGGTTCAGCCAGCTTGTGCTCGATGAAGCCCTTGTGGTCGTACCAGGGACCCTTGGCGGGGCCGCCGGGCAGCCGGGCAAGGTCTTCCGCATTGGTGATAGGCTCGGCGTTCTTTCCGCCACGCTGCGCGGTCTCGGTGAACCAGGCGAAATCGAGGCGCTCGATGGGCTTGCTGCCTTCCTGGGTCAGCTCGGTTCCGATGCGGCCTTCGTCCTCGAAACCGGAAATCTCGTGACAGCCCGCGCAGCCGAAGTGGCGAACCCATTTCTTGCCTTCGTCTTTCAGCTGGGGATCGTCCATGAAAGACGCGTCGGCGTAAGCAGAGGGCTCCTGCTTCTTCTGCGACATGAGGTACGTGGCGATGTCCTGGGCGTCCTCCGCACCCAGGCGGAGGCTGGGCATCACGGTCATGTTCTGCACCTGAAGCTCGTGGCCGTCGTTGGGACACTGGCTGTGCTGCAGGTCGAATACGTAAGGCAGGCCCTTCTTGGCGTAGTCGGCGGGGCCGATGTCTTTCTTCTCGTACGGGCAGTAGGGACGCGAGCGCTCGCGGGCGTTGTGAATCCAGCGCACCAGGTAGTCGTAGTTGGCTTTTTCTCCTACGCGCGTCAGGTTCGCGGCGAACGTGCCACCCTGCATCTGGTCGCCTTCGCCGAAGGAGTGGCAGGCCAGGCAGCCGCGGGTCTCGAAGAGTTCTTTGCCGTGCTCTGCATTGCCGGGTTTCTGCTTGGGCAACGAATCGGTGAATGCCGACTGCCAGATAAATGCCGAAATGGCTTTGATCTGCTGATCGCTCAATCGGAAATTCGGCATCTTGGTGGTGGGCCTGAAGTCACTTGGCTTCTTCAACCAGACCGGAATCCAGTTCCGGTTCAGCTTGAGCCGAATGTCCTTTAAATTTGGCCCAACCTTTTTCATGTCCTGCATCAGGCTGTGAGCCTGGAAGTCGAGTTGCTGGATGCGGCCATCCATCTTGCTGTTGGAGACTTTCAGCGCGATAGCTTTGCCGTTCAGTTGATTGGCCACTTCGTTGGACTCGGCCGCGTCGGCCTGCTTCATCAGATCCGCAGCCTGCTTGATGTTGTCGATCTTCTGCTGCTCGATCTGCTTGATTTGCTGGCTGACTGAGTTCAGGTCTTCGGGCTCCTTGTCATAACCCTCGTAGCGATGGCAACCCATGCAGCCTTTGCGCCGGAAGAGGTCCTTGCCATCGCTGATCGTCCACCCCACATCACCGCTGATGAGTACCATGTCGGCAGAGTGACAGGTCTGGCAGCCCGCTTCCGCGTTTGCTTTGGGGAAGAGGGGCCACAGCCAGTGCTCGTAGTTTCCGTGAGCTTTCTCGACGCTGGTGGTGGCGCGGCCGTTGCCCTGGTGGCAGGGCGAACAGCCGAACTTGTCAGGATCGTGGATCTGCAGAAGTTCAGGCTCAGGATGGCTGGTAAATGCCTGAGCATATTCGTCGGGTTTCTTTTCGCCTTTGGGCGTCATGGACACGGCGGTGATCCTCAGCGGTTCGCGCGCGCCCATGTGGCAGGATTCGCAGCGGTCCACGATGTTGGCTTCGGCAACGTTGATCTGGACGATGGTCGGATCCCACCCGCTGGTCTTTTTCTTCAGGCCGTCAATTTGGCCGGGCGTAAGGTCGACCATGTGTTCGGAGATGTACTCCGACATCTTGTTGCTGGCCTCCGTGACCGGCTTGAGCACTTCGCCCAGTTCGGCGCTCAGCTTCGTGCGCTCGTCCTTGAGTTCGTTGTATTTCTCTTCCAGCTGACGGAAGTCATACTTTTCCTTGTGGCCGTCGGGATATTCGACGGTCCAGAGTTCCTTTTTGTATTCCTCAAGGTCCTTTTTCTTGCTCTGCTTGCCTGAGGCAGTGGTGTCGGTCTCGATCTCGTAGGTAAGGGCGTTGGCGTAGGCGCGCTTGTCAGTGAAGACATTCTGGACGGCGAGAATCTTGGCGCTGAGTTCGGTGATCTGCTTCTGGAGTTCTTCCCGGTGCGGCTTGGCACTTTGATAGGCCTGATCGTAGGCTTGCTGCAGTTGCTGGTACTCCGGGTTCTGTTCAACGTCTTTTTGGGATTTCTCGGACTTCGATTCGGTGGTCTTCAGGAATGCGGCGTAGCGTTGCTTCCATTCGCTCTGGAAAGCCTTCCAGGGGCGCTGTCCGTACGCTTCGTCCCACAGTGCCCAGAACAGCGAGGCCATGAGGATGACCATGGCCACCACGTAATGCAGCGCGTAGGACTTAGTTACGATCGGGTCTTGCTCGGGGATTGGTTGTTCGGGCATTTAGACCTCAGTGGCTAGTGGTCAGTGACCAGTGGCCAGAGCTTCGCCAGTTTGCTGGCCACTAACCACCAGTCACCGGCCACTTCTCCTAGACGTTGAACCACGGCGTGATCCACACGTACTTGATGTGCCACAAGAGCCGCAACAGCATCTTCGCTGGCAGTGCCACCATGGTGAGCAGGAAAAACATCATGATGGAATACTGCAGCAGGCTCATGCGCTTATAGTCCTTCGGGTTGTAGCGCCGGAACAGGGCATGGGTGATGAATCCGCCCACGAGATAAAAGCCGACGACCACGATCCCGCCGAAGACCGCCTTGGCCAGATTGCTGGTGATGCCAAAAATGTCCGGCAAGTCGCGATTCACTTCGTAAATTAGGCGATTGTGATCCCAGGTTTGTCCTGGCCAGAACCACTGCCAACCGGGACCGCGGATGAAGGTGCCGATGATGATCATCGAAACCCAGAGAATGATGAAGCCGAACAGAAAAGTGCCGATGGAAAACTTGCGCTGCTTCCAGGTGTAGTAGCCGCTGCCCAGCGGGTTGGTGTCAATATAGGGAATCACCATCAAGCCGACGATAATCAGCGTCGGCATCACCACACCGGCGATCCAGGGATCGAAGTACACCAGCATTTCCTGCAGGCCGAGGAAGTACCAGGGCGCTTTCGCGGGATTCATGGTGAGGTTGGGATTGGCCGGCTCTTCCAGCGGGGCGTTCAAGGTGATGGACCAGACCATGAGAAGAATAGTGACGATGATGGCGGCGAGGAACTCAATGCGCAAGAGGAACGGCCAGACGTGCACTTCTTTCTGCCAGCCGGGACGGAAAGGCCAGGTCTTGCGATGGTGGGTCTTGGCCATCGCGGGACTGGTTTCGAGTTCGGCGATCAGTTGGTCGTTGGCCCGGGCCTGCTTCCACGCCAGATAGATGTAAAAGGCGAGTAGTGGAATCAGACCCACGATGGGTACGTTGTCGGGCGCGGAAGCGATGTCCCAAAGTTGTCGCCAATCCATAATTGCTCCTGAACTCCGCGGCTAAAGAGCCATTAGCGGCGCGGCTCCTTGATTTCCGCAGCCAGCATCACCTGTGCGGGACCGGAGATGCCACCGTCCTTCCGCACGCGCCAGAAGTGGACGATCATCAGAACCGAAGCGACGATGGGAATGCCGATGCAATGCCAGATGTAGGAACGCAGCAGAGCGTTGGCGTCCACGATCGAGCCGCCGAGTAATCCGAAACGAACGTCGTTGTAGGGCGTCATGTGCAGCATGGCACCAAACGGTCCCTCGTGCCCCAGCAGCGGCGTGGCGCGGGCCATGTTCGTTCCCACCGTGACGGCCCAGAATCCCAGCTGGTCGTCGGGAAGCAGGTAGCCGGTGAACGAAAGCAGCAGCGTGAAGACCAGCAGCAGCACGCCGATATTCCAGTTGAACTCGCGAGGCTTCTTGTAGGAGCCGGTCAGGAACACGCGAAACATGTGCAGCCAGACCGCGATCACCATCAAGTGAGCTGCCCAGCGATGCATGTTGCGCAACAGCTTGCCAAAGGGGACATCGTGCTCGAGGTACAGGACATCGCGGAACGCCTGCACCTTGCTGGGGTGGTAATAAAACATGAGCAGCACGCCGGTGAACGTGAGCACGATGAACAGGTAGAACGTGATGCCACCCATGCCCCAGGTGTAGCTGTATCGGACCGCGTCGCGATTGATCTTGGCGGGGTGCAGGTGCAGGAACACGTTCGAGAGCACGCCCAGCGCCCGATTGCGCGGAGTGTCGTCGTGCTTGTGGCGGAAGATCGAGGTGAAGACCTGGGTCTTGGTGGGGTCCTTGAGTCCCTCGATTTGGTCTTTGGCTTTGGCAGGTAGATCGGTCTTGAGCGATTGGATGTCCTCTTTGACTCCGGACTTCACTCGCTCTAGCAGGCCCACCCGGTTGCCGTTTTTACCTTTCTGATTATCTTCAGCCATCATGTCCTCGTTCTTCAGCTTTCGCGGGCGAGGGCGCCCGCGCTACCAGATCACAGGGGCAAGTACGCTCCTGCATCGTTGAACTGAGTGGGTTGACCCTTGGGCCACTGGTACAGCTTGGAGACGTCGACCAGGATCTGGCCATCGGGGGATACTTCCAGACGGGCCCGGTCCATGGGCCGGGGAGCTGGTCCCTCAAAGTTGACTCCTTCGCTGTCGTACCCGCTGCCGTGACACGGGCACTTAAATTTGTTTTCGCTGGGCTTCCAGTCTGGCGTACATCCCAGGTGAGTGCAGCGCGCGTAGATCACGAAGATTCGATCGGGTGTGCGATCCACCCAGATGCGATATCTCTGCTGCCACTTGGTGTCCACGCCGAGGCCGTAGTCGGCGGGATAGCCGATTTTGAAACTCGTGGCAGGCTCAAACAATGTGCGCGGCAGGAAGAAACGGAAGAAAGCCAGGAACCAGGCGGCGAGGAAGGCGGCCACTGTGCTCCAGACCAGGCGACGGCGCTGCCGGTTGATCTCGTTGTCTTCGGGTCCGACCGATGCCAGGCCTCCGGCGGCGGCTGCTTTGGAAGTGCCGACGGCGGGCGTACCGACATAAGTGTTAGCTTCCGTGCCGCGCGCGGCAGCAGGCGCGGCAGCGGCGGGCTTGGCTGCTAGAGTTGCCGCGGCCGCCGCCGGAGCTGGCGCATCTGCCGGCTCACCGAGTAAGGCGGTCACTTCTGCGTCGGTCAGTGCCGGAAGGCCCTTGCGACCTCGCCGGGCCTGCTCAGCTGCGATGGTCGACTTGCTCCACTTCTTTCCTTCGGCCACCCATTTGGCTACTTCCGCGCTGATGGCACCGCCTGGTGCGCCTGCGCTTGCGGCCGGAGCGGCAGCGGCAGGCTTGGGAACTGGAGTTGCAGCGGCCGCGGGCGGGGCCGGGGCCGGCGCCGAGCTTCCGTCGCCACTCTCCCATGACATGGGCTGCCCAGCCTTGAGGGCTTCGATATCGGCATCGCTCAGCAGGGGCAAGCCTTTGCGTTGCCGGTAGGCCTGCTCCATCCCAATGACAGAGTTGTTCAGCGCCGGCCGTGGCCACGGTGGAAGATGTCCCAGGATGCTTTTGGATTCGTCTGCCATCCGTCCTCACCCTTCCTACAATATCTTTGCCGCAAAAAAAGGCAGCTCAGTCCGCTGCTACCAGGCACGCTGCACCGCGCGGGGCGGCCAACTCGACGCCTAACGCCGAGGCCACCAGTTCCGCCAGCGCAACGACAAACGTGGGCGAATGGTTCAGCCCGGACGTCATTTCAAATTGCTTGATCCCAAGCATTTTAGCTTCTCCGCGTGCCTCGTGGTCGATTTCGCCCAGAGTCTCCACATGATCGGAGACGAAGGAAATGGGGACCACACAAACTTCACGCACCCGTTCGGCCGCCAAATCGTGGAGTGTACGGTGCAACGAGGGTTGCAGCCACCTGCTGGCGCCAACCTTGCTCTGGTAACAGAGCCGGGAATGATTCGACCATCCACCGCGCTGCATGACCAGTTCGACCGTTTCTTCGATCTGACGCTGATACGGATCGCCTTTTTCGATTACCGCCAGGGGAACGCTGTGGGCGCTGAAGACGATCTCCGGCTGCTCGGGCTCGGGAAAGCGGGCCAGTGCCTCGTCTACTTTTTCCACCAAGGCTTCGAGATAGAGATCATGACGATAGAAGGCTCCGACGGGATGAACCGGGACGTCATCGTGGAAAAGCCGCTGCCACTCATTCAGGCTGCTGCCCGTCGTGGTGCTGGAGTAGTGAGGATACAGCGGCAGCAACACGACTTCATCGCATTGCGCTGCGCGCAGTTGTTCGATCGCTTCGGCGGTGAAGGGATGCCAGTAACGCATGGCAACGAAGCAATGGGCGTCGAGACCGGATTCGATCAGCTTGATCTGCAGGGCGCGAGCTTGTTGCTCGGTGAAGCGCCGGATGGGGGAGCCGCCGCCGATCACAGAATAGTGGTGCTGAACTTTCCGGGCGCGGGTGCTGGAGATCAGCCGGGCCAGGGGCCGGCGTCCGAGACGGGCAAACGGGAAATCAATGATGTCGGGATCACAGAAAAGATTAAAAAGAAAAGGCTCAATCGCTTCCAGGGTATCGGGTCCGCCGAGCTGGAAGAGCACAACGCCTACACGCCGTGTTGGGTTCGCCATCCCCGGGGTTTCCTTGAAGACGTTCCTTGAAGACAGAGGATGTTACTCAATCTCTAGAGGCTTCGTCAACGCAGGGACGGGGCGGCGAAGGGTCATCGCGGGCGGTGAACCTCGATTTTTTCTCCGACTTCGATGGTCATGAGGTCTTCGCCTACTTCCAGCGGGCCGGAATAGGTTTTTCGGGTGTGAGGGACCAAATCGGGAACGTCCGGCGGGACGATGTGGGAATAGACCGCCAGTCTGGGCTTTACTTTGGTGAAGACCGTTCCTGCCTGTTCGGGAAGCGTGTGGTGAGTGATGACTTTTTGCCGCTGTTCGGAGGTGAAGGTATTGTTCACTTCGTGATAGGCCTCTGGATCAATGACCTCGTGAATCAAAACATCCGTGCCCTGAGAAAAGCGGATCAAGTTTTCAGAATATCGGGTATCTCCGGAGAGCACTACAGAGTGTCCGGCGAAGTCGACACGGTACCCGAATGCCGGTTTGACCAGACCATGATCGACGGTAAAGGCCGTTACCTTCACGCCTTCGTTTTCATAGACGACGCCTTGGTCAATGTCTTTGGCCACGACCGCTGCGCCCTGCGCGGGCAGCTTTTCATCCACATCGCGCCGCATGTGCAGATCAAATTCGTAGGCCTGGGCCAGATGCTTCATCATCTGTTTGGTCCCCGCCGGCCCCCAGACTCGGAGCGGGACGTTGCGCCCCATGATCCAGCCGGTTAGCCACAGGTCGGGAATTCCGACGGTGTGATCGGAATGCAGGTGAGTGAGAAATAAAGCGTTGACTTCTGCGAATGGGACCTTGAGTTGATAAAGGCGTTGCGTAGCGCCGCGGCCGCAGTCGAAGATCAACGTTTCATTTCCGGCTTCCACCAGGATGCTGGGGCCGAAACGTTCCATGCTGGGACGCGGGTTGCCTGTGCCTAAGAGAGTGACCTTGAAAGTTTGAGCGGGTGCAACTGCAATGAGAGTAGCGAATACGGTTGTCCCGAAAGCAATCCTGCGACTCAGGGCGGAGAGAAATGTAAGCAAGTGGCATGTACCTCAGGGGCTGAAGCCCGGGTTTACTGGGAGACCTTGAACGCAGGGCCGAGGCCCTGCTCCGCCCTGAAATTCTACGAACTTGAACCTTCAAACGTGCGAAGTCTCGGCTACCGGTTCGACTCCTGCCCCGGATTCCATGAACTCAATGACGGAGTCGGCGAAATCGGAAGTCCCGGCCTTGCCGCCGACATCGCGGGTGAGTTTGTCGCGGGTGCGGTAGACGTTTTCCAGAGCACTGCGAATCTTGGCCGCCGCCTGGTGCTCGCCCAGATGGCGAAGCATGAGCAGCGAGGAACGGATGACCGCCGTCGGATTAGCTATGTTCTTGCCGGCGATGTCGGGCGCGGAGCCGTGGACAGCTTCGAAAATGGCGCAGTGGTCGCCGAAATTGGCTCCGGGGACAAATCCCAGGCCGCCCACGAACGCAGCGCAGAGGTCGGAGATAATGTCTCCGTACAGGTTTTCCATCAACAGCAGGTCGTACTGGTAGGGATTCATCACCAGCTGCATGCAAGTGTTGTCCACAATGTGCTCAGCGTAGGTGATCTCGGGATATTCCTTGGCCACGGTGCGCGAGCATCGCAGGAACAGGCCGTCCGAGAGCTTCATGATGTTGGCTTTGTGGATGGCGTGGATCTTTTTCCGATTGTTCTTGCGGGCATATTCAAAAGCAAAGCGCGAGATGCGGGTGGAGGCCTTCTCGGTGATGATCTTCAGGCTCTCGACCACGCCAGGGACGACTTCGTGCTCGATGCCGGAATAGAGGCCTTCGGTGTTTTCCCGCACGATGATCAGGTCCACATCTGGATAACGGGTTGGAATGTGCGGCAGATTGCGGATGGGACGGAAGTTGGCATACAGCTCGAACTGTTTCCGCAGAGCGACGTTAATACTGGGAAACCCGCCACCGATCGGAGTTGTGACTGGACCCTTAAGCCCGACGTGGGTGCGTTCGAGCGACTCGGTCAACTCCTTGGGAATGTACTCGTGGTACTTCTCATAGGCCTCGGCCCCGGCTTTGAAAGTTTCCCACTCAAACTTCAGGCCGGTGGCTTCCAGGATGCGCACCGCGGCTTGGGTGACTTCGGGGCCGATGCCGTCGCCGGGAATCAGGGTGATCTTGTAAACCGATTGAGTCATTGAATCATTAAATCATTGAGACATTGAAATCATTGAATCATTAGAGTCATCTAACGCCACTCTTCGAAGTCCGCAGCGAGGCACCGAAAATAGCCAAAAGTTCATTGGCCTCTTTCAGTAGGTCTTGAGCTCGTTCTGGACGGACGAGGCCGGTTTCGGTGAGAAGTTCCAGCCAAAACACCGTTTCATCTGCTTCCTCGACCACAATGCCCAGTCTCGATACGAATTCAGCCTTCGAGCGGGCGCGGCAAACCGCTCGATAGTTCGCGGCCACCGAAGTGCCCGAACGCAGAAGTTGCTTTCCCAGAGTCTGTGCGTCCGGAGAGCGGGGTAGAGAGCGGAAGACGTTGACAATGCGAATTGCGAAACTCTTCGTGCGTCGTCGAAGCTCGTCAGCTTTCTCCAGAGAGTTCATGCCGCAACTCACATTGAGACATTGAATGATTGAGTCATTGAATCATTTAATCTCTCAATCCCTCAATGATTCAATCCCTCAATTCTTGACCACGGGCTTGCCACGGGCGTCTGGTTCCTTGCTCTTGAGCAGGTCTTTCAGTTCCGCCATGAATTCCTGCACGTCCTTGAAATCGAGATAGACCGAGGCGAAACGGACGTAGGCCACTTTATCGTAGCGGCGCAGGCGGTTCATGATGAGCTCCCCCAGTTCGCTGGTCTTGCGCTCGCGCTCCGGCGACTCGATCACGAAGCCTTCCGCCTCATTCACAATTTGTTCCAGCTTGCTGATGGGAACCGGCCGCTTTTCGCAGGCCCGCAACAGCCCGTTCAGAACTTTCTGGCGATCAAACTTTTCGCGGCGGCCGTCTTTCTTGACCACCATGTAGGGAATTTCGTCGATGCGCTCGTAGGTGGTGAAGCGCTTCTCGCACTTCAGACACTCACGGCGGCGGCGGATGGAGTCGGCTTCCTTGCTCTCGCGCGAATCCACTACCTTGTCGTTTGCGAATCCGCAGAAGGGACACTTCATGGCGCTTGGGATGAGGCTCGATTGATTGTAGCAGGCGGAGTGCAGGCCCGGCCTGCGCTACCTGCCTGTCTAACCGCACGACAAACCGCGCGCTCAGGTTAAAGGTGGCGACGGAAGCACGGCCCCAGCTTCTTCTTGCCGACTCTCTTCCGCGACCTTGCGCAAGGAGAGCCGCTCCCGATGGGCCAGAATCAGGCCCAGCGGAACCACGGCGATGAAGGTGACCAGCCAGAGCAGGATTCCGCAACTGGCGGCCAATTCGTGCGGGGCGTCGAAGACATGCTCGAGGGTGGCAATGGTGGCCAGTTGCGAACCACCGCCGACGCCGGGCAACTGGATCAGCGAGCCCACCATGCTCGATCCCATCAGCAGCAGAACCTGGGACACCGGGATATCGAGCACAGGCACGCCATAGGCGTGCGTGACTTCCCAATACGCCCGCGCGATCAAGTACCACATGGCCACGGACACGCCAATCAACTGCAGCAGTGAAGACAAACCATCAATGGTGTCCAGGCCGGCGCGGAACTCACGCAGGCGTAGCGCGATCCTTTGTCCGAGGTTGGCGGCCAAGTGGGCGAAGCGGCGCTCCACCCAACCCGCCAGCGCTTCACCCTTCCAGCTCACCACCCAGGCTGCGGCGGTCATGGCGGCAACCAGCGCGACCAGAATCAGTCCCCCATCGCGGAAGCTACTGTAATAATCGAGTTCCTTGGGCGCGGCCGTGACGAAGATGGCCAGTACTAGCAACAGGGTGAAGGCACCCACATCAAAAATGCGCTCTACCGCCCATACCCCCAGTTGAGATGAAAAGGGAAGGTTCTCGTGACGCGCGATGAGGTAAGGACGGATCAATTCCCCCGGACGGCCGAGCAGAGCCAATCCGGTGAAGCCGATCAATGTGGGTGAGACCAGGCTCATGGCGGAGGCTTTGCGGCGCACCGGACGAAGGAAAATTTTCCACCGGATGGCGCGCATCACGTAGGCCAGATAGATCAGAGCAATGGCGTGGATAACATGCAGCTTGTGGACCTGGTGGGTCTGGCTCCAGAACATGGCCCAGTCGAAGTTTCGCCAGGTGCGAAACTGGAAGTACACCAGGATCGCGAGCACGGCCACGACCAGCGCGTAAACATAATTGCGTTTATTGTTCATTTACCCGAGACACCTAAACCCAATTGCGTACTGCCAAGGTAAATGACGCGGAGAGAAGGGTCAACGCAGGGGAACAATCAGGCTCTAGGCTTTAGGACTCAGACGTCAAGTTTCGCGCTGTCATGTCTCGGTGTCCTGTGATTCCTCTGTGGTTCATTTCGGGTGAATTCAAGACACCATGATTAACCACGGAGGACACGGAGGACACAGAGGAATCCAGAGTCACCGGGGAGCGTGGGGCGCAGGATCAGAAACCGCGGCCTGTGGGGCGGTCGAAGGCGGGTGCGGGCTAGGCTCGTTGTGGGCGGTCTTAATTGTGGACGGGCTTTTTCTGGACGGACTCTGGCTTGTGGACGGGCTTGGGCGAGGAAGATGCCTTGCGTTCGGCCAGTTTCTTGCTATTGAAGTCGCGAATCACGCGGGATACGTAGGCTCGGGTTTCGTGGTATGGCGGCACGCCGCGGTACTGTTCGACGCTCTGTGGGCCAGCATTGTAAGCGGCCAGCGCCTTCACCAGGTCGAAGTTGTAACGCTCGAGCAGTTGTCTCAAATAGCGAGTGCCGCCCTCGACGTTGGACCCGGGGTCGAAGGCGTTCTCGACTCCCAGGTGCGATGCCGTCCCAGGCATGAGTTGCATCAGACCCTGGGCGCCCTTGGGCGAGACAGCGTGAGGATTGAAACCGCTTTCGGCGCGGATCACGCTGTTGACCAGGTCGGGATCGAGGTGATGTCGGCCGCTGATGGAATTGATTACTTGGTCGAGATTCTGCGCATTTCGCGTAGTGGAAGCGGACGGCGAAAGATCTTTCTCGCAATGGTCGATCTGGTCGGTATTGATGTCCACGTACCCGCCGTCGGCACTCAAGTAGAGGCGAGTGACCGAGCCCAGCACCTCTCGCCGCTCGTGGCGGATGGAGAACCCGTTGCGCAGAATGGCAAGGTCCGAGCCGAGGGCGGGGATCGCCAGCAGCGCGAAGATCAGGCTGCACCCGAATTTCGTGGGTCGGCACATTCTCGTAGACTTCGCGGCCGCTACAAAACCGAAGCGCCGAGCACTTGCTCGATGGCGGCGGCTACGCCGTTCTGGTCGTTGGGTAAGGTTACCGTCCAGCCGTTTCGGCGTAATTCCTCTGACGCATTTCCCATGATAAAGGGCAGTCCAGCGAAGGCAAGCATTTCTATGTCGTTGTAGTTGTCACCAATGGCCATGACCTGCTCGCGGGGGATGCCGCGGTAATTGGCCCAACGTTCCAGGGCGTGGCCCTTGGAGCAGCCTTGGTTGAGTATGTCCACGATGGAGAGATCGCGGATGGGGTATTCCGTCCGCAGAACTGTGATGTCTTTTTCCAGTCCACTCGCTGCGAGCGCCGCCAAGGCTTGGTGCATGCGTGTGATGGAGCCGCAGAACATGGCCTGCACGGGGTCGGTGGTGAGAGAATTTTCGACCGGGATGACGAAGTCAATGTATTGGAGATTCTTCTCCAGCCAGCGCTGGATGCTGGCGCCGAGTTCCTGCATGTGCTCGAGCACGATCGCGCCTTTGCCTTCGGTGTCGAAAGTGAGGACTGTGTTCCCGCGGAACTGCAACATCGCGGCGCAGAGTTTGCGGCAGGTCTCCGCGGGGAGCAAATCGCGATGGAAGGTTTCTCCCCCGAAAGACCGGGTGATGGCGCCATTGGAACTGATCAGCCAAAGGTTGAAGCCGAGTTCCTGAGCGATCGGAAGCGCGAAAGTGTGCCGCCTCCCGGTGACCAGAAGGACTTCCACACCCTCCTGGTTGGCGCGCCGCAAGGCGGCAAGGTCAGCCGGGGAAATCTGGAACTGAGGATTCAGCAGGGTGCCGTCGATATCGACAGCCAACAGACGGATAGGAAGGGTCACCACAGAGGATTCTAGCATTTGAGTTGGCAGGAGTTGCGGTACTGCGCCCGGGATTGCCGAGTTGAAGCGACTCGGAAAGCTCGCGGGTCGAGGCGCTGAACGCGTACTATGGTGCGCACCGAAAGTTTCATTCATCATGGGGTCATTCCTGTTTTTCGCATTTACGTGGTGGGCAATTCTCCTGCGGGTCGTGGCTATTGTTCACTTCATCCGCCGCCGCCCCAATTTCTTCTGGCTATGGATTATCTTGATGCATTGGGTGGGCGCGCTGGTGTACATCGTCGTCGAAGTTATTCCCGATGCCGGTTTGTTGCAGCAGTCGTTCAAGGTATTTCCCCGGCGCCGTCGAATTCGCGAACTGGAATCCGCCATTCTGGACAATCCCTCCGCGGGCAACTACGAGGAACTGGCTGATCTTTATCTGGAAGAAGGGAAGTTTGCGCGGGCACGCCAGTGCTATGACAAGTCAATTTCGTCGCGCACCGATTCGCCGGATCCCTTTTATCGCCGCGGAATTGCTGCCGTACAAATGGGTGACTTCGCGGCAGCAGTGCCTGATCTGGAGCGCGTGGTGTCCAGTGATGCAACCTACGACTTTCATCGCGCTGCCGGCCTACTGGCGCATGCGTACGCCAATACCGGCCAGCCGGAGAAAGCCGGGGCTCTGTTTCTGGAAATTACCAAGATATCCACTTTGTCGGAGACTTACTACAATTACGCTTGGTTCCTGGCGTCGCAGGGACGCAATGCCGAGGCGCGGGTGTGGGCGCAGCGCATCCTGGCCAAGAAACCTACCATGCCGGGTTACTTGCGACGGCGCGAGCGTCCCTGGTTCCGGAAGGCGAATGGGCTGCTGAAGCGGTTGCCGGTCGGCGGCCAGCAGTCAGTGGCCAAAAGCTAGAAGCCACGGTGCTAGACTCCCTTTGTGGCTCGTATTACCTATCTGGAGTGCACCAGGTGCGGCGAGAAGATCAGCGCTGATCGTCCGCAGACGATTTGTCCTAAGGACGGCGGCGTGCTCTACGTCCGCTATGACTTGGCCGCACTGAAACCGACTTTTACCCCTAGCTCGTTGGGTGGGCGCACGCCATCCATGTGGCGTTATGCAGAAGTTCTGCCGGAAACGGAGCCCGTGTCGCTGGGCGAGGGCTTCACACCGATGCTGCCGAGCCGGGAATTTCCCAATGTCTACATCAAGGATGAAGGGCTGAATCCCACCGGCTCGTTTAAAGCCCGAGGAATGTCTGCGGCACTCACGATGGCGAAAGCCTACCGGCTGAAAAAGCTCGCCGCGCCTTCGGCCGGAAATGCAGGCAGTGCATTGGCAGCTTACGCGGCAGCTGCGGGTCTGGAGGCGCACATCTTCATGCCCAAGGATGTGCCGTTGGCCAATCGGGTGGAATGCGAGAGCTATGGGGCGCATGTGACTTTAGTCGACGGCTTAATCAGTGACTGCGCGCGCATGGTCGCCGAACGCAAAGAGGTCGAAGGCTGGTTCGATGTTTCCACACTGAAAGAGCCCTTCCGGGTGGAAGGCAAGAAGACCATGGGTTATGAGGTGGTGGAGCAATTGGGTTGGCAGGGTCCGCAGGGAATCATTTATCCCACCGGCGGCGGGGTTGGTCTGATCGGCATGTGGAAGGCTTTCGGCGAGATGGAGAAGCTGGGTTGGATCGGGCCGGAGCGTCCACAGATGGTGGTAGTGCAATCAACGGGTTGTGCCCCTATTGTTAAAGCATGGGATGAAGGTAAGCTGAACGCCGAATTCTGGCAGAATGCCAACACACTGGCGGCTGGCCTGCGCGTGCCCAAGGCTTATGGAGACTACCTCATTCTCGACATTCTGAATAAGAGTGAGGGGGTCGCGCTGGCTGTGACCGACCAAGAAATCATGGACTCTCTCCGGCACTGGGCGCGAACTGAGGGAATTTTTGCCGCTCCGGAAGGGGCGGCAGCGCTCGCGGCTTATCGTAAGCTGCGCGCCAGCGGGTTCTTTAGTCCCGAGGATAAAGTGGTTCTGTTTAATACAGGCTCGGGGCTGAAATATTTGGACGTGATCGAAGGACACAAGGAATCTCCGCGCTCGGAGCCACCTGCGTCGCGGCAAATCGGCGGGATTATCGGGCCGTATTGAAGAAGCACTCAGCACTCAGCATTCAGCCGGGAAAGGTCCCGGCAAATTGTTGGTACGTAAATGACCGAACGTCTCTACTACCACGATTCCTTTCTTTGCGAATTCGACGCTGAGGTGCTGGACGTTGTATCGGAACCCGGCTCCGATTCTCGGCCGGCGGTGATTCTTGACCGTACCGCGTTTTATCCGACTAGCGGCGGGCAGGTGTTTGATACGGGGTGGATTCTTCCAGACCGGGAAAATCGCAAGGTGCGCGTGATGGAGGTGATGGAAGGGGAAGGAAGCGCGATCCTACACTTGCTCGAAAGCCCGGCGCAGTTCGAGAAGGGAAAACGTGTTCACGGACTGATCGACGTTGACCGCCGGCGTGACCACATGCAGCAGCATTCCGGCCAGCATGTTCTCTCAGCGGCGTTGGTGCGCTTGTTCAACATGCCTACCGTTTCTTTTCACATGGGCGCGGACTACTGCTCGATTGATCTCAATACGAAAACTTTGACGCCGAAGCAGATCGAAGGCGCCGAAGTGCTCGCCAACGAAGTGGTAATGGAGAGCCGTCCGGTTGAGATTCGCTTTGTTACGCAAGAAGAGGCGCGCAACCTGGGGCTGCGTAAGCTCCCACCTGCGGAGAAGAACGAGTTGCGGTTGATCGATATCCGGGATTTCGACTTGACCGCTTGTGGCGGGACGCACGTCACGGGTACTGGGCAGATCGGCTGCATCCTGCTGCGGAAGGCAGAGAAAGTGCGGCAGGGATGGCGAGTGGAATTCGTTTGCGGAAAGCGCGCGGTCGCGATTGCCCGGCGTGATTACACGACCTTGTCGGAAGCCGCTGCCCTGTTATCCAGCCACATCTGGGATGTTCCGCAACAGATCAGCAAGGTGCAGGAGGAGTCTCGGGCCTCGCGAAAATCGCGGGAACAAGTGCTGGAAGAGTTGGCTGAGCTCTACGCTTCTCGTTTGTTGGCGGAGACACCAGCGAGTGGCGGCCGCAAAGTCGTAGTGCGCAGCTTTCCTGATCGTGATTTGAGTTTTATCAAGCTTCTGGCGCAAAGGCTGACTCGGCAGAGTTCGGGAGTGGTTGCGCTTCTGGGAGTGACTTTGGGTCAGCCGGCGCTGGTGTTTGCTCAGTCGGTGGGGCAACCGTGCGATATGGGAGCGCTGATGAAGGAAATTCTGGCGCGGCTTGGTGGACGCGGTGGTGGGAGCAAGGACATGGCTCAGGGCGGGGTGTTGCACGTGGAGGGACTTGAAGCCGCGCTGGCCGACTTAGGTGCGCGACTCCAGGGGTGAACGGCCTCCTGGTGCCGCCTTTTCCCGGTAACCGGGCTGCGCTCGGCGGACAGCCGAGGGCGGCTGTTCCTATTGGGAGTTGTGGCGGGCGATCATTCCTCTTGTTCAAGTCTCTGGTTCAAGAAACGTGATCCTCTCTTCGTGCTACATTTTCCTCAGTGGACCTCATGGAACAGCCACCGACAATCATTCTCATCAATTTGCTGATCAAGCTGGGCGTGGCTGCTTCGGCGGCCAGCATTTTGGGCCGCTCAGTGGAGTTCAAGTCTCTGCTGTTCCGCGAAGAGCGGACATGGAAGCAGAGGGTGTACCTGGTCCTATGGATTGGTATTCCGCTCGCCCTGGGAGTATGGATCCGGTTTAGCGCCAAGAGTTTCTCCGCCGGCGATTTGTCTCTCGAGACCACGATTCTGTTGGGTGTGATTGCAGGCCGGTTTACTGGCATGTTGGGGGGCGCTCTGTTGGCGCTTCCGGCTTTGTTGCACGGAGAGTGGGCGACTCTGCCGTTCAATCTTCTTTGCGGCTTCATCGCAGGACAACTGCGCAACCTGGCTCCGGACCGGGAAGACATCTGGTCGTTCTCTCCTTTCATTGATCTGAGCATTTATCGCTGGATCCGGCGCAACCTGCCGACACCGCGCCTGTTCGACTGGCAGATCATGTTCTTCGTCACCATCGTGGCGTTGCGCTTCATGCACACCGAACTATTCCGCTTCTTGCCGCAAGCTACCTATGCCGTGGAGAGCGCGAACGTGTGGGTGGAACTGGCGATTTATGCCACGTCGATCATGGTGATCGGGACGGAACTCAAGATCTGGAATAGCGTGCGCATCCAGATCAAGCTGGAAGAGCAGGAACGCCTGCTGCTACACGCCCGCATGGAGGCGCTGCAGAACCAGATCAACCCTCACTTTCTGTTCAACACTTTGAATTCGGTGTCCTCGCTGGTGCGCTTTGACCCGGATACCGCACGAGAGCTGATTATCAAGCTGGCCAATATTTTGCGGCGGCTGCTGAACAATAGTGATGCATTCGTGCCGCTGCGAGAGGAACTGGAGTTTATTGACGACTATCTGGACATTGAAGTCGTCCGCTTCGGCCGGGACAAGCTGCGAGTGGTGAAGGAGCTGGAACCTCTCTCTCTCGATGCCATGGTCCCCAGCATGCTATTGCAGCCGCTGGTCGAGAACTCGATCAAGCACGGACTCGCCTCGAAGATCGAGGGTGGCAGTATTTATTTGCGCAGCCGGCTCACGGACTCCAAGCTGATCATCGAAGTGGAGGATGATGGTGTGGGGATGGGTGCGGCGAACCTGCTGGAGCGGCCGAGCGGCCTGGGCGGAACCGGCATCGGGATGGCGAACGTGGCGGAGCGGTTAAAAGTGCTTTACGGCGCCACGGCGCGCATGACCATTGACAGCCGTGAGGGCAAGGGAACACTGGTGAGGTTGCGGCTGCCGGTTTTGCAGACCGCGGGCGCGATCCCGGCGGCGCTCTACGAAGATCGTTCCAACACGCGGCGGTAGAACTCCTCGTATTGCGGGATAATCTCGCTGGCACAGAAGCGCGACTTGGCAACCAACCGCGCGGCCTGGCCCATTTCCTTCAAGTGATTTTCGTTACTGAGCAGCTCAATCGCATAGTTGGCCATGGTGTCCACATCGCCTACCTCGGCCAGGTAGCCGCTCTTGCCGTGCTCAATCAGCTCAGGTACACCGCCCACGCGAGTGGCGATCGGCACGACCTCACAGGCCATGGCTTCCAAAGCAGCCAGCCCAAATGATTCCAATTCGCTGGGCACGAGCATGATGTCTGCCATAGCAAGTTTCTCGTGAACCTGGTCCTGCTTGCCCAGGAACAGGACATCGTCGTGAATACCCTTTTGCACCGCCAGCCATTCCGCCCGGGAACGGTCAGGGCCATCACCAATCAGCAACAGCTTGGACGGGATCTTCTTGCGAACTCGATCGAAGATCTCGATGGTGTCGGTGATCCGCTTTACCGGACGAAAGTTGGAGAGATGCATCAGGACGCGCTCACCGTGTGGGGCATACTCGGCCCGTCGCGTGGCCGCTTCGGGATCGTGACGGTATACGTCGCAATTCACGAAGTTGTAAATCACCTGGATATTGTTGCGGATGTCAAACTCTCGCAGCGTACGTTCACGCAGGTATTGCGAGATAGCGGTGACGCCGTCGCTCTGCTCGATGGAGAAACGGGTAATCGGAAGATAGGAGCGATCCAAGCCCACCAGTGTGATGTCGGTGCCGTGCAGAGTGGTTACAAATGGCAGCTTTCGCCCTCTGGGTTTGGCCGCCAGCATCTGGCGCGCCAGCAGAGCGCTTACGGAGTGCGGGATGGCATAGTGCACGTGCAGAAGATCGAGATCATAGAGCTCCGACACTTCCGCCATGCGCGTGGCCAGCGCCAAATCGTACGGTGGGTAATCGAAGAGCGGGTAACGGGAAACTTCCACTTCGTGGTAGTGAATGTTGGGGTGCGGCCCGGTAAGACGTATGGGCTGGGCATAAGAGATGAAGTGGATTTCGTGTCCGCGCTCGGCCAGTTCCAGACCAAGTTCAGTCGCGACCACGCCGCTGCCGCCGTAGGTTGGGTAACACGTGATACCGATCTTCAATCCAGGGTCCTTTCGG
>JBGQBN010000011.1:0-95197 GCA_041494805.1 Terriglobia bacterium | reverse complement strand
CGAGCCAGATCGACGGGACGGATATTGTTCGATCGCAGGCCGGCAGTGACTCCCGCCTCTTTCAATTTTTCCAGCAGACCCTCGTAGAGGGTTCGATTGGACTCGACATCGCGTTTTAACAGGGTGTAGTCAATGGCGCTCTCATTCAGGCGGTTGGCTTCCTGCTTCTGATTCTCCAGGGCAGCCCGCAGCATGTTTTCCCGCTGCAGGGAGGCCATGTAATCACTTCGCACGCGGGAAACCACCTTCTTCATTTCGATCTGAAGCTGCGTATCCACTTCCTTGAGTTGACTGTTCAGCTGGGCTACTTTGGGATACGACGGTCCGAATTGGGTGCTGAGTTGAGCGACCTGGATCTTCAAATCTGCTTCCTGCTCGCGCAACTTCTCCAGCAGAGACGAACTGGCCGAATTGTTGCCTGCGCCGCTTTCAGCGCTGGTGGCCGCGGCTGCCGCGGTATCCGAGTCACCAGACTGCACCAGGCGATAGACCGATTCCTTGCCCATCCGGGCTGATTCCGCGGACGTCAGTTCCTTATTCAGTTCGTCGAGCTTGGCGGTGGTGATGTTCTGCTTTTCATCGATGCCGAGGATCTCGTGCTGTTTCTGGTATTTGACCAGCTTCTCCTGGGAAGTCTCAACCTTCATTTGCAGATCGACCAGTTGCTTGGAAAGCCAGTCGGAGGCCTGCATCGTGGATTCAAAGCGGGTCTTGAAATTCTGTTCTATGTAGGTGCTGACCAGGGTGTTGACCACGCGGGCGGCCTGAACCTTGTCTGGGCTGCGGTAGTGGATTTCGATGATTCTGGTATTGGGCCGCAACGTCACTCCCAGACTTGCCTTGAAGGCGCCGAGAAGTGCCGAGGTTCTGGCGGAATCGATCTGCAGCGTGTCGGTGGTCAGCTCCAGGCCGGTCGCCGGGTTCTGTCCACTGCCGCCGAATTCCGGCTGCTTATCGAGGTTCAACTGCTTGATTACCTGCAACGCCAGCAGATCACTGCGAAGGATATTGACTTCTGTATCCAAGTCGGTGGGGTCGTAGTAGTCCATGCCACCGTTGGCGGAGTCCTTGAAATTGACCAGGGCCGAATCCATCTTGTTGATGGCGATGCTGCCGGCCGCGTCGTAGATGGGAGTGCTCCTCAAGGTGGCAATCGCCACGACCGTGAAGACGCCGACTAAACTCAGGATTACGATCCACTTGCGCTTGATTAGAACGCGCAGATACTCGCGCAGCACGGAATCCTGGACGGGTAGCGAAGAATAGATGCTGGGCCCGAGTTGCCGGTTGAACTCGAGGGGAAATACGGGCTGAATCTCACGCAGACTCTGGCTGTTGACCTGAATCAAGGGTCCCGAATCCATCCACGCTCCTCGCAAAACAAACGAACGGATCGGGAGAGGACATTGCGATTACTCTCCCTTCCGCGTCCTGAGGCACAGCAGTCAATAAAAAAATTGCCTCGCTGCGTTTTTGTTGAACAATTGGGCTCATCTTAGCACCGGGCCGGGAAGGACTCTTGACCTTAATTGGGGTGGTTCCAAACTGTTAAACCTTGCTCGAAGCGACGAAGCAGTCCGCTATACTACCGCTACCTGGCTTGTCCTCGGCAGCATGCAAGTGAGCTGAGCCGTGCCGGTTTGGCGCGAGCTGTGTAGTGGCACGTTCAAAGGGGGGCGGCATTGATGAACTGGTCGGAACAGGTAGTGCTGGTGACGGGCGGGACCGGGTCCTTCGGAAAGAAATTCGTGGAGCTGATGCTGCGCGAGTACCATCCGCAGAAGCTCATCATCTTCAGCCGCGACGAACTTAAGCAGCACGACATGCGAACTGCGGGGTTCGATCATCCCAGCCTGCGCTACTTCCTGGGAGATGTGCGCGATGCGCAGCGCCTGGAACGCGCTTTTTCGGGCGTGACCGTGGTGGTCCATACCGCCGCGCTGAAGCAGGTTCCGGCGTGCGAATACAACCCGTTCGAGGCGATCCAGACCAATATCATGGGGGGGCGGAATGTGATCGATGCCGCCATCAACCAGGGCGTGCGCCGCATTCTGGCTCTGAGCACGGATAAGGCCGTAAATCCGATCAATCTGTACGGCGCGACCAAGCTTTGCGCGGAAAAAATGTTCGTCCAGGCCAATGCTTACGCGGGCGCGCAGCAAACCCGTTTCAGCTCCGCGCGCTATGGGAATGTGGTGGGCAGCCGCGGCAGCGTGATTCCGATGTTTCTGGAGCAGCGCAAGCGCGGCAAGCTCACGGTGACCGATCCCCGCATGACCCGCTTCTGGATCACGCTGGAGCAGGGCGTCAGGTTCGTGGTGCGCTGCCTGGAGCAGATGCATGGGGGTGAAATCTTCGTGCCTAAGATTCCCAGCATGAAGCTGGTGGAAATGGCGGAGGCGGTGGCGCCGGGCTGTGAGGTGGAATATGTCGGCATCCGGCCGGGCGAGAAGTTGCACGAGGTACTGGTGTCAGAGGATGAAGCCAGGAACGCGGTGGAGTTGCCGGATATGTACGTGATCCAGCCAACCCATTCCTGGTGGCGCAGGGAGAACTGGGATGGTGGCCGCCCCCTGCCCGAAGGATTCCGCTACACCAGCGACTGCAACCCGCACTGGCTCACGTCTGAGGAGTTGCATGAACTAATCGACACCGCGTCAGCGGGGTCAGAGAAGCTCCGGGTGGTGGAACCGAAGCGCGCCTGGGCCTGAGGGAGTTCATGACGGTAACTCCGGCAAGCAGGGAACTGCTGGCAATTCACGGCGGGCAGCCGGTGAGAAAGACTCTGCTGCCCTATGGACATCAATCCATTGATGAGAGCGACGTGCAGGCGGTAGTGGATACGCTGCGCTCCGACTGGCTGACCACTGGTCCCAAAGTGGTGGAGTTCGAAGAAGCATTCGCCGCGTGGGTGGGAGCGAAGTACGCGGTCAGTTTCAGTTCTGGTACGGCCGCGCTGCATGCTGCGGCGTTTGCGGCTGGGTTGAAACCGGGGGACGAGGCTATCACCTCGCCTCTGACGTTCGCCGCGACGGCCAACTGCGTGCTGTATCAGGGCGCGACGCCGGTGTTTGCCGATGTCTCGGCGGACACGCTGAATCTGGATCCGCAAGGAGCCGCTTCGCGGATCACGCCTCGAACCCGAGCGATTCTCCCGGTTGATTATGCCGGTCATCCGGCGGATCTGGCGGCCATTCTGGAAATGGCCGAGCGCCATAGGTTGGTGGTAATCGAAGACGCGTGTCACGCCCTGGGCGCGGAGTATCGGAAGCGGCGCGTGGGCAGCATCGCTCACCTGACCGTCTTTAGCTTTCATCCCGTGAAGCATCTGACTACGGGTGAAGGCGGAATGGTTACGACTGAGAATCCGGACTTCGCCGAGACGCTGCGACGCTTCCGTAACCACGGGATTAGCAGCGACGCCCGGCAGCGGCAAGCGGAGGGTCAGTGGCACTACGAAATGGTGCTGCTGGGTTTCAACTATCGTCTGACGGATATCGCTTGCGCTTTGGGTATCCAGCAACTGAAGAAGTTGGAACTGAATGTGGCTCGGCGCCGGCAGATCGCGGCCCGGTACACAACCGCCTTTCGCGATCTGCCTGGAGTGCTTCGGCCACAGATTCGCGGTGATGTTAGTCCCGCCTGGCATCTTTATCCGATCCGCCTCGAACTGGGGAAGCTTTCGGCCGGAAGGGGCGAAGTCTTTCGGGCGCTGCGTGCGGAAAACATTGGGGTTAGTGTTCACTACATTCCCGTACACCGGCATCCTTATTACCGGGATCGCTTCGGGTACAAAGGCGGTGAATATCCGGTGGCGGAAGCAGCTTATGAAAGGCTCATCAGCCTGCCGATGTTTTACGGCATGGGTGATGATGACGTGGAAGATGTGATTCTGGCGGTAAGCAAAGTGGTGACGGCACTGAGCCGCTGACTGCTCATAAGATCAGAATGGAACCACAGGCGTTTGTGGCTGAAGTTTACCGTCGGATGAGCGTGCGCCAGCCAGCGCAAAAGCGGGAGAGCTGGCAGGAGATGGAAAGCGATCCCACGGTGGAGCAGGCGGCGCATGATTATGCTGCACTGCTTCCGCAGAGCAAGGACGCGGCTATTCTTGATATCGGTTTCGGGCGAGGATGGTTCATCGCGGCCTGTCTCAAACTCGGATACGCCAATCTATATGGAGCCGATTTCGGGATTGCGCGGAAGTCACATCTCAAAGGCTGGTCGCCAAACATAGCCGGGCTATATGAAATCGAGTCCAACATCGGAGATTTTCTGGCTGGGCAGAGAGAGCGCTTCGACTTCATACACATGTCGCATGTGATCGAGCATATTCCCAAGTACTCGTTGCTCTACGTTGTGGACGCCTTGTATTGGGCGATAAAGCCGGGCGGTACCCTGCTGCTCAGGACTCCCAACATGGAAGGCCCTTGCGCAAACTCGAGTTTGTACGTGACCCTGGCGCACGAATACGGCTTTGCCGGATCGAACCTGAATTCGCTGTTGAACATTTGCAATTTTGACGATGTGTGTTTTCACCGTTTTGCCGCCTATCACCGGACATTCAAGCAAATGGCCGGGGGGCTCTTGCGGTGGCCGTTTCTCCAGTGGAACGCGGCGCGGCACAGATTGTTCGGGGCGAACTACGGGCAACAGTTTGGGGCTGAACTTGTGATCTCAGCCAAACGCGGCATGCTGCCACCGCTGTTCGATGCAAAGTACAAGTGAGCCAAGGTTGAGAATCGACGAACCGATATCGAAGGCGAAAACCGCCGCTATCATCCAGGCCCGAATGGGTAGCACGCGTCTCCCCGGCAAGGTCATGATGGATTTGGGAGGCGAGACGGTCCTGGCACGTACAGTGCTTCGGCTGCGGCGGGCGAGGTTGGTGCAAGAGATCGTCATCGCTACGACCACCGCCAGGGCTGACGATGTAATCATCCGCGAATGCCAGCGTCTTCACGTCCCGGTTTATCGGGGCTCGGAAACGGATGTTCTTGATCGTTACTATCACGCCTCGTTGGAAAGTGGTTCCGATGTGGTCGTGCGGGTGACTTCCGATTGTCCCCTGATCGACCCCGAACTGGTCGATGAGACGGTGCGGACGCTTCGCGAGCAGCACGCCGACTATGCCAGCAATGTGTCTCCGCGTACGTATCCGCGCGGCTTGGATACGGAGGCTTTCACAGTGCCCGCATTGGGGCGAGTATGGCGCGAAGCCCACGAATCTCACCAGCGCGAACACGTGACGCCTTACTTCCACGAGCACCCGAAACGCTTTCGCCTGGCGTCGGCCAGTGGTCCGTCCGACTACAGCCGGTATCGTTGGACGGTGGATACGGCAGAGGACCTCGAGTTGATTCGCACGATCTACTCCCGCTTCGGCAACCAGGACCACTTCGGGTGGCGCGATGTGATTGCGCTTATGGAGAGTGAACCTGAACTCGCCGAGGTGAACTCGCGTGTATTTCAAAAGTCGGTTCACGGAAACTGATGAACGCGGGTACGCTCATCATCATTCGTGCCGACTCCAGCATGGTCAATGTTTTGTGAGGATTCTTCTCCTTCATCCCGATGATTCTCCGGATCGCGGTCCCTGGGCTGGTCAAGCCTGGGACCGGGTCGTTGACCTGGGTATTGGCGGTCCGCACGCCTGCGAACGGTGGGCGCTCCAGTTCGGTTGCCCAGTGATGCCCATCGATTCGTTACGACTTAAATTGGGCGACTTCCACTTCGTTCACAAGTTGTTGGCCGCGGGACAGGACCGTCTGTTGGATCGGGAGAACCTGGATTGGTGGGGACTGACGGCGATCTTCTTCCATCAGCAGCTTGAAACCCTTGCTATCCTGCGACGATTTGCCACCAGCCTCGAACCCGCCGACCAGGTTTTCGTAACCCGGCCGGGTTTGCATGCCGACGCCTTGGGCTCGTTGCTCGGCAGCCGTCGGCATTGCTTTTCCGCTGGGTTCTTCTCTCCGAGGCGCGGACCAATGCATTACGCACGCGTGTTTTCGAAATTCCCCTTGGCGCAATTGGCGGAAATCTTCTGGGATAAATACGACGCCTCGTGTGCGATCCGCGGATTGCTTTGCCGGAGACGGAAGCCGTCCGGGAAACCTGTGGTTCTGCTGCCCAGCGCCTACGTGAACGTTTCACGCACGGGAATCGCGTATGCACAGACCCTTCCAGGCACAGAGTTTCTGCTGGTCACGACCCGAAGAAGCGGTTGGGTGTCGATCCCACCTGCAAATGTCACGGTCGCGAGCCTCGCATCTTACGCGTTCGGCACGGAAGCGGGCCAGTCTGAATACGGAGAGCTCATGAAAAAATGGCAGACTCTCCGCTGTGAGCTCGAATCTGTACCGGAGATAGGGTTAGCAGGCCGTCTGGGCTTGCTGGATTCTTTCCCCAAGCTCTTTCGACAAGGGCTTGCCATTCGAGATGCGTGGCGCGCGGTGTTTGACCGGGAGCCGGTGAAGGCGGTGCTTTGCGGCGACGATAGTAATCCGTACACTCACATACCTCTGCTGCTGGCCCGGAATCGCGGGATTCCCACCCTCACTTGCCATCACGGCGCTCTCGACGGACGCCAGTTGATTAAGCGGAACTATTCTGACGTTATTCTTGCCAAGGGGAAGATGGAGAAGGATTACCTGTTGCGGGTTTGCAGACTGCCGCCGGCTGAGGTCGAAGTGGGCGCTCCGGCAACGCCACCGACCGTTCGCATAGCCAGCAAGACCACAGGTTCGGGTCCGCCGCCGTTCATAGTCTTGTTCTCGGAGGCTTATGAGCTGTCATCGGGTAGGGCCGAGGAGTTTTATCGTGATCTTCTCCCGCCCCTGGCAGAGCTGGCTCAGAATACGCATCGCAAACTCATCGTCAAGCTACACCCTTTCGAGAGCCGGCGCGAACGGCAACGGCTGGTGACAAAGATTCTGTCGGCGGAGCAACAGCGGGTGACGACGGTGGTGAGTGGTCCATTAAGCGAAGACTTGCTGCAGAAAACCTGGTTTGGGATCACCATTCTTTCCACGGTTGCAGTGGAGTGCGCCATGCGTGGTATTCCTTGCTTTCTGTGTGGATGGTTGGAGTACTGGCCGTACGGCTACATTGAACAATTCAGCAGGTTCGGTGTCGGCCATGTTTTGAAATCAGCGGCGGAGATATCCAGCATTCCGGAAATCGTCGAACACTATTCCGTGAACCCCGAACTGGTGCGTGATTTGTGGCAACCTATCGACCCGGCTCGTTTGCGGGAATTGCTTTCAGGTGACAGAAAACTCGAAAGGGCTGTTGCTATTTAAGAGGAACTGTTTTCGAGAGGCTAGTTGTGGTGAGGGTGATGGGTTCGAAAGCACTTGTGGTTAGGGCTGACGCCGGCGTTGCCATGGGTACGGGGCATGTGATGCGCTGCCTCGCGCTTGCCCAGGCTTGGCAAGATGCGGGAGGGAATGTCGTCTTTGCGATGGCTCAATCAACCCCGGCGGTCGAGGAGCGCCTGGGTTCGGAGCGAATCGAAATCGTCAGATTGAACGGATTCGCGGGCAGCGCGCAGGATGCCACACAACTCTCGGAGCTGGCGCATTCTCATGGTGCGGATTGGTTGGTTGTCGATGGTTACCAGTTCGATGCGGAGTTTCAGCGGCGGGTGAGGGTTGCCGGGCTGCAGTTGTTGTTTATCGATGATACGGCTCACGCAGCAGACTATGTCGCTGATCTGGTTCTTAACCAGAACGCCCACGCGAGCGAAAATCTATACCGATCACGCGCGGCTCATGTCAGGCTCTTGCTGGGACCGCGTTATGCCTTGCTGCGACGTGAGTTTAAGTCGTGGCAGGCGTGGAAGCGTGGAATCAATCCTGGCCCGCGCAAGGTGCTAGTTACTATGGGCGGTAGCGATCCGGATAACACGACCGCGCTCGTGATCCGTGCTCTGCAACTGGTTGCCCTTGACGGACTGGAGGCCAGGGTTGTGGTGGGTGGCAGCAATCCGCATATCAAATCTTTGGGAGAGGCTGCTTCCCAGTCGGTTGTGCAGGTCTCTCTGGTGAGGAATCCTGCGAATATTTCCGAGCTGATGGGATGGGCAGATGTGGCGGTATCGGCTGCGGGTACCACTTGCTGGGAAATGTGCTTGCTTGGGTTGCCGGCGATCTTGATCGGCTTGGCGGTAAACCAGCGTCCAGTCGCGCAGGAACTGGATCGAAGAGGAGTCGCTGTTCATCTGGACTGCCCCGATTTATCTCCTGAGCAGATTGCGGGAAAACTGCAGGGGCTGCTCGCCTCCCTGGACACTCGAGCCGCCATGTCCAGACGCGGCCGTGAGTTGGTGGATGGACGGGGAGCCGAACGAGTAGTCTCGGCGATGCGAGGCGAGGGCCTGCGCCTCAGGCGTGTCGAGGAAAGCGACTGCCGATTGTTATGGGAGTGGGCTAATGAGCCGGAGGTTCGCGCTGTCTCCTTCTCCAGCGAAGCGATTCCCTGGGAGCGGCACCTGGAATGGTTCAATTCCAGACTGACTGATTCCGATGCTGTGCTTTACCTTGCGATGAACGCTAATAATATTCCCGTGGGACAGGTTCGGTACCAGATCGAAGGGACGAGGGCGGTGGTATCCATCAGCCTGGCGGCAGGATTTCGCGGGAAAGGGAATGGCAAGATGGCCCTATCCAGCGGGAATGAAGAGTTGTTCCGGAACACCCGGGCGACCACGATCGATGCCTACGTTAAGCCCCACAACCGGGCTGCACTTCAGCTCTTTAGCCGCGCGGGTTTCCGGCAAGAGGCACCGGCGTTGATTCGTGGGCAACAGGCCATTCACTTCGTGCTGGAAAAAAACGGGGTCTCATGAGCGGCTACCTGGAGATCAACGGTCGACGAATTGGATCGGGCAGCCCGGTGTACGTAGTCGCGGAAATCTCCGCCAACCACCATCAGGATTTCGACCAGGCAGTGCGACTGGTCCGGGCCGCCAAGGAAGCGGGAGCGAACGCCGTCAAACTCCAGACCTACACACCGGACACCATCACCATCCGTTGCGATCGGCAGGATTTCCGCATTGGCGGCGGAACGTTGTGGGATGGCCGCACTCTGTACGATCTGTATGGGGAGGCCTACACACCCTGGGAATGGCAGCCCAAGCTCAAGCAGGTCGCGGACGAGCTTGGGCTGGATCTTTTTTCGTCGCCATTCGACGACACAGCAGTGGATTTTCTTGAGAGTATGGGTGTGCCGGCGCACAAACTGACGTCATTCGAAATGGTTGATATTCCGCTGATCCAAAAAATCGCCAGCACGGGGAAACCGCTTATCATTTCTACGGGAATGGCCAGCATCGAGGAGATCGAAGAAGCCGTGCGGGTCGCCCGTGAAGCCGGCGCCACGCAGATTGCGCTGCTCAAGTGCACCAGCGCTTATCCTGCGCCAGCGGACGATATGAACCTGCGGACCATACCGGAATTGGCGAGGAGGTTTGAAGTTCCAGTCGGATTGTCGGATCACACAAACGGTATTGCGGTACCGGTTGCAGCCGTGGCTTTAGGCGCCTGCATGGTCGAAAAGCATATTACTTTAGCGCGGTCACTGGGAGGCCCGGACAGTGCGTTTTCCCTGGAGCCTGCTGAGTTCGCTGCCATGGTGGATGCAGTACGCACGGTGGAGCGAGCCCTGGGCAAAATCCACTTCGGGATCAGCGGGCAGGAGCGCAGCAGCCGGGTGTTTCGACGGTCGCTCTTTGTAGTACAGGACCTGAAGCAGGGACAAACTTTCACGGCGGGAAATGTGCGTTCCATTCGTCCGGCCGGTGGGTTGCACACGCGACATCTTTCAGAAATTCTGGGCAAGCGAGCGTCACGGGACATTGAGCGTGGTACTCCACTGAGCTGGGATCTCATAGACGACAAATGAGGCTGGTCAGTCCGCTGTTGAAACACGTTGTGTATCCGGGTCTTGCGATGACCGGGTATTTTCGCCGTGGCGCCGGCGACGGACCAGCCATCGTGACTTATCACGGCGTCCTGCCGGCGGGGTATTCAGCCATCGATCCCGATCTGGACGGCAGCTTGGTAACCGCGAGGTCGCTCCGTCTCCAACTCCGACTTTTGCAAGATCGGTACCACGTGATCTCTCCGGAACAGTTTCTCCTGTGGCGCAGGTCGGAGCGGGAACTGCCTGCGCGTTCTGTCTTGTTGACCTGCGATGATGGGCTGCGCAACACGCTGACCGACATGCTGCCGATCCTGCAGGAGTATGGTGTCTCCTGCTTGTTCTTTGTCACTGGTGCTTCTCTCAGCGACACTCCCTCGATGCTTTGGTACGAGGAACTCTGGCTGATGTTTTTGGCGGGCCCGGAGGAGTTTGCCTTGGGCGAAATCGGATTGGACATTCCGGTAACAGGCCGGGAGGAAAAGCGTTCGTTGTGGTGGAATGCGGTTAAGAGGTTGTCGCCGTACGGCTCGGACGACCGGCGGGTACTCCTCGATCAAGTGAGAGTCCGGCTTGGTTTGGGACACGATTGGAATGCAAAGTACCTTACGGATCCTGTCCTGAACCGACGCTTTTTCACGTTGACTGCGGCTGAATTGCAGAAGCTGGGGCAGGCGGGCATGAGCATCGGGGCACACACCCTGTCCCACCCAATGTTGTCAGAGATGTCAACTGAGGCGGTGTGGAGTGAAATCTCAGAGAGTCGCCACGGCCTGCAACAGGCACTGGGCCAGCCGGTTTGGGCGCTGGCGTATCCCTTCGGTGGTTTCACCTCAGTGACGCGGCGGGAATTGGAAATGGCCGAGCGAGCTGGTTTCCAATGTGCGTTCCTCAACGTCGGTGGCGGTTTCGGGGCAGCGACTCCTTACTTTGCCCTGCCGCGCGTGCACGTCGCGGCTGACATGAACCTGGCGCAATTCGAGGCACACGTTTCGGGATTTTATCGCGCCGCGCGCAGGCGCCTTCTGAGTGAGGCTGACATAGACATTCTTGGAGTAGGAGCCTGATGTCGGCCCGGCCCGGTACCGCCAACCTTCAGATCTACAACACTCCCAACGTGGCCTCGCACTATGCGTCTCTGGATTACCTTACCCCGTGTGAACGGTTTCTGTTTGATAGCTATCTGCGGCCTGGTATGGACATTCTCGACCTGGGAGTTGGTGGGGGCCGCACGACTCCGTATCTTGCCAAAATCGCCTCTCGTTACGCCGGTGTGGATTATTCAGAACAGATGATCCAGCGCTGCCGGGTCAAGTTTCCTGAGTTGGAGTTTCTTGTAACCGATGTGTCCGACCTATCCACATTTCCAGACGCTTCTTTTGACGCGATTGTGTTTGCCTTCAACGGACTTGACTATGTCCTACCGCAGGAAAAACGGTGGCAGTGCATACAGGAATGCGGGCGCATGCTTCGGGCGGAAGGGGTTCTCATCTTTTCTTCGCATAATCCACGGGCAATCCTGGTACGCCCGGGTTGGGATCAAGGAAAGCTGCGCGCTCGGGCGCGCAAGATCACAGGCGACAGGACCTACTTATTTCTCCCGCTGTTGCCGGTCATGACGGTGCTCAAAGCGACGCACGCCCTTCTGCGGGCGGGGGGCGGGTCAGCAGTGCGTGTCCTCCGCCGGGTCACTCAGCCCGCTTTTTGGCACGGCGAAGGCTGCTTTCGGGATTCCGCCCATGGTGGTCTCACCACCCATTACTGGGTGCCAGAACGCGCCGTTACTGAGCTGGCTCATTTTGATTTTCAGTTGGCGGTTCTGATGGGCGATGATTATCCGTCGAGAAGCTGGGTGTTTGTGACAGACTGGTACTACTACGTATTTTCAAAAGTAAACCGTTCTACCGGCGGAGCATCTTGCACCTAGTCTTGCACAGAGAGATTCCGGAAGACGAAAACCTCCGCACCCAGTGGAATGAACTGGTGCAGCAGATGGAGCGCCCTGGAGTTTTTTATACGTATGAGTGGGCGCTGGCTGTCAATCGGGCATATCACGCCTCCCTTACACCCTGGTTGTTACTCGCTTACGACGAGGGTTCCCTGGTGGGTCTTGGGGCGCTGGCTACCGGAGGAACGCCGGAGAAAACTTTCTTTCTCGCGAACAGCACGGCGGACTATTGCGACTTTGTGAGCCATCCTCGACGAAGGTCAGAGTTGGTGGAAATAGTACTGGCGGAATTGCGCAAGCTAAAAATGCCGACGTTGGTGCTGGCGAATCTGCCGGCCGATTCCGGCACGTCGCGAGCGCTTAGAGCGAGCGCGCGAAACCACGGCTACCTCCTGCTCTCCCGGCCAGCTTATTTGTGTGCACAGGTGGTGTTGCGCTCGAGCGGGCAGAGGATCTCGGTCAAGCAATCGGTGCAACGAAAGCAGAATGTGCGGCGAAATCTTGACGCCATGGAGAAGACTGCGCCGGTCACGCTCAGTCATTTGAAGTCAGGGGACCAGGTCGCCCTGGTTCTGCCGCGCTTTTTCAAAGCGCACGTTGCCCGCTTTCTGGCCACCGGACGAATCAGTAACCTGGCGCGTCCGGAGCGGCGCCTTTTTCTCGCCGATCTCACGAGACTGCTTTCCCGGTCAGGCTGGCTCACACACAGTCGCTTGATGGTGGGTGATCAGCCGGTGGCCTGGAACTATGGCTTCCGGTTCGCCGGCAGCTGGTTTTGGTATCAGCCAACGTTTGACAGCCGCTGGCAGCGGTTTTCGCCGGGGATTTGCTTGCTGGCGAAGATTGTGGAAGAAGCTTGCGACACTTCTGAAATAAATCTGGTGGACCTTGGTCTTGGTGCGGAAAGTTATAAGGAGCGGATAGCCACGGCTGCCCGTGAGACCCTGCATGTTACCGCCACTACCTCCACGACCGTCTATGCCAAAGAGGCTCTCCGCTACCATGTGGCAGCCGCCATTCAATCCGTCCCCTCTCTGGAAAAATGGGTGCGGGCGGCGCTTAGCAAGGTTTCTCTAGGACGACAACGTTTCCACGAAGAGGGCGCTAGAGGTTTCGTAAGTTTGCTGTGGAGCAGGGCCAAGGAGAGTCTCGTTGGCCAGAGCGAAGTTTTGTTCTTTGAATGGCCCGGAGGAGCGTTCGATGGCAGGCGTTTGCCGCCATCACTTACACTGCAGACGCTGGATTTGGAACTGCTGGCGGTCGCGGCCATGCACTATGTTGACGAACCGGAGACGCTGACCTACCTGTTGCGAGCTGCGAAGCGGTTACGCTCAAACCAAAGCCAAGGGTTTGCTCTAGTCACGGCGGAAGGCATACCCGCTCATTTTTGCTGGGTGTCGGACTTTGAGAACTTCTACATGTCGGAACTAGACCACAAGCTGAAAGCTCCGTCCGCGGATTCGGTGTTGGTTTTTGATTGCTGGACTCCTGCCGCGGTGCGTGGCCACGGCTACTACGGTATGGCCATCTCTCGCGTTGCTTCCCAACTGCAAGCTTCTGGAAAGCGACCTTGGATCTTCAGCGCGGCCACGAATGTCTCTTCGGTTCGAGCGGTTGAGAAGACCGGTTTTGTACACCGATTCTCAATGACCCGGAGGCGATTTCTGTTCATGAGCAAGGTTGTCCACTCGGAGCCGTACATGCTTACCAAGCCGTTGGCTAATTCCTCTGCCGCCGACTAGAGGACTTGATCAAGAAAATGGCACCGGCTAACGCAATCCCGGAAGTGCAGCCCGGCACTCCGGAGACGCAGAAGTTCCGGCAGCAGATGGGCCACATCTCACGCCAGTCCTCAGTCTTCTTCGCAGGCACAGTTTTTACTGCTGCCGCAGGGTACCTGTTCAAGGTCTATTTGGCGCGGGTGCTGGGGGCGGAAGCTCTGGGAATCTATGCCCTTGGCATGACCATCGTGGCCTTCCTCGGGGTCTTCAACGCGTTGGGACTTCCGCAGTCCGCGGTGCGGTTTGTGGCGGCGTATTGCGCCACCGGGAAAATGGATTTGCTGCGGGGATTTCTCGGCCGCGGGTTCGGTCTTCTACTCGTGTCCAACCTGCTGTTAGGGGGCGCGGTGCTGCTGCTGGGCCCCTGGCTTGCCGTGCACTTCTACCATACCCCGGCCCTGAGCCCATACCTGGGATTGTTCGCCCTGATCATGCTTTTCGGAGCGCTGAACACGTTCCTGGGACAAGTACTAGCTGGTTACAAAGACGTTGCCCGCCGCACGGTGGTGACGAGTTTTATAGCCAACCCTGCGACCATGGTATTTACTCTGGCCCTGATCACGTTCGGCCTCGGCCTGTGGGGATACATCTTTGCCCAGGTTGCCAGCGCTGTGGTCGTGTTGGCGCTGCTCGTGGCCATGGTGTGGCAGCTGACACCCAAGGTCGCGCGCTCATTCTCGGCCGGTTTGCCCACACTCGAAAGAGAAGTGATTTCCTTTTCTGCCATCGCTTTCGGCGTGAGCTTCCTGGAATTCCTGATAAGCCAGGCCGACCGGGTGCTGATCGGCTTTTATCTGGATGCCCGCGAGGTAGGAATTTATGCGGTGGCCGGGGCGTTGGTGACGTTTGTACCGATCATGCTGCAGTCTGTAAACCAGATATTCTCGCCGACCATCGCCGATCTTCATGCCCGCCAGCAACACGAACTGCTGGGGCGCCTCTTCCAGACTTTGACCAAGTGGATCTTGGGGCTGACGATTCCGCTGGCAGCGGTCATGATCATTTTTGCGTCTCCGCTGATGCGCATCTTCGGGCATGATTTCGAGGTTGGCTGGCCGATCCTGGTCATCGGCACCGTGGGGCAACTGGTAAACTGCGGAGTCGGTTCCGTGGGATATCTGCTGCTGATGTCGGGAAATCAGCGGCGTTTGATCAGGATCCAAGCAGTGATGGCAACCGTGATGGTGGGGCTGAACCTGTTGTTGATTCCACGATGGGGTATCATCGGCGCCGCGGCCGGTGCGGCGGTGACGACCGTCGTTACCAACATCTGGAATCTCAGCGCGGTGCGGCGCACCTTGGGTTTGTCTCCGTACAACCGCAGTTACCTTCGGTTGTTGCTGCCACTTACCGGAACCTTCGCCGCGTTGCTGTTGGTGCGCGCGACGCTTGCTGTGATCCGGCCGGAATGGGTGGTGATCGGAGTAGGCTTGGTGCTGGCTTACCTGGCGTTTGTCGGCATCGCGCTGGCCTTCGGGCTCGACGAGGATGATCGGCTCATTGCCCGTGCCATCTGGTCACGGACGCGTGGAATATTTCCAAAGGCGGAGGTCAATGGCTGATGCCGGATAGCATGCGTGACCTGCGGCTGCCGTTAGAACTTTGCCAAGCGGCCGAGCAAAAATTTGCAGCGCGTTTCGGAAGCCTGGAACAGTTCCTGGCTTTCGTATTGCAGGAACTCGTGCGCGACGACGCTGCGCAAATGGACCAGGCCGAGCAGCGCGTCATTGAGAAAAGGCTGAGGGACCTCGGTTACATTTGATACGCTGCAGTCTCTTCCCAGAAAACTTGGATGGCTACGGAATCGCTTCAGCAATGCTTGGAAGTGGCGCGCAAGAGGCTGCACCCTTCCCTTACGAATCCTAATTACCTGGTTCTTCGCCGGCGCAGAGAACTGATTTCCCGGTGGGTCGAAAGTCTGCCAGGCCGGGAGTGGCGTGTCCTGGACATCGGCGGGCGTTATCAGCCCTACAGGCCGTTGCTGGAACCCAAAACCAAGTCGTATATCGCCTTAGATGTGATCCCCACGCCCCTAGTGAATGTGATTGCACGCGGCGAGAGTCTGCCGTTTGCCACGGGAAGCTTCGACCTGGTGATCGCCACACAGGTATTCGAGTATTTTGAGCAACCGCGGGCCGCCGCCGCAGAGATTCACAGAGTCCTGAAATCGGGCGGCTGTCTGCTGATGAGCGTAGCTGCTGTAGCCCCGCGGTTCGTGGATGAGGAACACTGGCGGTACCTGCCCGCGGGACTGCGTTTTATTTTGTCGCCGTTTTCGAGAGTTGAAATCATTCCTGAAGTTTTCAGCGTCGGCAGCTTTTTCAGGACGGTCAATTTATCCCTGAGCCTGTTTGCCAACTATAACTGGCTCCGGCGGGCCTTGCACTACACGGTTGTACCCATGTTGAACATCGTCGCGCTGCAGTTTGAAACTTTTGCTGGCAACAAAAATGACCAGCTCGCGGCAAACTACAGCGCCCTGGCCCAAAAGTAATTTTCGTCGCTAGTGTACGCGCACCCTGGCTGCTATCCTGATTGCGTTCCGGTTTCAGCATCGCAACTTTGGACAACCATGTGCTTGGTTTCGCCCGAAAACTGTGGAACAGCGGCCAGAACACGCCTCCGGTTCGTACTCTTTCTTTTGACCGGCCGCTGGTCCTGCTGCAGAGCGACGACTGGGGACGGGTGGGCGTGCGGGACCGGGAGGGTTATGAACTACTTCGAACCAGCGGGATCCGGATAGGAGAACACCCTTACGATTTCTACTCCCTGGAATCAGCCGAGGATCTAATCGCGCTTCGAGACATGCTGAAGCGCCACTGTGATTCGACTGGCCGTTCGGCCTGCCTGGTGATGAATTTCGTGCTGGCCAACTTGGACTTCCCGAAAATTGCCAAGAACAGGTTTGACCAGATCCATCTGCTGCCCCTGACGGAAGGTCTGCCCGGAGACTGGAAGCGGCCGGGACTGTTCGAAGCCTATCGGAAGGGAATCGCGGACGGCGTCTTCCATCCCGCGCTGCATGGCTTGACTCACTTCTGCCGGCAGGCGGTCGAGCATGGACTGTCGAAAAACGGGGAGCGTGGCGAGTTGCTGCGGACTCTCTGGAAAGCGGGAACGCCGTACATCTATTGGAGAATGCCGTGGGTGGGCTATGAGTACTGCAATCCGGAAAAACCGCATGCGGGTTTCTTGACCGCGGAAACGCAGACGGATCTAATCCGCCGGGCAGCCACCATTTTTGAGAAGCTCTTCTCGATAGCGCCCCTGTCAGCCTGTGCCCCGGGCTACCGCGCAAATGTGGACACCCATCTTGCCTGGTTCCAGTGCGGTGTACGCGTTGCCCAGAATGGCAGCGGCGGGCCTATGCCGCCCTACATGGACGAGTACGAGATGCTAAACCTTCATCGAACCATCGACTTTGAGCCTGCGCAGCGCGATCTGCCCGTCGAAAAACACCTGCAGCTTGCCGAGCATTGTTTTGCGCGGGGAGTTCCCGCCGTGGTCTCCGTGCATTCCATAAATTTCCATTCCTCGCTGAAGGACTTCAGAGGGCCGACCCTGCAGGCCCTGGATCATTTTTTGTCAGCGCTGGAGGCGAAGTATCCCAACCTGCTGTATGTGCATGACGGCGATTTGTACGAGATCGTGACGCGGGGGAAGTTTCGGGCCACGCAGGGGCCGGTCTCCGTCGGGGTGAAATGGCAGGACGGTACACGGCCCGCATCGGTGGCCTGGGGAGCGGAATAAATGGGCATACCACGGTCGTTAGTGCTGATTACCGTGGATTGCCTGCGGGCGGACCATGTTGGTTTCCTGGGCTACGATCGTCCGACCACACCGTTCTTGGATTCGCTGGCGATAGAAAGCCTGACATTCCCAAATGCGATTGTGGCGGGTGCTCCAACCTATTATTCCCTTCCTGCCATCATGGCCTCCAGGTATCCACTCGCGCTGGGCCGGGATGTGATTGGCCTGGCGCCGGATGAGCCTACGATCGCGTCGACTCTGAATCAGGCAGGCTACGCCACGTCCGCTTTTCTTGCGGGGAACCCGTATCTGTCGCGGCGCTTTGGCTACGATGCTGGGTTTGATACCTTCCGCGACTTTCTGGATGCGGATATCGGGCGGCTAGCGAACAGTTCTGACGGGGCAGGGAAGGGTAGTCTGCGCGGCCACGTCAACCGCGGTTTGGCGCAACTGTGCCACAGACTCGGGCCGGTTGGTTCGCTTTACGACGAACTTTACTTTCAGTACTGTCAGCGAGTGGCTGCTCCGCCCGCGCCGTCACTCGACGTCCTTCGTCGCTTTCCGGCCGCGGATGTGGTCGTGGACCAGGCTCAGGCCTGGCTCGCGGGCCTGGCTGGGCGGCCGTTCTTCATGTGGATTCACTTCATGGATCCACACTCGCCGTACTATCCGCCGGCGAAAGCATTAGAGCGGATGGGCCACGACAAGCCCAAGGCTTCGCAGGCCCGCTACCTTAACTCCTATTGGAACCGCGGCGACCTGACTGCAGACCGGCTGAAACGCCATCGAGATGAAGTCATCGCGCTCTACGACGCCGGCATCCGGTGGGTGGATGAGCAAGTGGCCCGCCTGGTCGAGAGCCTTCGCGATTTCCGCGCGTGGGACAGCTGCGTGCTTGCACTCACCGCTGACCATGGGGAGGAGTTCCTGGAGCATGGAGGCCGGTACCACCCGCCGTCCAAAGTTACTGAGGAACTGATCCGGGTACCATTGTTGTTACGCGTGCCGGGCGTGAGCAGGAAAGAGCCTGCCATAGCACCTTTTAGCCTTATTGATCTGGCTCCCACGCTTTTGGAGACAGTGAGCGTTTCCGTACCTGGGAGTTTTCGCGGGGCCAGCCGCTTCCAGCAATTGCGAAGAGGAGAGAACTGGGAGGGGACGGCGGTCATCGAATCCGTGAGCGGTTGCACCAATCCCTACCTTGCGGACAATCGGTTGGGCACGCGTATTCTTGCCATCCGCGAAGAGCGTCACAAACTCGTGCTCGATTTCGGTTCATCGCGGGAACAGTTGTTTGATCTGGAAGCCGACCCCAGTGAGCTTTTTTCCTTGCCTCCTGATGCGGAGAAGCCGGCGCGCCGCCGCCTGCTCGAGCGGGCCCGACAACATATTGCGGACTCCTTGCAGTTACGTGATCCTGATCAACGTCTCGGTGCGCGGCTTCGCGATCTTCGGCTAGAATGGGCGCATTCAGCTACCAAGGTCCCCACTTAGCATGGCAGCATTTCGCCGGTCGGAACGCCGCCGTACATCAAGGTGCGCATGAACCTGGTGCGCATGAGACTGGTTCGCATCCTGGTGGACAGCCTTGCCGACCAGGGCCTTACGAACGCGCAGATGAGCAATGCCCGGGAGATCGTTCGCCGGCTGGATGCGGAGCGGTTTCATGTGAGCATCTTTTGCGTGGGTGAGCCGGATCCGCTTATCACGAAGCGTCACAACACCCGGCTGATTCAACTGCCGGCGCGCCGGCAGACACCGAAGATTCTGAGAGAATTTCTTCTAGGGCGTCACAATCTTCTCTTTTACATGAAGGCTTCGCCCGCCAGTAAGTGGTACCTGCGCATGCGGCGGGGATGGACGGACAATCGCATCACGATTGGGACGATCGAATCGCGATCCGATCTGCGCAATGAGCCTACCATTGCTCCCGAAGCCATTCATCTCAGAGAACAGACGATCCTGCGGTGCGATTATCTGTTCAGCAATTCACGCGCCGTGAAACAAAGCCTGGAATCGGAGTGCGGCTTGCCCAGCGATGTTGTACCGACCGGCGTGGACACGAAATTCTTCATCCCAGCGCGGGAGCGTCCGGCAAACGTAAGGCCTCGGGTTCTGTTCGTTGGGTCGTTGCGGCCATTCAAGCAGCCACAATTACTTCTCGATGCCGCTCTGCGTTTTCCGCAAGCAGACTTTGTCCTCGCTGGCGACGGTTCCATGACGGGAGAGTTGAAAGGCCGAATACAGCGAGAGAATCTCACCAATGTCGCGCTTGCCGGATTGCTGGACGCAGAGGGTCTAAGGCAACAATATCAGCAGGCTGATGTCTTTTTGTTCCCTTCAACGTGGGAAGGATCTCCTAAAGTGATTCTTGAGGCTGCCTCCTGTGGGTTGCCGGTCATCGCCCGCAAGAATTATGAGCCGGAGACGGTGGTTGATGGCCAGACCGGATACCTCGTGGCTTCCGATGACGATTTGTTTGCCCGCCTGGGAGAGTTGCTCTGCCGACCGGACCTCCGCCGGACTCTGGGAATGGCCGGCCGGAGGCATAGTGAGCAGTTCGACTGGGACCCGATTACCCGGCGTTGGGAGGAGATCTTTCTCCGCCTCATGTCGCAGAAGCTGAGTGATCGCGTACGATGATCGCCAACCTGTCCATGCCGGCCTTGCCATACCCGGAATCAGAGAAACCGCTGCACGTGCTGACGCTGACTCCGTTTTATCCCGTCTTGGAAGACGATGCGCAAGGTTGCTTCGTCGCCGAGCCGTTGGCCTGGGTGAAGCAGTTGGGAGTAGCGAACACGGTGTTGGCAGTGCAGCCCTTCTACCGTGGGGGGGCGCATGCCGGCAGCTCTGCCGTTCCAGCGCGCTGGAATCGTTTCTTTGCGCTTCCGGGAAACTTGGGGCTCCCGACCTCGGGAGCTTTTCTGTTTGCGAGCATCCTCCCGCAAATTCGTCGGCTGCATCGCTCGAATCATGTGGATATCATCCATGCTCATGCTGCTCTGCCCTGCGGGCACGCGGCGGCGTTGCTCAGCCGGGAGTTAGGAATTCCCTTTGTGGTTACGGTTCATGGCCTGGACGCGTTCTCCACCAACCAAGTCCGAGGATATGCCGGCAAGTGGTGCGAGCGCATTTCGAGGTTGGTCTATCGTTCGGCGCGCCGCGTAATTTGTATCAGCGAAAAGGTACGCGATCGGGTGACGGAAGCTGCTGCGCCTGTGAACACAACCGTGGTCTACAACGGTGTGGATCCGCAGATTTTTTGTCCGACTGAACCCTCCCCCGCATCCGATGCCATCCTAAGCATTGGCAACCTGATTCCGATCAAGGGCCATGAGCTGCTTTTGCGAGCGTTCGCGACTGTGCACAACCGCTACCCAGAAGCTTCGTGCGAAATCATTGGAAACGGCCCGGAACGCTCTGGTTTGGACTCGCTGACGAGAGAACTCAAGATCGTGGGCAAGGTTCGTTTTCTTGGACGGCAGAATCGAAGCCAGGTTGCGGAGGCCATGCGACGGTGCACGGTGTTCGCGTTGCCGAGCCGGTACGAAGGCTTAGGCTGTGTCTACCTGGAAGCGATGTCTGCAGGAAAGGCGGTGATCGGGTGCCGGGGACAGGGTATCGAGGAGGTAATCCGGCACGGCGTCAACGGTTGGCTGGTGGATCCGGCTGACCTGCAGGGACTAACGGACGCGCTTTCCAGTCTGCTGCAGAACCTCCAGCTCCGGAGGCAGATCGGCGAGGCGGCGCGCCAGACCATCTTGCAAGGTTTTACCTTGGCGTACCAAGCTGCACGCTTGGCTCGGCTTTACCGGGAGTGCCTGGTATGAGCCTGCGGCTGGTGATTGTGACCGAAATCATCGCCCCCTATCGCATCCCGGTTTTTAACGCCTTGGCGAGACAAGAGGGAATTAGCCTGCACGTGATCTTTTTGGCGGAAAGCGATCCCGCTCTGCGTCAGTGGCTGGTCCACAAGGATGAAATTCGGTTCTCCTACCGGGTTCTTCCGTCATGGAGGCGGAGGTTGGGGAGGTACAACGTTCTGCTGAACTGGGGACTAGCCAAGGCGCTGCGGCGGGCCTCTCCGGACGCGATTCTCTGTGGAGGCTACAACTACGTTGCCTCCTGGCAATCCCAGTTGTGGGCGCGCCGCCATCGGGTGCCGTTTTTCCTTTGGGTAGAGAGCACCACGAGAGACCTTCGCAGGAGCTATGCCTTGGTGGAATCCCTGAAAACAAAATTCATGCGCCGTTGTGAGGGGTTCGTTGTTCCCGGGAAGTCCTCGTTCGAATACCTGATGAACTACGGGACGCCGGAGGAAATCATCTTTACTGCACCCAATGCGGTGGACACGGAGTTTTTCGAACGCCGGGCGGACGCGGCCCGCAAGGACGCGGCGATGCACCGCCAGGCGTTGCACCTGCCCTCCCGTTACTTTCTTTGTGTCGGACGGCTGGTGCAGGAAAAAGGAGTGTTTGATCTTCTCCAGGCGTATGGCACACTGGCTCCAGAGTTAAGAGCGACAATCGGTCTCGTCTTCGTGGGGGATGGAGTGGCTCGATCCGAACTTCATGAACGCGCTGCCGCCATCACGCCGGGTTCGGTTCAGTTTGCTGGGTTCATGCACCGCGAAGAGCTGGCCAGCCATTACGGATTGGCGGAGGCGCTGGTTTTCCCCACTCACACCGATACCTGGGGGCTGGTGGTGAATGAAGCCATGGCTTCGGGTTTACCCGTTATTTCCACCAATGTGGCTGGGTGCGCTGCGGATTTGGTCGAAGACGGCTGGAACGGCCGCATCATTCCTGCCGCTGACATCGGCGCACTTGCCTCTGCCATGGGCCAGCTGGTGCGCGGCGTTGAACTCCGCGCGCTGATGGGACAGCGTAGCCGCGAACGTATCCGCGGATACTCGCCGGAGGCCTGCGCTGTTGGAATCGCCCGAGCGGTGTTTGCGTCGGGAGGCGGCACGCATGAATGACCGCTACTCGAGATTCCTGGCGCCATCCACGATGCTGTTGTGCTGCCTTTTTGGGGTGTACATCGTGGTCTTCCGTCCCGGTTATCTCACCAGTGCCTATTACCTCGGGGTGCTGATCATCCTGCAGGTCATGCTGGCGGCACTTTGGAATTATCGGCAAAGATTTTTCCCGCTCGTGATTGGAGTTTTCTTGTGGGCGGCCATTGCGGTTCCTCTGCACGAAGCGTGGACTTCGGGGCGCTGGTTCGTCCTGGCCGTAGGTGCGCTAGCGGGATTCGTTATCTACATGAAAGATCGTCACCACCACTTTGCGTCGTTCCATTTGGTGGCGTTTTTTTGCGTACTGGCGGCGATGGTTTCTGCCATGGCGTCGTCATATCCGACTGTGGCGACCCTGAAAGCGCTGAGTTTGCTCCTGCTATTTCTTTACGGCGCTTCCGGCGCGCGGCTCGCGGTCATGGGCAGAGAGGCGAATTTCCTTTCCGGATTGTTGCTAGGGTGCGAGATCCTGGTTTATGTCACTGCTATTACCTATTTCGTGTTTGGTTTTGAGCTCTTCGATCACCCCAACTCTCGGGGCGCTGTGATGGGCGTAGTCGCCGTGCCGCTGCTGTTGTGGGGAATTCTAGTAGGTGGGAGCGCGGCGACCTGCCGGCGCAGGACATTCGCATTCGTGTTGGCTTTGTTGCTATTGCTTAGCAGCTACGCACGCGCTGGAATCGCGGGGGGAGCAGTCGCCTGTATTTTGCTCTGTTTTGCTTTGCGCCGCTACCGATTATTGCTGAAGGGCATCGGCGTCGCTCTGCTATCGGCTGCGCTGGTTGCTGCGGTTGTGCCTCTACGGCAGAACGAGTCTGGATCACTCGCCGCTGTCTTCCTATACAAGGGACAGCAGGAGGCGGGTGTCCTGGCCTCCCGCAGGTCAGCTTGGGATCGGACTTCGTCGGTCATTAGAGAACATCCGTGGTTTGGCAGTGGGTTCGGCACCAGTATCACGCGCGACCAATGGACTCAGCGGGTCGGAAGCTTCGAATCGACTCCTCAGGCGACCCGGGAACATGGAAACAGCTATCTTGCAATCGCCGAATGGGTTGGTCTGCTGGGAGTGATGCCGTTCTTCACCCTGGTGTTCTTAGTTGCAGTGAATGTGGGCCGGGTGGTGGTGTGGATGCGCCGTACGGGTGATCCCTTTTCTCCGGCGGTTCCGGTCGCTGCGGTCCTGGCAGCGGGCCTGGTACATGCGGGGTTTGAGGACTGGCTCTTCGCGGTGGGTTACTATGTGTGCGTTTTCTTTTGGACCCTTGCTTTTGTACTGGTTGACGTTCTACCCCAGACCGCCCCGGCGCTCGTTCAAGCCAGCGTTCCGCGGTCGTCACCTCAGTGGGCCGACAGCTTTGGCATGGTTGCACCAGACCGATGATGCACCTGTTCCTCAACGGCCTCGCGGCCAGCGCCGGCGGCGGGCTGACCTACCTGCGCAATGTCATCCCCCATCTCGCGGCCAGGACCGACGTTCGGACCACCGTGGCAGCGAATCCATGCCTGCGGCAGGAACTACGAAACTCGTCCAACATTTCATTTCTCGAAATGGAGAGTCCGGCCAATGCAGCCCAGCGCTTTTGGCACGAGCAGAATGTGCTGCCCGGGCTCATCCGGCGCATGGATGCAGACGTGGTGATTTCGGCTGGTAATTTTGCCCTGTGGAGATCGCCAGTACCACAGATACTGCTGTCGCGAAATGCTCTCTACACCTCACGCGACTTTTCCCGTGATCTTCGTGGCCGTGGTGACTACGGGATGTGGTTGGATACCCGCATCAAGGGAATCATTGCCAGGCGGTCCGTCCACTGGGCAGATTGTACAGTGGCGCCCAGCCGGTCGTTCGCGGAAGAGCTGCGCCAATGGACCGGGAGGGATGTCGTCAGCATTCACCACGGCTTCGATCCTGATGCATTCTTCGAAGACAAGGCTCCACTGCCGGAGGCAATTGCCAAGAAGCTGCTCTCGGCCCAAGGCGCACTCCGGCTTCTGTTTGTCAGCCACTACAACTACTACCGGAATTTCGAAACCTTGCTTCGTGCCCTGCCTCGGTTGCAGGGGCGCCTGTCTGGCCGCGAGGTAAGGCTGTTTCTCACCTGCACGCTACGTTCGGAAGACAATCCCGGCTCCTACCGTGCCTCAGCTGCTGCTGATCTGGTCCGGCAGCTCGGCATAGGAAACCACGTTGTGGAACTCGGCCCAGTGCCATACCACCTCCTGCACCAGGTGTACCGTGCGTGCGATTGTTACGTGACGCCGGCCTATGCCGAGTCGTTCGCCCATCCTCTGGTTGAGGCTATGGCTGCGGGATTGCCGGTTGTGGCGTCTGACCTGCCGGTGCATCGTGAAATCTGTTGCGGCGCAGCTTTATATTCTCCGCGCTTCTCACACGAGTTGCTGACCGATTGTATCCTGCGGCTAGATGAATCCCCATTCTTGAGACAGCAGCTGTCTAATGCGGGATTGAAACGCTCGCGTGACTTTTCCTGGAGTACCCACGTTGAACAGATCGTCGGTCTGGCTACGGAGTTGGTAAAACGTTCCCGTGGTGACGCGGTAGCTGCTTAGCCAGGCTCTGCGACCCGATACTGGCGTCGACGGAGGAAACTCCAGATTTCGGGTTTATAATCAGCCAACTACTCCTGAGGACTGGGTTTGCTTCATCAGCGCTACAAAGACCTCTGCTTTCTTGTTATCGCGAAGGCCACCCTGCCCAACTATTGGGCGCGCAAATGCTTCTATGCGCTTCGTCCTACTAATGGACGCCAGCTCCATCTGCACCTGGGGTGCGGCCCGAAGTACCTGCCGGGCTTCGTGAACGTCGATGCCAATCCCTTGCAGAAGCTAGACCTCTGGCTCGACGTACGCTGCGGGCTTCCGTTCCGTTCAAGCGTGGCGGATTCGATCTATTCCACGCACATGTTTGAGCATTTTTATCCGGACGAACTGCAGCGCCTTCTGCGGGAATGTGTGCGGGTCCTCAAGCCCGAAGGCGGGATCCGCCTGGTGGTTCCCAACCTGAACAGCGCCATTGCCGCCTATAGCCAGAAACAACACAATTGGTTTTACGATGCTTTCCCGCGGCCCTTTGAGTCGCTGGGAGGCAGATTCTCCAACTTCGTTTTCTGCGACGGACAGCACCGCACTGCTTTCGATTTCAGCTACATGGACGAGGTACTTCGCAGAGCAGGCTTCCGGGAGGTGGAGGAAGCGAGAGAAGGGAACAGCCGTCTCTACGGCGATAAAGCTCCACCCTATGAGCCAGGCGATTCGAGAGAACTTCCACACTCCCTGTACGTCGAGGCGTTCAAGTAGTTCGCCTCCTGTCGTCCGAACCTGGCGCCACATCAAGTAATTAAGACTTTGCTTCCGCGCCGACCTTCATGGTCCATAGGAGCAGCACGCTTAGGAAAAACAACGCCCACACCTGATGCGGCATCACAAGCGTGCCCCACCACCAGGAATTAACTATCGTTTTCGCCACACGGCCGCTGAGTTGCAATTGCTCCAACGCCGATCCGCCGGGCACAAGGAAGGGGAGAATAAGCAGGAGCGCTGCTCGCGCAAACCGGTTGAAACGGCCTGACATTTCGGACAAACTCCAGCACAATGGCAAAACCAGCAAAGAAGCGTCGTACAACCTGTGGTACACCGGCAGCAAACTCAGGACTGCGATCGTGCTCAGGTCCAGCAGTTCATCTGCAGAGTCGTTTCGTCGCCAGACCAACAGTAGCCAAACCAGGAACATCATCCCGGATATCATCAACGCCAGGATGTTGGCAGCGACCGCATGCTTCACCAGAGCGTCCAGGAGCACCTGCAAGTTCACCAGGCTGAAGCGAATTGGATTTCTCTCGGTGAAGTCGCTCAAGATACCAGTCGCCAACAGGACTCTGTTGTCCATCCGGTAGTTCTGTAGCCAGGACGTGTGGCTGGCCGCCAAGCGACCAATCGCTGAGATTGCGGTGACGATGACTACTCCAGTCGAAACACCGGAGATGTGCCAGCGCCGGCGCAGGACGTAGTACGCCAGGAAAGGCACACCGATCTGCGGCTTGAGGCAAATGGCGAGGCCGATGAGAATTCCGGCCAAGGTGTCATTCTTGCGATGCGCGGCCGAGATTGCGATGCCGCATAGAGCAACTGTAACAATTGCGATACTCCCGGCGGCCAAGCCTGTGTGGAAGGGCGCAAGAGCCAGCGCGAGGGCCAAAAACAAGTAGGCGCGCTTTTCTTGCCAGCGGAAACCGGCCAGTGAAACCAGGGACCATAGCAGCCACAGGACAAGCACCAGATTGGTCACTAACCAGGCAAGGTGAGCGATTGGCCACCGGAACACCGCAAAGGGAGTGAGCAGGAGAAAGCAAGTCAAGGGATATGCGGTGGGTATGCCGTGGTTGATGATCAACGTGCCGCTGGCCAGGTCCCTGGCCAGAAAATCGAATCGCTGTGCACCCTCGGGCCACAACCGAACCAGGTTTTCTGGACTGTAGGGATCAATTCCTTGCACCAACGCTCTTGCTTGTATGTACGGCGAGATGAAGTCGTTGAAGTCGAGGGCGTGCAAGAATCGAATGGGACCTCGCAACACAAACTCTCCGGCTGCCAGGAGGACCAGAGCGATCAGGAGAGACTTCCACCGAGTCGATAGGGCGGCTGCAGTCGAGTTGCCTTGGGTTGGCATTAATTCCGAGTTGCGGTTCACCGAGCTGCGACCACTCAGTCCAAGATAGTATTTTTCCTGTGATCACTCAAGAACGACCACGTGCCGGCACCGTTAAAGGCATCCGATTGTTGTTGCGGTGGTCGCTCTAGACCTGCTGACGTTTCCGGTTCCACCGCTGCCGAGCGTGTTCTCGCTACTGCAACTTCCTGCTACTATGCTTGTAACATTTCCATAAAACATGGCGGCATCTCCCCAAGCGGTCCGAAGTCTACCTGATCTTGGAATTCTCGAACTCGCGACCAGCAAGGCAACTCTGCATGTGCCGGTCATCGATTCTGCCACCCGGATCCCCGCGCTGGACGGGCTTCGTGGCGTGGCAATCCTGCTAGTGCTTTTGTGTCATGCTGTGTTTGAAATGCAGCCGAGCTCGAAAATTCTTACCCATTTGGTGGCGGTGGGCCGACTGGCATGGAGCGGCGTAGACCTCTTCTTCGTACTCTCTGGGTTCCTGATCGGTGGAATTCTTCTAGATTCAAGGGACTCGCCTCGCTACTTCAAGACGTTTTACCTTCGACGAGCGTACCGCATCCTGCCCCTTTACGGAGTTGCGGTGTCACTCTTTTTGATCCGATATATTCCCTTCGACTGGATGCCTGGATGGTTGGGCAAGTTCTCCTCCACACCCATCCCGTGGTTTTCTTACCTGACATTCACGCAGAATATTTGGATGGCCGGGGCCGGTACATTCGGGGTAGGGGCGATGGCTGCCACTTGGTCTCTGGCGGTGGAGGAACAGTTCTACCTGACAGTTCCATTTCTGGTCCGGAAGGTCAGTCGATCACATCTGATCTTTGTCTTGTCGTCCGTGGTAGTCGCGGCCCCTGTGCTCCGGACGATTCTTCACTTAACCTTCAAGTACGGCAACTTCGCCAACTACGTGCTCATGCCCTGCCGGGCTGACGCGCTGAGTCTTGGAGTCTTGGCGGCCTTGATGGTCAGAACTCCGAGATCGTGGAACTGGCTGCACACCCGAAGGTCTGTTCTCTACGGAGTCTCGAGTTTTCTTTTCATCGGGCTGGCCTTGCTGACCTACGCAGGGTACGACGCAACTGCCGGACCCATGGTGATCATCGGCTATTCGTGGCTCGCTTTGTTCTACACATTTTGCCTGCTGATAGCCGTTACCGAGTCACGCGGGCCCGTACACCGCGTACTCACCAGCAGAGGCCTGACACAACTCGGCGTCCTGGCCTACTGTACATATCTGCTCCATCTTCCCCTGATGGAAGCATCCCGACGGGTGCTAGGCATTCACTTTGTGTATGCCTCCGAGGCGACACAGTTTGTCGGAGGATTAATCGGCATCGCCCTTACTCTTGTGATCGCGAAAATCTCATGGGCTTTCTTTGAGAAGCCGCTCCTGCGCCAGGGGCAAGCCTACAAATACTGATTTGGGAGCAGACGCCGGTGTGCGGAATCGTCGGCATCGTCGCACGTAATGCAGCGGTTGCCCCGGACCTTCTGGAGCGTGCCACCCGCTCGCTGGCTCACCGGGGTCCTGACGACTCCGGGACCGTGATTATTCGGGAAACCATACCGGAGCCAGTTGAAGTTGGACTGGGCAATCGGCGTCTGGCCATTCTTGATCTCTCACCCCTCGGTCATCAGCCGATGCAGGACCTGGAGACAGGGAATTGGATTACCTACAACGGTGAGATCTACAACTTCCGTGAAATTCGGGCGAAATTGGAGCACGAGGGAGTGTGCTTCCGCAGTCACGCTGATACTGAGGTTCTGCTGAAGGCTTACGGCCGGTGGGGAGAACGTTGCCTGCAAGAACTGCGCGGCATGTTTGCCTTTGCCATCTGGGACGCACAGCGCCACCGGCTTTTTCTCGCTCGTGACCCGATGGGCATCAAGCCGCTTTACTACTATGCTTCCGGCGAGCACTTTCTGTTTGCTTCCGAAGTTCGAACCCTGCTGGGCACGGGTCTGGTGCCGCATCGCCTGGATCGCGCTGGCCTGATCAACTATTTGAGCTTTGGATCGCTGTACGATCCCATCACCCTGATCGAAGGCATTTCTGCCCTTCGTCCCGGGCACTACCTGGTATGGGATCAAGGCAAGCTGCGCGAGGTCCTGTACTGGGACCTTATACCTCGAGCAGAAGAGGCGGGCGGTGCCACCGGGCCGGCCAGGCCCTCTGAGGCTGAACGCAAGAATATCGAGGACGATTTGCACGTCGCCCTGGGTGAGGCCGTCCGCATGCAGATGGTCAGCGATGTTCCCGTGGGCGTCTTCCTTTCCGGAGGAATCGATTCCAGCAGTCTGGCCGGAATCCTGCGCCAGGACGGAACGCCGATCAGCACGTTTTCCATTGTTTTCCAGGAGGAAGACTACAGCGAGGGCGAGTATTCCCGTATGGTGGCCCGAGAATTCGGAACCGATCACCACGAAATACTTGTTTCCCAGCACGACGCGCTCGATGCGATTCCTGGCGCACTCCAAGCCATGGATCAACCCACGATCGACGGTGTGAATACGTATCTCATCTCGCGGCAAACCCGAGCGGCAGGTATCAAAGTCGCGCTTTCCGGCCTGGGCGGTGACGAACTCTTTGCCGGTTACTCCAGCTTCCGCGACGTACCCCGCATGGAACGCTTTTCTGGTTACTGGAGCCGTGTACCCAGGGTGGCACGGGGAGCTTTGGCCGGAGCCTTCGCTCTGGCGGTTCGGGACACGGACCAGAACCGAAAGCTCGCTGCTCTTGCCCGCGGGAATGGCCGGGTCATTCATCCGTACTTTCTTTCGCGCATGCTTTTTACGTCCGAGCAACGGGATCGCTTGTTCGGAGGGCACGACGAGCAGGTCGCCGAGCGGGCGGACCTGCCTTTACGGCAGAGCCTGGGCAGCGCGCGCAGTCTGGATCCCATCAACCGGGTTTCCTATCTTGAGGCTCGTTGCTACATGCTCAACACTTTGCTCCGAGATTCTGACACGATGAGCATGGCCCATGGGCTCGAGATGCGGGTCCCATTGATTGATCACCGGCTGGCGGAGAAACTGTTGGCGGTACCCGGTGTCTGGAAACTGAATGCTCACACGCCCAAGCCGTTACTGGTAAGCGCGCTTCGGGGCGCGCTGCCCGAGCGGATAGTCCACCGGCAGAAACGCGGGTTTACGCTTCCGTGGGAGCATTGGCTGCGCGACGAGCTACGGCCCGGAGTTGAGCAGAGACTGCTGAAAACAGCTAACGGGGCGCTGGCTGCAGTGCTTCAGCCCAAGGCTGTTGCCGAGGCGTGGGACGGCTTCCAGCGTGGCATCACATCCTGGTCACGGCCCTGGTCCCTTTATGTGCTTGAGCGCTGGTGTGAATTGTATTCGGTGACTGCCTAGTTTCTGAGAGAGGGTTGCGACAGTTTCAGGGTAATATGTTGAAAACAATTTCTTCCCCGATGCAGAAGCTAGAGGAACCCAGGTTACAGCGATTCCGGGACGCAAGCACGCTCCTGCCCGTGAGCGTAATCGTTGCTGTCCGGAATGAAGCGCGTAACTTGCCCCGTTGCCTGGAATCATTACGCGGCGTGGGTGAGGTTTATGTCATCGATTCGCAAAGCACCGATGACACGGCCGAGATTGCCCGATTCTTTGGCGCCAAAGTCGTCCAGTTTCACTACCACGGTGGTTGGCCGAAGAAGCGCCAGTGGGCCATGGACGTGCTTCCGTTTGCCTATAACTGGATCTTTCTCATGGATGCCGACGAAGCCCTGACTTCCGAACTGGCGGAAGAAATAGAACAGGCGATCCAGGACTCACGTTACGACGGCTACTATGTCGCGTTGCGGATGTTTTTCTTGGGCCGCCTACTTCGCCACGGTGACGCCGGCTTCTACAAGCTCTCGCTGTTCCGCCGGGGAAAAGCACAGTTCGAGTGCCGCCTGAAAGAACAGGACACCTCCATGTGCGACATGGAAGTACACGAGCATGTCGTGGTCGATGGACGAACGGCAAGACTGAGAAACCCACTCACCCATCACAATGTCGAGTCCTTATCCCGCTACATCCAGAAGCACGACGAGTATTCCAACTGGGAAGCTCGCGTTCTTCTCAACCGGGAGGAAAGTCCCGGCGCGCTGCCGCCGGCGTTCTTCGGTGCGCAGGCGCAGCGCCGCCGCTGGCTCAAGAAGAAACTTTACGCGCTGCCTGGGTCGCCGTTGCTGATTTTCCTCTACCGCTATGGGTTTCGTTTGGGATTTCTCGACGGGGTTCCTGGCCTGATCTACTGTGGTTTCCAGGCGGTGCAGATGTTTCACACTAAAGCCAAGATTTACGAGTTGCGTGCCAGGAAGGACTGACAACTGTGCTTTGCGGATAACCGGCACACTGCGCCGACTGATGAGCCCCACCAACTGAAGGAAAAATTGCCGTCCATGTTGATACTGGGCCTGAACATGTTTCACGCCGATGCCTCGGCTGCCATCGTACAGGATGGTGAAGTTGTATTTGCCATCGCTGAGGAGCGTCTGAATCGGAGCAAGCATTACGGCGGATTTCCTTCGCTTGCAGTCAGAGCCTGCCTGGATGCGGTCGGCGCGAAGATTACCGACGTCGATCATGTCGCGGTTGGACAGGATAGTGACGCGAACCTGGCCAAGAAAGTTCAGTATGCCCTGGCCAATCCCGCCCGAATTCTGAATTTCATCCGGCTGCGTCAGCGCAAGGAGGCCTTGCGAGATGTTCGTTCGCTGCTGGCCGGGGCTCTCGATGCCGATCCGAGCGCGCTGCGTTTCCAGCAGCACCACCTCGAGCACCACATAGCCCACATTGCCAGCGCCTACTACTGTTCGCCCTGGGAAAAGGCTGCGGGTTTCAGCTACGACGGCTCTGGCGATTTTGTCTCCACCATGATGGCCCGGTGTGAGGGTGGTGAGATTGAGGTTCTCGACCGGGTTTACCTGCCCCACTCTCTGGGCAGCTTTTACACCATGGTCTGTGAGTTCATCGGCTACAAGAAATATGGAGACGAAGGCAAGGTCATGGGGCTCGCGCCCTACGGGAAAGACACGTACTGCCAAAAGCTCCGCGAGGTGATTGGCCTGAAAAACGGAAACTTTCAGCTTGACCTGGATTACTTCAAGCCTCTCGGCAGCAACCAGGGGATGCAGGTTTTGCCCGATGGCACTGTGCGCCTGGCCCGGCATTTCTCCGATCGAATGGTGAAGCTTTTCGGTGACCCGCGCGAGCCTCATGCCGAGATTACGCAGCGCGACATGAACCTCGCCTATGCCATGCAGCATCGTTTCGAAGAAGTGTTCTTCCAGCTCCTGAACCGGCTGCATGGGCATGTGCCCGTGGAGGATCTCGCCATGGCGGGAGGCTGCGCGCTCAACAGCGTTGCCAATGGAAAGATCTTCACGCAGACGCCCTTCCGGCGTACCTGGATTCAGCCTGCTGCCGGCGATGAGGGACTGGCCATCGGCGCAGCGTTGCATACCTACCATTCCGTGCTTAAGCAGCCGCGGCGGTACGTGATGAAGAATTCGTATCTTGGGCCTGAGTTTGCCGGGCCGCGAATCGAATCCAGCTTGAAGAACGCCGGCCTGCACTATTGCAAACTTGAACGCGAGCCTTTGCTGGAGGCGGTTGCTAGAAAAGTGGCTGCGGGGAGCGTTGTCGGCTGGTTCCAGGGACGAATGGAATGGGGCCCGCGCGCTTTGGGTAATCGATCGATTGTGGCCCACCCTGGGTTACCCAACATGAAGGACGTGCTGAATGCACGCGTCAAGCATCGCGAGTGGTTCCGCCCATTTGCGCCTTCTATTCTGGCGGAGTACCAGGGTGAATACTTCGAGCACGGCCACCCATCGCCCTTCATGCTCCACGTCTACAAGATTCGTCCTGAAAAACGCGCTCAACTGTGCGCGGTGAACCATGTGGACGATACCGGACGGCTGCAAAGCGTCAGCCGCGAGGAGAATCCACTTTATTACGACTTGATTCACGCGTTCTATCGCGAGACCGGAATACCCCTTATCCTGAACACAAGCTTCAACGAGAATGAGCCCATCGTGTGCGCGCCCGAGGAGGCCATTGCTTGTTTCAAGCGTACCCGCATGGATGCGCTTGCCATTGGCCCGTATTTGGTTCTCAAGAGTGAGAACCGAGACTTGAGAACCCAGAATTGAGAACTGGGAACTGAGAAGAGATGGCAGCCCAACCAGTCCCTATAGTGCAGTCGCCAGAAGCGGCAAGGTGGAGCCTCACCAGGGTGGCAACGTTGCCCCGGTTGCGGGCTCTGGCCTGGTGTAACGACGTGCTGTACGCCTCACGCGGGTACGAATTGTTGCAGGCCAGAATGGACGCGCCCGGCATCGTCTGGAAGCACGTGGCGCGATACCGCCCCGCCTGGTGGCGAAATCTGAGTGCCTCATCGCGGCTTGCCTCCCGCCTCTTCCGCGACGGCTTTCACGCACTGGCCGCGCTTTCTTCCGGACACCTGATCGCAGCGGCGCCGGGGGCGATCATTACTCTGGCCCCGGGCGAATCCGAGTTTCACGTTTCCCATAGAGTACTGCGCGGGACGCGTCCTTTGCATATCGCAGTCACCCCAAGCGATCAGATTTTCTGGGGCGAGTATTTTGACAATGCGCAGCGTGACGAGGTTCACATCTACGCCTCCGCCGACCGAGGCGCCACCTGGCACGTCGCCTATACCTTTCCGCGGGGCGCGATCCGGCATGTCCACAACATCGTTTACGACCCGTGGGAGAACTGTCTGTGGATACTCACCGGCGACGATGGCTCGGAATGCCGCATCCTGCGGGCCTCGGGCGACTTCAAGAATGTGGATGTGGTTCTTTCCGGAAACCAGCAGGCGCGGGCCGTTGCCCTTGTCCCTGCGCTGGATGGTTTGTACTTTTCCTCCGATACACCGCTGGAGGCCAACCACGTTTACCACCTCGACCGCCGTGGGAAGTTGACTGAACTTGCGTTGCTGAGCAGTTCCTCGATTTACGGATGTCGTGTTGGCGAAGCAATTTTTTTCTCTACCATGGTTGAGCCCAGCGCCGCGAACGTGGAGCGCAGCGCATGCGTGTACGGCTCCCTGGACGGCTCGCAGTGGCAGAGGCTGCTGCTCTGGAACAAGGACCGCTGGCCGATGGGCTGGTTTCAGTACGGTAATGTCTTTCTTCCCGATGGAGAAAACAGCACCGGCTTGCTGGCAGTGACTTCGATTGCCGTCCAGCCGGGTGATCTGGAAACCGGTTTGTGGCGTGTTACTGCGGCGTAGAAGACGCTGGCGTGGCAGCGGACCCTTTTGTACAACCGGTCGAGCTTCGACGTCATGCTATAGTTCGATCAAATTTCACTATGCCGCTCGCGAGCCGTCTGCAGTACTACCGGCGCATCTTCCGTGCCTACCTGATAGCAGGTAAAAGCCAGCTTACTTTCTGGCATGAGACACCGCGGCTGAATTGGGATGCTCCCATCAGCGACCTCGGCGAGTACTACATGGCTTTCTCCGAGAAAGCCGACTACCAGGGACACTTCGATTCGGCTGGAATCCCGATGCTGGACTACCACGGCCAGATCGGACTGCAGTACAACCCCATAGCCATCGCTCAATGGGGAATCGGCAACTACAACCTTTTTCGGCGCACGCAAGATGAAGAACGTAGGAGGAAATTCCTGGCTGCGAGCGACTGGCTCTGCGCTCATTTGCAGCAGAACTCTTCAGGCGTCTGGGTGTGGAACCACCACTTCGACTGGGAATACCGTACTCCGCTGCATGCACCTTGGTACTCCGGTCTCGCCCAAGGGCAGGGAATCTCTTTGCTGGTGCGCGCCCATCGTGAAACCGGTGTCGCCTCGTACCTTCAGGCGGCCGAGCGGGCCTTCTCCAGTTTCCTGAAATCAACCGGCGAAGGTGGTGTTAGCTTCACCGACCCGCGCGGCGACCTATGGTTCGAGGAATACATCGTCTCGCCACCAACTCATATCCTGAACGGCTTTATCTGGGCGGCATGGGGTGTACATGACTATTTTCTTGCGACTCAAGACCGCTCCGCCCAGCAGCTATTCGCAAGGGCCGTCCAGACTCTCCGGGCGAATCTTGATGGCTACGATCTCGGCTTTTGGTCTCTCTACGAGCAGTCCGGCACACGCCTGCCCATGGTGGCCAGCCCTTTCTACCATCAGTTGCATGTCGTACAGTTGCGCGTACTGCACCGAATGACCGGCGACGAGATATTTGCCCGATACGCTGACCGCTGGGAGGCGTTCGCGCATAGCCGTGCCAAGCGCACACGTGCCCTTTGCTACAAAAGTGCATTCAAGCTTTGTTACTACTAGAGACCTGTGAAGATTCTCTACGTTTCACAATATTTTCCGCCGGAGATGGGCGCGCCTGCAGCCCGCGCGGCGGAATTGGCGCATCACTGGGCGCAAGACGGACACGATGTCACCGTTCTGACCGGATTCCCCAACCACCCAACGGGCGTTGTGCCGCCTGAATATCGCGCCCGGTTTCACCGTCTGGTGGCGCGAGAGACGCTGGACGGAGTGAACGTTGTCCGAACCTGGCTGTTTCCTTTTCCCAATCGGAAAGCTTACGAGCGCATGCTGAACTACAGCTCATTCTGCGTGTCTTCCGCCAGCACCGGCCTGTTCGTGTCACGTCCGGACGTCATCATTGCCACTTCGCCGCAATTGCTGGTTGGACTCTCGGGCTGGTGGCTGGCTCGCTGCAAGCGTGTTCCCTTCGTCTTCGAAGTTCGCGACCTGTGGCCCGAGTCCCTGGCGGCAGTTGGCTTGGGGGACGCCAACACGGTGCTCCATCGCTTCCTGGCGAAAGTTGCGGGCTTTCTGTACCGCAGGTGCAGCCGCGTGGTAGTCGTCACCCCGGCCTTCAAGGACCATCTTTTCCAGCACTGGCACATTCCCCGAGAAAAAGTTTCAGTGGTCGAGAACGGAGTGGAGGCGGATCTCTTCAGCCCGCACGCAACCGGTGATTTGAGAAGGGAACTGGGAGCGGAGGGAAAATTCGTGGTCTCCTACATCGGCACCATGGGCCTGGCCCACGGCTTAGAAACCCTGGTGGAGGCTGCCGCTCAACTGCAGTACTTGGCCCCTCAAGTTCTGTTTCTGCTGGTTGGGGAGGGTGCGGACAAAGGGCGCATCATGGCACTGGCCCGCGCCCGAGGCTTGTCCAATTTGCTGTTTATTGATCAGCAGCCGCGGAAGCGGATACCGGCCTATATCTGCGCTTCTGACGCTTGCCTTGTCCTGCTCAAGAAGACATCAATTTTTCAGACGGTGATCCCGACCAAGATGTTGGAATTCATGTCATGTGCCCGCCCCGTGATTCTCGGCGTGGACGGCCAGGCGCGAAAGATTTTGGAAGAGGCGCGGGCGGGAATTGTTATCGAGCCGGAGAACGCAACTGCTCTGGCGCAGGCTGTGATTAGCCTTGCCGCGGATGCTGGTTTACGGGAATCTCTCGGGCGCAACGGCCGCCACCACATTCTGCAACGCTTCTCCCGCCAGCACACCGCCAAAACCTACATTGATGTGCTGGAGAGCCTGATCGACAAGAACAGATGGCATCGGGTGGCCGCGGCTTGAAGTCGGGCGTCTTACGGTACCGCTACAATGCTCGCCGCGGCGGCAGCCTGCAGTGCGACATCGAACGTGCGAGAGGCGAACACCTTGGAGGCACTGCTGGGGACAAAGAGGATGTCTTCCGCCTCCATGGTCAAGTCGGGGGCCTTTGCTTCCAACATCTTTTTCAGCGGAACGGGAGTCTGGGTCATCCCATTGGGGCCCTTGCGGATAATCCTGGCGCCGCTCAGCTTGGCGGTGCGGGTGGTACCTCCGGCCAAAGCAATCGCCTTCAGCACCGTCAGATTCCCGGAGTCCATTAGAAAGCCGCTTGGTCTCCCCACTTCTCCCACCACATATACGACGTCGGCTTTGCGCACGATGACGGTGTCGCCTGGGCGCACCTCGACATTGCTTTCGGGATTATCCGTGATATTCCGCGCCAAGGGGACGATTACTGGTTTATCCGGCTGGCTGCGATGAGTGACGGTAATGCTCCGGCCTGCCTTTTCGGTAAGTCCACCTGCGGCCGAGATGAGATTGAACAGCCGCTGCTCTCCAAGCACGGGATAGACACCCGGCTTCGCTACTTCGCCCAGCACGCTTGCACCTTGGGACGCGTACTCATCCACCAAAACGGTTACGTGCGGATTTCTCAGGAATCCGCCATCGGAAAGCCGTTTTTCGATTAGCGCCTGGGCCTCCTCAAGGGTGAGTCCCGATACATGCACATAATCAATCAAGGGCAAATAGACATTGCCACTGCTGCTGACGCGGGTCTTGGTGGCAAGCTCAGGCACGTTGTAGACAATTAGTTCGAGCAGATCGCCGGTCCCGAGTCGCAGGGAAGTGTCCGAACCCCTGTCTTCGGTGGGTGTCGCCTGAGGGATTGCCGCATTGTCCGGGGTTTGCGCTGGTTCCTCTTGAGTCTTCGCGGTTTGGTCCTGAGCCGCAACTCCGGTTACCGAGGCCGATACCACCGCAACGAATGCGAGAAGGAGAGAACAGATCAGGCGGGATGACTCCCATCGCGAGGACGGCATTTCAGAAGTTTTTATCATGGTGACGAGAATAAAAGTCTAGCACGGTGTCCGAGGCAGTGAATGAAGTGTTCGGCACTGCGTGTTGATCGAGTGGAGTCCATCATTCCTACACTCAATTGCCGAAAGGAACCTCCGCCGGAGCTTTCCCCACGACGTACCAAGAAAGAGAATTGGCGTCGATTTTCCTTGTTGCTATAGTGCCTTGGGAGTTACCTGACAACAAAAAGTTCTTTCGCTTCGAGCAGTTGCAGTGACATGGCATCGGAAGAGAACTTGCCGAGGGGACAGTAGCTGTGAAATTTGCTGTGCCTCTTGCTTCTGATCGAGGGGGAGCTAGTTGACACTTTTCTACCTGGGAATCTTCGCGGCCTCAGTGCTGCTTTCGATCGTTCTCACCAGGTATGTCCGTGATGTAGCCACAAAGCACGGATGGCTGGCCCCGCCGGCCTTGGATCGGCACCTGCACGCTGCGCCTCTGCCACGCCTGGGTGGCGTGGCAATCTTCCTGTCTTTCGTGCTTAGCATTGCAGTCGCCCTGCTGATCAGTTGGTGGTACCCCAGTCTCAGTTTTGGATTCTCCTCCAGCACCGTGTTGACGGTCCTGTTGCCGGGGTGCATGATCTTCCTGCTGGGCGTTTATGACGACATACGGGGAGTAGGCCCTTACTTCAAGTTTGCGGTTCAAGCTGTAGCCGGCGCCCTGCTCTTCGCGGGGGGTCTGCGGATTCTCGACCTGCCTCTGCTCTTCGGTTATCACCATTTCTCCTGGTTCATAGGTCTGCCGCTTACCATTCTCTGGGTCCTGGCGATCACCAATGCCTTTAACTTGATTGATGGACTGGACGGGCTGGCGGCGGGGTCGGCACTGTTTTCGACTTTGGTAGTCTTCGTGGTGGCGTTCCTCGGCCAGTCACGGCTGGTTTCTCTGATGACCCTGGTGCTGGCCGGCGCCATACTGGGTTTTCTGCGTTTCAACTTCAATCCAGCTACCATCTTTCTGGGAGATTGCGGAAGCCTGTTCGTCGGTTTCATGCTCAGCGCGCTGGCACTGCAAGGTGCGCAGAAGGCGCCAACCACGATTGCGGTAGCCATCCCCGTGGTCTCCTTCGGCCTGCCCATTCTGGAGACCACTCTTTCGGTCGTGCGGCGATTGATCAGCGGCCGTCCTGTGTTTACCGCCGACCGCGAGCACATTCATCACAAGCTTTTGCAGCGCGGCATGTCGCACCGCCAAGTCGTCATTGTGCTGTACGCCGTGTCGGCGCTCTTCGCACTACTCAGTCTTTTCCTGCTTTGGCCGACTGGCAGTACGCTGGGTTTGGTTCTGGCGGTTTTGGGCACCGGGATCTGGATGGGTGTGCAGCATCTCGGCTATCTGGAGTTTGGCGAAATCCGGCGTGTGGCGCAGCGAACCATCGAGCAACGGCAGATCTTCATCAACAACCTTGCCATTCGCCGGGCCACGGAGGAGTTGAAGGTAAGTCACGACACGGCTCAGATCGGCCGCATCCTAGTAGCCGCTTTCAGCAGCAACGACTTTGATGCTTTCGACCTGCGATTGAACCTTCAGCCCGGTGAAATGCCTGAGGTTCGCCGGTTGCACATGCTGCCCGGCCGCACCGAGGAACCGTATCTGCGATGGAGAAAACCTGCCAGCTCTGTCGCTCACGAAATGACGGCCGCGTGGAGCTTGACCCTTGATCTAGTCGCAGCCAACAACCGTCGGTGCGGCTCAATGATCATCTACCGGCTCTATAGCCAGCGCGACCTGCAGCTGGATGTCAATTTGCTTACGTCTGTGTTCCCAGTCGCCCTAGCCGACGCGCTGGACCGGTCCCTGAGACACGCGTTGGAACTGGTGCCCAAGGCAGAGGAAGATCCTCGGCTCGTGCCAGCCCAAGCGGTCTGAACGCTGCTCTCTAGTTCTTTCCTCATCAGTCGTCTCTCCCCGGCAGCCGTCAGATCGTTATCTTGAGCTGACTCCGCGTGGTTTTATCCACAGCCTGAACCAGTTGTGTCACTTTCTGGGTTGGTAGCTTCCATTTAGTTTCTAGCTTCGCTGCACTGGCATGATGGTAGCCGCCATTTCGCGCCTTTCCCATATGGGTCCGCTGAGCCAGTGGCGCTCGGCTTGATTGCCACGCCCTGTGCTGTCTTTGCCGCTCGCCTGGAGTAATATGTAGAGACTTCTGTATGCCGCCCCTCGGGACCAACCCGGCAAATCTCAGCTGGGAACCGAACTTCAAAGAGCGTGATCGCCGCCGATATATGCGGCACAAAGTTCACACTCCTGCTTATGCCAGCTTGAATGCAGGTTCCGGCAGGGGACTGGACCTCAACGAGATTCTGGACATCAGCGAAGCAGGCATGTCCATCCAAGTCTCGTCTTTGCTGGAGGTCAACCGCACTCTGAACCTGGGCCTCGATCTGTCTGAAACCAAGGGCTACATCAACGCCAATGGTCGAGTTGTCTGGAGTGGCCCGTCTGGACGTGCCGGGGTCCGCTTTGCGGAGATGCCCGACACCTCTCTTCGCCAGTTGAAGGAATGGCTGTTCGTCAACTCCATCGTGGCTTGCGCGAATCATGCAGCCATGCAGCTTCCGTCGATAGGGCCACAAGCGGCAGAAACGGTATTTGAGAAGGTGGGCGTCCGAGACACGATTCGCCACGATGAAGCCCAACTGGAACCCCCAGCTCCCCCGGATTACACCGGTGTGTTGACCGCGCTGGTTGCGGTTAGACGGGAGGTTGAGGCGATTGGACCGGACTTGGACGCAGCTCTGCAGTTGGTGGCGGAGCGAGCCCAGGTTTTTACCCGTGCCACCGGTGCGGCAATCGCTTTCTCCGAAGGACGGGAGATGGTCTGTGTCGCAACCTCTGGCGCCGATGCCCCTGGACTTGATGTGCGGCTGCAAGTGGGCTCGGGCTTCTCCGGCGAGTGTGTTCGCAGCGGTCACCTGTTGCGTTGCGACGATTCCGAGACTGACCCGCGCGTAGACCGCGAAAGCTGCCGGCTGCTCGGGATCCGCTCCATGATTGCGGTACCGGTTCGGCTCGGTGATGCAGTCGTCGGGCTCCTGGAGGTGTTTTCGCCCAAACCGAATGCCTTCAGCGCGAACGACAATATTGTTCTTCAACGCCTGGCGGAGACCATTCTTGCTGCGATAAACCGTGCAGCCCGTGCCTCGGCCGCGAAAGCAAGTTCGTCGCCGCCGTCGGCGCCAGCCGCCGCGGATCAGCCTGCTGCCCCGACCCCGGTCGAGACAGCCGTTCCCGGCAGGCTTCCTGGATCTCGCACCGGCAGGATTCTTCTGCTTGCAGCGGCCGTTACGCTGGCCACCGTTTTGCTCTGGCTGAGTGTGCCATGGATCAAGAGTTGGCTTGGTGGCTCGAATCCAGTTCATTCTCAGCCACTGTCGAAACCGCAGGTGCTGGTTCGCAAGACCCCAGCCGCTACCGCAGCCGACGCTGGTGATTTCGATGGATTGCGCCGGCTGGCCGAGCAAGGGGACCCGGCGGCGCAGTTCGCACTCGGCGTACATTACGCGACTGGCGAGGATGTCAAACAGGACTACGCCGAGGCGGTGCGCTGGTTCTCCATGGCTGCAGAGCAGGGGCACGTGATGGCCCAGGCTACGCTGGGGACATACTACTGGGCGGGAAGAGGCGTACCCAAGGACTTGAGCAAAGCCTATTTCTGGACTGTCTTGGCACAAGCCGGCGGAGACCAGACCAGTAAAGCCTACGTTTCTATCCTGACCACCGGCATGAGCCGCAGCCAGATACTGGCAGCACAACAGGGAGCCGATGACTGGCTGAAACAGCATCGGTCAACCGGCAAGAATCCCGCGGATGCGCCATAGCAGCGCGAAGCTCGGCTTTGATCCATGAGGATCCTCAATCCGGCCGGGGTTACAATATAAGCAGAGGTTCCAGTGCCAACCCTACGCGACATCGTCTACGAAAACGTGCGCGAGGGGGAGCTTTACGAGAAGCTCGAGCGCAATCGTGTGCGCTGCTACGCTTGCGGCCACTGCTGCCCTATCCCCGATGGCCAACCCGGTGTCTGCAAGGTCCGTTACAACCGCGGTGGCACCCTATACGTGCCTTGGGGCTATGTGGGAGGCGTGCAATGCGATCCCATCGAGAAAAAGCCTTTCTTCCATGCCTACCCGGGCGCGCTAGCCTACAGCTTTGGTATGCTGGGCTGCGACCTCCATTGTGGCTACTGCCAGAACTGGGTCACGTCTCAAGCCTTACGTGACCCGAACGCAGTTTCGCCGCCGCTGGAAGCCTCGCCGGAAGGGCTGGTTCAAGACGCGCTTCGCCAGGGCGCAAAGGTGTTGGTGAGTACCTACAACGAGCCTCTCATCACCAGTGAATGGGCGGTGGCGGTTTTCAAGGAAGCGAAGGCTGCCGGCCTCATTACCGGCTTTGTCTCTAACGGCAACGGCACGCCGCAGGTGCTGGAATATCTGCGTCCTTGGATTGATCTCTACAAGGTTGATCTGAAGAGTTTTGACGACCGCCATTACCACCAACTGGGCGGTCGCCTCGGGCCCATACTCGACACCATCCGTTGCCTGCACCAGATGGGTCTCTGGTTGGAAATCGTCACTCTGTTGATTCCGGGATTCAACGACTCCGACGACGAACTGCGCGGGCTGGCCGACTTTCTGATGAGCGTTTCTCCCTATATTCCCTGGCACGTGACCGCGTTTCACAAGGACTATAAGATGGCCGATCCGGACGACACCCGTCCGGAACACCTGCTGCGCGCGGTCGAGATCGGCAAGAATGCTGGCCTGCGTTACATCTATGCTGGCAACCTGCCGGGCATGGTGGGCGATCTCGAAGACACCCGCTGCCACAACTGTGGTGAAACGCTGGTCAAGCGGCACAGCTATTTCATCCAGGACTATCGCCTGACTCCGGACGGGTCTTGTCCATCGTGCCACACTGCCATCCCCGGCCGCTGGGCACCCAAATTCGTGGGCCAGATCGCCGATCGTCCTTTCTTGCCGCGCCGGGGCTCGCGTTTGGTTACAATCCTCAACTAGCAGCTGTCCCCAAAATTCATGCGGAAACGGCGCATTTCTCTTATCCTGGCATCTTTGTGTTTTGCAGTCGCCTGCTCGCCCCGCGACTTTCTCACCCGGCGGCTGGCGGCTGACCTAATTGCCGGCTCCGATACTTTCAAGGTTGCCCAGCAGTTTGACTTGCGCACCGGGATTGTCTCCAACCAGCAGTATCTTTCTCCCGAATACCTCGTCCTGCAGCGTCACGGTTGGATCACGGGCAGCAACTCCGCGTGTGGTCCAACGGTGGGTGCTCCACCCTGTTGGGATGTGACTCTTACTCCTCTCGGCATCGAGACCCTTCGCGGCCTGACTCCTAACAGTGCCGCGGCCTCCAATTATTTCAGCGTGCCAGTCGCGAGAAGACAATTGTTGGCAGTCACCGGCATCAGTAAGAGTGACGATGTGGCCGATGTTGACTTCCAGTGGAAATGGATGCCGCTGAACGAAATCGGCGCGGCGCTCTATGCCGGAGGGGTGAAGTACAACTCCACAGTGGGGTTGAGGCGTTACGACGACGGTTGGCGACTGCTCGAGGGTAAGATCTCGAAGGGTGGCCAGGGCCTCGAGGACGCACTGAACAACGCCGAGGCAGCACAGTGATGCAAAGATCCATCCTGCAACTGTTTTCCTGCAGGAGAGCTTGACCAGAACCTATGATGAAACCAACTCTCGCCCCGCATCTCTTAGCCGTTCTGATCGTTTTTCTCGCTGCCCCGTTCCTCCGTGCGGATTCCCTCGACGACCTGGCCCGTGACTTCTGGACTTGGCGTGCCGCCGAGCAGCCGGTTTCGACAGACGACATTCCGCGCCTCGAGCGTCCCGCGGGGTGGGTTCCTGATTGGTCACCTACCACCGTCACCCGCTATCACCAGAAACTCGACGAATTCGAAGCCCACTGGAAGAAGATCGATTCATCCTCTTGGTCCGTCTCTCGCCAGGTGGATTATCGCCTCCTAGGATCCGCGCTTGCCCGGGTACGCTGGGAATTGGACCTGAATCGGAATTGGCAGCGAAACCCCGCGTTTTACGTCGACCAGACTTTGGGAGCTTACTTTCATCTTTTGCTTCCGCCTCCGCCCTTTGATGCCGCGCGCACGCGGCACATCGTTACGACGCTCGCGTCGATTCCCAGCACTATCGAGAATGCGAAAAAGAATCTGACGCAGCCGGCAGCTCCGTTCGCTCGTCTCGCTCTCGGCCAACTTCAGGATATCCGCTCACGCCTGCTGAAATCGGTTCATGAGCTCAAGCCGCGACTCGATGTCGAGGCGTCACGCGAGCTCGACTCCGCCACTGAGCAAGCTATCGTTGCTCTTGAGTCCTACCTCGACTGGCTTACTCAGCGTCTGCCCAAGATGCCGGCTGCAACTGCTGTAGGACGTGACGCTTATGTGTTCTTCCTCAAGAACGTGGCGCTTTTGCCCTTCACCCCAGAGCAGTTGCTAGCCATGGGGCGCCAGGAATGGGCTCGTTCGGTCGCATCGCAGACTTACGAAGAACACCGCAACCTCGGCGTTCCTCAACTGGCTCTGCTTAAGGACCAGGCCGAGCAGATAGCCCGCGAGGATAAGGACGAACCGGCAGTCCGCCTCTACCTGGGAGCCAAAGATATTCTCACGGTGCCGGCGTGGGTGCAGCACTATCGCTACGCGCCGATGCCAGGGTATCTTGCGCCCATGGAGGGGCTGGGAGAAGCCGATGACTTTACCGGGCCCAGCCGTCTGCAGGAGGACGGGACTCGCTATATTGACCCGCCCAGTGCCAACCTCGGCTACTTCGGGTTGACGATGGTGAAAGATCCCCGAGGTCTGATCGTGCACGAGGGGGTACCTGGACACTATTTCCAGCTTGTAGTTTCCTGGGCGAATCCGGATCCCATTCGGCGCTACTACTACGATTCCGGCGCCAATGAGGGCATCGGCTTCTACGCAGAAGAAATGATGCTGCACGCCGGCTTGTTCGATGACAGTCCTCGCTCACGCGAGTTCATCTGGAACTTCATGCGTCTGCGGGCTCTCCGCGTGGAAGTGGACGTCAAGCTAGCGCTGGGGGAATTCACTATGGAGCAGGCGGCCGAGTATCTGAAAAATACCGTGCCGATGGATTCGCAAACCGCTCATGGAGAAGTGGCTTTATTCGCCACCACGCCGGGGCAAGCGATTTCGTATCAAGTCGGCAAGCTGCAGATTTACAAGTTTCTGGCTGATGCTCACCGTCAGAAGGGGGCGGCTTTTAGTCTGCGCGCCTTCCACGACTTCGTTTGGCAGAACGGCAACGTTCCGATCACGCTGCAGCGCTGGGAGTATCTCGGCTTGAAGGACGATATCGACACACTCGACCGCCTGCACTGATCGTGTGCTGATGGCGTGGGGACGAGCGACTCGCCCAGCAGACTACCCTTATTGATTCCTTCGCAATGTGACCCGGGGTTCGAAACTGCCCCTGTTGCGATTTGCGTGTACCGCTCCGCCCGTGTATATCTCATCCCTGACCCCTATGACCATCCGAAAGCTTCTGCTTATCATCCTGCTTACCGCACTGGGCCTGATGTCTGCCCATGCGGCCGACAAACCTAGGCTCACGCTCGACGAGTTCTTCAACTCCGTCGATTTCACCGCAGTAGGGCTTGCGCCCGATGGCCATTCTGTCGTCATTGCCACCGAACGCGCGGATTGGGACCAGAGCATTTTCCGCAAAGACCTCTGGCTGTACCGGGATGACAGCCACGGTGGAACCCTGAGCCAGCTCACGCAGTCGGGTCAAGACAGCGACCCACAATGGTCTCCTGATGGCCGTTGGATCGCGTTCTTCTCTGAGCGAAAAGTATCCGCCGCCAAAGAAGGTGATGATAGTTCCGGTGATTCCAAAGATAAGGGAATCGCTCAACTTTATCTGATCTCGCTTGCCGGAGGGGAGGCATTTCCGGTTACGCAAGGCGAGGAAGAAGTCCACGCCTTCACCTGGTCACCAGATTCGCGCACGCTCTACTTTGCCACCCGCACGCCCTGGACCAAAGCCCAGAAGGATGCTTACAAGAAAGAATGGAAGGATGTTTCCCAGTACCGTGCCGCCGAACGTGGTGACATGATCTTCGCCATTGACGTGGCTGATGCGATCACCCGCCACTCGACTGACGGCAGCAAACCGGCGGACGACTCGGACAAGGCCTCGGACGCGACTCCTGGCTCACGTGCTCTAGCCAGCACTCCCTGGAGAGTTCAGCAGCTCGTGGTTGCTCCGAATGCAGGCAGGCTTGCCTTTGTGACTACCTCGGTTTCCGAGCGTAGCGAGAAAGTTAGCGAGTTCGAGATCTACTCAGTCGATCTGGAGAATGCCTCGCCCGATCGCCCGCCGCGCCAAGTCACACACAACGAGGCTCTGGAACAGGATATGCACTGGGCCGATGACAATAAGCATGTCTTTTTTCAAGTGGATCTCGGCTCAGTGGAGGGGAAGTACATAGACACGCAGACTCGCCTCTACTGGGTGGACACCGATACTGGCGAGGTTCAGCGTTGGGCCGCCAACTTCGCAGGAGCGGTTTCGCGTTATGCCGTTACGCCTGATGGTGGCGTGCTCGCCACTGGCCGCCTGGGCACCGAAGTTCAGGTTTATTCTCAACCAAAACTCTCTACGCCGTTCTCGAAGCAGCCCGGCTGGACAGGCACGTACGAACGCATCGCCATTACCGCCCACTCTCCCCGTATCGCGTTCGTACACTCAACTCTGGAGAAACCGACCGAGGTTTATTTGGCTGAGAGCTTGGACAAGCTGCAGGACGCTAAATCCATCACCTCGTTCAACAAGCTCTTTGCCGAGCGGGATCTGCCGAAAGGCAAGCCCTATCGTTGGACCGCCGACGATGGCACCACGGTGGAAGGTATGCTGATGTATCCACCAGGAAAATTCGAGGCCAAGAGCCTCCCCACCTTCGTCTACATTCACGGTGGCCCCGCCGACGCTGACGGCAACCACTTCGAAGCCGACTGGTATCAGTGGGACCGTCTAGCCGCTACTCAAGGATGGCTCGTCTTTGAGCCCAACTATCGCGGATCAAGCGGCTACGGAGACAAATTTCTGATGGGGATCGTTCCCGAGATCGTTTCCCGCCCGGGCAAAGACATTTTGGAAGGCGTGGACGCGCTGGTGAAAGACGGTATCGCCGATCCCAGCCACCTCACCATCGGCGGTTATAGTTATGGTGGCTACATGACCAACTGGCTCATCACCCAGACCACACGCTTCAAGGCGGCCGTGACCGGCGCAGGTGCGGTGGAGCACGTCGCCAATTGGGGAAACGACGATACCACCTTCGACGATGTTTATTTTCTGGGCGGACTCCCCTGGGAGGCGCAACAGCGTTACCACGACGAAGCTGCTATCTACCAAATGAATAAGGTGCGCACGCCAACTCACATGGTTGCCGGCGCCGACGACATCCGGGTGGCGGTGGCGGAAAATTATCTGCTCGACCATGCCCTGCACAATCTGGGTGTGCCCAGCACTCTTCTGATCTTTCCCGGGGAAGGCCACTCACTGGCGAAGAATCCCTGGCACGGCAAGATCAAGGTAAGGGAGGAACTGAAGTGGTTGCAGAAATTCGGTGGCACTTCATCCGCGCCGTGAAGGTGCATCTGGAATTGGAGAACTGAGAACCGGCATCCGAGAACGGGGAACTGGTTCGCTATCGCCCCGCCGGTTTTCCCGAGGTGCTGGCCATCCTCACCGAGTGGGATGCCTCAGCATAGCGTGAGATGCCCTTGTAGAGGGCCTGGGCAATCCGCTGGCGATAGGCTGAGCTCTGCAAGTTACGCTCATCCGCGGGACTGCTGACGAACGAAACTTCGGCCAGAATCGCGGGCATCGAAGTTCCGGTCAGCACCACGTACGAAGCTTCCTTCACACCGCGATCACGGATGCCCGGGTTCTTAGCCGCAAGCATGCCATGCAGCGCGCGTTGCACGCTGGCAGCAATCCGTCGCGACCCCAGTACCTTTTCGCGAATATCAATATTGGTCCAGCTCACGGTCTGAAGGTCCGTCTGGGCATCGTCCGTTTCCCGGCTCCGTGCCTTGAGCGATGAGTACGTGTTGCTGTAATAGGTCTCGACTCCACGTGCCGAAGGAGAATTGCTGTAATTGGCATGGACGGATACGAACAAGTCGGCTTGGGACAAGTTCGCGATCTCTGCCCGCTTCTCCAATGCAACGTAAGTGTCATCGTCGCGGGTGTAGATGACTTCGGCGCCCAGGCGGCGCTCGACCAGATTCCCCAGACGCTCAACGATGTCGAGAACCAGATCTTTCTCCAGCAAACCCTTCCGCCCCACCGTCCCCAAGTCCCAGCCTCCATGGCCGGCATCGAGCGCAATTCGGAATTTCGGCATGTGCGCCCGGGTTTGCACGCTATCGGTGCTCTTAGGTTCGGCCAAAGCCAGTCGCTTGCTTGCCGGCGGGCTCACCGGGTTGAAGAGATTGGTCTTCGCCTGGGGCACTTGATCGGCTCCAATCTTGCGAACCTCAACCACGAGCCGGTAGGGATTTGACTCAAGGCTGACCGAGAAATTCGAACCTCCCTTGGTCTCCAGAACTACCCGGGTGACACCAGCGACAGGCTGTGCCACGCGAACCCGCACCAGCAGCCCGTCCCCCACTTCGATGGTCTTGCCGAACAGTCCTGGCGCAAGCCCCGTGTGGTGCAGGTCAAAGTAAATTCGCTCCGGATCGCTCAGACGGTGGGCCTCGTACTGAACCTGTTCCTGCAGATCAATGACCACCGTGCTGGAATCTGCCGACGACCAGTGCCGGATACCCGTCACCTTTGGCAGCCCGGTCGGGCTGCTGGGAGCGGCCAAAGCTGCATAGTCGCCACCTCCTGCCGGGCTCACGTTGCTGGATGCAGGCACAGATTGCGTCTCAAGCCGGGAAGTTGGTGTAGCTTGTTGGGGGCTTGCGGCTACCTGCGGGGCTTTGTGACGGATCTTCCACCACAGTCCGCCGCCCAGCGCTGCGGCGAGCAGCACCAGCACAAACACCACCACGACGCCCGGTCTGGAATTTTCCCTCTTAGCTAGGGAGAAAACTGGTGCCGGGGAGAAAATCGGTTCGGGGAGGGTCGCCGGCGCGACGATCGGTTCTGACTTCTCGCTCGTGACGTGAACCTGCGCCCGCTCGCTCTGCCCGTTTGGAAGCTCTACGGGTTGGAGTGGCTCTGCCGCGCGGGCAGCCACGCGCTGCGCGATTTCGGCCAGCCGGTCTTCCTCCTCCGGCCTCATCGCGGCCAGAATCAGCTCAGCCAGGAGTTTCAGGCTACGAACATCGCTGTCATTAAATCCATGGGCTTCGCTAGAGAAGGCTTCCAGCAAACCAAGTACGCTGCGCGGTGCCGCGAGCGGTACCGCCACCATGGAACGCGCGCCCAGGCGCCGACAGGCCTGGACATCGACTCGCGGGTCGATATCCACGTTATCGCAGCGTACGATTTGACCACTGCGGAAACAGGCGCCGGAAAATCCCGAATTCGGATCCAGGCGCACGCCCGAGTCTGGGGCGATCGTTCCCGCCGAAGCCCGGCACACGATCTCATCTCCCTCGGCCAGCGCGATCGCCACACCATCGGAGCCCGTGATGGTCAGCGCTCGTTCGGCTACGAGTTGCAGCACCTCATCGAGGACGAACTGCTCCAGCTCCCAAACATCCGAGGTGCCTAACTGGGCGCCGCTGCGCACTTCACGCGCTCGACGTTGCTGTATCTGTTCATGAAGAGCCGAGAAAGCCAGAAGCGCCTCTAAGGCTTCGTGGCCAGGGGTGGGCACGCTGGTCCGGGGCGAAATCTGGGATTCCGTTGTGCGCGAGTCTATTACTTCGTGGGTTAGCCCCAGCCTCGCGTTTGCCGGACTTGAGCTCATAAGAACAGTGAGAAATCCCGAGAATTGCCTTACGACCGCCCTAGTGTCGTTCGGAGGGAAGCGCCTGTCAATTCACGAGTTGCGTACCCATATGGTCCATCTCGACAGGCTTTCCCGGGAACCGTCCGAGACTATAGCCTGTAAGTTACAGATGTTTGTTCACAATCGCAATATTTCCCTCCGCACGAAGGTTGGGACATCCGGCATGCTCTTTGGTAAGTCCGGCCCCGCGAGTCGCACCGGCCTGGAGGGCTGGCGACGACTGGGGGCCATTGCACTCCCTTTCTTTTGAGCATATCCTTAATTGTTGGAAGTGGTTACGGGCTGTGGCAGGTGAGTGAAGAGAAAGAGAAGTCGGGTTGGGTGTGGCCTCTGGGCCTTGCAGCCGGAATTGCTGGCGCCGCCCTTATGCTCTTGCGCGGGTGCTGGCATGGCAAGATGAGCTGGCCGATTCGTGTCCAGCAGCAGTCCTACCAGGTCTGTATGGGCTGCGGAATCAAGCGGCTTTTTGACGAAAAAGCCTTCCGCGCCTACGGACCCTTCAGTTACGATCTCAGTCGCCTGATCGCCTGGGACCGCAACCAACAGAGTCCCGCTGAAACCGTCCCCAGTCCTTCGCAGCAGCGTCCTGCGTCCTGACGTTCCCCGAACCAATGCGGTTACTGAGGACTCGTGATACCCAGGGCTAAGATTTGGCCATGGAGTATGGGTCCGATCCCGTAACCGGTGCCGGGACTGCGAATGCGGTGATTGCAGCGCGCCGCCCGCGCCGCCAATACCGCCAAAAGATTCGCGCCCTGGCCTACGTTAATCTGGATCATGCCAATGGAGGCATCATCCGCGACCTGAGCGAGGCGGGCATTGCTGTACAGGCAGTCTCTCCCTTGCGAACGAACCAGCAAGTACATTTGCGCTTCGAGTTGCTGAGCCCGCGCATCCGCGTCGAAACCGCCGGCCGGGTGGTTTGGGCCGATGCCACGGGACAAGCGGGCGTGGAGTTCCTCGATCTCCCTCCGCGTTCTCGGCGGCTGCTCAAAGAATGGCTCTTCACCCAGCTTCTCGCTATGGCTCATCAGGCTGCCTGGGATTCCATTTTCGTTCACCACGGGCGCGGCGAGGAGGCCACGGAGTTACTGTTTTCGGCCTCGGCCCGCCCCGCGATCCACCTCGAAACCGAAGAGGCCATCTCCCCTAGACTTCACCGAGAAGAAGGGGAGAATCAGCCAGAAAAGCTCCGCCTTCTCTGGTGTCCTGTTCCAATCTCACCAGGCAGTCTGGCGCGGCTGGTCGATGGCCTCATCCTGTTCTCGGCTGTGTTGCTCTTCTCGGTGGTGTCTCTGGCCATGACCGGCGTTTTTCCGGCTTGGCCAATCGCGTTGGCTATCGCACTGGGAATTACCAGTACGTTTGCGTTGCTCTATTGGTTCTTGTTCGGCATCTGGATTGGCGCCACACCGGGCACGTATTTGGCGCGGCTCGCCAGCAGCGATACGGCGAATGGAATGTATCCGGAAGAAGAAGAGAGGCCGAGATTTCGCTAGTGGTCAGTCCTCAGTCGGCGGAGCACTGACAGCTGGTCTACTGCGTCAGGTACTGTTGCTCCAGCCAAAGCTGCAGGTCGCGCTTCACTCTGCCGTCGGTTACTACAAAGCGTATTCCCGCGTTGCCCTGCTTATCTGTCCAGGCTACTTCTCCCTTCAGGTTGACTGAGAGCTTGGTCCCGGGCAATGCAAAGTTGATCCGAACCAGACCTGCCCCTGGAAGTGACCGCTGCATGCGGATCCCGATGCCTCCCTGGCTGAGGTTCGTGAGGTGCGCTTTGAGGCGCTTCCGGGGACCATAGGTGAGCGAGACGGGCACATCCAGTGCTTGACGGTGATAGCGGAGTCGCCCATCCAGGATCATGTTGCGCGCTGCCGATAGGGTCTTTACTGCCTGCTCCACCGAAATCGGCTTTTCGAACACGAACGAAGCCTTGCTGACGTTGAGTTGGTTACGTCCATTCGCACCGCTCACGATGACCAGCGGCACTGAATTCTGGAAGTCCCCGTTGTACAACGCACGCAGAAACCCGGCGGTTCCGTCCAGGTCGCAATCCACGATTAGGGCGTCGATCTTTGATTTTGCGAGCTTAGCCCGGGCGCGCTCCGGTTCAGATTCCACATCAACACCGATGTGAAGACCGCCAAGAATGCATTCCAGCACACTGACTTCCTGCCAATCGCGCGAAACTACCATGGATGAGAGTGTCATGTCGCCACTCTAGTCTTGCACCTAACCGTACCCTAGATAACCAAGGTAATGAATGAGTCGTCGGTCGTCAGTCGTCGGTCGTCGGGCCAAATCTGTAAGATTCGATGCCGGCTAAACGAAGGGTGGAACCTCTTGAAGTTGAAGCCTGACACCTGACGACCGACGACTGTTACCCCTGACTTCGATACCACTCGATCGTCCGTCTCAGACCTTCTTGGAAATCGACCGCTGGCTTGTAGCCCAGATGTTTTTCCGCGCGCGACATGTCTGCCAAAGAGTGCTTCACATCTCCGGCTCGCTCCGGTTCGTACTTCACTTCACCCGAGTAGCCGATAAGTTTCTTCAACACCCGGAAAGTCTCATTCAAATCGACCCGCCGGCCCGTGGCCACATTGAACACACGTCCGACGACTTCACTGGCCGGCGCCTTGCAGGCCTGCAAGTTGGCATCGACGGCGTTGTCCACGTAGGTGAAGTCGCGGCTCTGCTCGCCATCCCCAAAGATGGTGGGCTGTTCTCCCTTGAGCATCTGGGTGATGAACTTGGCCAGCACCCCAGAGTAGGGCGAAGCCGGGTCCTGACGCGGCCCAAAAATATTGAAGTAGCGCAGGCACACCGTCTCCAGTCCGTAGCAGCGGTAAAACGAAACCATGTAGTGTTCGCTGGCCAGTTTGGCCACGGCATAGGGAGAAATTGGGCTGGGCAGCATGTCTTCGTGCTTGGGCAGCGTGGGCGTATCACCGTAAGCGGAAGAAGAAGCTGCATAGACTACACGCTTGACTTTGGCATCCCGCGCCGCCACCAGCACGTTCACCGTGGCATCCACGTTGGCACGATTGTTGCCGAGCGGATCCAGGACGGATTTAGGCACGGAGGGAATGGCAGCTTCGTGCAGGACAAAGTCCACCCCGCGGCAGACCTGGTTTAAGGCATCCAAGTCGAGCAAGTCGGCCACGCGCAGATCAATACGACTTGCAATCTCCGCGAGGTTCTCGCGCTTTCCTGTGGAAAGATTGTCGATGCCGCGCACCTGGTCGCCCTGCGCCAATATTGCCCGTGCCAGCGCCGATCCGATGAACCCGGCAACGCCTGTGATCAGGTATGTAGCCATATGGCGGTTTCATCATAGCGGATCGTCCGGAGACCGGCACCTCCCGGACGCACAGAAGTAACTGCAAAGGTTCGGCTTACGGGGAACTGCTCTGAGTGTGGGAGGACTGCGAATCAAAAACTGCGGGCTGCTTGATTGTCGGTGCTTCTCCAGACTGCTCAGCGCCGCTCACCTCGGTCGCGGTTCTGGCTCTTGCCGATCAGCTCCGTGAACTGTTCTCGCGTGAGCGCCTGGTTGTCCTGGAAGAATGTTGCCACCGCATTCAGAGCCGCGCCCGCGTCCATGATCATCAGTAGATCGGGGACCACGGAAGTTGGCTGCCTGGATTTGATCTCAGGTGGTGGTGAAACATCACCCGCCAACCGGAGTAAGAGTTCTTCCAGCCGGATCCGGTCTTCGTCCGTGATTTCGGTAAATTCGATCCCCATACCCAGGAGGGGGTAAGACGTCCTGACTGTTCCTTTAAGCCGCACGCGTATTCCGTTCACTTCAAGGACCATGCTTACGGCGGTGTTCACCGAAGAGGTTGCCTGCATCTCCACATAGCATCCGTTGCGGCTGATATCGGTAACCCTGGCCCAGGTGCGCACGTCAATGCCTTCGGTGCGGAACTCCGCGCTGCCCTCACACTTATACCGTGGACTCTTCCGCTTTTCGGCAGCGGGCGCAGGACTGATTGCGGGGATGGTTGCCGGTGCCGCCGGCGGCGAAGAGGCAGGGTCAAGCGGGGTCCGGCTCTCATTGCCCCGTTTCAGAGCGCGTAAGTACTCTGAGCTGTTACTAGGGGTAGCTTCGGCACCGTATTCAGGCATTTCTGTTCGGTAGTCCATACCTCCGCTCTCGGCTCAGCTCCACGAAGAGAGAGCGCACACTTCGGCACGGTTTCTACCTTGGAATCCTACGGAAAGTCGTTCCAGGAGGGTGGTTACGAGCTGAGTCTAGCTTTACCAAAGGTCGGCGGGGTTCCCTTTTTGGGAAGAAGTTCACAATTGGGCAGCGCGGTGGTTTTCCACCCCCGCCCGGATCTGCTGCCAGAGTTCCTCGTGCCCGGTTCCCGTCCTACCCGAATAGGGAACGATGCGCGCTTGGGGAAACTCCTGTGCCATTGCCCGGACAGAGTTGTGCAATTGGTTGTTCGACAGCCGGTCGCTCTTGGTGGCTACGATGAGAAACGGGCGTCCGCTGGCCTCGAGGAACTCCACCATTTGCCGGTCACTGGGCTGGGGCGGCACGTTGACGTCCACCAGCGCCAGGCACAGCGCCAGACAGGGACGCTCCCGGAGATAGGGTTCGATGAAGCTAGGCCACTGCTCGGAAACCTCGCGCGCCACTTTGGCGTAGCCATAACCGGGCAGGTCGGTGAAGATCAGTTCAGGCTGAGGTTTCCCCGGCCAGCGCACTTCGAAGAAATTAATGGACCGGGTCCGCCCGGGAGTGGAACTGGTCTTGGCCACCTTCGCGCCCAGCAGCGAATTGATGACACTCGACTTTCCCACGTTCGACCGCCCCAGGAATGCTACTTCCGGCAAGCTGGGAGCAGGGAAGTGGCTGGCATCGGTCGCGGCCATCAAAAATCGGGAGAGAACACGCATGAAACAGTTTGCAGTTTCGGGCGGGAACTTGCAAGGGGAGCTACTCCAGCCCGAGAGGACGCTTGTGTTCGACGTCGTCTTCCTTGAGCGGCTTGAACCTGTGCCATATGTAAAGGATCGCAGCTACCACCAGCCCAATCCCGACACTGATCAGGAAGAACCATCGGTAGTTAGGCAGCCCGATCAGAAGGACCAAGACCACCGCCACAGCGACAATCAGGCCTGCCGCACGTCGGAAGAAGCTCTTGTTTTCGTCCGGTTGGAGATTCGGTTCCATGCCTCACCGATTTCTAGCCTATTGTAAGACCCCCAGCAAGAGAAAGGCCCGCATTTGCGGGCCATCACTGACAACCGGAAACTGACAACCGAGAACTGAGAATTGAAAACTACTGGTGCGCGGTTGGACTCTCCCCGGGTTGCGCAATCGGCGCGATGGGCTGCGCCGTCTCGTCATTCATGGTTGGCAGTGGCCGCTCCAGCGCCACTGCGAGAACTTGGTCCATGGTGTCAACAAAATGCAGTTTCATGGCGTTGCGCAGGTTCTCCGGCACTTCGGCTAGATCCTTTTCGTTGTCCTGAGGCAGAATGACTTCAAACAAGCCCGCCCGGTGGGCTGCCAGCAGTTTTTCTTTCAGCCCGCCGATAGCCAGTACCTTGCCGCGCAGCGTGATCTCCCCCGTCATGGCTAGATCGCGTCGCACCGGGATCTTACTCAGTGCGCTGGCGATGGCAGTAGCGATGGTGATGCCGGCCGACGGCCCATCCTTTGGGATTGCGCCTTCGGGCACGTGCACGTGAATATCGAGGTTGCGGTAGAAATCGCGCGGCAGGCCCAGCCGGGCAGCTCGCGAGCGTACGTACGACATGGCCGCTTGCGCCGACTCCTGCATCACGTCGCCCAGCTTCCCGGTCAGCATCAGCTTGCCCTTGCCGTCCACCACCGTGGCTTCGGTGCTCAGGATAGATCCGCCAGCCTCGGTCCAGGCCAGACCTGTGACCAGTCCGACTTCACTCTTCTCGTGCGCCAGCGTATCGCGGAATTTGATCACTCCCAGGAAATCGTTCACGTTTTCCGGCGAGATGGCGACGTTATAGCTTTCACCTTCCTTAACCACCTTGCGCGCTACTTTGCGGCAGACATTGCCGATCTCGCGCTCCAGGTTCCGCACGCCGGCTTCCCGGGTGTAGGACCGAATCATGCTGGTGATTGCGCCGTCCGTGAACTTCAGATTTTTCTCGGTCAACCCGCCCTGCAACATCTGCTTCTTCACCAGGAACTGCTTGGCGATCTCGACCTTTTCCAGTTCAGTGTAACCGTGCAGCCGCAGCACTTCCATGCGGTCCTGCAGCGCGGGCGGGATGGTGTGGATCACATTCGCGGTGGCAATGAAGAAGACCTGTGAAAGGTCGTATTCCACGTCCAGGTAGTGGTCCACGAACATGACGTTCTGCTCCGGATCGAGCACTTCCAGCAGAGCCGCCGACGGGTCACCGCGGAAGTCCATGGACATCTTGTCCACTTCATCCAGCATGAAGACCGGATTCTTGGTCCCTGCTTTCTTCATCATCTGGATGATCTGCCCCGGCAGGGCGCCGATGTACGTCCGCCGATGACCGCGGATTTCTGCCTCATCACGTACCCCACCCAGCGACATGCGGACAAACTTGCGCCCTGTGGCCTTGGCGATGGACATACCCAACGAAGTCTTGCCCACTCCCGGAGGCCCCACGAAGCACAGAATCGAGCCTTTGGGATTCTTTACCAACTGGCGGACGGCCAGGAATTCCAGGATGCGCTCCTTGATCTTCTCCAGCCCGTAATGATCTTCGTTCAGTACCTTCTCGGCGCGGCTAATGTTGCGAATTTCCTTGGAGCGTTTCTTCCACGGCACGGCCAGCAGCCAGTCCAAGTAGTTGCGCGAGACGGTGGACTCGGCCGACATCGGCGGCATGGCCTCGATCTTCTTCAACTCCTGCATGGCCTTGTCGCGCACTTCCTTGGGCATGCCGGCAGATTCGATCTTCTTTTTTAGTTCGTCGAATTCGCTTTTCTCTCCCCGTCCCAGTTCCTTCTGGATGGCCTTGATCTTTTCGTTGAGGTAATACTCTTTCTGCGCACGCTCCATCTGCCGCTTCACCCGGGACTGGATGGTGCGGTCCATGTTCAGCTTCTCGATTTCGATGTCGAGAACATCTCCGATCCGGCTAAGGCGCTCGGCTGGATCGAAGATCTCGAGCAATTCTTGCTTTTCTTCAATGGAAAGCTGCAGGTTGGCGGCAATCGTGTCCGTGAGCTTGGCGGGATCTTCCATGCGCACCGCCGCGATCATGGTCTCGTAATTCAGGGACTGGCACAGCTTCACGTACTGCTCGAAGAGCGATGTGACCCGCTGCATCCCGGTTTCGATCTGCGGCGTAGTCTCGGTCGCATACCGGGCCACCCGGACCGACACCTGCATGAAGCCTTCGGTCTCGCTGATTTGCAGGATTTTGCCCCGCTCGATGCCCTCGACCAGGACCTTAATATTGCCGTCAGGCAGCTTGAGGCTTTGTACGATGTTGACGATCGTGCCCACCTGGTAAATCTCGTTGGGCTTGGGCTCGTCCACGCTGGCGTCATGCTGCGTGGCCAGGAAAATCTTCTTGTCGGCGGCCAATGCCTCTTCCAGCGCGCGCACGCTCGATTCCCGGCCCACCACGAACGGGGTCATCATGTGAGGGAAGATGACCACGTCCCGGATAGGCATCATGGGAAGTTTCTTGGTCTCGAATTTTTCCTTGGCTGTGGTCACTAATTCTCCGAACTACTGGTCTTCGGCCATCGCAACATTTGTAGAGACGTTGCTGGCAACGTCTCTCTCTGCGCCGCAGCGGTTCCCTTCGCGTTTCAATCCTTGTCCATGGCAAGCGAGACGTAGCAAGCTACGTCTCTACATGAATCTGCAATACTATCCTGCCTTCTCCATCATAGCGAGTGTAACGCTGCGTTTCTCCACCATCTCCCTTGTCACTTCGAATTCCTTGACCTTCTTCTGGCTGGGCAGGTGGAACATGAGGTCGAGCATCAGCTCTTCCAGGATCATGCGCAAGCCGCGCGCACCCACTTTGCGAGCCATGGCCTGGCGCGCGATCGCCCGCAGGGCATCCTCACTGAACTTCAGCCGCACATTCTCAAATTCGAATAGCCTCTGATACTGCTTGATGATGGCGTTCTTGGGGCGGGTAAGGATTTCGATCAGCGCGAACTCGTCCAGGTCTTCGAGCACGCCGACCACCGGCAGGCGCCCCACAAACTCGGGGATCAGCCCAAACTTGATCAGGTCCTCGGGCTGCACGTCGCTGAGCAGTTCGAAACTCCGTTTGCGGTTGGTGGAAACCTCTTCCTTTTCGCTTTCTTCACCTACTTTGAAGCCCAGCGACTTCTTGCCTACACGCCGCCCGATAATCTTCTCCAACCCGACGAAAGCCCCGCCGCAGATGAACAGAATGTTGGTGGTATCAACGGGAGTGAACTCCTGGTGGGGATGCTTGCGCCCGCCCTGTGGCGGCACGTTAGCAATGGTCCCTTCCAGGATCTTCAGCAATGCCTGCTGCACACCCTCGCCGGAAACGTCGCGAGTGATCGATGGATTCTCATCCTTCCGCCCGATCTTGTCCACCTCATCGATGTAGATGATCCCGGTCTGGGCGCGCCCCACATCACCGTCAGCCGACTGCAGTAGTTTGAGGATGATGTTCTCCACGTCCTCGCCGACGTAGCCCGCTTCCGTCAGGGTGGTGGCGTCCACGATGGCGAAGGGAACGTCCAGCATGCGGGCCAGGGTCTGGGCCATCAGCGTCTTGCCCGTTCCCGTCGGCCCGATCAGCATGATGTTCGACTTGGTCAGTTCGACCCCGTCGCCGCTGCGCTGCCGGTTCATGTAAATCCGCTTGTAGTGGTTGTAAACCGCCACCGCCAGTTTCTTCTTGGTCTGCTCCTGGCCAATCACGTACTCGTCCAGGAAGGTCTTGACTTCCTGGGGCTTGGGAAGCTGGTTGGGAGTGGAGGCAGGAGGGGTAGCGGTTCGGTCATCTTCCAGGATGGAATTACAGACCGCCACACACTCGTCGCAAATGTAGGCCCGGGGATAATCGCTGGGGGACGAAATCAGCTTGGCCACCGCGTCCTGCGATTTATGGCAGAACGAACAGCGCAATATCTCTTCGGTGCCGGTCCTGTTTTTCACTCGGCTTTGCTCCTTTTGCCGCCGTCTCTCCAAATCCAAGGCACCTTGCACCCGGTCGCGGGGAGAGATCGTTTCACGCCGAGAGTTCCAGGAAACCGGTCGGCAGAAACCCGATCATACCCTTATCTCGTCTTATAGATGATATCGTCTATGATTCCGTATTCCTTCGCCTGTTGCGCGTTCATGATGAAGTCGCGCTCCACGTCTTTCTCCACCTTTTCCAGCTTTTGGCCGCTGTGTTTGGCCAGCAACTGGTTTGTAATCTCCCGCATACGCAAGATTTCCCGGGCATGGATGTCAATGTCCGTGGCTTGGCCCGAAAGGCCACCCATGGAGGGCTGGTGGATTAGAATCCGCGAATTCGGCAGTGCCAGCCGCTTCTTCGGTTCTCCCGCCGCCAGCAGTAACGCTGCCATGCTGGCCGCCTGGCCGATGCAGATGGTCGTAACATCGTTCTTCACGTACTGCATGGTGTCGTAAATCGCCATGCCCGCCGTGATCGACCCTCCTGGAGAATTGACGTAGAGCTGGATGTCCTTCTCCGGGTCTTCCTGCGCCAGGAACAGCATCTGCGCAATCACCAGGTTGGCGATGTTGTCGTCAATCGGCGTGCCAATAAAAATAATGTTGTCCCGCAGCAGCCGGGAATAAATGTCATACGCGCGCTCGCCTCGCCCGGTCTGCTCGATGACCATGGGCACCAGCATCATCTTTGGTTCGTTCACATTCACCTGCCACACTCCTGCCCCAAGATACGTGGCCTAGGGGGGGTCGAAAGTGGTCCGCTTACGCGGACTGGTGATACAAGAAATCGAGGGTCTTTTCGCTGCGGATTCTACTTCGGATTCTATCGAGCGCCCCATCGCGTGTCAAACGAGCCCGGATCGCTGCCGGCGTCTGTTTTGACTGTTTCGCCAGGGACTCGACTTCCGTGTCGATCTCCGCATCGCTGACTTCGATCTTTTCCTCCTCGGCAATCTTTTCCAACAACAGTGAAGCCTTTACTTCTTGCAACGCCTGCTCCCTCTGGCCAGCACGCAACCGGTTGAAGTTCATTTTCTTGATGTCTTCGGGCTTCATGCCCTGTGCCGCCAGTGCCCGCAACCCGCGCTCCAGCCGCAGATCAATCTGGCGTTCCACTAGCGCTTCGGGTACTTCAAATTCGTTGCGCTTCACCAGCTCGGCAACCAGCTTGTCTTTCGCTTCGTGCTGGGCGGCGTGTGTCCGCTCCTCTTCCATGCCTTCACGAATGCGCTTCCGTACTTCATCCAGGTTGCCGAACTCTCCCAGTTCCTTGGCGAATTGATCGTTCAGCTCCGGCAGGCTCTTCTGCTTGATGGACTGCACTCTCACCGTGTAAGTGAGGGTCCTTCCCGCCAGCCTCTGGTCAGACGCGTCGGGTGGGTAAGTCACGTCAAAACTGCGCTCGTCGCCGGCGTTGGCTGCCCGCAGGTTCTCGGTGAACTCGGGCATGGTGTTCTTGCCGCCGATCTCGACCAGAATGTCATCCATGTGAACCGGATTGCCTTCGCCTTCTTTGGGCTTACCATCGAGCGAGACCTGGGCAAAATCAGCATCGGCCAGAGCTCTGCCTTCTATCGAAGTGAAAGTAGCGTGCTGCTCCCGCAGGCCATTCAGCGACTGTTCGACTTCTTCATCTGTGACCGAAACAGTGGGCTTATCGGCGCGCAGCTCTTTGTAGCCCTCAGCCTTGATTTCCGGCATCACTTCGAAGCTGGCCTTAAAACGCAACGGCTCATTTTCGTTCAGGTGCAGATCGGTCACCCGAGGCTGCGAAACGGGCATCAACCCCAGCTTGTCGGCTTCCTTGCGGAAATAGCGCGGCACCAGCGCATCGACGACATCGTTCTTGATGTCCTGGGCGAAGCGCTGCCGGATGATGGAGGGGGGCACATGCCCGCGGCGGAATCCGGGCAGCCGGGCGACTTTCTGATATTTCTGGATCAGCGACTCGGTCTCGCGGGCAACTTCCTCGGCTGGAATCTCGACCTGAATCTCCCGTTTTGTGTTGCTGCTGGTTTCGGTAGGACTCACATATTTGAGTGTAAAGACAGAGAAGGGCAGCGTCAAACCCGTGGGGGATTACTCTCGTACCGAGCTCTTGGGAACACTCAGCCTCAATCCACCGCGTTCACCCCCCCGGGTTGCAAACCGGATATCCGCGTAGTAGTGTTTAACCGTCCTTCGGCCCTCAGAGTATTTCTTCCCTCGGCATCCTGATCGATCTAAACATTTGGAGGTTCCCATGCGGCACTTCCGCGCAATCGCCGGACGGGCATGGCTCGCCTCTTTTTTGGGGATTTTTCTGATTTCCACCGCAGAGCTTTCCGCGGCGAAATAGGGCACAACGGATGATATAACGGTTCTAACCTTGACGCCGCCCGAGGTCCGATGCCCGACGCCTGTCCTCCATGGCTTTCCCAACTCAACCGCGAAGTCACCGCCTGCACTCGCTGCCCGCGCCTGGTTGCGTATCGCGAACAAATCGCACGCGAGAAGCGCCGCGCCTACCGCGACTGGGAGTACTGGGGAAAACCCGTCCCTGGCTTTGGCGATCCCAACGCCCGCGTTCTGGTTCTCGGTCTGGCTCCGGGTGCCCATGGCTCGAATCGCACCGGACGACCATTTACCGGCGATGCCTCAGGCACCTTCATGTTTCCCATCCTGTGCGAAACGGCATTCTCGAATCAGCCCAACGCCACCGACCGGAACGACGGACTCAAACTGAAAGATCTCTATATTACCGCCGCTGTGCGTTGTGCTCCGCCGGACAATAAACCGCTGCCGCAGGAGTTGGTAAACTGCGCGGCCTACCTTGACCGCGAAATGAATGGACTCGCAAGAGTAAAAGTAGTGGTGGCCCTGGGGAGAATTGGCTTTGAGGCTTATCTCAACTACCTTAAGCGTCGTGGGCAGCTTTCCAGCAAGAAGCCCTATATTTTCCGGCATGGCGCCAAGTACCAAATGCCGGACGGCAAGACCTTGCTGGCCTCTTACCATCCGTCGAACCAAAATACCCAGACGGGGAAACTCACCCGCACGATGTTCAAGCGCATCTTTAAAGAAGCTGCCCGGTTGGCCGATAGGTGAGAAGAGGCGGCCGCTGCCGGTGCCGGGTCGTTCAGCCCTCCCCACGCACGGGGGTACACAATAATCAGGGTTGCGACCCGGGGCAGCGCCGCCTCCCATTTGAGTTAACCAAGGATTATGTGCTTTACTTAATCATGGTTAATCCATGGAGCGGCCTTCGCGGGACACGTCTTGCTGGCTGGTTCCCTTTGGTCGTAATTGTCCTGCTTTGCGTCCATTCCTTCGGCCAAAAGGATTCTTCCACCTCTGCTCCGCCCTCCATCCAGGACAACAGCTTTCTGGTCGAAGAGGCCTACAACCAGAACTTCGGTGTGGTGCAACACATCTCCAGCTTCACGCGTTTCTGGAACAGCCAGGACTGGGTCTATACCTTTACTCAGGAGTGGCCCGTGCCCGGCGACGCGCGTCACCAGCTCAGCTACACCCTGCCCGTTCTACATGCAGGAGCATTCTCCGGCTGCGGTGCGGGAATCGGCGATGTCCTCCTGAACTATCGCTACCAGTTGTTAGGAGACGGAAATGCCCGGGTAGCCTTCGCACCTCGTCTTAGCCTCATGTTCCCCACGGGCGATTCCGCGAACGGCCGTGGTGCGGGAGGTTTCGGTGTGCAGACCAGTCTTCCGCTCAGCGTAGTCTTGAATCCCAAACTGGTCAGCCATTGGAATGCCGGTGCAACCTTCGTCCCTCATGCGCAAGATGCCGTAGGCGAGCGCGCCTTCACTTCCGGTTACAACCTAGGACAAAGCTTAATCTGGTTGGCCCACCCGCGCTTCAACGTGATGTTAGAAACCGTCTTTGCCAGTTCGCAGTCCGTGGTGGCCCACGACAAGACGGAGTGGTCGAATTCCCTTTACCTGAACCCTGGCATCCGCTGGGCGTACAACTTCGGGAACGGACTCCAGATCGTCCCGGGAATCGGCGTGCCCTTCGGCGTGGGTCCCAGTGCTGGAGAAAAGGGCATTCTCCTCTATCTCAGCTTCGAACATCCCTTCCGCAAGTTGCCCGGGAAGTGAAACTGCCCCTTCAGAACCCCACAAACACCGGTTCCGGCTCCAAGCGGATACCCCAAATATCCTCCACGCGCTGCTGGATATGCTCTTTCAACGCTACGATATCAGCCGCAGTGGCCTCGCCACGATTGACGATGGCTAACGCGTGCTTACGCGAAATACCGACGCGCCCGCTGCTATATCCCTTGCTAAAACCCGAGTGCTCCACCAACCATGCCGCCGAAACCTTCTTTTGTGCATCCAACGCCGGATAGCTGGGAACCTGCAGCCCTTTGGCCGCTGCTCGCTTGGTCAGCTCCTGGTACTGGTCAGCCGCCAGCAATGGATTCTTGAAGAAGGAGCCGGCGCTGCGGCAGTCCTCGTCACCAGGCGTGATCAACATGGCTTTGCTGGCGCGAATCCGGCGCACGGCCTCACGGGTATCAGCCAGAGTCGGGGTTTTACCCCAGCCTGCGAAATGTTTCGTCAGGTCGGCGTACTGAATGCGCGGGTCACCTCCTGGAGCGAGGGCATACCTCACCCGCAGGATGATGTAGCGTCCGCGCTCGGTAGTGTTGAAGATGCTGGTGCGATATTTGAAGCCACATGCCTCGCTGCAAAGTTCGTGGAGCTGGCCGTCCTTTAGGTCCTGTGCGAGAACGGACTCGACGGTCTCAGCCACTTCCTGCCCGTACGCACCCACGTTCTGCACCGGGGTGCCGCCCACGCTTCCTGGGATGCCGCTCAGGCACTCCACGCCGGAGCAATTGTGCGACACGGCGCGGGCTACGAACTTGTCCCACTCCTCACCGGCCCCCACGTCGAACAGCGATTTGCCGTTCTGCGTGGACTCTTCAATTCCCGTGATGCCAAGCTTGAGAACCAGACCGGGCCAACCAGCGTCGGAAATCACCAGGTTGCTGCCGCCTCCCAGAACAAATAAAGGGAGATGCCGCGAGCGTGCAAATTCAACCGACTCGCCAACCTCGGCAATCGTCTTGGCCTCGATGAAGTAGCGCGCTGGACCACCCACTTTCAGGGTCGTGAGCGGCGCTAAAGGCACGTTTTCCAGAGCCAGCATGGTGATTGCCATCACTATATACGACGAGTAGCGACGCCGTCGGCGAGACGTAGCAAGCTACGTCTCCTGCCGGGAAACGCATCTGGCCCTACCAGTCGTATTACAATACCTATCCCAAACAATTCAAGGAGCCTACATGTACCCAGAGATCATGGTGATCCCGATGCGCGAAGAATTGACTCGCCTCGGCATTCAGGAACTGCGCACCGTCCAGGAGGTTGATCGCGCCCTTGCGGATCAGCCGGGTACGATCATGGTTGTCGTTAACTCCATCTGCGGGTGCGCTGCCGGCCGCATGCGGCCCGCAGTGCGCGTGGCGCTGCAGCATTCCAGCCGTCCCGAGAGGATTTTCAGCGTCTTCGCCGGACAGGACAAAGAAGCTACCGAACGCGCTCGCGCCTATTTCACCGGATATCCACCGTCATCTCCCTCGATCGCGCTGCTGCGTGACGGCAAGCTGATCCATATGATGCAGCGCAGCGACATAGAAAATCGCGACGCGGCTGACATCGTGGCAGAGCTGCAGCGACTTTTCGATAAGTTCTGCGTTACGCCTGCGCCGGTCAATCCCTAGACGCATCGGAGACGTAGCAAGCTACGTCTCTACAGAGATGTGGTCGTAGAGACGTAGCTTGCTACGTCTTCCCTAGAAGTTCGAAGCTAGAAGCGAAACAAATACGACGCCTTCACGAAGAATCCTCTCCCATCATTGACGAAGCGGTTTCCACGCAGGAGATTCCCGTCAGCATCCGCCGCCAACGGTGAGAGCACATTCTCCAAATTGCTGTTGTAGCCCACATAGATCGCGGTGCTGGGGTGTACGAGATAAGTGATGAGGAAGTCGGCGTTGAAGTTCTTCGTGGTCGGCAGCGAAGTGAAGGCAGGATTGGCCAGCACGGCATTGTATTGCCCGATGAAGCGGAACGAGAGTTGCCGGTTGAACTGGTAGTTCCACTTCGAGCGAATGATGTGGTCGTTGAAGCTGCCAGATGGGCCGAGGCGGTTGTACAAGCGGAAAAGAATATAGGAGTTGTCGATGCGCAGGGCCTTGGTGGGCCTTACGGTCAACATGGCCGTGGCGCTGGTGCGCCTGGCCAGAAATGGAATCTGCCCCGAGGGCGCATCGTAGTTGACCCGAGTGCCGAAGCGATAATCGGCGTGAAACGAGATAGGCCCGTAATAGCTGGTATCAAACTTGACCTCGGTGGTGTGCCGCACATATTGCTGGTTCTGTGTCAGGGCATCGAAGTCGCGAGGCCGCAGTAACTCCATTTCCTTGGCGTACAGCACCATCAGGAACGTCTGTCCTGTGAATTCCGCACTCACCGAGGGGAAATAGCCGGAGTTTAGATAATTCCCTTGGTGGTCGAAGGTATGGTAGACCTCCATCATCGGGCCCCAGGAAATCAGGTGCTTGCCTTCCGGACGAAAGCGGTATTCCACACGCTGATACAGATTGCGGATATCGGGCTGCGGGTCGAACCCGGTTTGAGTGCGGAACCCATCGCTGCGGTCGGAATAATCCAATGCATAATTCAGTTTCCGGCCGTCCCGATTTAGCCAAACCTCGGCCGCCGGACCGGCCAGGTAGGTTCCGAAGGTGCAAGCCGAGTTTGAGGTATCGCTGCAAAGCGTCGAACTGACGACACCCTGGAAACTGGCAGCCCAGTTGGCATTCAGTTTGAACCGGCCATCGATTCCGCCCACGCGATTAAAGGAGCCGTCGATCTCGCGATCGGTGTACATCAAACCCACAGAGGATTGAGTTCCGATGTCTCGGCTCACCCTGCCAACCGCAAAATAGGCGTGCTTGCCAAACGCGGGATCGTTGTTCGGGACCTCTTCCCCTGGTGAGGCGTCCTCCGCCACCAACATGCCAACTGCCCAAGGGCCATCTTTTCCGGTTAGACGAACACCCCATTTTGGATCGGCGATGCGCCGCGTGAAGACCAGGTCAATTGGGGTTTGGAAATAGTTTGCGTTCTCCAGGAAAAACGGCCGCTTCTCGGGAAAGAAAACCTCGAAGCGCTGGTTCACCGTGACTTGTGGGTCGTCAGACTCGATCTGGCTGAAATCCGGGTTGATGGTAGCGTCCAAGACGAACTTGTCTTTCAAAACAATCTTGGCATCCAGCCCTACCTGCCCCGCCACAGCGGCGCTGGTGTATGTAGGGTTGTTGGGATCCCGCAGGTCGAGTCCCTGGAATGAACGCAGAATGCCGTAAGGAATGAATTGCATGTTCCGGCCTGGAGAAATGCGTGCCAGGCCCGTAGCTTCGCCTTCCTGGTTCAGCCGTCCCTGGATGCGGCTGGAATACTGCGGCCAGAAGGAACTCTCGTTGTTCCGCCGGATGTCGCGCTCGAGCAGGATACCCCAGGTTTGCGGATCACTCGACGCGAAGCGAAGGCTGCGGAAGGGAATGGCCATGCGTACCACGAAGCCCTGGTCTGTGAGTTTGGCTTCCGAGTCGAAGACTGTGTCGAAGGAGAAGTCCCAGTCCTGCCCCTCGGTCCAGATGGCATCGGCCTGCACACCGAGCGGGTTGGAAAAAAATCCGTAGGCTCGCCGATGGTCGTGGAAAGTGTCCAATATTAGTTCGACGGTATCGTCGTCGGACACGTCTTCCCGCCGGGAAAGCCGAGCCCGTACCTTCTGCCGCTCCTGGTCGAAGCAGATGAAGATCACGTAGAGGTTCTTGTCGTCATAGCCCAGATATGCTTCGGTCCGCTGCGATACCGGTTCGCCATTGCTAGGAATGCGTTGGATAAAACGATCTACTTTGACCAGCTTACCCGCCCAGGCGGGGCTCGGTTGCATGTCCGAAAAATCTTCCAAGGTGGGAGGACTGCTGACTCGAGGGATTGTGATCTGTCCGAAATTCGGTGGAGGAGCCGCAGCCAGTGCCGGCGCGCCGAGCACAAGCGTCGCTACCGCGCAACATAGTCTCGGCCACAGTCCCGTCACCGCCGCCCCTCCGTGGTTTCCGATCGGAGTGTTCTGCAATTAGACGGTGGTGATTGAAAGATGTCATTTCGAAACGTCGTTGCACCGCGTAAAAAGTTGTAAAACAGCTAACCAGGAATCGCAGCTCGCCGGACGGCCTTGAATGTCATGTCCTTCGCGGCGCTTCGGGTTCGCCGCTTCCAGGCGAAGAACAGTCCGGCATAGGTGGCGGTAATGTACTGTGCGGGATCAATTTCCAGCCGCTTCGCGGTGCGGTCAATCCAGCACGGCGGGCCCTCGATTTCCCCAAAGTGTCCAATTGGGGTCTGGTCCACGACCACATGGCCGCGACCGTCGGTCCACTCAGCACGGAACTTTTCGTAACAGAACGTAGGCCTGTATCCCAGGGCTTGCAGGATGGCTTCCATCCTGGCGCCATCGGCGACTCTTGTTTCGGCCTCCACGCGTGTTTTGTGCCGCCCCACCTTGCCCTTTGCTTTGTGGGTCAACAGCCACTGGGCGCTATACTTGCGAAGCCGCAGCAGCTCGCCGCGTTTTCGCAGCGGCTGTCCGGGCAAATCGTACAGTGTGTTTATCTCGTGAGTGCGCCGCGTGATCAGGCGAAACCCCGCTGCCCGCAGCCGGCGCGAGAGCGCCCGTGCATCTTCGACGCGAAACTTGATTTCTACTTCGTTATGTGAAGTCATCAAACCACTGACGAACCACGAATGACCAACGACCAACGACGGGCGACCAACGACTAGCTAAACGTTGGCAGCTTGACCAAGTCATCGCGCGGCACGCCTTCCGTAGGTTGACCTGCCTTCCGCCAGGCGGCCAGTCCGCCCACGATCACAAACGCGTTGAAGCCTTTTTCCCGCAGCAGATGCGCCACCCGGGCGCTGGTCGCTTCGCGCGCTCAAGTACAGTACACATAAATGTCCTTGTCTTTGGGCAGGTGCTTGATCTCCTCCGCCAAGTTGTTGGGCTCGAAGCGGATTGATCCCTTGATGCGCGCCGATTCTTCGTCGTAGTAGCCGTGACTTCGAACATCAGCCAGGAAAACTTTCCCGCTTTCGTCCGAAGCCAGCTTGCGCGCCAGTTCCTCCACCTGGACCCGAGGCACGATGCGGTATATCGCATGCTTCCGGTAGAGCCATATCCGGTACGCGGCGTAGCCGATCACGGCAACCAGCAGCGTAGTTTCCACCGTGCGACCGGCCGACTGGAAGCTCCGCGTAATGGCCGCCAGAAAGTCACGGAACAGAAATCCCACGCCGCCATAGGCCACCGCGTAGAGGGCCGCTCCCGCCATATCCAGCCACAGGAACTGCTGCGGACGCATTCTCATGCTTCCTGCCAACGGAGGTGCCATCGTATTTAGACCGGGGATGAACTTGGCCAGGACCAGCGTAACCTTGCCGCGTTTGTAGAACGATTCTGCCGATCGCAGGATGCACGTCTCCGGATTGACCGAGATCTTGCACAGCAACCCAAGCAAGCCCCACCCCATGTAGCGACCAAGCACATAGAGCAGAGAGTCGCCCAGCAACATGGCGAGCATCGCCGCCAGAAAGAGCGCGGGCACGCTCAGGATTCCTGAGGCCGCCGCGGCGCCCGCGGCCACCAGAGCCAGCGCCGCTGGCACCGGCAGCCCAATCGCCTCGGCGAGAACGATCCCGAAGACTAGGACGTATCCGTGATGCGCAATCAGTGACAGGAATTCGTTCATGAGGGCAGCTATTAGCTTTTAGCCGTTAGCTCTTAGCTCCAATCACCAAACCATACGACAGGAAGCCAGTTCAGATTTTCAGCACGATTACATTCGCGGTAGGGAGAGAAATCTGGAGTTCTTGGGTCTTGAAGCCAAGAGCCAAAAGCTAAGAGCCAAAAGCTATTTTTCCCTTGCCACCACAAACTCCGGCGCCCACAAAAGCGCCCGCTTGATCTCGCTATCGGGAAAGCCGCAGATCGCGTTTCGCGCCAGTTCCGCATACTGCAGCGCGCGCGCATGGGCGGCATCCAGAGAACCGTATCGGTTAAGCACGTCTAGGATTTCGCCATGAGTTACACCATCGAACGCCCGCTCCCGCACGACAGTCTCGATCAGCTTTCGTTCCTGCGGAGTGCATCGCTCCAGCGCATGGATCACCGCCATCGTGACTTTGCCTTCACGAAGGTCGCTAGCCACCGGTTTGCCCAGCACGCTCTCTGAGGCGGTCAGGTCGAGCACATCGTCCACGATCTGGAAAGCCATACCCAGGTCGCGTCCGTACTGCGCCAGGTTTTCTTCTTGTTCGGGAGTCGCTCCGCCCAGGATCGCGCCCAGACGCATGCACACGGAGAAAAGGCACGCCGTCTTGCGGAAGATGAGGTCGAACTGCTCGTCGAGAGAAATCAGTTTGCCGAGCTTCTCCATCTGCAGCAGTTCACCTTCCACCATCTGCTGCGTCAGTTCGATCAGCGTGTCCAGGATGCGGAAGTTGCGCTCTTGGACCGCGATCTTGAAAGCCTGCATGTAGAGCCAGTCACCCGCCAGCACACACTTGGAATTTCCCCACTGCGTGTTGGCAGCAGGACGCCCACGCCGCGTCTGTGCTTCGTCAATAATGTCGTCGTGTACCAGCGTAGCCGTGTGGATGATCTCGACCACCGCCCCCAGCCTGATGGCGCCCCGCCCCTGGTAGCTAAGGAGCTTGGAGGAAAGCAACAGCAGCGCCGGCCGAATGCGCTTGCCTCCGCCCCCCCTCAGGTACTCGCCGATCTCCGTGATGGCTTCCACACCCGAGACGGTGTCCCGCCCGAACTCACGCTCGATGGCAGACAAGTCCTCGCGCAGCAGCTCAAAGACTTCCTTCCCGTTGATGGTGGCCGGAGTGCTCAAGTTCTTATGCATCCTTCGCTGCGGTTTTTGTGCCTCCGCGGTGGATTGTCATTAATTCGTCCTGTAATTCGTAAACTGCATGTCAATCCCGAAATCCTGCTGCCGCAGCAGGGCCATGATCTCCTGCAGGGTGTCGCGGTCTTTCCCGCTCACCCGCACCAGGTCTCCCTGAATCGATGCCTGCACCTTCTTCTTTGAATCTTTGATCAGCCTGACGATCTCCTTCGCTTTCTCAATGGGGATCCCCTGCTGCATGGTGATGCGCTGCTTGGCGGCTCCTCCCAGAGACGACTCGATCGGCCCATAGGTCAGTCCCTTCAGCGGCACGCCGCGCTTCACCAGCCTTTGCTGAAACACGTCATTCACAGCCTTCAGCTTGTACTCGTCGATCGAGTGCAGCACGATGGCTTCCTTGCCCTCGAGCTCGATATTCGCCTTCGCATCCTTCAAATCGAAGCGGGTGTGCACTTCCTTCAGCGCCTGCTGGATGGCATTCGATACCTCTTGCAGGTCGATCTTGCTCACGATGTCAAAACTGTTGTCTGGCATGGTTTGTCGCTTCCCACAGAATTACTGGGTCAACGCTTCGTCTCAGGGCATGGCTTTAGCCGCTGGCCGCTCATGTGCAATTGACCCCTGTTTGGATAGATTAGCCTGCCCCCGTGGAAGATGCACCTAACAAGCTAAATGGAGTTGAGCTTTTCGTGAAGTGAAAAGAAGCGGTAGAAGTTTTTCGCGGTTTGCAGGCCGATTTCCTCGGTCGCAAGCCCACGTAGCTCACCCAACTGCCGGGCCACCTCTTTTATGAATGCCGGCTCATTGCGCTTGCCGCGATACGGCACCGGAGCCAGAAATGGCGAGTCGGTTTCAATCAGCATCCGCTCGAGCGGGACTTCTTTGGCCGCGTCGCGGATCTGCTGCGCCTTGGGAAAAGTCACATTCCCCGCGAAAGAAATCATGAACCCCATGTCGAGTGCCCGCTTAGCATGTAGCCAGGTCCCGGTAAAGCAGTGCAGAATTCCGCCAAGGCCCGCTGACGCCCAGCGTTCGCGCAACAGCGTAAGGCAGTCTTCCCAGGCATTGTCGCTGCCATCCGACGGACGACAATGAATCACCACTGGCAGCTTGGCCGCCCGCGCCAGTTCCAATTGCCGCAAAAAAACCTGCTGCTGCACATCGCGCGGCGAATGATCGTAGAAGTAATCCAGCCCGATCTCGCCCCAGGCAATGACCTTGGGCCGCTTCGCCAGACGCTGCAATTCCTCAAAGTCGGCGTCGTTAGCCAGCTTGGCCTCGTGAGGATGAATGCCGATAGTGGCGTACACAAACTCGTGCTGTTCGGCAAGCTGAATTCCGCAGTCAAGCGATCCCGGTCCAGTACCACTGCCGATAGCGACGATGGTCTGCACGCCCGTTTCCCGCGCCCGCTCCAATACTGCCGGACGGTCCAGATTGAACTGTTCCATTTCCAGATGAGCGTGGGAGTCAACGAGAATCGGTCGTTCGTCGTCAGTCATCAGTCGTCAGGAAAACCACCCACTTGAGCCCAAAGCCCAAAGCCTAGAGCCGAGAGCCTGCCCTACTTCAGCCGTGTTCCCACCGGCACATCTTCCAAAAAGCCAGCCAGCACCGGCTTGCCGCCCTCGGGCGACGCCGCCACAATCATTCCGTTCGATTCCAACCCGCGCAACTTCCGCGGCGCCAGATTCGCCACAAGTACGACTTTGCGTCCGATCAGTGCCTCCGGTGCATAGGCTTCGGCGATTCCCGCCACCACCTGCCGTACTTCCGTCCCCAGGTCCACTTCAATACGCAACAACCTGTCTGCGCCCTTTACTTTTTCGGCAAACTTCACCTGGCCAACCCGCAGCTCTACCTTGGCAAAATCTTCGATGCTGATTTTGCCATCGGCAACCGGCGCAGCAGGCGCGGCAGCGGCTGGACTCGCGGGTGCTGCGGGCGTGACAGGCTTCTCTTCAGCGACCGCCGGTACACCACGACCTTGCTCTTCCATCTTCTGCATCCTTTCGATCGCGCTCTTGTCAGCGCGCGGAAACACCGCTTCGACATTGCCCAGCTTCGTCCCCAGCTTGAGCTGCCCCCATTTCAGATCAGACAACGAAAACGTTTTGATGTCTCCCAGGCCCAATTGCGCCCAGATCTTCGCCGTAGCTTCAGGAATCACCGGATGCGCCAGCGCCGTCACAATTCGCAGCGCCTCGGCGCTGGAGTAGAGAATGGTGGCCAAGCGCGAGCGGCTGTCCCCATCCTCTTTCTCACCTAGCGCCCACGGTTCGTTTTCGACGATGTATTTGTCGGCCGTGGCAAGTAGGAACCAAGCTTCCTTGAGTGCACCCGAAAAATCGAGGGCGTCGAACTTCGTCGAATAGTTAACAATTATTCTGTCAGCAACTTCCCTAGGGAAGACGCTTTGGTCCTGGAATGGGGGATTGAGTGCCTGACCGCTTGCAGGATATGGCACTTCGCCCTTGAAATACCGGTTGATCATGGTCAAAGTGCGGCTCGCGAGATTGCCCAGCCCGTTGGCCAAGTCGGCGTTGTAGCGCTGTACCAGAGCATCAAATGAGAACGACCCGTCCTGCCCGAACACAACCTCACGCAGCAGGAAGTAACGCAGTGCGTCCGCGCCCAGGACTTCGAGAATCGTCTCCGCCCGCACGATGTTGCCACGCGACTTCGACATCTTGTTCTCTTCAAATAACAGCCACCCATGCGCCACGATGCTCTTCGGCAGTGGTACACCGGCAGCCATCAGAAACGCCGGCCAGTACACGCAATGGAAGCGGACGATCTCCTTGCCCACCATTTGCAGGTCGGCGGGCCAGTACCTGTCGAAAAGCCGGGTGTCGTCCGAGCCGTAGCCCAGTGCGGTGATGTAGTTGGCCAGGGCGTCCAGCCAGACGTAGATCACATGCTTGGGATCATCGGGCACCGGGATACCCCAGGAAAACGTGCTGCGGCTGACGGAAAGATCGCGCAGCCCGGAACGCACGAACGACGTTACTTCATTGCGGCGCGTTTCCGGACGGATAAAATCCGGCTGCTCCGTGTACAGGCTCAGCAGCTTGTCCTGGAAGGCAGAGAGCTTGAAGAAGTAATTCTCTTCTTTCACTGTTTCGGTTGGCCGCCCGCATTCCGGACAAGGCGCACCCGGTCCTACGGAATCTACGTACAGTTCGTCAAAGACGCAGTACTGCCCGGTGTATTGACCCTTGTAGATATGGCCGTTGTCGCGAATCCGGCGGAACAACTGTTGCACGGCTCGCTTGTGTTTCTCCGAGGTTGTGCGGATGAAGTCGTCGTAGGTCAGTCCCATCCGATCCCAGAGGGCGCGAAACTCGGCGGAAACTTCGTCCGTGAGTTGCTGCGGCGTCTTGCCCGCGGCCTGCGCGGCTCGCTCGATCTTCTGCCCATGCTCGTCCGTGCCGGTCAGGAAGTAGGTATCGAAGCCCATCATGCGCTGCCGCCGCGCAATGGTGTCACACGCAATGGTCGTGTAGGCGTGGCCGATATGCGGCCTGGCGTTGACATAATAGATAGGCGTCGTGATGTAGAACTTCTTGGTCATGAGCTTCGTGCTCTTGTGTCTGGGTGGAGCAGGGCCTCCGGCCCTACGTTCTGCGGTTCGACACTCGAAGGGCCTCAGCCCTTGAGGGTCTTTAAGTAAGACTCGACAGCCTCATTCATTACACTCTTCAACGGCACATGCTGCTCCGAGGCGATCCGTCTGCAGTCCTCATATTCAGGAGCGTAGTTCGTAATCGTCCCATTCATGCTCGCGACCTTCAACCGCACATCGCCCCAGCGCGTGGTCACGGTAATCCATTTCCGTGCCAGGGTGTGGCGTTTTTCTTCGCGCCGACGCACGCCCAGCGTGGTTGTTTCAGTAAAGATCAGATGCGTCAATCTGGTGGCATCTTCGGGTTTGCAAAGAACAGTCAGCAGTGTTCCTGGGCGACTCTTTTTCATCTGCACCGGTATGGCAAAGACATCCAGCGCACCTTCCTCGAGCAGACGATCCATTACGTAGCCGAAGACCTGCGGATTCAGATCGTCGAGGTTGGCCTCGAGCACGGTAATCGTCTCCTGGGAGGTCTTCGCGGCCAACTCCGGTTGTGACTCGCCAATGGTCAGCCGAACGACATTTGCGTGGCCAGGGAAGTCGCGCGTGCCCGCACCGTATCCGCTCTTTTCGATCTTCATTTCTGGAAACGGCGCGAATCGTTTCGCGAGCGTTTTTACGATGGCGGCACCGGTTGGCGTGACTAGTTCCGCTTGAATTCCTGACGAATACACCGGTGCGCCCTTCAATAGCTCCACCGTTGCCGGCGCGGGCACGGGAAATGTCCCGTGCGCGCACTTCACCGTTCCGCCTCCCACGTTGAGCGGCGAGGAGATGATCTCATCCACGCCCAGCGCTTCTGCCCCCACCGCCGCGCAAACGATGTCCACCATCGCATCCACCGCGCCCACTTCATGAAAGTGGATATTCTTGATGTCACTATTGTGGATCTTAGCCTCCGCCGCACCGAGGGCCTCGAAGATGGCGATCGCCGTCTGCTTCGCGCCCGCGCTGATGGCCGCCCGGCGGATGATCTCGCGAATCTCCGTCAACCCCCGTCCGTGCTCGTGTGGCGCGGGCGCCCCCGTCCGCGACGGCTCCTGGCTAGCCCGGGCATAATTGTGTTCCCGCAGTTCGACATGGTCGTGCTCGGGTCCATGCGCGTGCTCGTGTTCATGGTGATGCTCATGAGCATGCTGCTCCCAGTACACCTCCCGCGGCAGTTCCTTTTCGCCGTGAACGTAAACATCCACCTTGGTCGCACTGATCCCGCTGCGATTGACGCGGGAAATCTCCAGACGCGCCCCGATATCGAGCGCCGCAACCGTTTCCTCGAAAACCCGCACCGGCACACCGGCATCCACCAGCGCACCCAGAAACATGTCGCCGCTCATGCCGGAAAAACAGTCGAGGTAGGCTACGCGCATGAACCAGTCCTAGGTCGTTGGTCGTTGTTCGTTGGCGTGGGCCAGCTTGGTAAGTGTTTCTGGCCCAACGACGAACGACGAACGACCAACGACTGATTTTTCATCATAGGGAACCCGGCATCCCTCGTCAAACTTCGCAGCCGCACCCGCTCTGCTACAATCACTATCTTCTTCAACAGCTTAGAGGGACCCTTGTATCACCATCTGGAACGTCGGCTAGCCCAGCACGTGCGCGACTTCCTGCGTCGCGCTTACGATCTCGACTTGCCCCGAATCGTCATTGAGCAGCCTCCCCGCGTGGACCTGGGGGAGTACGCTCTGCCGCTGGCTTTCGAACTGGCCAAGAAACTCCGCAAACCACCCCGCAAAATCGCGGAAGAAATCGTCGCCAGCATCGGCGTGGTGCCGGGATTTGAGAAGTTTGAGCTTGCCGGCGCGGGCTACATCAATGCGCGTCTCAAACGCGGGGAAGTGGCAGCCGCCCTTGCCGCTGATGAAAGACCCAGAACTGAAAATGCACCGGGCAAGATCCTGGTGGAGCACTCCAGCATCAATCCCAACAAGGCGGCGCACATAGGACACTTACGCAACGCCATCCTGGGCGACACCTTCGTCCGCCTGCTGCATTTTGCGGGGCGCGAAGTGGACGTTCAGAACTACATCGACAACACTGGCGTCCAGGTGGCCGATGTTGTCGTGGGCTTTCTGCATCTGGAGAAAAAAACGCGGGCAGAAATCGAACAACTCGCCCGCCAACCGCGATTTGATTATTACTGCTGGGACCTTTATGCCCGTGTCTCGCACTGGTACGAGCAGGACAAGCAGAACCTGCAATCGCGCACACAAACCTTACATGCGATTGAACAGGGTGGGAACGAAACCGCTGCCCTCGCCGAGTTGATGTCCACCGCGGTCCTGCGCCGTCATCTGGAGACCATGGATCGCCTCGAAATCAAGTACGACTTCCTGCCCCGTGAGAGCGAAATTCTGCACCTCCACTTCTGGGACGCAGCTTTCACCAAGCTGAAAGCAGGCGGCGTGCTCTTCTTCGAGACCGAGGGCAAGAACAAGGGTTGCTGGGTGATGCGGAGAGGAAAGATTCTGACCACGGAGCACAAAGAGGGTGCGGAGGACGGTCGGGTAGCTGAGGAAGACCAGAAAGTGATTGTCCGTTCCAACGGTACCGTCGGCTACGTCGGTAAAGATATCGCCTACCACCTGTGGAAGTTTGGTCTGCTCGGCCGCGACTTCGGATATCGCAAGTTCTATCGCTATCCCAACGGTCGTGACTGCTGGATTTCAACCCCGGTCGGCGCGTTGGACCACCCCCATTTTGGGGATGTGGCCGAAATCTACAACGTGATTGACGCCCGCCAGGCCGAGGCGCAGAACACCGTGCTTGAAGCGCTGCGCGGCCTCGGCTACAACCGGCAGGCTGACCATTACAGGCATTTTTCCTACGAGATGGTCGCGCTTACCCCAGGCTGCGCTGCCGAACTCGGCTACGAACTCTCCGACGAAGACAAGGGCCGTGCGCACATCGAGGTCTCCGGCCGCAAAGGCTTCGGCGTGAAAGCTGACGACCTGATCGACACGCTCATTGCTTCGGCCAAAAAAGAAGTGGATTCCCGCCATGCGCAGTTGAGCGACGCTGAGCGCCTGGCCATCGCGACCCAGATCGCTATCGGTGCGCTGCGTTATTTCATGCTCAAATTCACCAAGCCCTCCGTGATTGCCTTCGACTTCAAGGAAGCGCTCAGTTTTGAAGGCGAGACCGGACCCTATGCCCAGTACGCCGTGGTGCGCGCCACCAACATTTTTCGCAAAGGCGGGATCGAGCCGGATCAGTTCTCCGCGGAGGGCTTTGATTTCTCCCAATACCTGAGTGGAGAAGCTGGCAACGAAATTTGGGAACTATGGCTCGCGGCGTCGAAGACTTCTTACATCGTCGACCAGTGCATCGCCACTACCGAGCCTGCGTATCTGGCGAAACATGCCTTTCAACTGGCGCAGCTCTTCAACTACTTCTACCACCGCCATCCCATTCTCAACGAAGCGGACGAAGGCCGGAAGAAGTTCCTGCTGGCGACGGCGGCAGTCGTACGCCGCGAACTGATCCGCTCCCTGGCGGTGATGGGGATCACCGTGCCACCGGTGATGTAGACGTGCTTCCCGATTTCAGATCCGCGCTAATCCGCGCAAATCCGTGGCCCAGAATTCAGCTCGCAAAATCCCTGGCGAACTCCACCAGGCTCCGCACTGCAATCCCCGAGGGCCCCTTGGCGATCCAGGGCTTGGCTTCCTCCGTCCAGGCAGTGCCGGCGATATCGAGGTGCAGCCAGGGCGTGTCCTCGGCAAATTCCTTCAGGAACATGGCCGCGTTGATGGCACCTCCCCAACGCCCGCCGGAATTAACGATGTCCGCAATATTGGAGCGAATGCTCTCTTTGTATTCTTCGTCGAGCGGCATGCGCCAAAATTTCTCGCCTGCCTTGGCCAGCGCCTTGCTGAAACGCTCATACATTTTTTCGTCATTGGCGAAGACGCCAGCATTGATGTAGCCCAGCGCAACTACGACTGCGCCGGTCAGCGTAGCCGCATCCACCAGGTGAGTGCAGCCGAGTTGGCGGGCATAGAAGAGGCCGTCGGCGAGGACAAGTCGCCCCTCGGCATCGGTATTGATGATCTCGATGGACTTGCCGGACATGGCAATCTGCACGTCGCCCGGCTTTTGCGCTTTGCCCGAAGGCATGTTCTCGGTCGCGCAGACGATGGCCGTGACCTTCACTTTCGGTTTGAGCAGTGCAATCGCGCGCATGGCACCGAGCATGGCGGCGCCGCCGGCCATGTCGTATTTCATCTTTTCCATGCCGTCGGAGGGTTTGATCGAAATGCCGCCAGTGTCGAACGTAATCCCTTTTCCCACTAGGCCGAGCATGGGTTCGACGGGCGCCCCGGCAGGTTCGTGGCGGAGTACGATCAGCGCTGGCGGCTCGTCCGAGCCTTGCGCCACGCCCCAGAAAGCGCCCATCTTGAGTTCCCGGATCTTGTCCGCGCCATAGACCTCGCACTTCAGTCCGACTTCCTGTGCCATCTTGCGGGCATGGTCGGCCAGCTTGGTGGGCGTCATGCGGTTGCTGGGTTCATTCACCAGTTCGCGAGTGAAATTCTGCGACTCGCCCAGGATGCTAGCTTCGTTCATCACCTGCTGCAGGCGCGCCTGGTCACCACGAGCCAGGATGGTGAGAGCGTCAATCCTCTGGTCCTTGCGGTCGCTCTGATAGGTGTTGGCATCGAAGTTGCCCACAAACGCGCCTTCGACGATGGCCTTTACGGCGTCTTCCCCAGTCATGCCGTCGGGAGCGACAAATGCAAAGCTGCGCACGCCTCGCGATTTCAGATTGCGCACAGCGGCTCCAGCCAGGCGGCGCAGCTCGAAGGTGGAGAAGCCTTTGGCCTTGCCTCCGCCCAGAAGCAGCAGGCGTTTGGCCTTCAGCTTGGCAGGATGATGCAGCAGCGTGGGCTCAAAGATTTTGGCCGTAACCTCACCGCTCGCGAGTACGTCGACCGCCGCGTTCTTGATGCTGGCGTCTGTGCTTTCGACGGACACTTCGGGCTTGTCTTTATCGCCTCGGTCGAGCACGACTACAACCAGACATTCGGTTTCGATGTCTGCTGGATTGGAAAAGAAAAGATTTGTTTTCATGGTTTGCAGTTCCAGTATCGTCGGTAACCAACGAATTGCGCAAGACCAGGGAGCGTAAGCTGGCGGCATGCGTTCCGTATCGGGGAACCGCTCGATGTTTATCCCTATCCAAACGGATAGGCCGGCTATCTGATTCGGTGACTTCTCCAGCCTCCGGAGTTGTGACCGATACCCGCTTTTCGGAGTCTTTCAGCGCTGTTATGCTGATGCGTCCACAAGAGTTACTTCATCGTGGCCGGCAGGCACAGAGTCGTTTGCGGTGTGGCAGGTAGAATGCTGCTACCATCTCTAACTTCATTTTCATAAGTCGTCGCGTTTGCTTCCCAGATAACGTTGATTTCTTTAGTCCGCATTTGTGTTCATAGCCTTGGCAATTGGTACAAAGACCTACAACAACATGACTAGACGATATGTTTGCGCTTCCTGGTTGCTGCTCGCGATCGCACTGTGCGTGATGTGCATGAGCGGGTGCCAGCAACTGAAAACCCTCTTGGTCACGCGCCCCAGCGAGAAGTTGCCGCCCTACCACCCGGTCACAGACATCCACTACCTTGGCCAGAACTGGTCAGCCGTCCAAAGGCAGCGGTTCTATCACACTGGGCAGGGGACCGAACTGGTGCCGTACTCGTGGTTTATGGCGCTGGAGCAGCCGAAGATCAAAGTCTTTGGAACCGTCCCAAAATTTCGCGAGACGTCCTATTTGGCAAGATTCGGCTTCCTGCCGGACCCCATAAGCCCAGAGAATCCCGACGGGTTGCCGGTAGGTTTCGCCAAGGACACCGTGGTCGATCCGGATACGGGTCAGACCGTGGAAGTCGTGGGTTTCACTTGCGCCGCATGCCACACCGGACAGTTGGAGTACCAGGGCAAGGGAATCCGCATTGAGGGCGGATCTTCGACCGCCGATCTTCTCGCGTTTCAGACGGAACTGGGGTATGCAGTCGGATTCACCGACAAAATACCCTTCCGCTTCGACCGCTTTGCCAAGGCCGTCCTCGGCGAGAACGCATCCGACGATGCGAAGCGCAAGCTGCGGCAAGAGTTCGAAGCTTTCCTGAACAAGGGCTTGGCCGAGAAGAATGCGGCCGATGCGGGGAATATTTATCCCGCCGCCTCAGAAGGAGGATTTGGGCGCACAGACGCCCTCGGCCGCATCGGCAACTTCGTTTTCGGAACTGAGTTGGACAACGCGAACCTCCGGGTTGCCGACGCCCCCGTGAGTTTTCCTCCCCTCTGGTATGCCAGTTGGTTTGCCTGGGTGCAATATAACGCCTCGATCCAGCAGCCGATGGTGCGAAATATCGGCGAGGCGCTGGGCGTGCGGGCCAGGGTCAACCTCACCGACCCCAAGAAGCTCTACAACTCCACCGTCAACGTGAAGAATCTTTGGGAAATAGAGAATCTTCTTGCCGGTCCTACGGCTTTCACGGGTCTGCGCTCACCGGTCTGGCCCGAGCAAATCCTGGGACCGATCGACCAAGCCAAGGCGCAGAAAGGTGCCGAGCTTTACCGGAAGCATTGCCAGCACTGCCACCTGCCGCCGCTCGATTCGCCCGAAATTCAGCAGCCCCAGTACTGGGAAGCTGGGCTGGATGGCCACCGCTTTCTGCAGCTGAATGAGATTCCACTGGAGGAGATCGGGACTGATCCCAAGGCTGCCGCCAATTGGCAGCAGCGACGCGCCACGCCGGGTGCTTTAGGATCGGGAACAATCTCCGCCGCGGATGGCCTTAGCCTGGTCACTGGCAAAATTCGCGACATGAAATACGACGAGTTGGGCCTGTCTGCCAAGGAAAGAAGCGAGTGGAACGGTTTCCGCGATGACAAGGTGACTGCTCCGCTGAAATACCGGGCCCGGCCTCTGGGCGGGATGTGGGCCACGCCGCCATTTCTGCACAACGGATCGGTGCCAAACCTTTACCAGATGCTCGTTCCCGCGGACCAGCGTGACAAAACCTTCTACGTAGGCAACCGGGAATTCGATCCCAAGTATGTGGGATTCAGTACAGCCAAGTTCGAGGGCGGTTTTGAATTCCACAGCGATCAACCGGACGATCCGCATCCGGGCAATTCGAACGCCGGACATGAGTTCCGCAATGGATCGGGCCAGGGAGTCATCGGGCCCGAGCTCAGCGATGAAGAACGCTGGGCGCTTATCGAATACCTGAAGGCGATCGGCCAGCCGGCGAAGTGAGATGAACCACGTAGGCCCAGATGCCCCCGTCTGGGCAGGCGAGCTTCATATGGTCTGCAACCACTAGCATTCCCTGTAGAGACGTTGCTTGCGGAGCTTCTCTCCGCGGGGACTACGCGCGCATCATGCCTGCGCCTAGTTACTTCTTGGCCCGGTTTGGCAGAATGCTGAAGCGCTTGCGCCCAGCGATGCGATAGGTTTCAAAATCGTCGTGGTCCACGGTCAAGATCAAGCTCAAAGATTCGCGAGCAGCCAGATGCACCAGCGTGGCATCGGCAAAGTCCATGGGCCGGCCTTTGTACTGGGCCATCAGCGCATGAAGTTCGGGCAAATCAGAATCGTTCATGGGATGAATTGTGAGCGCCCCCGAGCGAACGAAGCTCCAAGCTTTGTTCATGTTCAAGGAACGGGCGGATATCAGATGAAAGAATTCGGTTAGGACTGCTGTGGTGGTGAGCAATGGCATTTGCAGGGACGCTAATGCTTCCAGACAAGCGGCGTGCCAATACTCATCGGCGTTTACAATAGCCACGATGGCGCCGGTATCAATCAGCCCGGCGGGAGGCATTGGATTCCTGGGTGTTCTTACGCGCTATTCTTTCGCGGACAATCTCGCGGGCGCGAGTTGCTAGCGTGGGGTCTCCGCTGTGAATCGTCCCTACCGTTGCCATCACCCGACGTCTCAACGCGGCCTGTTCGTCTTCGTCGCCGTTACGACGCTCTTCCAGCCACTGCGCTGTGATCCGTTCCAGCAGCCCAGCCAGAGAAGTACCTTCCCGCCGGGCCTCGCTCTCCAGTTCGGCCTTTCTTTCCGCCGAAATCCGCCAACTATAAACTTCGGTCTTCATGCACTACATTGTAGTGCATGGCGAGCCGCGAAGCAAGCCGCTCTCTGCTGAGTTATTCGACCTGCTGGGCCGGGTGCAATGAATTTCAGCTAAAGCAACACAATCGTTATTCCCAAGTTTCCTCGGCCCAGGTCGCGGTCCTTCTTTAGCGGAGGATAAGCGGTGATGATCCTCCAAGTCTGCTCATCGGACTTCGCCCAGTTCTCGCCAAAGATGCAGCCCCGAATTTCGTCGTGGTCACTCATTTCGCGCAGCCGTTTTTGCACCGCGATCCGGATTTCGCCACCGGCTCCCGTGGACCCGTAGCCGTGGATCAACTTGATCAGGCCGTACCCCTGTTGTTTCGCCACAGCGAGTTCGCGGTTCAGTTGTGAGGTAGCCTCACGCACCAGGGGCATGCCTTCTTTGAGATTGACGGTCTTCATGGGCGATGAGCGCACCTAGCTCCCCTTCCGTGATCTGGCCATCGCCTCTCTTGCTTCTTTGTCGGCGGTTCTGCGGCGCTCGGTCTCCCGCTTATCCCAGAGCTGCTTGCCCTTGGCCAGGGCGAGTTCCACTTTCACTCTGCCGTTCTTGAAATAGATGCGTGTGGGGATGAGGGTTTGCCCCTTTTGCTGCATTTTGCCGATCAGCTTGCGGATTTCTTCTTTATGCATCAACAGCTTGCGAGTCCGCAGTGGGGCGTGGTTGAAGATGTTGCCGTGCTCGTAGGGGCCAATGTGGCAGTTGAGCAACCATAGTTCGCCGTCTTTGAGCAAGCCGTAGGCGTCCTTCAGGTTGGCGCGGCCCGCCCGTACTGATTTGACCTCAGTTCCGGTCAAGGCAACCCCAGCTTCAAATTTTTCCAGCAAGAAGTAGTTGTGGGAAGCGATCCTGTTTACAGCGGCGTCACGCTGGCCCGCAGCCGTGGGGTCTCGGCGGGGATTCTTCTCTTTATTGGCCTTGGTCGGGTGAGCGGGCTGGCGTGGCATGGTTGGGAATAGCTTATCTCATGGGAAGGGAAGGGCGTCGAGGAGCGGAGTTAGGTCCTCAGGCGTCAGTCGTCAGGACCTTTCGTCGGCCCGGCTGTGTTTCAGTCTGTTTTGTGGAGGCAGACGCCTGACGACTGACGCCTGAGGACGGCCGACCGGCCGTAGCCTATTGGGATTAAGACCAAAGAGTATAACTGCCACCACAGCAGTAACTTCGGTGCGCTCTGGAGCGATGCTATAATCGCAAAAGTTACGTCTTCTTCGGCGCAAATTGAAAGCTCCAACCCTGGGTCCGGGCGACCTTCGGGGGAAGACTGCCTGCGAGGGACCAAGTGATGAGACGCCTGATCCGACCGGCGGCGATTGTTTTGCTCGTCGTGGCCATTACCCTGCCTGCCGCCGCCGATAAGGCCAAGTCCTTGTATGCCAAGGGGAAGGACGCTGAGGCTCGCCAGAATTACGAGGACGCTTACAACCTTTACAAGCAGGCTTACGAGCTCAAGCCCAAGGACGTTCAATACCGCGCCTCCTATGAGCGTTCGCGTTTCTATGCCGGGGCATCGCTGGTTCATCGCGGGCAGCTAGTGCGCGACGCTGGCAAGCTGGATGAGGCGATGGCGATGTTCCGCAAGGCGGCGGAGATCGACCCCGCCAGCTTCGTTGCCCAGCAGGAAATCCGTCGCACCCAGACAATGATTGATGCGGCCGCGGCGTCTCCCGCGCCGAAAGCGTCGTCGTCGTCCCCTTCCGTAGGGCTGCAGAAGCGCATGGAAGAGGCTCAGGGCCCGGTGGATCTGGCCCCCATTTCGAACGTTCCCATCACCCTGAAACTCACGGAAGATACCAAGGTCATCTACGAGACCGTGGGCAAGCTGGCGGGGATGAATGTGCTTTTTGACCCCGACTACACTTCGCGCCGTATTCGCATCGAGCTGAACGGGATATCGTTGGAAGAGGCCCTGCAGATCATCGCGCTGGAATCGAAAACCTTCTGGCGGCCGGTTACCCCCAACACCATCTTCGTGGCCGCCGACAATCCCTCCAAGCGCAAGGACATAGAGCAAAGCGTCATCAAGACTTTCTACCTGGCGAATCTGTCCCAGCCCACGGAACTCCAGGATGTGGTCAATGCGTTACGCCAAATTCTGGAGATCTCCCGCATTCAGCCCATACCCTCGCAGGGTGCACTGGTGGTGCGGGGAACACCCGACCAGATCGCGCTGGCTCAAAAACTGGTCGGCGATCTCGATAAAGCCAAGTCGGAAGTGATCGTCGAAGTGGCGGTCATGCAAATCAGCCGGGACAAGATGCGAACCTTGGGAATCAGTCCACCCACCAGTGCCTCGGTGGCCCTGCAAAGCAACATAAACACGAACACGGGCACAGGTACTGGGACCGGGACAACCACCCCGACGACGGGTACGCCTAACCAGATCAACCTTAACCGGATTGGGAACCTGAACGCGACCGACTTCACGGTGACGATTCCGGCTGTCACGGCGACGGCACTGTTCAGCGACAGCACTGTGAAGCTGATCCAGAATCCGCAGATCCGCGCCGTGGATGGGCAAAAGGCCTCACTGAAGATCGGCGACCGCGTGCCGGTGGCGACCGGATCGTTCCAGCCGGGTATCGGTGGCGTCGGTATTAACCCGCTGGTGAATACACAGTTCCAGTACCTTGATGTGGGCGTGAACATTGACATCACGCCGAAGGTGCATGCCAACAACGAAGTTACGCTGAAGATTTCGCTGGACATTTCCTCGGTGACCTCGCACGTCAACATCGGCGGCATTGACCAGCCGGTGATTGGGCAGAGGAAAATCGAGCATGAAATTCGCCTGAAGGAAGGCGAGGTGAATCTGCTGGGTGGCATGCTGGAGGATCAGGATACGAAGTCCTTGAGTGGCATTCCGGGACTGGCCTCGGTGCCAATCTTGAAATACCTGTTCTCGCAGACCACCACGGAGCACCGGGAGAATGAGATCGTTTTTGTTCTGATTCCGCACATTGTGCGCGGACAGGAACTCAGCGACCTGAATCAACGGCCGCTGGAAGTAGGCACGGCCAGCGCCATTGGATTGCGCCGAGTGCATTCTGCGGCTCCCGCACCGGCAAATCAGGCTCCGGCTGCGGGGACACCGCCTCCATCCGCGGCCAGCTCGCCCGCCCAACCAGCAATGTCCCAGACTGCACCGGCGATGCCCCAACCGGCTCCTCCCGGGGCTGCGAGTTTTGTCTTTGACCCGGCCAACATCACCCAGGCTGCGGGATCCACGTTTGCGGTGAATATCCTGCTCACGGGCGCGCAGAATGTGCATTCCGTGCCGTTGCAGGTTAGCTACGATCCCAAAGTTTTGCAGGTAGTGAACGTTTCGAATGGCGGTCTGCTTTCGCAGGATGGCCAGGCAGTCGCACTGGTACATCGTGACGATGACGCGGGCGGATCGTTGCAAATTACGGCTACGCGGCCGCCGGGTGCGGCCGGCATTTCCGGCCAGGGTGCGGTCGTCACTTTGACATTGTTAGCAAAAGCGAGCGGGCAGTCCACGCTGACCATCTCGAGGGGCGGGGCGCGAGATCCGAACATGCAGGCCATGCCGGTAGCTGGCGCCGTAGCGACGGTTACCGTGCAGTAGCAGCTTTAGGCGCTTGGCTCTGGGTTGGCTCCGCAGTGGAAGCCTATAGCCTGAAGCCTAGAGCCCAGAGCCTGAAACCCGGAGCCCTGACACCACGAGCAGTACTTATGAAACCACTTCCAGCCGGGTATCGCATATCGAGTGCACGCCGCATCGGGACTCGTGGCTTCACGCTCATCGAGTTGATCGTGGCCGCCGGGATCCTGGTTATCCTGACCGGCTTGGCCATTCCCTTGGCGCGGGTGGTAATCAAGCGGGAGCGGGAACGTGAGTTGCGGCGTGATCTGTGGGAGATGCGCGACGCCATTGACCGTTACAAGGACGCCGCCGACCGTGGCTCATTTCAGACCAAAGTGGGCACCGAAAACTATCCGCCGGATATGGAAACGCTGGTGAAAGGCGTGGACGTGGGTGGCAAGAAACTGCGCTTCCTTCGCAGAATTCCGGTGGATCCGATGACCGGCAAGGACGAGTGGGGACTGCACTCGATGCAGGACGACCCCGACTCGGATTCATGGGGCGAACAGAACGTTTTTGACGTGTACACGAAATCGCAAGCCACGGCGCTGGACGGAACCAAGTACAAGGACTGGTAAATGGCAAGACTCCGCAGAAAGCGCAGCCGCGGCTTCACCTTGATTGAGCTGATGATCGTCATCAGCCTGATTGCCATTCTGCTCGCCATCGCCATCCCGAATTACAACCAGTCGCTCCTGCATGCCAAAGAATCGGTGCTGCATCAGAATTTATTCACGCTGCGTTCGCTGATCTCGCAATACACCCTGGACAAGCAGAAAGCTCCGCAAGCGCTGGATGATCTAGTGACGGCGGGGTACATCAAGCTGATCCCAAACGATCCCATTACCGGCAAACCCGACTGGGAGCCGGTGCAGGAGGACTACGAGATGTCTCCTGACCAGCAGGATTCGAGTGGGATTACCGATGTACACAGTGCGTCCACCACGGTGGCGTCCGACGGGACTCCCTACAACACCTGGTGATTTGAACCCTTTCCGCCGAAGCACTACCATCTAAGTATGCCGGTTGAAACAGACATTACATCGTCAACCTACACCCCCATCCGCGCCCCGCGAGGCAACGCTATTTCCTGTAAAGGCTGGCAGCAGGAAGCCGCCATGCGCATGCTCATGAACAACCTTGACGAAGAGGTTGCGGAGCGGCCCCAGGACTTGGTGGTCTATGGGGGCACCGGACGGGCAGCGCGCAGCTGGGAGGCCTACCACGCGATCGTCAGCGCGCTGAAGAATCTCGAGAACGACGAGACTTTGCTGGTCCAGTCCGGCAAGCCGGTGGGCATTTTCAAGACACACGACTATGCGCCGCGGGTGTTGATTGCGAACTCCAACCTGGTGGGCCACTGGTCGAATTGGGAGAAGTTCAACGAACTGGAGCGCGCCGGTCTGATGATGTACGGGCAGATGACGGCGGGCTCATGGATCTACATCGGCTCCCAGGGAATTGTTCAGGGTACGTTTGAGACTCTCTCGGCGGCGGGCGAAAAACACTTCGGCGGAGACCTGGCGGGCAAGCTGATCGTCAGCGGTGGCATGGGTGGTATGGGTGGCGCTCAGCCTCTGGCTGCGACCATGACCGGCGCGGCGTTCCTGGGAATTGACGTTGATCCCGAGCGCATTAAGAAGCGCTTGAAGACCGGCTACTGCGATTTCATGGTCACGACGCTCGACGAGGCTCTGCGCATTCTGAAGAACGCAGTACGAAAAAAGGAAAATGTTTCCGTCGGGCTGGTGGGAAATTGTGCCGATATCATTCCTCAGCTGGCCGAGCGCGGCGTGGTACCCGACATCCTGACCGATCAGACTTCAGCCCACGACCCGCTGAACGGTTACGTTCCCAATGGCATGACGTTCGAAGCAGCGCTCGAACTACGTCAACGCGATCCGCACACCTACCAGGAGCGGTCGCTCGATGCTATGGCCCGGCACGTTGAGGGTATGCTGCGTCTGCAGAAAATGGGCGCAGTCACGTTCGACTATGGCAACAACATCCGCACCTTCGCCTTTCAACGAGGAGTGAAGAATGCGTACGACTTCCCGGGATTCGTGCCGGCATATATTCGTCCGCTGTTCTGCGAAGGACGAGGCCCATTCCGCTGGGTAGCGTTGTCAGGCGAGCCGTCCGATATCGCCGTGACCGACGATCTGGTGCTGGAGCTCTTCCCCGAGAATCGGATTCTGCGACGCTGGATTGATCTGGCCCGGAAACGAATTAAATTCCAGGGATTGCCTGCCCGCATCTGCTGGCTGGGGTATGGCGAACGCGCGCAATTCGGGCTGGCCATGAACGACCTGGTAAAAAAAGGCAAGATCAAAGCGCCGATCGTGATTGGGCGCGATCACCTGGATTGTGGCTCGGTCGCCTCACCCTTCCGCGAAACTGAGAGCATGAAAGACGGCAGCGATGCGGTTGCCGACTGGCCGCTGCTGAATGCTCTGTTGAACACGGCGGCCGGGGCTTCCTGGGTTTCGATTCACAATGGTGGCGGTGTGGGTATTGGTTATTCCCTGCACGCCGGGCAGGTCACCGTCGCCGACGGCACGGAGATGATGGCCAAGCGGATTGAGCGGGTGCTGACCACCGATCCGGGGATGGGTGTGATCCGGCATGTGGACGCGGGGTACGAGGAGGCGAAGGAGTTTGCGAAGAAAAGGCGAGTGGAAATCCCAATGAAAGCTTAGATCTAACTAGGCTACTGTCGACCATCCATGAATGTGCCAGTCGGGTATCGATGTGAGTGAAATGGCAAGGGATTTCTTCCCGTTGATACGACTGAGAGTTGATGCCTCTGTATTCAAGTCTTTTTCAGACAAATTGCGGAAGGTCACCTTTATTGCGACGGACTTGCCGCCTAATTGGAAGTCTCCTGTTTGACCTCGTTGCTCCTTAAATGCGAGCTCTGTGAGCTTTTGCGCGAACTCCGTTCGTTCATCAAAATTCAAGTCGAGCAGGTATTCACAAAATTCAGTAAAGCCATGGAGCCGTTCTGCTGTAACGCCATTGCACAGGGCTTCCATCGGCCTAGGCAGAAATTGAGCGGGTCTGGGTGCCGGAATTGTTCTAGCCCCCTCTTTGTAGAGGAAATAGGCATCGAAGTCGTCTGTGTAGCTCGTGAATGACAAGTCAGTAAAGTCGCTAGGCACACTCGGTCGTGCGGGCCCCTCTTTCAAGTAGACGGCTAGCCAATTGAGCTCGTCTTTGCCGCCATGAAGCCGAGAGTCTTCAAGTGTTGCAAGCCTCCAGCGCAGATAGTGAGTAGCCTCGAAAGGCCGCACCAGAATTTCCGATATAGCCCGCAGATCGGTCAAAGCAACACACCATGGAAGATCGTGAGTGGTAACGACTCCGATGTCCCTCATTTGGTACATGTCAGCTGTGAAAATATCGAGCACATCCAACGTCACGGTGACCAGCACACGCTCGGAGTATCTCGCCTTATCGACCCTGACAGTCCCGCCATCCTCCAGTCGAAAAGTCGGAACTTCCTCCCTGCGAATATAGGTGTCTGCACGAACTACTTGATCCGCGGCGTCCCCAACTAACGCTTCCAGTTGAGTCTTTATCTTGTCCTTTCCTCCGCGACGCGCCTTACCTAACGAACCTGCCTTTCCCTCAAGCAGAAAAGCGTAACGGTCGAAGAGCACCAACCCATCCAACTCTGCTTCTTGTCCCGCTTCGAGTGGGTAGAACAGGCCCTGAAATGCGGTCGCGCCTGGCAACATGTTCGTGAGATACTTGATTGCAGTGCTAACAAGATAGGAGGATCGGTGCCTCTGGTAAGCATTCCAATTCGGGCCTGACAACAACACTCGCTCGAAGGCTGGTTTTACGGCCCAAGGGAGAAGCTGTGGCACGCTGCAAAAATGGTCACTCTCGTAACGCACTATCGGCCGCTCATGCAGAATATTGACCGGTGCCGGCAATAGATCCGTGCCACAGGTACCAAACTCCACTGACGTTTCGTTCAGGAATGCTTGTAGACGCTCCAAGTCCACTCCCGAAAGCTTAGCGATGCTTTCCGCAGAAAATGAGAGCACCGTGCCGAGGGCTACACGTGTCCATTCCGCCAAGACGTAGTCTAAATATCGTTTCGCATACTTGCCTCGCATATTTCGAATCCGATCAAAGACTTCCTTCTCATGTGCTTGACCTTCGAAAACACCTGTCGATTTGTACTCCGTCAATCGTTCAATGAAATCGCTACGCGCGGTCCGTGCCTGCTCAAAACGGTTTCGAAGTGTATCAACGATGTGTTTCTCGATGGCATCAACAATTGCCAAAGCACTGCGTATATCGAGTTTGTGAGTGGAGGAAAGCCACTCAATGCCGCTGCCACGCTCAAACAAGCCGACGAGGACATCCCTCCAGTGGGATGAATAGGCAGGGGACCGCACGGACATTCCGTGTAGCAGAGTAGCAAACCTCAGTTCGTCGATTCGCGAAGGTGGGCCAGAGCGGGTGGGGTCTCCTGCCTCCGCAAGGTAGTACCAGGTTGTTTGCATAAAGATCTCTTCGAGCAGTGTGTACGTTCGCTCAATATCCTGAGCTTCGACCAACACGGCGTTCCGCAACTCGTATTTTGGATCGCGCAATTCGAGAACAGTGGCATGTTCAACCCAATGAGGTCTCAATGTGGATTCGGATTCTACGTACTTGTCGGGATCGTGTAACACTTCGCGCAGAAGAAGATTTGCCACTAGATCGAGAGATGTGTACTTGTGAATTATTTCGAGAAGTTCTGCGGTCCTGCGTTCGATCTCGGCCAGTATTTTGGGGCGAGACTCCTGCATTCGCCGCATGAGCTCGCGCTGCTCCTCGGGAGAGCGGTGGGTTTTGAGCTCTAAATATCGGCCTCGTCGCGACATCTTAAAGCCTGGGCCTTCGAATACATCCTCATCAGGTGATTTCTTTCCCATAAGTCCTGCTCATTACTTATCGATTCTAAGGTCTTTGCCGAATGCCGGGTGCCCCAGGTCTCGCTTTGCGAGACCTGGGAGGGCCACATCGGTCCTTGCTTGTTCCCAGGTCATAGAAGTTTCCGTTCTGCATTCCTTGCAGGAATTGAAACTCGGGTTTGTGCGCAAATCCCAGATTACTCGTGGTGCGACTGTTGCGGCGCCAGTTCCCAGGTCTCGCAAAGGCAGCGAGACCTGGGGCACCCAGGCAAAGCAACCCACCATCCAATCTCAAGCTGGCGCACTGCCTGGCCACAGGCTGTTAAAATACTTCTAACCGTGACCCCGTCCGGAGAACCCAATCAGAGAATTCAGCGGCCGCTGCTTCTGGTCAACATCGGCCAGCTGTTGACGCTGCGGACTGCCTCAGGCAAGCCCGGCCCGCGGCGGGGAATCGACCTCAAGGAACTCGGCATCATTGAAGGCGGCGCGGTTCTCTGCGTCGGTGGGAAAATTGTCTTGGCTGCCAGGACCAAGGATGTGCTGGTCGATCCCTGGGTGAGAAAAAATCGCAAGAAGATTGTCGAGATCGACTGCGCAGGGCAAGTTGTCCTGCCCGGGTTTGTCGATTCCCATACCCATCCGGTTTTTGTAACACCGCGGCTGGTTGATTTCGAAAAACGCATCTCAGGTGCAAGCTACGAACAGATCGCGGAAGCGGGCGGTGGTATCCGGTCGAGTGTCGAAAGCGTGCGCAAGGCCAGCAAGAGCCTGCTAGCGGAGAAAGTCCTGGGTGCCCTACGCGAAATGGCGGAACAAGGCACGACCACGGTCGAAGCCAAGTCGGGCTACGGGCTGACCGTCGAGTCGGAGATGAAGTCTCTGGAGGCCATCCGCGAGGCTGCCGGACGCTGGCCGGGGACGGTGGTCTCAACATTACTGGGAGCGCATGTTGTCCCCAAAGAGTTCCTGGGATGCTCACAAAACTATGTTGAGATCGTCTGTAAGGAGATGATTCCGCTGGCGGCCAAGCGGAAGTTGGCGCAGTTTGTGGACGTGTTTACCGACCAGGGCGCTTTTTCCGCGGAGGACACCGAGAAAATCTTCGATGCCGCCGCCGTGCACGGCTTGGGAGTGCGGGCACATGTTTGCCAGTTGAGCCGGACCGCGTTGCAGTCCCTGTTGCGCTTCAATCCCGCGTCGTTGGATCACTTGGATAAGGTGAACGAGGATGATATCGCGCAGCTGGCAAGGCGCAACACAGTGGCGACGCTGGTGCCGGGGGCAAACTATTTTCTCGGTTTGGAAGAGTTTCCGCCAGCCCGCAAACTGATTGACGCGGGCGTGCCGGTAGCCCTGGCCACGGACTACAATCCGGGTTCGTCGCCCACGCCCAGCATGCCCTTTGTCCTGTCGCTGGCATGCACGCAAATGAAGATGTCACCCGCAGAGGCGATTGCGGCGGCCACGATCAACGGCGCCTGGGCGCTGCGACTGCAGGATCGGAAAGGGTCAATCGAAGCCGGGAAGGATGCCGACCTGGCCGTGTTCGACGTCGAGGACTACCGCGAGATTCCTTATTGGTTTGCGTCGAATCAATGTGCATTCACAGTCATGAGTGGAACCGCCGTCGGGTCAAAGAACGGTGGAGTGCCACTCTGAACTTTGGGGCGCGAAATTGCGTATCGTGGAATACGGGTTGAGGTGTCTTTCGGTAGGTCTAAGAAGACTCAAGGTTGAGGAGAATATGAGACGAATTTCCCTGGCGTGGATTGTGGTCCCAATACTGGTTTCTTTTGCGGCCGCGCAGCGGCTGCCCGGCGTTGTCGTCCCTGATAATTACAAGCTGACCTTCGCACCGGATTTTACGAAAGACAACTTCACTGGCGAAGAGACCATCGGGGTCAGGCTGCTGAAACCAGCGTCCGAGATCGTGCTCAACTCAGCGGAAATCGACTTCCAGGAGGCAAGCGTCACCAGCAGCGGCGCAACCCAAAAGGCCAAGGTTTCACTCGACAAACAGAAACAGATGGCCACCCTGACTGTAGACCGACCGATCCAGGCCGGGCCCGCCACCATCCAGATCCGCTTCACCGGCATCCTCAATGGTGAATTGCGGGGAATGTATTTGAGCAAGGCCAACGGCCGGAAGTACGCCGTCACGCAGTTCGAAGCCACCGATGCCCGCCGCGCTTTTCCGTCGTTTGACGAGCCGGCATACAAGGCGACCTTTGATATCTCCGTGATTGCGGACCAGGGCGACACGGCCATCTCCAACGGAAAGATCGTATCGGATACGCCCGGGCCTGGGGCAGGGAAGCACACGATTCGCTTCTCCGCCACGCCCAAGATGTCGTCGTACTTAGTAGCGCTGGCAGTCGGGGATTTCGAATACATCGGGGGTGAGGCGGATGGAATTCCGATCCGGGTGTGGACGACGCCGGGAAAGAAACAACTGGTCAGCTTCGCGCTGGAATGCGCGGAGAATTTCCTTCGTTACTACGACCGGTATTTTGAGATCAAGTATCCGTTTGAAAAGCTGGACATCATCGCGTTTCCAGACTTCGCTGCGGGCGCGATGGAAAACACAGCGGCCATTACCTATCGCGAGGTGCTGTTGCTGATCGACGACAAACACGCCTCGGTGGATGCCCACAAGGCTGTCGCCGTGGTGCTGTCCCACGAGATGGCGCACCAGTGGTTTGGTGATCTGGTCACCATGCAGTGGTGGGACGACGTGTGGCTAAATGAGGGCTTCGCCAACTGGCTCGAAAGCAAGCCGGTGGCTGCCTGGAAGCCGGAATGGAACCTGGAACTGGATGATGTGCGCGCCAGCGGCGGCGCATTGAACGTGGACGCGCTGGCGAACACTCGGCCTATCCAGCAGAAAGCAGAAACGCCAGCGCAGATCCAGGAGTTGTTTGACGGGATTGCCTACGAGAAAGCTGCGGCGGTGCTGCACATGATCGAGGCCTACATGGGGCCGGAATCCATCCGTGCCGGAGTGAATGAATACCTGAAGCAGCACGCCTATGGCAACGCCACGGCGGATGATTTCTGGCGCACCCTGGCAACGGTGTCAAGAAAGCCGGTGGACAGCATCATGCCGACGTTCGTGAAGCAGCCGGGCGCACCGATGGTGACGGTGAAGACCCAATGCAACGGCAACACCACGACGGTCACGTTGTCTCAACAGCGCTATTTCTACGACCGCAACCTGTTCAACTCCAGCAGCAAGGAGCTCTGGCAGGTCCCGGTATGCATGCGGTCGGGAGCCGAAGCGCGCGGAAAGAGCCAGGAAAAATGTGAGTTGCTGACCAAGAAGCAGGAGAGCTTCACGCTCTCCGGATGCGCGCCCTGGGTTCTGGCGAATGCGGGCGCAGCGGGGTATTACCGCTCGGGGTACGAACCCGAGGCAGTCCGCGCCATGTCGCGCACTCTGGAAACAGACTTCACGGCGGCAGAGCGCATCCGGTTGCAGACAGATGTATGGGCGTCGGTGCGGGCGGGACGCCAGCCCATCGGGGATTACCTGGCGCTAGCGGACGGCTTGCGCTCAGAGCGCCATCGCGCAGTAATGAGTCAGTTGACGGTTCAGCTGGAATACATCGGCGACTATCTGATTACAGACGGCGACCGCGAGTCGTACCAACAGTGGGTGCGAGACCTGCTCACGCCAGCGGCAAGAGAACTGGGCTGGCAGCCCGCGGCGGGTGACGACGACGATCGCAAGACGCTGCGAGCGCGCATCATGTACGCACTCGGGTATGCGGGACGCGACCCGGAGGTGCTGGCGGAAGCGGCTAGACTCGCACAGCAAGCTCTGGACAATCCCAGCGCTGTGGATGGGACCATGGCGGGTACCGTCTTCAGTCTGGCGGCGCTGAATGGCGACGCCTCGCTATACAACAAGATCGTGGAGCACATGAAAAAGGCCGCGTCACCCGAGGAGTACTACAACTCGATGGATGCCCTGACCCAGTTCAGTGATCCCAAGCTGCTGGAGCGCACTTTGCAGTTTGCTCTGACCCCGGACGTCCGCAGCCAGGACGTGCCCGGTCTGATCGCTGGTGTGATGGAGAATCCGGCCGGCAACCGGATTGGCTGGGATTTTGTGCGCGCTCACTGGGCAGAGATAGACAAGCTGCTAGGTGGGTTCAATAACGGAGGCCTGGTCGCAGCCACTGGCTCGTTCTGCGATACCGAGTTGCGCGACGAGGTGAAAGAGTTTTTCACCATCCACCAGGTAACGTCGGCAGAGCGTACGCTACGCCAGGCGCTGGAGCGCGTGAATTACTGCGTGGACCTGAAATCACGCCAGGCGGATCAGCTCGCTGCCTGGCTACAGCGGCACGGCAGTTCGGCGGGAAAGTAGAAGTGTCACAGTCGTCAGTCGTCCGTTGTCAGGCAAGACAGCAAACTCCGACGACTGATGCCTAGACCGTCTTGCGTTGAGCAATTCCAGCCGCGTTGCTATAATCTTGGCTGTTCACCACTCCCAGCGTTGGCAGCCTTGTCTGTCGGCAATCCCGCCACAGCCATTGCGTAACCGAACGACTCGCACGGGTCGTTGACCAAGCTGCGAGTTCAGCGTGGCCAGGTAGCTCAGGTGGTAGAGCGCAGCCCTGAAAAGGCTGGCGTCGGCGGTTCAACTCCGTCCCTGGCCACCATACTTTCAATCACTTGCACGTCTCGCATTTCGCTCTTTGGCTGCAATTGGCTGCAATTGGCTGCAATTCCTTCCTGAACTTCAATTGATAGTCGTGCTAAGACTGTTTGGCTTGTTGACCACTCGCTGCTGGCTCTCCGGCACGAACTGTTGGTAGATGTCCAAGGTTGTTGATGCTCGAGAGTGCCTCATCTGTATGAATGCATAAGTGAGATGAAGAAGGGTTCTCCGTGCGGCTACGATGCTGAGACCGGCGAGGAAAACGCCGGCTCAGAAAGCTCACCTGGAGAACCCCATGAATGCCCTTCACTATAT
>JBGQBN010000025.1:0-53939 GCA_041494805.1 Terriglobia bacterium | reverse complement strand
TCCACCATCAACCGAATCATCGACGTCTTCCCCGCTCACCAGCAGCCCCAGATCCGGGCGCAGTTGTCGATGGTGCTGGAAGGCATCATGTGCCAAAGCCTGCTGCCCAAGGCGGACGGCAAGGGCCGCGCCATGTGCATGGAGATCATGGTACCCAATGCCGCTATCCGCAACCTGATCCGCGAAGACAAGATTCACCAGATTTACTCGTCCATGCAGTCCGGTCAGGACAAGTTCGGCATGCAGACCTTCAACCAGGCGCTCGCGACCGCGTATTTCCAGAAACAGATCACGATGGAAGTGGCGATGGCGCGCTCCAGCAGCCAGGATGAGCTGACGGAAATGATCAACCGCGGAGCGGGCCTGAACCGTGGCCAGCCCGCAGCCATGGCTAAAGGCGCCGCGCCCGGCAAACGCTGAGCGGCGCCGCACGAACGTCCCCTCCGGTACCAGAAAGGGCGGGTGGGACGAAGGAAAGTGCAAGTCCGGAACGCGAGAAAGTGAGCGTACCGGTAGGAACGTAGAGTATCGAGGAGAGACTTACCATGCCAGTTTTCACGTTTTCGGGTAAGAATGCCGCCGGTGAGAAAGTCAGCGGCGAGCGGACTGCAGTCAACAAGGAAGTGCTCACCAGCCAGTTGCGCCGTGAGCGCATCACCCCTGGAGCCGTCCGTCAAAAGGGAAAAGAGTTTGTCATGCCGACTTTCGGCACCGGCAAAGTCAAGACCAAGGAAATTGCGGTCTTCTTCCGCCAGTTTTCCGTCATGATCGATGCCGGTCTTCCTCTGGTGCAGTGTCTGGAGATCCTGGCGGCCAACCAGGAGAACCCGGCCTTCCAGAAGACCCTGACCGGGGTCCGGACCACGGTCGAAGGCGGCGCCACCTTGGCCAACGCCATGAAGGGGTATCCCAAGATCTTTGACGACCTGACCACCAACATGATGGAGGCGGGCGAAACAGGCGGTATTCTGGACATCATTCTCCAGCGCCTGGCAGCCTATGTTGAAAAGGCGGTCAAACTGCGGGCTGCCATCAAGTCAGCCCTGATCTACCCCGTATCGGTCATCTCGCTGGCCTTCCTGATCGTGGGTGCGCTTCTGAAGTGGGTGGTGCCGATCTTTTCCAACTTGTTCACCGGTCTGGGTGTGGCCCTGCCTCTGCCCACGCGCATCGTCATGGGGCTGAGCGCATTTGTTGGCCACTTCTGGTGGTTTTTCATCGTTGGCGTAGTCGGCCTCTTCTTCGGCTTGAAGCAAGTTCGCCAAAACCCCAGAGGCCGGTACTGGTTTGACTGGGCACTGCTGAAGTTGCCGGTGCTCGGTCTTCTGCTGCGTAAGATCGCGGTGGCGCGCTTTACCCGGACCCTGGGCACTCTAATCACCTCCGGCGTTCCTATCCTTGAAGGCTTGAGCATTACCGCCAAGACCTCAGGCAACGCTGTGCTGGAAGAAGCGCTGATGAAGGTGCGCAAGGCCATCGAAGAAGGCCGCACCATCGTCGACCCGCTCCGGGAATGCGGCGTCTTCCCCAACATGGTGGTTCAGATGATCGGCGTAGGTGAAGCCACCGGCGCCATGGATGCCATGCTGCAGAAGATTGCCGACTTCTACGAAGATGAAGTCGATTCTGCGACCAAAGACATGCTGGCCATGTTGGAACCAATGATCATCGGTTTGTTGGGCGTCATGATCGGTGGCATCGTCATTTCGTTGTACATGCCGCTGTTCGCGATGATCGCCAAGTTGGCAGGCTAGCGGAATACAAGTGCTTCGGACGTAGAGGCCGGATCTGGCGAACCCAACCGGCCTCCGCCCGATTGCAGAACAGGCTCTTCTCACCCGGGTACGGATTGCGAACTGCGTTGCAATTTGCAATTCCCGTGGAAGGAGCACCCCGATTGCCGGGGATCTGGATCTGGCATGCAATCCATCTTCGATGATCGCCTGTGGCTGGCCTGGCTGGTCAAAGTCCGCATCATCATCCTGACATTTCTATTGGGAATTGAGCTGGCCATCGCGCGGCTCACTCCCTCCCCGTTGCCGCTCCGGCTCTTCATCGACGCCATCTTGCTGTGGTACACGATCTCGGTTTTTTACCTCCTGCTACTTTCCTTTTGGGAAGAGCTCCGCATCCAGTCTCTGCTGCAGGTGCTCACGGATCTGGCTCTGGTCACTCTGGTCGTCTACGCCACCGGTGGCATCGACAGCTCACTCAACTTCCTCTACCCGTTGGTCATCATCGTGGCCTGCATTTTGTTGCCGCGAGTCTGGGCCTACCTGACGGCTGCATTGGCGTTCATCTTGTACGGAACCGTGCTGGAGCTGACCTATTTCGAGGTCATTCCGTCGTACTCCACATCCAACCCCGGGATGGGAGCGCTGCAAGCCATCATTTTGGTCAACCTGTTCGCATTTCTCGCCGTCGCCTACCTGGCCGGATTGCTGGCGGCCAAGCTGCGCCAGGCGGATGTAAACCTGAAGGACGCCAGCGGGAAGCTGGAGAACCTGCAAGCCCTGCACGAGAACATCATCCAATCCATCAGCGGCGGCCTGATTACTACGGGTCTGGAAGGGCGCATTACTCTGGTCAACACTGCGGCACAGAAGCTGCTGGAGCGTTCTGAAAACGATTTGCTCGGCCAGCCCGTAGGCCGTCTCTTCTTGGATCCGCTGCCCCAGGTTGGCTCTGAGCGCGCCCACGGTGAAGTGCGCTTCGTGGCCCCCAATACCTTCCGCAAAACCTTCCGGGTCATGGTTTCGTCACTTGCGATTCCAGAGCGGGGAACGCTCGGTTACGTCTACACCTTCGATGACCTGACCGAGATCCGGCGTCTGGAGCGGGATTTGCGCATGCAGGACCGGCTGGCGGCCGTGGGACGGCTGGCCGCCGCGATTGCTCACGAGATCCGTAATCCGCTGACCTCGATTGCTGGTTCGGTGAGCATGCTTTCCGGGATCCCCGACCTCAGCGAGGAGCACCTGCAACTCTTGCAGATTGTCACCCGCGAATCGGAGCGGCTCAACGGCATCATCACGGATTTCCTGGCTTATTCCCGTGGCAAACAGTATCAGTTCACCAAAGTAGATCTGCTCCCGCTCCTCGAGGACACGCTTACCCTGCTGCAGCACCGCTTCACCGCCGAGAACACTGGCATCCGCATCGAGCGGCACTACGGCGTCGGCGAAGCACTGGCCTTGGCGGACGGCGACAAAATCAAGCAGGTGTTCTGGAACTTCTGTGAAAACGCCGCGCGCGCCATGCGGAATGGAGGGACCCTCAGCATCGCACTGGAACCGGCCGGCGACGACTGGCAGATCAACTTTGCCGATACCGGTCCGGGCATGAGCCCGCAGCTGGTGGAAAAGATCTTTGAGCCCTTCCAGTCCCAGTTTGAGGGCGGCACCGGTCTGGGCTTGGCCATTGTTTATCAGATTGTGCAAGCCCATGAAGGCAAAGTCTGGGCGCGGTCCAGACTTGGACAAGGCAGCGTGTTCGTCCTGCGGCTGCGCCGACTGGCAGCAGCTGAGAACGCGACCGCCGCGCAGGCCGGAGCCGGCCACCAGTCCCCGCATGCTGCAGCCGCCGTGGGAGGAGGAGCGCGTGGGTAACATCCTGGTTTGTGACGATGAGCGCTCCATCTGCGAAATGCTGGACATCGCCCTGCGCCGGGATGGCCACAAGGTCGAAACCGTGAATTCAGGCGAGCATGCGAAACGGAAGCTCGACGGTGCCCTGTACGACGTGGTGGTCACCGACATCAAGATGCCAAATATCGACGGCATCGAAGTGCTCCGCCATGCCCACCAGGTTTCGCCTGACTCGGCGGTCATCCTCATCACCGCAGTCGAAGATTATGAAGCGGCCGTGCAAGCCGTCAAAGCCGGCGGCGCTACGGACTACATCCGCAAGTCGCCAGGCTTGGTGGACGAAATCAAGCTGGCCATCAACCGCGCCCTCGAGAAAGTCGTACTCAGCCGCCAGAACTTCGCCTTCAAGCGCGACGCCGCTACCCGCAACTCCCTGGACAATATTGTCGGCGTCAGTCCTGCGATGGAGAAGCTCAAACAGACCATCCGCACCGTGGCGTCCACCCAGAGCACAGTCCTGATCTATGGTGAAAGCGGCACGGGCAAGGAACTGGTGGCCCGCGCCGTCCATGTGTGCTCACCTCGCGCCGCCGAGCCCTTCGTTTCCATCAATTGCGGAGCCTTTCCGGAAACTCTGCTCGAAAGCGAACTGTTCGGCTATGTGAAAGGCGCTTTCACCGGAGCCAACCAGAACAAGCGCGGACTGTTCGAAGTAGCCGACAAAGGCACCATCTTCCTGGACGAAATCAGTGAAATGACCCTGACCATGCAAGTCAAACTGCTCCGCGTGTTACAGGAGCGCAGCGTGCGTCCGGTGGGGGGCACCAGCGAGATCGCCATCGATGTCCGCGTGATCGCGGCCACTAACCGCGACCTCGACAAGCAGGTTGCGGAAAATACTTTCCGTGAGGACCTTTATTACCGCCTGAGCGTGATCCCGGTCTGCGTCCCGCCCTTGCGCGAGCGCCGCGAGGACATGCCGCTTCTGGTCAATCATTTCCTCAAGAAGTACGCCCCGGCGGCAGGGAAGAGCATTCTGCGGGTGAATGAGGCTTCTCTCGAAGCACTCTGTGGTTATGACTGGCCGGGCAATGTCCGCCAGCTGGAAAACACAGTCGAAAGGGCCGTGGCTCTCGAGACCGCGGAAGAGCTGCATGTCGAACTTCCGGCCGAGCTCCGCAAAGCGCGCGCTGCAGCGGCCGGTGCCGGATCTCCCGGCTCAGGGGTATCCGTGAACGGCGCGGTCTTGCCGGACGGGGTTGACATGGGAAAATACGTCGCTGACATTGAGCGCTCGCTGCTGCAAGGGGCGCTGGCGCAGTCGAATGGCGTCCAGACCCGCGCCGCTGACCTGTTGAAAATCTCCTATCGTTCCTTTCGGCACTTGGTGAAGAAGTACGAGTTGTAGCTAGAAGCGAGGAGCCGGAAGCTAGGAGCTGCCTTTTTTCAACTGCTGCTTCCACCCCAGCACCCGCGCCTTGTTCCCCTCCGCTTCCGCTTCCGGGACCATGCCCTTTTTCTGATAGAGAACCGACAAGCTGGTGTGGGCGAGCACGTCATCAGGATCCAGTTCCGCAATACGCTTTGCTACCGCTACGGCCTCGTCCAGCCGGTTGAGGTCCTGCAGGACCCGAGCCAGTCCGTGCATCGCCTCAGTAAAGCCGGGATCGGCCTCCAGTGACTTCCTGTATTCCTCCAAGGCACGCTCTCGCTCACCCTCAGCCACCAGATCAAGGGCGGCGTAGTAATGGTCTTCGGCCTTCTGGCGCGCGTTCTCGTCAACCATGCGAACGGAACCCCTGGGCGGAGAATGGATTCTAGCATGCACTTGCCGAAGTGCCAGCGGCCACGTCGCAGGCTATACTAAGAAAGCCCCATGCGCTACATCCTAAGATTTCTGTGGAACGCCACCCGCGGCCACCGCCTCGCCCCGTGGCGCAGCCCTTACCTGCTCTGGCGGATCGAGACCTATTGTGGTGTAAAAATGCAGCAAATTGGCTTCTTGGAGTTCTGGGAGTTCATGTGGCGCGAACGCACCAGCCTGTGGCGCTTCCTCAAGTGGACGGCAGAGATGGAGAGCCACGTCCATCCCAAACCAAAGAGCTCGTAGCCCCTCCGCTTGCAGGATTACTTCCGTTACCTTTCATAGCCCCGCGAGTCAGGTAGAGTTAAATTGCAGCAGACTGAGCCGTGAGACCATTCCTTGAGCGGTTCCACCTCCGTTGCTCACCGCCAATCCCGTGATGCAAGAGCTCAACACCGCCGAACTGGCCAAGCTGCGGGAAGACATTGACTCCGTACAGGGCCGATTCTCCCATCTTTTGTCGGTTACCATCTTCGTGATGTTGGTGCTGGCCGCCGGCATCGTTCTCCGGGTCTTTCCCCGGCTGCTTTGGAATCTACAGAATTCCGAGTCCGAGCGAAATTACGTTCCTCAGCTATTGTGTGGTTTGTTCTTCCTGGTGGTTCTGCTGAGCGGTTACGTAGTGGAGCAGCGGCGGAATCTGAAAAGAACCCAAAAGCAACTGATACGTGAGCTCGTTCTCCGCGAAACCGCCGAGCGGCTGGCGGTGATCGACTCCCTGACCGAGCTATACAACCGCCGCTACATTACCCAGGCCATCACCCGAGAGGTAACCCGGGCGGATCGTCAGAATTACAGACTCGCGTTTCTAATGATCGACGTAAACGGTTTCAAGCAAGTCAACGATTCCTTCGGACACATGGTGGGCGACCACATTCTTCGGGAAGTAGCTCTGTTGCTGCAAAGAACGTTTCGTACGTCGGACATCATCAGCCGTTACGGAGGCGATGAGTTTCTCGTCTTGCTGGTTGATGTCGACGACCAAAAGTCTGCTAGGGCAGTTGAACGGTTGCAGCGCGAAGTGGACCAGTGGAATCGGGCGGAACCGATCAAGGGATACAAAATGTCGCTGAGTTGCGGAACCGCAACCTATCAACGCGGCGCCGACCCGCAAGCGGTGTTAGACGCGGCTGACCAGGCCATGTACGAGGAGAAGCGTCGAACTCCTCTGAGCGCTACTCAAACTTCCTGAGCCTATTGCCCATTACCCGCTGCGGCCGCGCCTTCCAGCACCACATCCACATCGCTGCCTTTGCCCACGCCGATAGTCTGCGCGGCGGAAGCCCGATTGGCGGCGATCTCCAGGTATCCCATGCTCCCCAGGATCCCGAAAACTTCTCCCGGCGTACCCTCCGCGTAGAATTTCTTCATTTCACTGATCTCGCGCTTGCCCACCAGAATCTTGAATGGCGGTGGCGTCGCTTCGAACAGCATGGGAGCATCTTGCGGTGTGATGTTGGTGACCAGATTGCCAAAGCGATCTATCTTCAGCACCACGCCCCGCAGTATGTTTCCATCCACTAGCTTGGGCTTGGGCGCATTGAAGCGCACAAAATCAGAGATTTCCTCGCCAAACTTGTCGGACTCAACTCGCTTGGCCAGCCAGGCTGCCACCGGAGCGAAAATATCCCGCCCATGAAAGGTGTTGCTCACCGGTTGCAGAAAATAGTGTTCTGAGGTGACGTGCCGCACATGCAGCCGTTCTTCCCGGCTGTAAATCAGCGAAAGCACGCCATTGTCAGGCGCGACAAAATGATGCCGATCACTGCTGACCAGGATCGGCCGCCGCGCCGTACCCACCCCGGGATCCACTACCACCAGATGAACCGTACCGGTCGGGAAGTAGGAATAGGCCTGAGCAATGGTCAGCGCCGCGTCCAGCACGTCAAACGCCTGCACGCTGTGGCAGATGTCCACGATCTCCGCCTCTGGGACAATTCCCAGGATGACGCCCTTGATCGTCCCCACAAAGTGGTCGTTGAGTCCAAAATCGGTGGTCAGAGTAACGATGGGCCGCGGTGCCAAATGATTCCTCGTTTAAGAGCAGAATGTTTTCGGGAAAACGCGAAAGTAACCTGTCGGTGCGGGTTGAGTCAAGGCACGGAGGTAATAGCTCGAGTCCTCGGTCGTCACTCCGCGGTCGTTAGGGTGGGTAGTCCTCCGCGACAACGGAGCCAGTTCCGTTTTTCCTGACGACTGATACCTGACGACTGGCGACTCCTATTCGATTTCTATATTTCCCGACCCCGTCTGCACTTCCACCGGCACGCCGCCGCCACGAACCTTGCCCCGTATGTCTTTCCGTCCCAACTGGCCTTGCACGGTGACCGGACGGTCCACAGAAATCGAGCCCGAACTGGTATGGGCATCAAGATCGAAAGCCGCGTCAGAGGGAAACTTCAGCTGCACTGTGCCCGATCCCGTATGCACAGTCCATGCCCCGGTAGGATCGCCCTCGGCCCGGATAGTGCCGCTCCCCGCTTTTGCCTCCAGCGAACCTCGCACTCCCCTAAGTTCCATACCGCCCGACCCTGTGTCCGCCCGCACAGCGCCGGGAGCCGTTTGCTCCAGGGTTATGTGTCCACTACCAGTATCAGCCTCGAAGCCGCCCGCAATCCCGGTTGCGCGGATGGATCCGCTGCCCGTCTTGGCTCGTACGTTGCCCATCACGTGGTCAATGTCAATATTTCCCGACCCGGTATCGGCGTGGACGGTATTGCCGGCATTGGAAATCTTGAGATCTCCAGAGCCCGTTCCGATGTCCAGCGGTCCGTGGACGCCGTCGACTGTCTGATTGCCCGAGCCGGTATGAGATCGCAACTGTGTGTCCGCCGGGACGATCAACTCGTAGCTGATGGATACGTTGTGGCGCAGTTCGGAATCATCAATGTGGCCAATTCGGATGTCATTCCCGCTCTGCTGCACGGGAGGATTGGCTTGCAACCGTTTCACCTTCTCCTCGGCATTGCCTCCGAACCAATCCGTGGCCTTGATGTGGCCGGTCACCAGCACCTGGTTTGAGCTGCCAGTGCGCACCTGGATGCTGCCTGAGCCAGTGGTCAGCTCGAGATTCAGCGGGCCCGTGACCTGCAAGGTGCGTTGAAACGAACCCTCCGCGAAGGCCGCTGCCGGCGCCGCTTGCATGCAAGTCAGAATCAGAAGAACGCAGGCCGCGAGAATGGACAAACTGATTCGTCCCGATCTCATGATTTCCTCCGCGAAACATCTCTCAGTCGATGTGAACGTCACCCGAGCCGGTATGCACGGTTAGCTGAGGCCCGCCGCCGCGTACCTTACCGTTGATCGAGCGGTGCGAGCGCTCCACGTCCCCCTGGATCGTCATGGTCACCGGATGGTCCACGATGACGCTGCCGGAGCCCGTCGATGCTCCCAGGTCGAACGCGGCCTGGCTCGGTAGACGAAGCTCAACGTCTCCCGACCCCGTCCTTACCTCCCAGGCACCCGTCTGCTCGCCATCTATGCTGACATCTCCGCTTTCGGCCTCCGCATGCAACGTGCCGTGAACCTCGTGCAGCTCAATGTTCCCTGAACCTGTGTGGACTCGCACATCACCCTTGCCTTTGGCTTCCACGCGAATGTCACCACTTCCAGCCTCCGCATTTAGCGGACCCGAAATGTCCCGCGCTTCGATATTTCCGGAACCAGTATGGACATGAATATCACCGTTGATGTCCCGAAGCCACATATCACCTGATCCGCTTTCCAGATCGAGGGTGGTATGCAGGCCCTCGATGGTCTGGTCCCCGGAGCCGCTGTGCGTGCGCACATTGGTATCCGACGGCACGGTAATGTCGTAGTCGATCGCGATGTTGCGCACATTAAGGTAATCAATGTGGATGCTGTTTCCGCTCTGCCGGATAGGAGGGTTCTTTTCCAGTTCGCTGACCTCAGCCCGCCGCTCCCCGGAGAACCACCGGTCACCGACCTGAATCTTCCCCTTGATGGAAACCGTTCCCGCCGGACCGCTGTGAACCATGATGTCGCCCGAGTGCGTCAAGACCTCCAGTTCCACCGGACCAGTGACCTGAAAGGTGCGCTCAAACGATCCCTGGACGGACGCAGCTGCCGGGAGAGCAGCAAGAAGCAAAATCACGTACAAGGTAGCCAAAGTTTGCATGCGGAGTTTCATTGGTCCTCCTTCGAGAACTCCCCTTTTCAAAACCTGATCTTATGTGCCCAGTAAGGTAGCGAACGGCTGGCGCAGGATCTCGGAAAGATTCATAAAAACTAGGCTTCCGGCGCCAGGCGTCAGGCCACAACCCTGAAGCCTCGAGCCTGAAGCCTGAAGCCTGAAGCCTGTCTACTGCAGCACGACTTGGTCGTTTTCCTTCAAGCCGCCGAGAACTTCCGTTTTGGCGCCATTGGAGATGCCAATGTTGACCGCGATCTTCTTTTTCCCGTCCTTGCTTTTCGCATCTGGCACTTCGACGGATGCTTTCTTGTCCTTGTCGTAGAGAATGGCGCCTTCCGGAATCTGCAGCACGTTCTTGTGTTCTTCCAGAATAATCTCGGCGTTGGCGGTCATCTCTGCCTTCAATTCGCCACCTGGATTGCTGATGGACACACGCACTTCGAAAGTGGTGACGTTGTCCTTCTCCACGCCCATGGGCGAAATTTTTGTCACCTTGCCGCTGAAAGTCTTGTCCTTGAAGGATTCCACCTTGATCCGAGCCGGCTGTCCCAGATACACCTTGCCAATGTCGCTCTCGTCCACTTTGCCCTTTACATAGACTTCACTCGTGTCACCCAGGGTCATCACCAGAGTTGCAGAGGAACCCAGAACCAGAATAGAGCTCACAGCGTCACCCATTTCAACATCGCGGGAAAGAACCACTCCGTCGATGGGCGACTCAATGTCGGTGTAACTGAGCTGCTCGATGAGCTGATTCAGATGGGCCCGGTCCTGCGCGACTTGCGCCTGGGACTGTAAAATTTTCGCCTTCATTACGGTCAGTTGTGCTTTGGACACGTTCTGTTTGTTCAAAGAGAGCTCGTAGTTCTTCTGAGCGTCCTCCAGAGCGGATGTCGAAACCACGCCTTCCTTAGCCATCCCGATGGCGCGCTCATAAGCCCGCTTCAGCAAAGGCACGTCCGGTCCTTCGGCATCGATCTTGGAGCGCTCGTAATCGGCCTCTGAACTTTTCAGATTGGCCTCAGACGCCGCCAAGGCTGCTCGGGTCTGCTCCACTTGCGCCTGAATTTCCTCCTTATCCAGCTGGGCCAAGAGTTGTCCCTTCTTTACTCGGTCGCCCGCATCCACGAGCAGCTTCTTGACGATGCCGCTAGCCTTGGATTTGACCTCGACCTTAGTGATGGGCGTCACCTTACCGGTAGCCACCACGCTCTTGGCCAGATCTCCCTTTTCCACCTTCGCCAGCTTCGAGGGATCTATCTTGGTACCGCCGCGGGTGGCGAACAGTCCAATCGCCCCCAGCAATACCACGCCCACGACGACGCTGATGATAATGATCCGTTTGCGCCGCTTCTTCTTACCATTGCCGTTACCGTTCACATCTGCCTCCTGCCCGTTAATAAGGCCAGTCCGTCAGCCTCAATCACTGTTACGAAAGTAGCCTAAGCTTTGTTCCTGAGATTCCGATCGGGGTCTTGTGGATTAGCCAGCCACTCGCTCACCGGCGATCTCCGTTGCGTTAGACCGGTCAATCCTGAAAATGGAAGCAGGAATTCTAGATTTGGATGCCTGGTTCAGGCGGCGCTAGGGTGGCTAACTTGCTCAGTTGAAAGCAAGAAGCCTCTAGCCCCATCTTAAAGCTGGCAACCGTGCGATACTTCCTTTGGAATGTTAGAATTAGCCCATCCATGATCGCCTTTGTGCTGCTCCGGGTCTTCCTGATCCTGCTCCTGGTGGCAGCCAACGCTTTCTTTGCCGCAGCCTAATTCTCCTTGGTGAGCGTGCGGGACACCCGCATCCAGCAGCTCATTGAGGCCCGCCGCATCGGCGCCCGCATCGTCCAAAAGCTGCACCGCAATCTGGACGAAGTAGTCAACGGCGTCCAGCTGGGAATCACGGTAGTCAGCCTGACCCTGGGCTGGGTGGGTGAACCGTTGCTGGCCCGAATGGTCGAGGGCGTTCTCGGCCAGGTTCCCCACGTGGAGATCTATTCCCACGCTTTCGGCATCGTGTTCGCCTTCGCACTGATCACCTGCCTGCACGTCATTCTCGGCGAACTAGTGCCGAAATCCCTGGCCCTGCAGCGCGCAGAACAGGTGGCCCTGGCGGTGGCGGCGCCGATGGACGTCTTCCTTACCCTAACCCGGCCCCTCCTTTTTGTGATGAGCCGAGCCGCAGGCTCCGTACTGCGTATTTTCGGCTCCCGCAAGATACGTCAAGGCGTTATTCACTCGCCGGATGAACTCAAGCTGATCGTGACCGCCAGCCGGCAATTCGGCCAGATCCCGCCCTTCCAGGAAGAAATGATCCACCACGCCCTCGAACTGGACAGCGTGACGGTGCGTGAGGTCATGGTTCCCCGTCCCGACATCTTTTCGCTGCCCGGCGACCTCAGCCTCGACGAAGCCCTGAAACGAGTCGTCGAAGAGCAGCATTCCCGTATTCCGGTCTTCGATCCGCAACGCGGTCCCGAACACATCATCGGCGTGCTCTACGCCAAAGACCTGATGCGCTGGACCCGCCTCAGGCTGACCGCCAATCCCCTGCAACCGATCGCCGCCCGCATCGCGGCCATGAAGATCAGCCAGATCATGCACGACGTACTGGTGGTGCCAGAAACCAAAGTGCTCACCGAACTGCTGGAAGAGTTCAAAGACCGCAAACGGCACCTGGCCGTGGTAGTGGACGAATTCGGTTCGACCGCTGGCGTCATCACGGTCGAAGACATTCTGGAACAACTAGTAGGAGAAATCGAAGACGAATACGACATAGCCCCACCTGAACAACCCATCCTGGAAGGAAAGATCGCGCTAGTGCTAGAAGGATCAGTCAGCATTCGCGATCTGGAGTCGCAGTACCAGCTCGCCGTACCCCGTGACGGCGGCTTCGAAACCCTGGCTGGCTTCATTCTCGCCCGCCTGCAAAGACTTCCCCGCGTAGGCGATGCCTTCGTGTACGAAGGCCATCGTTTCAGCGTAGAAGAGATGGAAGGCCACCGCATCGCCAAAGTAAGAATCGAAAAATTGGAACCCGCCCGCATGGGCCAAGCCGGAGACTAGTCTGAGAACTGAGAACCGCGAATTCCTAACGACTGACACCTGACGACCGACGACTGATGCTCACCCACCTGACCCATCGCGTGCTGTACACCCTGCCGGTCGTATGGCTAGTCGTCTCGCTAGTCTTCCTGCTGATTCACATCGTTCCCGGCGACCCCATCCTCCAGATGCTGGGCGAAGGCGCCCCAGCCACCGACGTACAAGCCGCCCGCCACGCCTACGGCCTCGATGTCCCGCTCGCACAGCAGTATCTCCACTATTGGAAAGGTGTGCTGCATGGCGATCTCGGCCTGTCGCTGCGCTTCAACCAGAACGTAAGCAGCCTGATCGCCCAGCGCTATCCCTACACGCTCCAGCTAACCTTGGCCGCGTTGCTGGTCGCAATACTACTCGCAATCCCCGCCGGCGTTCGCTCCGCCCGCCGCCGCAACCGCTGGGACGACCGCGTGCTCAGCGTAGTCAGCCTGTTCGGCTTGTCGTTCCCCAACTTTGCCCTCGGGCCAATATTGATTCTGCTGTTCGCCATCAAACTGGGATGGCTCCCCGTCTCCGGTTCGGGCACTCTGGCGCATCTCGTGCTCCCGGCCATCACCATGGGCGGCGCGCTCGCAGCCATCCTAACCCGCATGGTGCGCACGTCGATGCTCGAAGAAATGGGCCAGGACTACATCCGCACTGCCCGCGCCAAGGGACTCCCGGAACGCACCGTGGTCTACCGCCACGCTTTGCGCAACGCCATGATTCCGGTAATTACGGTGCTGGGTTTGCAATTCGGCGCGCTGCTAGCGGGCGCCATTGTGACCGAGACTATCTTTTCCTGGCCCGGTATTGGACGCCTGACTATTCAGGCGATCGGCAATCGCGATTACTACCTGGTGCAGGGGTGTATTTTGGCGATTGGGCTGACCTACGTTGCGGTGAATTTTCTGACTGATTTGCTGTATTCGGTCGCGAACCCGAGGATACGGACTTCCTAGTTGCACTCCTTCGGCTCGCGGCCTGAAAAGTTCTGAACAGCAATGCGTGTGGCTGCGATGCAAGAGTTTATTTTGTCAAGGTCCGCCGTGACTTTGTCAACCTTGGATTTTGCGAGTGGCGGCAGGCTGGGAGGTCCTTGTGTGGCCCCTTGTGCTTTTGCCGCCTCGCACTCCTGCTTCTTCTTTTTGTGACCCGCGCATGGAGCTGAGCGAAGTAGTTCTGCCTCCGAGTATGCATTGGTGAGCGTCAGCGTGTACACGGCAAGGGTGATGGGACGAAAATACGCCATTATCTTGAGGCGTTTTGCAACCGCGTTTTCTTGCTCGTTGAATGCTGCCGCATCAACGGCATTGATGGCTTCGCGAACAATGCTATCCGGCCCTTCCGTGTCGGTATTATCGGAGTTTTTAATCGCCACCAGCGCCCGGTTAGCGGCCCGGGAGGAATCGGGACTGATCTCTTTGGCTTCCTGGGCGCTAGCGGCCGCTGCGAGGAACAGAGCGATTGCCGAGATTTTCAACGCGTGTTTCATTTCGGAAGCCTCCGTCAAGAATAGCTACTCAGAACCCTGCGCCCAGGGACGATCGCTGTCGCTCCCGGTTTACATGAGACGTTGCGTAGAATGGCTATGCTCCAGGCCGCAATGCAGACGCCAAACTGACTGGCCGCGCGGTCCGTATGTATTCCTCGACTCGAATGTTAACTCCGACGTTGCCACCGTCTTCGCCGGTCAGATCCCCGGTCAATTCAAGGACCTCCGCAAACATCACTACGCCTCCTTGATCGAGGATTGGAGCTAGGTCTCTAGCTAGTTCCAACGACAAATAGCCAATCTGTTCTCCCCGAATTGCTCCGTCAGTTCCTTGGCAGACCCTTCCAATCAGAACCGCGTTTCGATCGGCAGGGTTTTCTGGCTCTCGAACCAAGAACAAAGCGTCACCGGCGCGGCAGAAGTTTCGGATTATCTGCTGCCGAGATGTGCCACAGGGGTTTTTATGAGAAACACCCAGAATCTTGGTTCGGATTGTGCGAACGTGCGGGTAGTTGGGGTCAGGCGTGATTTCTGAGAATCGAAATGACTTCGCAGACTGTGGCGGCGATCCTCCCCCCTGCAGCACCTTGCGTAATGCTGACCAGATGAGCCAGGCAGCCAACCCCACGACAAAGAAGACAATTCTGAGAGGATCGGGGTTGCTGCGAACGAACGCCACATCAGTAATCTAAACCTTGGGTGCGCGGCCCACTTCATCAAACCTAGATTTTTTCTTATGCCTGACCCAAATCAGGAATCCGGTTTCGGGTTGCCAACCTACACACTAAGCCGAAACCCTAGGGTCTCTCTGTGAAATGGATGCGCTTGGGCGCAACACCGTCAGACTAGCTCGATCATCACCCGCTGACCGACCAAAGCCCCTGCCCGGTGTAGGCTCGACAGATGACAAGATGCGCATAAAATCTTGGTTGACGAATATATACAAATAAGATAGAATGTATATACGTTAAATCGAGGAAATTGTATGGCTACGACCATGACATCCATCCGCTTAGACACCCGTCTGGCCGATGAGGCCAAGAAACTGCTCGGCGTAAAGTCACGCACTGAGGCCGTCCACGTAGCGCTCCGCGAGCTAGTGGCGCTGAAGCGATTTAAGGCCTTGATGAAGAAGAATGAGGGGAAGCTCTCGTTCGCCAATCTCGATGAGTAACCTCATCATCTTTGACACGTCGGTTCTCGTCGACGACCTGCGCACCGGTTGTTATCGGAGGCGCATCGAAACTGTGAATGGTCTCGTCCGAAATTCTGCTGTGGTTCTGGCCGAGCTATCGCGTGGCATTGCGAAACCGGCAGATCGGGAGTTCGTGCGGGCGCTCGGCAAAAATCATCCTATTCTGACTCCTACGGAAAAGAATTGGCTGGAGTCGGGCGAACTGCTCGGAGAAATTCAAGCAGATCGCGGATTCATCGCGGCCAAGCTGCGCGATCTGCATTTCGACGTGCTCATCGCACTCACAGCCCGTTCGTATGGCGCCCGCCTAATCACCTCCAACCGGGCCGATTTTGAGCTGATCAACCGTTACCAGAAATTCCAATTCGAAGTTTGGTAGCTGCGGTTTAAGATTGCACGGTGTCCACCACCACCATCTCGCTCCCCCGCGCCGCCCGCCACAATCCACTGGCGACGACCGGCGCAGTGTTGGTCGTCGTCTTCACAATCTTCGCCCTCTTCGCACCCTGGATCGCTCCCCAGGACCCAGCCTACGTCGACCTTCCCAACCGCCTCGCTCCACCGTCGCCCGCCCATTGGTGCGGCACGGACGAACTCGGGCGTGACATCCTATCCCGCCTCGTCTACGGCTCGCGCATTTCCATGCTGGTCGGGAGTTGCGTGGTCACGGCTTCGCTAGCCCTGGGCCTGATTGTGGGCTCCATCGCCGGATACTACGGCGGACGCATCGACCGCTTCGTGAACATAGTCGTGATGAACGCATTTCTGTCCTTTCCCGGAATTCTCCTGGCGATCGCGTTCGTAGCCTTCCGGGGCCCAGGAATTTTCAACCTGGTGCTTGCGCTTTCTCTAGGAGGATGGGTGGGATACGCGCGCTTAGTTCGTGCCCAGGTCCTGGCCGCCCGCGAACGCGAATTCGTCGAGGCGGCCCGAGCCCTGGGTGCAAGCGACCTGCGTGTGATTGTCCGTCACATTCTGCCCAACATCATTCAGCCGGTGATCGTGCAAGCCGCCATCGGCATGGCTGGTGCCATCCTGGCGGAGGCGACCATGAGCTTTCTCGGCCTCGGAGTGCCGCCCCCAACTGCCAGCTGGGGCTCCATGCTCAACGACGGCCGCGCCCACTTGTTCGACGCGCCGCACCTCGTCATCTTTCCCGTGCTGGCCGTGATGCTGGCGGTGCTCTCCTTCAACTTCATCGGCGACGCGCTGCGGGATTTCCTCGATCCCCGTTCTCGCATCGAAGTGGGTTTGTAGAGAAGAAGTTTCTCGTTACTGGTGTGCTGTCGGCAGGCGAACCGGTTCCATACCCAACGCTTGCGTGCCCTGAAAGACAGTACGCTGCAAGTAAAACGCCACATTGACCAGCGCGATCATCACCGGCACTTCGACCAAGGGCCCGATGACGGCTGCGAACGCAGCTCCCGAGTTAATACCAAAAACCGAGACTGCAACTGCGATCGCCAGTTCAAAGTTGTTCGAGGCCGCGGTGAAAGCCAACGTAGTTGTCTTGGAGTAGTCCGCGCCCAGTTTCTTTCCCATGTAAAACGACACCAGGAACATGACCACGAAGTAGATCAACAGCGGCAGCGCAATCCGTAGGACATCGAGCGGCAGCCGGACGATGTACTCTCCCTTCAGCGAGAACATCACCACAATCGTAAACAGGAGGGCAATTAGCGCCAGCGGACTCACGCGCGGGACGAAACGACTGTCATACCAAGTGCGCCCTCTGGCTCGAACCAGCAGCGTTCGAGTCAGGAATCCAGCCAGGGCCGGGATGCCAAGATAAAAGAAGACACTCTTCGCGATTTCCGCGATTGAAACCTTGACCACGGCGCCCTGAAGCCCGAGCTTCGCCGGCAGGACCGTAATGAAGACCCAGGCGTAGAGCGAGTAGAAGAACACCTGAAACAGCGAATTGAAAGCCACCAGCCCGGCAGCATATTCCGTATCACCCTTGGCCAGCTCATTCCAGACGATGACCATCGCAATACAGCGCGCCAGGCCGATCATGATGAGTCCGGCCATGTATTCCGGGTATCCGCGCAGAAACACAACCGCCAGAACGAACATCAGGATCGGCCCCACAATCCAGTTCTGTACCAGGGATAGACCGAGCACCCGCTTGTTGCGAAAGACCTCGTGCAACTCCTCGTAGCGGACCTTCGTAAACGGCGGGTACATCATCACAATCAGCCCGACGGCAATCGGGATCGAAGTTGTACCTACACTGAGCCGGTTCAGAAACGGCACGATTCCCGGCACCAGCCATCCACCTACCACCCCGAGGGCCATAGCGGCGAAGATCCAAGCAGTCAGATAACGATCTAGAAAACTGAGACGTCCGCTTGTCTTCATGGTCATTGTCGGCCGATGTTGTCAACTTCCTTCTTAAGTGCAAGCCGGTCGAGACTCGCCAGCGGAAGGCATAGGAACAAACTGATTCTGCGTTCGAGGATAAAAAAGGCTTCGCGGAAGGCGCGTTCGATCTCCGCCTTGCTTCCGTGAACTGCAGCTGGATCGGGAACGCCCCAGTGCGCCGTCATGGGCTGTCCCGGCCACACCGGACAGAGTTCCTTGGCAGCACTGTCACAAACCGTAAAGACGAAATCGAGTTTCGGCGCGCCGGGCTGGGAGAATTCCTCCCAGCCCTTACTCCGTAGACCGTTGGTTGCGATGTGGGCGATTTCGAGCTCACGCCGCGCTTCCGGTCGAACGGCTCCCGAGGGATGGCTCCCAGCACTGTAGGCAGTAAAGTTAGGCCTGCCTTTGAAATTCAGAATCGCCTCGGCCATGATGGAGCGCGCCGAGTTGCCGGTGCATAGAAACAAGACGTTGTACCGTCCTTGCATAGTCGCGCCTCGATTCGCTCTATTGGCAACAGGCTGGTCCGCAGCAGGCTTTTTCATCAAGTTTGGAAGCTTCAGGCCCGGAGGGTTTCACTGCCCGCACGAACGCACTCATGAACTTTCCATCCACCTGCGGAGCAATGGCTTCGATGTCGATTCCTTGGCCCGCCAGGAACTCGCGCGCGTCCTCCACGCGGTAGATGCGGGTTGGTTCCAAATCAACCTGCTGGAATCCTGCCCCTGCAAGTTTGCCGCGGTATTCGCTCTCTTCCAGCGCTCCGGCGATACAGCCGACCCAGGCCAGCACGCTTTGGCGAATCTCGGGAAGCATGGCTCCGCGGGTCACAACATCCGACACCGCCAGGCGTCCGCCGGGCTTCAGTACACGGAACGCTTCGCGCAGCACGCGGTCTTTATCAGCGGAGAGATTGATCACGCAGTTGGAGATGATCACGTCCACGGAATTGTCCGGCAGCGGAATATGTTCGATCTCGCCTTTCAGGAACTCCACATTCTCGACCCCCGCCTTGCGCTTGTTTTCATTGGCCAGAGCCAGCATTTCATCGGTCATGTCGAGACCGTAGGCTTTGCCTGTAGGCCCGACCCGTTTGGCAGAGAGCAACACGTCGATTCCGCCGCCCGAGCCCAGGTCGAGTACCACCTCTCCGGCACGGAGTTGGGCCAGTGCCGTGGGATTCCCACAACCCAGCGATGCCAGCAAAGCTTCTTCGGGGATCTGGCTCGCTTGCGCTGCATCGTAAAGGTTGGCCGTGATCGGGTCACAGCATTCCCTCGCCGCATCGGCGCCGCAACAGGAGCTGCCTCCGGTTTTTACCCGAAGCGCGGCTTGGCCGTATCTCTGTTTGACCGCTTCCTTGATATCCGTAGTGCTCATAAGGGACTCTCCTATTTGCAGATCTGAACGATGTCCTGCGGTTTAAGCGCCTGATTGCGGGTGCAGCATTCCGCGTACAGGAACTGCAAGAGTTCTTGCAGTGAGTCGGTGTTCGCCGTGTACCGCAAAAACGTGCTCTCACGACGAACCCGCACCAGGTCCTCTTGCTTGAGCTTCTCGAGATGGTGGGACAGAGTTGAATTGGGAATGTTCAACCCCTCCTGAATATCGCCGACGACCAACCCCTCGGGATGAGCCGATAGCAACAGTTGCATGATGCGGAGTCGCGGCGACGTCCCCATCGCCGAGAACATGTCTGCAAACTTGGCCACTTGTTCCATACCTGCCGCGCTGGTCAACGCCATGGTTCGATATTTGCAGAAATACAGATATATGTCAAGCGCTTCTTAATTAACTGAAAACAAGGTTGTTATGGGATGGATCTGGTCTCTCGATGCCCGCACGTAACTTCTAGATACAAGGGAACGCGTTGTCGCCCGCCACTTTCCAGCGCAACATTTCTCTGACCCCTGGGTTTGCAGTTACTGTTAGCCGCACACCAAGGTCCCAGGCTGTAAGGTATCATCAACATCCGAAGGAGTAAGGGAGAGAGACACATGAAGATTCAACTGAAGGCCATTTTCTTGAGCGCCGCCCTGGCAGCCATGCTTCTGCCGGTTGCCGCCCAGGACAGCACGACCACCACGCCGACCCCGGATCCGCCATCTGCTCAGAAACCGCCCACGACGACGGGGAAGGAAGGCACTGCCGAGCTCCAGAAAAACGATCAGGAGCGCATTGCCAATGGCATCAAGAGTGGCGAGCTTACTTCTAAGGAAGCCGCCCGCTTGGAACACAAGCAAGCCCGCATGAACAAGGAAATCCAGGCCATGCGCGCGGCCAATGGTGGCCAACTCACTGCCGCCGACAAAGCCAAGATCCAGAGACAACAGGGCACGCTCTCGAAAGAGATCTATAACAACAAGCACGATGCCCAGGTGCAGGGCGGAAGTACTGCCGGCGGCAAGGGGGAAGGCAACAACCCTATCTCCCAGACCAAGGAAAATCAGCAGGATCGCATCGCGCAGGGCGTGGCCAACGGACAGCTGACCTCGGCGGAAGCTTCCAAGCTGGAGAACCAGCAAACCCACATCAACAACGAAACCAGCAAGCTGCGTGCGGAACAGGGTGGCAAACTGACTGACGCCCAAAAGCAGAAGATCGAGCACCAGCAAAAAGCCGTATCCCGGCACATCACCCGCCAGAAGCACGACGCGCAGCATACCAGCAGACGCTAAACCAAGTTAGAGCAACCCCACGCCCCCGGAAACGGGGGTTTTTTTTGCCTCAAAGTCAGGGTCAGGTAGTGCCCTAACTTACTCGGGCTGGGTTTCTCCGCGAACTCTCGCGGGGTCTCGGCGCACTCTGCGGTTAAAAGGGGGTTGATCGTGCCGCCATCAGGACAAGTCTTAACCCGCAAAGCTCGCTAAGGAACGCAAAGAACGCAGAGACTGCTGAAATTAGGACACCACCTCAGGATCACCAGTTGCTGGCGCCAAAGCCGGACTTCTGCAAGAATTCCCTCACAAGCGCTAGAACTCACCTCAGGAGACACCATGATTGCTCGCATCTGGCGTGGTTTCACTCGCGAATCCGACAAAGACACCTATTTCGAATACCTGCAAAAGACCGGCTTGAAAGAATACGCATCCATCCCCGGCAACCGGGGTGTGCAAGTGCTGCGGCGCGTGCAGAATGGCAAGGCCGAGTTCACGCTCATCTCCCTCTGGGAATCCTGGGACGCCATCAAGGCCTTCGCCGGCTCCGATTTCGAGAAAGCCGTTTACTATCCCGAAGACAAAAAGTTTCTGCTCGAACTCGAACCCCATGTGACCCACTACGAAGTGCTTTCGTAGCCGCTGCAACGGTAGCGCCGGCGTCCCGCCGGTAAATCGCCCTACAAGGCTATAGGTCTGGCTTGCCTTTCGGCCTCGCAGCTTCAGCTTGTTTCGACAGTTGCTGGTGCAGGAAGATCACGCTTGAACTTTTCAGGTCAGTACTGCGCTCGACCAGTTCAAGCGTTGAGATTCCATTAGTCCATCGAACTGTTTTCCCTTGGAAGGTCGCACCAAACGCATTTTGGTAAGACTGCGTGGTGTCAGAACTCGGCGGACCATACTTCTCGACAAACGCAGCGTTCACGTGTTCGAACTCGCGTTGATCGAAACTAGCGAAAATGGTGTACAGGCTTCCCTGAAAGAACCGGAATAGTTGAAGCGAGGTTGGAACGTTGGCAATCGTCGTCTGTTTCCCTTGAATCTGCTCGAAATCGAAATAGATTTTACAATCCACAAGACCAGCAGCAGTGTATGCGCGTCCCAGTTCCTCAGCTTGCTTGCTGGTTTCCTGCATCTGTGCGGCTGTCATATGACCTTGAAAAATATGGTCGCCCACCTTGCTCGCTTCAATATTTTGTAATGGGTACTCGTCGGAGCACGGTGGGCCGGAACGTTTGTCGCCTTCCGGTATGTGGTGATACTTCTGTTTGAAATCAGCAAGGCTGCTACCTAGCTTGTCGCCCTTCAGTTCGTAAGGCTCTTGACACATGATGGGCATAGAACAGAGCAGCAGAGCAAAGCGCAGCAGAGCTTTCGGTTTCATGACAGTCTCTCCCATCTAAAGGCCAGCATTCAACACTCAGACGCGGAGTTTGAGTATTAACTCGGCATTCTAACGCGCTGAAAGGTGGAAAGGCAGTGACAACAGACGCACAGGCATGTGACACAGTGAGCCGAATCGCAAGCGCGACGCGGGCAGCCTGAAGTCATGTGTGTGTCAGGTGGTGTTTCCAAGTTTGGTACCGTCATACTTGGGTTAGGGTTAAGAAACAGGAGGTCGTTTTCCGATGGATTGGTTAAGCTACATCGCTTCCATACCACTATTTGCTCTCGCGTACGTTGACACCTTGGAGGGCTGGAAGGGCAGGCCCCGTCTTATGCGGGCGCTTACGGTTGTTGCTTTCATCTTTGCCTTAGGTGCTGTGTTGGTCAGCAATAGGCAACACGACAAAGGACTGAGTACAGCGCAGCAAAGTTCTGCTGCATTGAAGAGTCAGCTATCCGCCTTGCAGAAGTCAGTCTCAACTCTGCAAACTCAAAACAAAGACCTGCTCACGAGAAATCAGGATTTGCAGAACGACATGGACGGAATACGCGGAAAGCTAAAGGTGCCAGCTAAGAGAGTGCGAAAGGTAGAACCTGAGGATGTCAAAGTTTCTGACTCTGTGACGAGGACACCAGAACACCACTAGAGAGACGGTGCCTGCGGGACTACGGCGCACATGCCCGAATGCTACACTTGCAGTGATTTGGGTCACAAGAGCTACAAGTTCGGGGGCAAGCACGCCGGGGACTGTGCGTGCCCCGTTTGTGGGCAGTATGGTGGGGCACACGCTGGGGACTGTACCTGTCCGCGTTGCGGAGTTCACGGCGGGAAACACGCCGGGGGGACTGTGAGTGTCCAGAGTGCGGTCACTACGGTGGCGGTCACGCGGGGAATTGTGAGTGTCCGTCCTGCTACAACTATGGCTAGAACTGTGTCCAGTATCACCGGCTTGGCCCGACCCTAGCACGGGCAAGGGAGGGAAATATGAAAGTAACCGACATAGGAATACACGCAGGAGGAGTTAACCAGCCTTACAAGGCGTTGGGTCAAATCTCCGCAAAGGTTCAAGCTGCGACTGCTTTCTCCAAAACTCCAACTCTTGAAGACATCAACTTGAAACTACAAGAACAGGCTGTACAGATGGGAGCAAACGCAGTCATCAGGGTGCAATATGACAGAGGGATGTCGCTAATGTCGTTTAAGGTTCTTCGTGCGAGCGGAATGGCTGTTGTCCTAGAGTCCGATGAGGTGAAGTGTCGCTATTGTGCCGAACTGGTCAAACGGGAAGCGGTAAAGTGCAAGCATTGCGGCTCCGACCTAACCCACACATAGTATGGCGGTGCGCCTGCGGAGAGGGCGACTGGTGCTTTAGCCTAGCGGCACGATGTCGCAGTTTTGCGAATCGACTCACACTCGCTCACGATTCTCTATTCCCGAGCGTTCCCGACAATGCCTTACGATGTTTGTAAGGCATCGCCCATGCCCCACATTCAACAAGCTGGAAATATCTGCCAGCACTCATAACCCAAAGGTCGGTGGTTCAAATCCACCGGCTACCCGCCAGCAGACGCTGGCTGTCAGCGGTGAAAAATCATGACGGAAAAAGCCAACAAGGCGCGGTTGATCGGGATGGCGATTGGCGTTGCCTTGCTCATAGCGTCGTTGCTATGGAAGCGTGTCCTGCGCTGAGCGGCGCTTGCACGCCGTCTTGCGGGCCCACAGTGTGTGCGATGTTATACTTCGGCAACATTGCTCGGGTGGGGGTTTGCTATGGGGGCCGCTCCGCGAGTGCTGAAGTCTTTCTCGCTCGTGTTGATCAAGCCATCGCACTACGACGACGACGGCTACGTCATCCAGTGGTTCCGCTCCGCAATTCCCTCGAATACCTTGGCAGTGCTGCATGGCCTTGCGCTCGACTGCAAGGATCGCCGCGTGCTGGGCGATGATGTCGAGATCGCCATCACGGCTTTCGACGAGTGCAACACGCACATCCGTCCGGAACGCATCGCGCGGCAGCTCGCCCATGGCCGCGGACTGGTAGCTTTGGTCGGCGTACAGTCCAATCAATTTCCGCGGGCGATGGATATCGCGCGCCCACTGCGGGCCGCCGGTGTCCAAGTCTGCATCGGCGGCTTTCACGTTTCCGGCTGCCTCTCGATGTTGCCCGAGGTGCCCTCTGAGTTGAAGCAGGCCATGGACCTCGGCATTTCTCTGTTTGCCGGCGAGGCCGAGGGACGTTTTGAAGAAGTCCTGCGCGACGCCTGGCAGGGTACGCTCAAGCCCCTCTACAACTACATGGCGGACCTGCCTTCGCTCGACGGCGCGCCCATGCCTCTCCTTCCCGCTACGCGAATCAAGCGGACCGGGGGCAAGATCACCACCTTCGATGCCGGCCGCGGCTGCCCGTTTCAATGCTCCTTCTGTACCATCATCAACGTGCAGGGACGGAAATCGCGGCGGCGCTCGGCCGACGATATCGAGCAGATCGTCCGCCGCAACCTGGCGCAGGGGATTAACCGCTTCTTCATCACTGACGACAACTTTGCGCGCAACACTGACTGGGAGAAAGTGTTCGACCGCCTGATCGCGATACGTGAGGGCGAGAATCTCAACCTCAAATTCGTGATCCAGGTGGACACCATGTGCCACCGCCTCCCACACTTCATCGAGAAGGCGGGCCGGGCGGGTGTTGCGCGGGTGTTCATTGGCCTCGAAAGCATCAATCCGGAGAGCTTGCTCGGCGCCCGGAAAAAGCAGAACAAGGTTGCTGAGTACCGTAAGATGCTGCTCGAGTGGAAGCGCGTCGGGGTGACGGTTTTTGCGGGCTACATCGTCGGCTTCCCCAGCGACACGCCCGAGTCGATCCTGCGCGACATCAAGATCATTCAGCGCGAGCTCCCCATCGATCTATTGGAACCGCACTGCCTGACCCCGCTTCCGGGGTCCGAGGACCATCAGAAGCTCCACAAGGCGGGAGCTTATCTGGATCCGGACCTGAACAAATACGACCTGGAGCACGTGACCACGCCCCATCCCATCATGTCCGCCGAGGAGTGGCAGCAGCTCTATCACGATGCCTGGACCACCTTCTATTCGCCCGAGCATCTGGAAACAGTCATGCGCCGCGCGGTCGCGACCGAGAGCAATCCGGGCAACATGACCTTCCTGCTGCTCTGGTACTACTCCATGATCACGCTGGAGAAGATTGATCCACTGGAGGGCGGATACCTGCGGCGCAAGTACCGCAAAGAGCGGCGCCCGACCCTGCCCATCGAGAGCCCGTTTGTGTTCTATCCGCGATATGTCGCCGATTTGTTGTACAAGCACATCAAGCTGGCCCAGTTGGTTTGGCGCTACGGCGGCTTCCGTCGGCGGCTGAAACAGGATCCCGGTGCGCGCAACTACACGGATCTGGCGTTGACACCATACGCCGCGGACGAGTTTGATTCCTACGAAATGTCCACGGTTGGCGCAGCGGCGAGATGAACCCACACTTGTGCTCGCTTGGTTTCGGGTGAACTATTCGGTGGAATTCGAATCGGCCGGAGCTTCGTTGAAGGGATGTTCCGTAGTGGGAGTTCCTTCCTCTTCCCACTCCAGAGCTAAGGTTCGTGTTGTGGTCTCGATCTGAGCAGGTTCCGGGATTTCCCCTGCCCCAGCTCCCAGTTCAGGGAAGCGGCGCGCAGACACTAAGACTCGGCTCTCGAGAGATCCTACCGCTTTGTTGTATGACTCTACCGCCCGATCCAGGCCCTTCCCGACAGTGTCGAGATGGTTCGCGAAGATGCGTAAGCGCTCATACAGATCTTTTCCGAGCTCGCTGATCTGGTGCGCACTCTCGGCGATTCTTTCCTGCCGCCACCCATATGCCACAGCCTTAAGTAGTGCAATTAAGGTCGTTGGGGAGGCTGGGATGACGCCCTGGTTCACGCCTTCTTCAATCAGTCCTGGGTCCTGCTCCAACGCTGCGCTGAAGAAAGTCTCTCCTGGCAGAAACATGACCACGAACTCGGGTGAGGACTCGAACTGTTCCCAGTATGCTTTGGAACTGAGCCGCGCCATGTGGTCTCGAACCTGGCGAGCATGGTCTTCCAGACGGGCCCGCCGGAACTCGTCATCGCTGCTTTCGACCGCGTTCAAATAGGCCTCGAGCGGGGTCTTGGCGTCCACCACCACGTTCTTGCCGCCGGGCAGCTTGACGATCAGGTCCGGCCGCAAGCCGCGGCCTTCGTCCGAGTAAATGGTTTCCTGCTCCACGAAATCGCAGTAGGGTAGCATCCCCGCAATCTCCACAACACGTTTTAGTTGGATTTCCCCCCAGCGTCCGCGGACTGTGGGTGTGCGCAGCGCCTTGACTAGATTGCCGGTTTCACTACGCAACTGTTCCTGCGTGGAGATCAAAGAACGCACCTGTTCGGTGAGAGTTCCGTAAGCGTGGCCCCGCTCTTTTTCGATCTGCTGGATCGTCTCGTCAACTTTGCTTAATGATTCCTTGATGGGCGAAACTAGACTTTCCACTGCTTTCTGGCGTGCTTCAAGGTCTCCCTTCGCTTCACTCTGAAACTTCTCGAGGTTTGCTTTGGCCAACTCCAGGAAAGACTGGTTGTTGCTTCTTAAGGCCTCAGCGGCCAGCGCCTGGAAGGCCTCCCGCAACTCCTCCGTAGCCCGGTTCAACAATTGCAGCTTTTCCTCGCTGGCTCTGCGCTCGTACTGGAGGTCGGACTCAAGGCCGGCCACACGCGCCCTTAGCTGCGCATTGACCTCCTGCTGCGCGGCGAGTTGCAACCGGGCTGTCGTCAGATCGGTTTCCCCGAAGGACAAGCGTGACTTCAGGGCGGAGGCACGGGAGCGCAGGGCTAGCCACGTGAGCAGAGCGCCAAACAAACCAGCCACGACAGCGAGTATCGTCAGTTCAATGATCATGGTAGCTACGTTGAATTGGATTCTAGAGTCTGCAGAGAGCGAAGGCAAAGCAAAAGTGCGCTGTGGAAAGCGCTGCCCCCCAACTCCTCATGCTAACCTTTGGCTGGGCAACCGCCCGTCATGGAAACCTCGCCGCTGGTTCGCATCGGCACCGCTGGCTGGTCCTACAAGGACTGGGAAGGAATTTTCTACCCGCCGGGAATGCAGCGCAGGAAGCAGCATCCCTTGGAGTACCTAGCCCGATGTTTTGACTTGGTGGAGATCAACACTTCTTTTTATGGACACATCAAGCCGGAGCTCGCCCGGCTGTGGTCCCGCAAGGTGGCCGCCAATCGAAATTTCGTATTCACCGCCAAACTGCACCGGTCTTTCACGCATTCCCCACTCGCCGTAATGGAGCCCACCTCGGCCGCGACCATTCGTCCCAGTGATGAAGACGAAAGACTGGCCCGCGAAGGGTTGGATGCGCTGGCCTCCACCGGAAAACTGGGCGCTCTGCTCATCCAGTTTCCGGTTTCGTTCAAGAACACGTCCTTGAACCGCGAATATCTGGAGAATTTGCTGCGCCAGTTCATCGAATTTCCTCGCGTGGTGGAGGTGCGCCACGCCAGTTGGGACAACCCGGAGACGCTAGGCTACTTCGTCCAGAAAAACGTCGCCTTCTGCAACATCGACCAGCCCCTGCTCGGACGCTCCCTGGGCCCCACCGAACACGTCACCTCGCCGGTCGGCTACGTGCGCCTGCACGGGCGCAACTATGATCAATGGTTCGAAGCGGAGAAAGGCGAAGACCGCTACAACTATCTGTACAGTGAAGCCGAGTTAACCGGATGGAAAAACAAGATTGACCACATCGCCCACAAGGCGAACGTGACCTTCGTGGTCACCAACAACCACTTTGAGGGCAAGGCAGGAGTCAACGCGCTACAACTGAAACACATGCTCACAGGGCAACGGGTGAAAGCGCCCGCCCCGCTGTTGCAACATTACCCCGAACTGAAGAATATTGCCGACCCGCTTCCCGAAGACGCGTCCGACCCGAATCTGCCGCTTCTGGCCTAGCCGGAACCACCAAGATTCCACGTAGGCACAGCCGCCGCTTCACCTCGCCGCAGGGCAAGCATTCGCGGTCCAGCCGGGCAAAGCGCATCGGTTTTTGCGGAACTTAATCACCCAAGTCCGCGTACATACAAACGAGTGATCAGCGGCACTAACATTCAGCAGGTTGCCGCGTCTAATAGGGAGAGAACAGAGGAGGGTGGCTTATGGGTGCACAATACAATTACATCATAGATAGCATGAAGTGGCGGATCGCGCTAAACATGGCGGGCTTCGCGCTGTGGCTGGCCGCAACACTTGCGGTTCTTAGAATCGGCACTTAGGTTCACAGCGCCAGCTTCGCGCCAACTTCCACTCTGGCCGCGTAGTGTGATTCCACGTACTCGTCCAAAATCTGGATGAACTCGGCGACAATCCGGTCGCCCTTCAGCGTGGTAAACAGGCGGCCGTCCACGTAGACGGGCGCCTTGGGCTCTTCAAACGTCCCCGGCAGCGAGATGCCCAGGCTGGCATGCTTCGACTCGCCCGGACCGTTCACCACGCAGCCCATGACCGCCACTTTCATTTCTTCGACGCCAGTGTAGCGTCCCTTCCACACCGGCATCTGCTCGCGCAGGTAGGATTGGATTTGCTCCGCCATCTCCTGGAAAAACGTGCTGGTGGTGCGGCCGCATCCTGGACATGCCGTGACCTGTGGGGTGAAGCTGCGGATTCCCAGGGACTGCAGAATCTGCTGCGCCACGCGAACTTCTTCCGTGCGATCGCCGCCGGGCGCCGGGGTGAGCGAGACGCGAATGGTGTCCCCAATGCCTTCCTGCAGAAGCACGCCCAACGCCGCACTGGAAGCCACAACTCCCTTCGCTCCCATGCCGGCCTCGGTCAGTCCCAGGTGCAGCGGGTAATTGCAGCGCGCAGCCAGGGCGCGATACACGTCAATCAAGTCCTGCACACCACTGACTTTCGCGCTCAAGATGATCTGATCGGGGCGCAGCCCGAATTTCTCGGCCAAAGCGGCAGAATTCAGCGCGCTGACCACCATCGCTTCCATGGTCACTTCGCGGGCGTCCTTAGGCTCTGGAAGGAGCGAGTTCTCGTCCATCATGCGCGTGAGCAACGCTTGATCCAGCGATCCCCAGTTCACACCGATCCGCACTGGCTTCTGATTCTCGACCGCGACATCGATCATTGTGCGGAAGTTGGAATCGTCCTTGCGGCCAATGCCCACGTTGCCAGGATTGATGCGGTACTTGGCCAGCGCCCGGGCACACTCCGGAAATTTCTTCAGCAGGATGTGTCCGTTGTAATGGAAGTCCCCGATGATGGGCACGCGCACGCCCTGGCGCTCGAGTTCCTCGACCATCGGCGCCACGCCCGCAGCAGCCTCTTCGTTGTTGACCGTAACCCGGACCAGTTCCGACCCAGCTCGCGCCAGCGCCGCCACCTGCTGGACTGTCGAGGCGACGTCGGCGGTGTCGGTGTTGGTCATGGACTGCACCACGACTGGTGCATCGCTGCCCACGCGCACCCCACCAATCGTGGCTGTGACCGCTTTTCTGCGTTGAATGTTAGCCATGCGGAAAGTCTAGTTTAACACGCTATTTTGGAAGCGGTGGTTGGCTGAACTTGTAGACTCGCATGCGAGCACCCAAGGTAGCTAGGGAGAGAGCTTAAACACCGTCCCAGCGCTTGCACCCTGTTGCGCTGTACCGTAGAAGTTCCCTGACGCATCTTTGACTAATCCGGCACGAGGGTATGCCCCGTCCGCGTAGTCAAAATAATGCAGGATGGTTAGCTTGCCTGCCGGACTGATCGCAAATACCGTTCCATAGGCTTCGCCATTTCCACCCTGCGAGGTGCCCATGAGATTACCACTCTTGTTTAGTACTAGATTTGACACAGGAGTTCCCCCACCGTGTCCTTCCGTGAAACTGCGCAGCACAGTCAAGATACCATCCTGATCCAGTTTGAAAACCATCCCTCGGTCGAAATCGCCACCGTACGGGGTTGTGCCGTAAAGATTACCCTTTTTGTCACGGAACAAGGACGATGCTGGACTTTCTTCATTAGCGAAGCTATACAAAATGGTTTCGTTGTTACTCGTATCCAGTTCGAACACGGTTCCGTTTCCTGCCCCAAAAGCACCTCCTCGGTACGTAGTGCCGTAGAGATTTCCTGCCGAGTCCATTATCAAATTTCCAATGGGATCACCTCCGTCTGTGGGAGGCCCAGCGAAACTGTGTAGGATAGTAAAAACGTTGCTTGCATCAAGCTTGAATATCGTTCCCCATCCTAAAGCGCCAGCCTGAGAGGCAGTGCCGTAAAGATTGCCCGTCGAGTCTATGACCAAGCCCGAGGAGGGATTCCCTCCGTCTGTTCCATAGGTAAAGCTGTGCAACACGCTTTCGGAACCGTTTGGATCCAGCTTGAACACAGTTCCATCGCCGAAAGCACCGCCCTCATAAGTGGTGCCGTAAAAGTTGCCTGCCTTGTCTCGAACCAAACCCCCGAGAGGGTAAGCGCCATCGGTATTGTCAAAACTGTGCAGCACAACCTCACTCCCATTGCGCCCTACTTTAAACACCGTCCCATAACCAAACGCGCCGCCATTTGTGGTAGTACCGTAGACGCTCTCATTCACGGTGATCAAAGGGGCACTGGGGGAGGCTCCGTCTGGCGTGCCTGTGAACTTGTGCAGCACAGTGAAAGTCTGCGCTTGCGCCGATTGGGTCAGAATAAATCCCGCACTTAGCGCAATCGCTAGAACAAGCAAGCTAGCGGTTGTATGGCGAATCCCCAAGATCGACGTCCTGTGTTGCGATGACGTTAACATAATCAGCCTCGGTTAAAGCCTAAATACTTTGCTTTCGCGCGTCAGATGTCAAGGAGACTTTCAGACTACGTAGCTGCCGCAAGGGCTGCTTGGAATGCCACTTTCCGCGCAGTTGAGGGTCTATCTAGGTTTGACTGAGGCTAAGCAAGAAGACAGTCTCAGGGAATTGAAAACATGATCTGAAATCTATGGTCCTACGGCAGTCTCTGGGTCAACCCCGGCAAGGTCTTGGCCAGGTCGTTGTAAATAACCATGACCGCAAACAAGACCAGAAAAACGAACGCCGCCTGGTAGATGCGTTCCTTAATAGGCAGGCTGATGTCGCGGCGCATCAGGCTCTCGACGAACAGCAGCATGATCACGCCGCCGTCCAGGATGGGAATGGGCAGCAGGTTAAAGATGCCCAGGTTTAGGCTGATCGCCGCCGTCAGGGCTAGCAGCGGTGTCCAGCCCTTCTCGCTGGCCGCTTGTCCGGCTGCTCGTCCGATGCCGATCGGCCCTTCGATGGTCCGGATCGACACTTTCCGGCGCACCAGCTTTTGCACCAGTTCCAGAATCAGCGCCGAAGTCTTGCGGTTGTCCTCGATCGATCGCTCGAGGGCTGGCACAAACGACAGACGGCCTACTTTCGTCGGAGTGCTTTGGATGCCGATGCGATAGCGCTTTTCACGCAGTCCCTCCACGTCCGCCAGAACTGGCTGCAGGTGGAAGGTTATCTCCGTGCCCTCGCGCCGCACCGTCACGTCCACCGGCTTGTCTTTGGTCTGCTTCAGGCTTTCGACCATGGCGGCAATCGCCGGCACCGGCTTGCCGTCGAGGGCAACGATTTCGTCTCCCTCTTTCATTCCGGCTTGCTCGGCAGGCATACCTGGTTCCAGATCGGTGACGGTATTGGGCTGTTGTGGTACCCAGCCGACCGACCCGGTTTGCGACACGCCGTACGCCTCCGGAGTGATAGTCTTTTGAAAAGTCTGGCTGCCACGCTGGATCGTGATCTCCAGAGGCTCGTTGGGATTGAGCATCACCCTGGGTTCCAGCTGTGCCCATGTCGGGTTTTCAATGCCGTCAATGCGGGTGATGCGATCGCCAATTTGCAACCCTAACTTGGCCGCGGGCGAATCCTGTTCCACCCACCCGATCACGGTCGGCTGGTCCATAAATACCAGGTACTCGTAGTGCACCATGTACACGGTGGTGAGCAGGCCGACGGCGAGCATGATATTCATGGCCGGGCCGGCGATGGCGATCAGGAAACGGTGCCAGCGCGGATGCGACAGAAACTCCGCTGGGTCCCCGGTGCGCTCGTCCATCGGGTTCTCGCCGCTCATCTTCACGTAGCCGCCGAGCGGAATGGCTGCGATCCGGTAATCGGTATCACCCCGGCGAAAGCCCAGGAGCCGTTTGCCGAAGCCAATGGAAAAGACCTCGACCCGCACCCCCAGCAGCTTGGCCACCGCGTAGTGGCCGAACTCATGGATCAGGATCATGAATCCCAGGATGACGCCCACAGCGAGAACCGCAGTAATGAATCCCGACATAAATGTTTAGTGTTATTCCCCTCGCGAGATAGCCGATGCCGGCGCAGCCGACCTGTGCCCCAGCTGCTCCACTTTTTCGTGGGCCGCGCGGCGCGCCTCAGTGTCCGCTGCCAGCACCTTACTTATAGATTCCAGTTTCCCGCTTTCCGTTTCAGAAAGGACCTCTTTTATCACCTTTGGGATCTCATCGAAACGGATGCAGCCATCCAGAAACGCGGCCACAGCAACTTCATCGGCTGCATTAAGTGCAACAGTTTTCGCACCTCCAGCCTCGGCCGCTTCATACGCCAGCCCCAGACAAGGGAATTTTTCCATATCCGGGGGGCAGAACTCGAGGTGCCGTAAGTCCATGACCGGGAAGCGCATATCCGATGCAATGCGCTCCGGATAGGTCAACGCGTACAGGATCGGCAGCCGCATGTCGGTCACCGAGAACTGAGCAAGTATGCTGCCATCCACGAACTCCACCATGGAGTGAATGGTGGATTGCGGATGCACCATTACCTGCACCTGGCTAGGCGGCAAGTGAAACAAACGGCAAGCCTCAATCACCTCGAAACCTTTGTTCATCAGTGTAGCTGAGTCCACCGTGATGCGCCGCCCCATCTTCCAGGTGGGATGGTTCAACGCCTGCTCCACCGTAATCGAGGAAAACTGTGACTTCGGCGTGTTCAAGAACGGTCCGCCGGAAGCAGTCAACCAGATACGCTGCACTTCTTCTAATCTTCCGCCGCGCAGGCACTGGTGCACCGCATTGTGCTCGCTATCAATAGGCAAAAGCGGCTTGCCCTGCCGGCGCGCCTCTGCGGTGATCAACTCTCCCGCAGCCACCAGACATTCTTTGTTCGCCAGTCCTACGGTCTTGCCAGCCCGCACCGCCTCGTAGGTAGCTTCGAGGCCGGCCACGCCCACGATGGCGCTGACCACGAAGTCCACGTCCGGATGAGTAGCCACCCGTACCGTTCCCGCCGAGCCATGCACGACTTCGACTCCCTGCACGCCCGCCGTCTTAAGCCGGGTGCGAAAGATTTCCGCGTCGGCCTCGGCGCCCACCGAGATGAGCCGCGGCTTCCAGCGCCGCGCCTGCTCGAATGCGCAGTCGAGATTCCGCCCCGCCGCCAGTGAGACCACCTGAAAACGCTCGGGATAGGACTCAACCACACTAAGCGTGCTGCGGCCGATCGAGCCGGTCGATCCTAGGATGGCAATACGCTTCATGAGTGGAATCACAACACCTGACATTTTGTGGCGAAATTCATTTTGTGCTCGTTAAAATTGCGGCATAGTGATCGATCCACTGACGTTGTTCCCTTGTTTCCGGAACGGGAACACCGCGCGCAGCACTTATTTTCTCCACCGCTGTTCTTGCATCCAATCCGTTCGTGACCAGCAAGCAGGCTGCGACCAACCCACTACGGCCGACGCCTTGCCGGCAATGAACTATGACATTCCTGCCCGACGAGAGCTTGGCATTGAGTCTTTCCAAAGCTGCCGACACTTCGGTTTCCGAGCCGGGCACTTGGCGATCCGGGATTGGAAGCAGCATGAAATCCATGCCTCGTGCTTTCACCACGCCTGCTTCGTTGGTAAGTTCGAGACTCTGTTCTTCTTCAGGAGTCAGCAGAGAAAGCACCGTGTCACCACCAGCCCGATGCCAGTCAGCGATTTCATTCTCCAGCCAGTCACCGCCTCGAGGACGCGCGGCCAGTGCCAGTTTTCCCGGCCACGGACCATCAACCCAATAAAGCTCCGTCCCCATGGTTACAAGTCCTTCTTCGTGACGATCTCACGCGGAAGTGTATCGACATCCACTCCTCGCTCGCGAAGAATATGGATTCGATGATGTCCGTCAATTATAGTTCCGTCCAGCCTCGTTTTCAGACAATCCCTTTGGCCCGGTGCCAGCGAATTTACTAAGGCATCAGTGGAAAGCCGCTCCAACTGCGGAAGTTTGACAAGGCTAAGAGAGGTCTTCGGGTGGAGCGCTTTTAGTGCTGGGTAAGAGGACGGGTTTGGCATGTCTTCAACCATCCCCACCAAGCATTTCTTCCTACTGCATCACGCGCCAAGCCGCATAGTACCACAGCACCGGAGCGGCAAAGAGCAGGGCATCAATGCGGTCCAGCATGCCTCCGTGGCCCGGCAGAAGCGTTCCCGAATCCTTCACGCCGGCCCCGCGCTTGATCAACGACTCCACCAGGTCGCCTAACTGCGCGGCAACGTTAATCGCCGCAGATAGCAGCAGAGTCGGCCACAGCGGCGGCTTCTCCAGGGCAAAAAAGCCATCCCGCCTTTCGATCAAGTGTGCATTTAGCAAAGCAGTACTGATGGGTAGCGCATAGTTATAGAGCAGCATGCCCACCACCAAGCTGGCCAGCAAGGATGCCAGTGCTCCTTCCCAGGTCTTCTTGGGGCTGATGCGCGGCGACATCAGGTGACGCCCCAAAGAGCGTCCCACAAAGTAGGCAAAAATATCTCCCGCCCAGACCAGCAGCAGCAGATACAGCATCAGGAACGCTCCCGACCATTGCTCACGCAGTTGGACCAGCAGTCCCAGAGGCAAGGCGACATATCCGAACGCAAGTACGGAAGCGGATGCGGCGGGAAACGCGCTGTGCAGGTCAACACTTCTCATGCCAACCGCGAGAAAAATAAATGGCGCGATGGCTGCCGCGAATCCCAGGCTGTAAACAAAGATGGCGGTCGAAAGCAGAGGCTTCCCGCTTCCCGGATTAATCGCCAGCAACACAAAAAAAAGTCCGACAAACAAATACGTGGCCCAGCGGAACGGGCGTACGCCGTAGGCCTCGGAAAGCTTCAGAAGTTCCTGCACCGCGAGCAGCGCCACCAGAGCCGCCACCAGCGCCAGCACTGGAATGGGCGCGCGCAACACCAGTAACAGGACAACAGGAATCAGAACCACGGCAGTGAGGATTCGTTTGAGCAGTTGCAAGCCGCCTCAGCTCCGGACCATCTTTGCGGATTGGGGCGAGGCGTGATCGTGGGCAGCGTCGTCCGCCAGTCCGCCGTAGCGCCGCTCGCGCTTCTGGTATTCCACGATGCCTTCCAGCAGATGCACGCCGCGGAATTCCGGCCACAGGGTAGGAGTCACGTAGATTTCGGCGTAGGCCAGTTGCCAGAGAAGAAAGTTGCTGAGCCGCATCTCGCCGCTGGTGCGTATCACCAGATCGGGATCGGGCAGGTGACGGGTGTAGAGATGCCGCGAAACCGAGTGCTCATCAATCTCCAGATGATCGAGCCCGCCATTGCGCGCGGCGGCGTCCACGATGGAACGAAACGCATCCACCAGTTCCGAGCGCGCACTGTAGTTGAGCGCCAGGGTCAGCACCATGCCTTTGTTGTGGGCTGTCGCCTGGCGCGCCCACTCCATCTTCTCCTGCACTGAGGGCGGCAGCTCCTGCTGGCGTCCGATGTATTCGAGGCGCACGTTGTTCTTGTTCAGCGTGGGCACTTCCTGTTTCAGATAGCGGCAGAGCAGGCCCATGAGGAAGTGGACTTCGCTCTTGGGACGCTTCTTCCAATTCTCCTCGGAGAAGGCGTAGAGCGTGAGCGCGGGAATCTTGATGCGGGCGGCGGTCTCGACCGTGGAGCGCACGGAGGCGACTCCGGCGCGGTGTCCGGCCACGCGCGGCAGATGGCGCCGCCGCGCCCAGCGGCCGTTGCCGTCCATGATGATGGCGATGTGCTTCGGGATCTGGTGCGGATCAAGCCGCTGATAAACCTCCGCTTCCTTGCGGTCCAGCCCGGCAGGAATTGTTGCTCGCAAGCGCTAACCTCTGCTGTTGGTTGAAGTTAACACAGGGTGGCGGGGGATGCAATGACCGGGAACCAAGTGTGGCGCGGGGGCCTCGCCGGTATGTTGACCCGCCCGAGTGCTGCCCCAGTAGCCCGCGAGCGGACAAAATGGAGAAGTGTTCCACGTGGAACATTTCGAGGTACGATATTGTACGTACAGCTATATATGGATTTAGAGATAACTGGTTCTGCCGGTTGGAGTTAGGGTAAAGAAAACCCGCGGCTTGATGGAAGCTGGCAGCACCCACCCTTCAAAAAACGAAGGGTGGGCCATCCCGCTGGCGCTCAATTAGGATGGGGGGCGGTCCGCTTTCGAAGTAAAATCTCCATTTCATGACATTCAACGACGCGGTAGCACGGTTCTTTAGCCTGGTCGAGAAGGTGGAATCCGGCACCACTGCGAGGAGCGAGAACGATCTTTCCGCTAACCTCGCTAGTTGCCTTCAGGCGCTGGAGTTATCGACTGTGTTAGATTCGAGCATCTCTAGCGGAGGTCGTAAGCGACCCGACATTCTCGCGTATGTTCGCCCGCAGGAAGCAGACCTTGTCCTACCTGCCGAGATTGTCATCGAGTCCAAGAAACCTCAAGAATTGCGTGACTACGAGACCATTACAGACGCGGTCTGTTCAAGTTGGTGCTGGCAGGAAAAAACGGTGCCGTACATACGAGAGAATCTCACCCGCATACAGTACTTCGTTCTAACGACGTTCACCGCATTCGCGATCGTTACAGTCACCGATGAGTTGAGGCGAGGCTTCGTTGAATGGAAGCCCGGAAATGACAAGGCTCTTCGAGATGCTGTGCGGGCGAATACAACAGCGTTCCAGATTTCTTCTCCTCGTAACCAGCGTGACTCCTGGCGCTCCTGGGTACAGGCACATTTCACAGCAGCGCAGTTGGCGCCGGTGCCGATCTCAGCGGTAATAAGCGCATACGACATAAATTCCGGGGAAGAACTGGAGACTTTTGCTGACCGACTGGCGGCATTCACAGCCGGCAATCCAGAGGTGAACTACTCGGGCCTGTTTGAGTCTGTGCGCAGTCGACTCCCGCGGACATACGACCTCCTCGATGGCTTCATCAAACGCGACCTGCACCTTTTTCTTATGATTCAGCAGCCGGGAATGAGCTTGCCCGCGGTAGAAACATTCGCGAAGGAGCACCCAGAAGAAGTTGTGTCAGAGTTCGTGGCTGCCAGTATTCACTCGCTGATTGGTAGGCTTTTTGCTCTGAAGGTGATTGAAGACAAGTTCTGCGTTCGAGAAGACGAGCCACTGATCGCCAGCGACTATTGGTTATTTCGTTCACCCCGCTACGATGGTAAATCGTCCGGGGATATTCGAAAGGAATTGTTTCAATCCCTTCGCACACTGAGGAGTTCAGGAAACTCTGCCATCCAACGCTTCGCGGAGTATGGATTTTTCTTCGACTGGATCGAAGCATACATCGAGCCCGTTGTATTCCGCAGTTTATTTGAAATGATCGCAAGCCGCGATTTTGAAAATCTCGAGGGTGATTTACTTGGCCGGTTCTTCGAATTGTACGCACAAAAGATCAACCGCACGAAGAGGCGCGCTTTAGGCCAGTACTACACCCCACGACCTATAGTTGAGCTCATGTGGAGTTTGATTGCGACGATTGTGCGTCAGCGCGGTGTCGAAGCTAATTTGAACGTTCTAGATCCAGGTATGGGATCCGGGACGTTCCTGACCGAAGGTGCGCGTTTATTAGCAAAGGCCGGCATTCCGCAGTTTTGGAACCGCTTGTCAGGGTTTGATATTTCAGCCCAGGTTCTCGGCATAGCCTACGTGAATTTATACATCGCGATTTTGGGCCAGCTTAATCGCCATGAGGCTGAACAGGTGGGCGATCTCCATGTCTACGCGACCGACGCCCTCGACCCTCGGAACGGCCAGTATCTTAAGCAAATTCTTCCGCTAATCCCGGATGAGACTCACAAACAATTTGTTGAAGAAAGGATTCGCATCAGCACTGAGGTCAAGCGCGGCGGAAAATTCACGGTGGTGATAGGCAATCCTCCCTATCGGAACAACAGCAATCGTACGTTAAGCCAAATGGCAGCGATATTTCCTTCGCTTCTCGAAACGTCCGTGCAACATGCGCGCGCCCAAGAGATGAATGTGAGAGACGACTACGCATGGTTTTTCGCTGCAGCGGACTTTTACGTGCAACAATCCGGCGTCATCGCATTCATCGTCTCTGACTCATTCGCTCAGAAAAGGAGCTACAGATACTTTAGACAGGATCTTCTACGACGCTACCATATCCGCCATTTGATTAGGCTCGGAGGGCAAGTCTTTCAGGACGTCGGGCCTAGAATTGACTTCGCAATTGTCGTGCTTGAGAAGAGAGTGGGGCCGCTGGCTGCTCCCAACGAGCACGAGGCGCATCCGTACGTCGACGTGCGACCCCTCGGAAATCGGGCGCTTCAACAGGACCTGGGTACGGAAAACGACCCGCGATTTCAGGTTATGCAAGCGGCTGCACGCGGGCGGTTGCTGCTTCCGGAAGCAACCATGGTTTCTCCGCAGCGGGCACTTAACTATTCGCTGTACCCACTTTCACCGATCGTTGATCGGGTGCAGCGTGGCTCGCTTCCGCTTTTTGAAAAGAGGCAAGAACGAATCTTTGCATTCAAGTGGCCGGGCCTAGTAACAGCCTTTGACGAATTATTCAAGGCGCGCACTGAGGGCGAATTGGTGTCGCGCATGACAACATTCTTTGAGATCTGTAATCGGCCCCGCCTAAATGCGCAAGCGTTGAATGCAGCTTTGGAACTCTGGGGAGCGGAGAATGGAGTACCCGAGAGTAAATACGAGCGTCTGAGCCAGCTGGCAGCCCAAATTCGGCAAAAGGGACTCGTTTTTGATGCAGCTCTCGTGAAACGAGCGCTCGATGGAGCAATGCCGAATGAGATTCGGTGGTATCCGCCACGAAGCAATCAGGTTTTTATCTATTACGAAGTGCGACTGGATATTCCCAGAAACGAGAATGAGGGGCGTGCAGTTGGATGGGGCACTATGCAGCAGTGGCGTGAGCCGCTCTCCCACACCATAAGCCCAAAGCTGATTTACACGACCGCCGCGAAACCGGAATACGGGCTAAAGGCGTTCGTAGTTGATGATTCTTGGTATGTGAAGAAACACGGCGGCACTAGTCAGCAATACAACTACACGGGATTAGTAAACCCATCACAGCCTCATCGAATGGACGGATTGCCAAATAACCTTAGCCCAGGGGGGCTGATACTTTTTTCTCGATTGTCGGATGCCGGCCTGCCCATTGATGCATTCAACTTTTACGTCGCGGCGATTTACAATTCGGAAGTTGCCGCCGAGTTTCTGGAAGAGGTGAGTTCAAGTTCCCCGTTCCAAGTCCGCATCCCCGGGCAAAACCAGCTAGAGGTTGCCCGCGATCTTGCAGTCGCTGGAAGGCGACTGCGCGACCTGCACTGGTTGCTGTATCTCGCCGAAGCGTCGGATGAATTCGAGGCCGTCGACTTGGCCCCTTTTGACGAATCGCTGCTGGGTGCAGTTAACGTCAGCAGGATGACGGTTCGGAGTCGAACTTTTAAGGCCCGTGAGGTCTACAAAGCCCCGAACAATCTAGCAGAGCGCATCCACGAGCTAGCCGATACGACACAAGAAGAGGTCGATCGTTTAGCTGTTGGGCTATACAGTTGAATTCACTACCCTCGACGAATATTTTCTGTCGGCGGGCCGGTGGCCCACTCAAGCCCGGTTTTGGCTTCAGTGGGGAAGTTCTACTGGGGCTGGCCCACCCTTTCACACTAGATTTTACCCGCCACTCACGTAAAGGCCGTACCATTGGCGGACGCGCTCCAGAGTTTGCTCGAACGCGCGGCGCGCCTGTGGGGTGTCGAGAAGCGGAGCGCGGCGGTAACAACTGAAGGTGACGAAGTGGAGACAGCGCGCTTCTTGGAATCGTTTGAGTCCCCAGGGCATGAGTGGAGAGTATGACGGACATCCAACACTACGCTGTGATGGATGAACATTGCTGCCCTGTTTCTCCAAAATCGGGAACGATTAGAATTGAGCTCAAAATCCCCACCCTGTCTCTCCAAAAAACGGAGAGACAAGGGTGGGGCACCCCGAACGTAAAATCTGTGGGCGAAAGGGTGGGCCAGCCCCCGGTGTAGACATCCCGCACCCACTCCAATTATCCTCCCGGCATGAACCGAAGAACCTTCCTGCAACACGCCGCTGCGGGAGCCGCCGCGCTTGCCCTCTCGCAAAACGGATTGGCCGACGACTCCGACCTCACCGCGATCCAGAAGGAAATCGAGAAGCGCCATGACGAATCCGTGCAGCGCCTGCAGGCGTGGATTCGCCAGCCGTCGATTGCTGCCGAGAAACGGGGCATGGACGAAGGCTGCGATCTCACCATGCGCATGCTGCGCGATGCCGGATTCGGCCAGGTCACAAAAATTCCCAGCGACGGCCAGCCCGGCATTTTCGCCACGTTCGATGCTGGCGCTCCCCGGACCATCGGGATGTATTTCATGTATGACGTGAAACAGGCCGATCCCGCCGAGTGGTCGTCGCCGCCGTTCGAGGCCGCGATCGTCGATAAGCGCGGCTTGGGCAAGGCTGTGGTCGGCCGCGGCGCCGTCAACCAGAAGGGGCCGGAGGCGTCGTTTCTGGCCGCACTGCACGCCATCCGCGGGGCGGGGCGCAAGCCGCCCGTCAACCTGGTATTGGTAGCGGAAGGCGAAGAAGAGATCGGGTCGCCGCATTTCCCGCAGATCGTCCGCCGTCCCGAGGTGCTGGCAGCGCTCGGCAAATGCAATGGAGTTTTCATGCCCTCGGCCGAGCAGGACCTGGACGGCAAAGTGACCATGACGCTTGGCGCCAAGGGCATTGTCGAGTGCGAACTCGTCTCCAGCGGCGAGCGCTGGGGACGCGGCCCGCGCAAAGATGTTCACTCCAGCCTCAAAGCCATGCTCGACAGTCCGGCGTGGCATCTGGTGGAAGCTTTGACCACGCTGGTCTCGCCCGACGGCAACACTCCCGCGATCGAAGGCTTCGCCGACAAGGCGCGTCCCGTCTCAGCGGATGAGAAAAAGATGATTGCCGAGGCGGCGCGGCGTCTGGACGAAAATGTGTACAAGAAACAGCTCAGCGTCGAGCATTGGATGCACGACGTGAGCTTTCAAGATGCGCTCGAGCTGCTGCAATCGCGTCCCACGGTGAATATCGAAGGCCTAGTCGGCGGCTACACCGGGCCGGGCGGGAAAACTATCCTTCCTCACCGGGCGGTGGCCAAGCTCGATCTGCGTCTGGTCCCGGACATGAAAGCCGACGAGGCGTTCGCGGCGCTCAAAGCGCACCTTGCCAAGCATGGCTTTGGAGATGTCGAAGTAAATATGACGGGCGGCTACGATCCTAATAGTACGTCTGCCGATGCTCCGCTGATTCGTGCGCAGGTGGCTTACTATCGTGGCCAGGGAATCGATCCCATCATTCTGCCGCGCAGTGCCGGATCATGGCCGGGATACGTCTTTACCGGCGAACCTTTAAAACTGCCTGCCGGCCATTTCGGCATGGGACACGGCAGCGGGGCCCATGCGCCGGATGAGTACTATGTGATCGAGTCAACGAATCCGAAAGTCCAGGGAATGGACGGCGCCGTGCGCTCGCAGGTGGAGTATCTGTACGAACTGGCGGCGGTTTAGGGATCACAGCACGCGGGCGGGGGCGCCCGCGCCACACAAACGTCTAAGCCTGCTGGTGTGGAGAGTCTTCACGAATGTTTGGGGCGCAGCCGGGTGGAATCACTAGGCAAAATGCAGGCATTCGACGCATCTGCCAGCGCCCGCTCCAGCGCCGTGCCCACCGCGGCTAGTTCGTCCACCTTCATCACTCGCTGCATTCCCTCAAAAAGCTGGCGTTCTTCTTTGCGGATGTGGCGCGCCAGCTTTTCCGCAAAATTCTTCAGGCTCACCGGATCCAGAGTGCGGTCCGCTGCGCCTGCAAACAAATCCCGCAGGACAGCGTGCTCGGCGAGAAGTTCGGTGACCAGAGGCCGCAACTCGGCGAACCGCGCCGCTGCGGGGAATAACTCTTTCTCCTCTGCCGCAAAATGAATCCCGATTTCCTGGTCGAAAATCTGCTGCATCTCCGCCTGCCACGCCTCTGCGTCCAGTTCGCCGGCCTGGATGGCGCGGTCCAGACGCACGCAGAGCGCGAGTGCGTGCTGATGTTGACGGGAAAGAGGAATCAGGTTGGGGTCGCGCAGCATGTCGGTATTATCTGCTTAGCGGAGTGTAATAGTTGAGTCTTGTCCGGGCGTGCCTTTACTAAATCCTCCGCACCGTTGAGAATACATGGTTGGCCCCGAGCGCGCGATTTCTTCCAAGCGGAAGCGCGCAGGACCGGGCGTCAGCGCCCGACAGCGGGCAACAGGAGCACTTATATGGCAGCTACTGGTGAACTTATCCGCCTGATCAACTACGTAGACGACATTGTGACCACCCTGCGGCGCATCAGCGCCTCCATCCCCATCATGGACGCGGATGAGCGCCAGCGCGTCGGAGAGCACTTGCGGGTCGCCGCTACCAGCCTGAACGCAGTACTGGTCCACTTGGAGAAGGGAGGCCAGTAGTGGCGCAGGTCAGGACCGTCGCTGTAATCGGCGCCGGCACCATGGGACGGGGCATCGCCCATGTGGCGGCCCTGGGCGGCTATCGCACCATCCTGGAAGACCTGCTGCCCAACGCGCTGCGCAAAGCGGAGAGCGAAATCCGTGCCAATCTGGATAAGGCAGTCGAACTGAAGAAAGTTTCCGCCGGCGATGCCGACGCCGCTTTTGCCCGCCTGGAATATGCCGGCAGTGTGGAAGAAGCCGCGCGGGCTGCCGACCTGGTGATCGAGGCTGTCCCCGAAGAGATGGAATCCAAGATCGAGATCTTTACCCTGCTCGACAAGATTTGCCGCCCGGGAACGATCCTCGCCTCCAATACGTCCTCACTCAGCATCACTGAGATCGCCAGCGTCACTTACCGTGCGACGAAATGCGTGGGCATGCATTTCTTCAATCCGGTGCACAAGATGAAGCTGTTGGAAGTCGTGCGCGCGCTCGAAACCGATGACGACACTCTGGCCACTGTGGCCGACGTAGGTAAGCGCATGGGCAAGGATGTTGTGGTGATCAAAGAGTCGCCCGGTTTCATCACCAGCCGCATCAATGCCATGATCGGCAATGAAGCGTTTTACATGCTGCAGGAAGGCATTGCCTCTGCTGAAGATATCGACAAAGCCTTAAAGCTGGGATTGAACCACCCCATGGGCCCGTTTGAGTTGGTTGATCTGGTAGGGCTCGACACCCGCCTGAGCATTCTCGAATACCTGTACAAGACGCTGGGTGAGAAATACCGGCCTGCACCGCTGCTGGTGCAATACGTGAAAGCCGGCCGCCTGGGGCGCAAAGCGGGACGCGGGGTGTACGAATATCCCGAGCAGAAGCCGGCAAGCCTGTCCGCGGAAACCGCCACTCCAGTCGGCAAGAAGTGATCAGGAAGTAATAGAGACCCGCAATTCCACCCGGTCCGATCGCACGCCCTTCCAAAGTGACGGCCTGCCACGTGGCATATATTTCTTGACAATGTGGCAGACGTCTTGTATCTTAAGACCATGGGACATCTTGGAATAGACAAGCCGGGCGGCTCCACCCAGCCCGGTACTTCCCGAACTGAGGTCCGCTTCCGGATGCACGGGGGCAGCCTGGGGGTGACGGCCTCGAACTGCGACGCGCTTATTCGCAAGGTGGAGCAGGGGTTTTCCTTCAAGGCTTTACGGACTTTCGAATTTCGCAGCGGCATCGCAATTTCACGGATTACTCCCATCATCGGGATTCCGGAGCGGACCCTGGCTCGACGCAAGGCTTCGGGAAAACTCACTCCTGATGAGTCCGAGCGCCTGCTCCGCATCTCCGCCGTCTTCGAAGATGCAGTGGATTTGTTTGAGGGAGACGTAGCGGCCGCGGTGAATTGGCTGACCACTCCTAAGAAGGCGCTCGGCAATCAGATACCTTTGGCCTATTCGCGGACCGAGCTAGGCGCCCGCGAAGTCGAAAACTTGATCGGACGATTGGAGCACGGGGTCTTCTCGTGACCCTGGTGGTCTGGCGAATCAGCAAGCGAAAGCACGCCAGAAATGCTTTTACGGGAGAGGGCGCGCGGGAGTTCGGCGGTCGCTGGAGCAATCCGGGAACTGCCATCGTGTACACCGCGCAATCACAGTCGCTCGCCGCGCTCGAGATGCTGGTTCACCTGGAGTCATCCGAACTGCTGGAGAAGTACGTCTTGTTCGAAGTCGAAATCGATCGGTCCCTCATCGCGCAGGTGGAACCCTCCCACTTGCCCAGGAACTGGAGGGCTGATCCACCGCCTGCCCAGGTACGGGTCCTTGGCGATGAATGGGCCCTGGCCGCTACTTCAGCCGTGCTCCAGGTTCCCAGTGCGCTGGTTCCGGGAGAGAACAACTTTCTGCTCAATCCACAGCACTCGGACTTTCCCAGACTGCGCATCGGCAAGCTGCTCCCGTTTCACTTCGATCCTCGCTTAGCGAACAAGGTTTAGCGAACAAGATCTAGCGAAACCAGATCTAGCAAACCCGGTCTGACAAACCCGGTGGCGGCCACCCCGTGCGCCTGTTTGAATCGCTGCTGTGCCGCAGTTACTTGTTAATGTCCTGTTTCGCCTCCAGACGATTCTCCAATCCCTGCAACGGCTGCTTCTGCGGATCAGGCGCCGCTGCGATGGCAGTGTTCATTTCCTTCACCGCATTGGGAAAGTCGCCCTGCCCAGAGTACATGCGCGACAAACCGACGTGCACAATCCAACTGTCGGGATTCTTCTTGGCGTTTTCACGGAAGATGGCGAACGCTTCGGCCTGTTTGCCTTCACCTTGCAATTGGCGCGCATAGGTGTGGAGTTGGATCACATTGGCCTGGGTCAGCGCTTTGCTCTTCGCTGCCGCGGCTTCGTCTTTCCGGCCCGTGGCATCGAGGACTTGCGACTTGGTCATCAGGTTGTCGTAGCGCTCTTCGTTCTGGATGGAACTGTCCGAATATTTCAGCGCTTCTTCCAGATGGGTCTTAGTTTGGAGCCAGTAGTTGGCTGCATCGTCCCATCCAAACCAGGTGAACTGGGCCAGACCCTGGAGCTGGTGGGGCAAGCTCTGCGCCATGACTTCATTTACGTTCACGCCAATCTTGAAGGGCACGGCCAACTTTTCCCAGTGCAGCGTGGCCACTACGGAATCAGGTTTGGGATCATCGAAGTCATAGGTAACTGCTTCATGGAACTCGGCTGGTTGCGGCTTCACCGTCACGCGTAAGGCGTCGGCGGCCTGGTCATAGGCAAAGCTGCCCCAGGCGATTGAATCCTTGGAGAAGATCACCGTCCACTCGTTTTCTCCGGGAATCATATGCAGGCCGTAGGTTCCCTTGGCTAACGGCTTTCCCTCGATGGTCACAGGATCGGTGAACTGAATGGTGGTGTTTTCATTGGCCCCAGCCCGCCAGACCTGCCCGTAGGGCACCAGTCCGCCCCAGACCTTTCTCCCATTCACCAGCGGACGGTGATAATTGATCGTGACATCGGTGATTCCGATGCGCTGCGTCAACACAGCGTGCTGGCTGGGCCGCGGCAGATCCAAGATAGTGGACTGCGCTTGGCCGAGGGATACAAGCAAGAACAAAGCTTCAATTACCAATAGAACGCGCACAAGGTGTCGGTACACGGTGCAAGCCTCCATGTCTGATTTGTATGACAATGTGGTCGGAATCTTGCCGAAACAGAAAACGAGCGTTTAGACGAAGCCCGGTCTGTCCGGTTAGCACGGGGTAGTCCTGGCGAGACGCCGGCGCTACGTTTCTAAGCATTACCCTCTTACACCCGGCCAGCTATCCTTTGGCCTCCACTCCGGTCTAAGTCAAAGAAAGCAAAATTGCTGGAACCGGGCGTCCCCCGGTTGCGTAATAGACATCAGATGGCAAACGGTGGGACTTGAGACCACCCGCTTGAACTTGACCGAGGCCCCTGCCATCTCCCCGGGTGGCAGGGGGGGCAAGACCTTATGCGAGCGCTTCTGGATATCGTACGGCAGTCGCTGGCCACCTTGTGGGCGCACAAGATGCGCTCTTTCCTGACTATGTTCGGCATTGCCTGGGGCGTGGGTTCGCTGCTCCTGCTGGTGGGTTTGGGAGAGGGCTTCCGCAGCGGCCAGGTACGGCAGTTGGCTACCCTGGGCCAGGACATCATGTTTATTTTTCCCGGACGCATTCCGGCCGTGGAAGGCAGCTTGCAATCCGGCCAGACTTACCGTTTTACGTACGACGACTACCTGGCGATCCGGAATGAAGCCCACACCTTGCGGGTGATTTCTCCCGTGCTCAATCGCGAAGACATCCGCGCGGTCAGCGATTACGGTTCGACCAATGGCCAGGTGTTTGGCGTGGCGCCGGAATACAACCAGATACGCACCATCCCTATCGGCACCGGCCGCTGGTTTAACGCGGGCGACAACAACGAACACCGCCGGGTTGCCGTAGTGGGATGGGAACTGCTTAAGAATGTGTTCCCCGGCCGTCCTGCCGTGGGAGCAACCATGCTGCTGAACGGCATCAACTTTGATGTGATTGGAGTGTTGGCCAAGGTTGGACAGGATGGCAACAACGGCACCAACGGCCGGATTTTTCTTCCGATCGCTACCATGCGCGACCTGTTTCCCTTGAAGGGACAGAACGCCGAGGATGCTCTCTCCTTCATCAACTACCGGCCGCTGGACAAGAGCGCGCACCTGCGGTCAAAAGAAGAACTACACCAGATCATTGCCCGCCGCCACAATTTCAATCCCAAGCTGGAAGACGCCTTCGAGGATTGGGACACCATCGAAAACTCGCAGCGGGTGGACAAGATTTTTGACGCCATGGACTATTTTCTGGGCGTGGTAGGACTGGTGACGCTGGGACTGGGGGCTATCGGCATTGTCAACATCATGCTGGTTTCAGTCGCGGAGCGAACCAGGGAGATCGGCTTACGCAAAGCCCTGGGTGCGACCCATCGCAACATCTTGACGCAATTCTTCATTGAAGGTGCGTTTCTCACGGCGTTTAGTGGTGGTATCGGCTTGGCCATCACCATCACTTTCGTGACCCTGCTGGCGCAACTGCCCGCTCCGGAGGGATTTGACACTCCCCGGATTGTGCCGCTGTCGGCAGTGGCGGCAATTCTTTCGCTAGCCATTGCCGGAATCAGCGCGGGGCTTTATCCCGCACGCAAGGCTGCCTTGCTGCCGCCAGTTGAGGCTCTGCGGCAGGAGTAGCGGAGTTGAGGTAAGCAATCATGATCAGAGACCTAGGGCAACAGGCCTACAGCGCGTTGCGGCACAACAAGCGCCGCAGCCTCCTCACCATGCTGGGGATGGCGTGGGGGATTGCCACGGTCGTCTTGTTGCTCGCGTATGGCTCCGGTTTTGAGCGCGGCCTTTGGGCTGCTTTCCGCACTTTTGGGACGAACCTTGTCTTCGTGTTTCCCGGCAGGACTTCGCTGCAGGCCGGCGGGACCAAGGCGGGCAACGAAGTGCGCCTGACCACCAACGATCTCGATTACGTCCGCGCCGAAGTTCCCTTTCTCAAGCGGGTGTCTCCCGAGGTTTTAAAGCAGTGCACGGTCGGCTACGGCACGCGCAGCTCGAACTACGGCGTGAGTGGCGTGTACGCCAACTATTCCCGGATGCGCCGGATGGAGTTTGCGGAAGGAAGCCCGTTCAGCGAAGCCGATGACTACACTCACACCCGTGTCGCCTTCATCGGGGCGGACGTGAAGAAGAAGCTCTTCTCCGGCCAGAACGCGGTTGGCGAAGACATTCGCGTGGACGGCATCTCCTACCAGATCGTGGGCGTGCTCAAGCACGTCATCAACAATAGCGATGAGAATTTGAATGGCCATGTCTACGTGCCCTTCAGCGCCATGAGCGACCTGGCGAACACTTATTACCTCAATTCCATCGCGATGGAGTACGAGGGCGACAATCAGAAAGTCGTCAAGGCGCTACGCGACTCGATGGCCTTCCACCACAGCTTCGATCCCAAGGACAAGCGGGCCGTATTCATATTCGACGTTTTCGCCGATCTGCTGGACCTGCGGGTCATCACCACGGGAATCAAGATACTGCTCGGCTTCATTGGCCTGCTGACACTTGGCATCGGCGGTGTGGGGCTGATGAACATCATGCTGGTCTCGGTGACCCAGCGTACTCGCGAAATTGGTGTGGAGAAGGCCTTAGGTGCCCACAAGTGGCACATCCTATTCCAGTTTTTGTCAGAGGCGCTGGCGATTACCGCGTTAGGCGGGCTGCTCGGAGTGGCGCTGGCTTACCTGGTCTCCTGGTCGGTGGGTTCGCTGACCCTATGGAGTGCTTTTGAAGAGAATGCCAGCGAGGGAGATATTCACCTCATGATTGACTCTGCGACACTGCTTTGGTCCACGGTGATCCTCAGCTTCGTGGGCATCGTGAGCGGTATGCTGCCGGCGATCAAGGCGGCGCGGCTGGATCCGATTGAGGCGTTGCGCTACGAGTAGTTTCCGATTTTCTTTCAATTCCTCTTACGTGAGATTCCGCTAGAATCATTGTGTGTCTGGCGCTTCCAACTTCCGACTGGATCGCGTCCTAGGCCAACTCTGCCTTTACGAGCATCCGCTGCTCGATTTCAATGCCCGCGCCAAGGGCGACGGGGTAGAAGTCATCATCACTTTCAAGAATCCGTCGGTTCCGGTTCATACCTACTTGTTCGATCTGCACCCCCGCGACCTGGACCATCCCCAGTTCGAATGGAGCTTCCAGCGCCAACTCTACGACTGCCTGCACGACTACATGGTCGAAATGTTCATCCGCACACCCCAGGACCGAGCGGAACGCCGCCGGAAGGGCCTGTGACCCTGCGCCAGAAGATTGAGCAGGAGATCCAGGAACGCGGCCCCATCCCGTTCTCGCGCTACATGGAGCTGTGCCTTTACGATTCCGAGCTAGGCTATTACTCACGCCATGCCGAGCAGTTCGGCAAGGCCGGCGACTTCTACACTTCGAGCGATGTGCACGCCGTCTTCGGACGCCTGCTAGCCCGTCAGTTCGATGAGATGTGGCGAGCTCTGGGATCGCCCACCCAGATTGAAATCCGTGAACTTGGCCCCGGCCGCGGACTGTTTGCGCAAGATGTACTCGACTGGTCACAGAAAAAGTTCCCTGAATTCTTCGGCGCCCTGCACTACTCGCTCATGGAAAGCTCACCCGCGCTTCGGCAGAGACTGGAGACGACCCTAAGCCGGCATTTCGCAGCAGGGAAGGCTTCGCTTGCTACCAAGGGCCGTCTGTCTCCCGGGCCGGTCATCATCTTCGCCAATGAATTCTTCGACGCTCTCCCGGTGGAAGTGCTCAGCTCCCGCGGCGAACTGCGCGTTTCGTCAGAAGCTGGCCGCTTTATCGAAACCTGGACACCGCCGTCTCCGGAAGAACTGGAGTTCCCCGACCGCCACAGCGTGCACCCTGAAGCCGGCGAGCGCATCGAAGTCCCGTTAATCGCCCAGCGTTACCTGTCAGACATCGCGGCAGAAATAGGACACGGATTCCTGATTGCCATCGACTACGGCTACACCCGTCAGGAGCAACTTGCTGGCCGCCACCGCGGAACGGTCTCGGCATTTCGCCAGCATTCGGTGAGCGCCAATCCCTATGAAGCTCCGGGAGAGCAGGACATCACGGCCCATGTGAACTTTACCGCCCTCGCCGCCGCTGCTGAACAAAATGGCATGCAGGTGCAGCCTCTCCTCACGCAATCGCAGTTTTTGATGGGCATCGGTGAAAAAACTCAATTTGCCGATGCCTTCGAGGAGTGCCGCCTGCCGCAGGAGCGAGCTAAAGTCGCCCTACAGCTTAAGCACCTAGTCACACCCGCAGGGATGGGAGAGAGCTTTCATGTGATGGTCGCAAGCAAAGGCGTCGAGACTGCCCGAGTCGCTGGGCTGAGCGGGTTGAGTTTTGGGAAGAAAAGGCTGCAAGGGCCGGCATGAAAAGAAGTTTTCCAGCCCATAAAAATATTTCATAGGACAAGTGCGGTTCCGCGGGGCACGCTCGGTCATCTAGGAAGGGACGGTACAGAACTACGTTGGCCCCGACCAAGGAGATCGAGATGGAAACTGCAGCTCGTCCACCGTCATGGAAGATCCTGGTGGCGTTCGGCGTCATTTACTTTGTCTGGGGATCGACGTTTTTGGCGATCCGAGTTGGCGTCCACGAGGTGCCGCCATTTCTGCTGGCCGCCATGCGCTTCTTCGTTGCCGGCATCGTTCTCTACGGCTGGATGCGGATGAAAGGCACTCCCTCCCCCAGCAAGCGCGAGTGGGCTGCGGCAACTCTGCTCGGGACACTGATCTTCTTGCTCGATTACGGATGTGTGTTCTGGGCCGAGCAGCGCGTGCCCTCCGGCATTGCCGCGGTTGTCCTAGCAACCATTCCGGTATTCATTACGCTTCTGGAAATCATCTTCCTGCGCACCCAGCGGCTCACGCTCCGCCTCGGCCTGGCCCTGGTCGTGGGCATCGGTGGCGTGGCCGTGCTGGTGAATCATTCTTTTTCTTTGGGTGAAGTTCCTATCAACCGCGCGGGCGCTGCCGCGCTGCTGGTGGCGGCGTTTACCTGGTCCGTGGCTACGATCCTGACTCGCCGGCTTCCACTTCCCGCCTCGAAGCCCATGAGCGCCGCCGCCCAAATGCTCGTGGGAGGAGTTGAGCTATTCGTCCTAGCCGCGGTATCCGGGGAGTTTGCCGGGTTCCGCGTGCAGGCGGTCTCGTGGACAGCCTGGTTCGCGTTGGTTTATTTGATTATCGCGGGTTCGATCGTGGGCTTTACTGCCTACATCTGGCTGCTGCACTATGAATCGCCGACGAAAGTGGGCACCTACGCCTACGTCAATCCAGTAGTAGCGGTTTGCGTTGGATACTTCTTTGGAGCTGAAGCAGTTGGTCCACGCACGCTCCTGGGGACGTTGCTTGTCCTGGTGAGCGTCATCACCATCACGACGACACCCAAGCCGGTGGCGAAGCCGGCCCGCGCCAGCGAAATGGTTGCTGAGTTGTCTTCCGCCGAAGCTGACTGAGACTACCCCGATTTTCCGCTCGGCGTAAACTTCCTGAGCGAGGGCCACCGCCACCAGCGGCTGCGACCGAAAAGGTTTTTGTGTGGTGCGGACACTCCTGTCCGCGTGCGTGCCCCAAGAAGAATTCGCGGGCAAGAGTGCCCGCGCCACACGATTCTTCCCAGGTTCGGCGTGGATCCCGCCTCTGTTCTATAATCCCCGGCGTGCCGATCACTCGTCGCGACCTTCTCTCCGCCCTTGCCGCCGCGTGCGCCAGTTCGGCTCTGGCTGACCTGTCTTTTGCGCAGAGTTCGACCTCCGACCTGCGGATTGATGCGGCTCGTCTGCAGCAAAGCCTGGAAGGGCTTAGCGTCTACGGACGTCCCGCAGGCGGCACCTTCGCCGACGGCGTCAGCCGCGTGGCCTATTCGGATGCTGATGTCGCGGGCCGCAAGTATGCCGTGGAGTTGATGCGTGCGGCGGGACTGCAGCCGCGCATCGATGCGGCCGGAAACATCCTCGGCTGGCGCGACGGCAGCGACCGCTCGCTCAAGCCAATTCTCTTCGGCTCACACATCGACTCGGTGCCCAGTGGCGGCAATTTCGACGGGGACCTGGGTTCCTTGTCCGCTATCGAAGTCGCGCACACTCTGAAGGACCACAGCGTCACCACCCGCCATCCGCTGCAGGTCGTTATCTGGTCGAACGAGGAAACCTTGACTGTGGGCAGCCTTGCCGCGGCCGGCGACCTGCAACCGGAGTACCTAGAGCGCGTGCACAACGGGATCCGCGGGGCGGACGGCCTGCGCAAGATCGGCGGAGACCCGGGACGGCTGGCTGAAGCGCGAATGTCCCCCGGCTCGATCCATTGCTATCTCGAGCTACACATCGAGCAGGGAGGCACCCTCGACAAGGCCGACATCCCCATTGGCGTGGTTGAAGGCATCGTCTGCATTGACGAGTACGAAGTCGAGATTCACGGCTTCGCCAATCATGCCGGAACCACGCCCATGCCCGACCGCCGCAACGCCCTGCTGGCCGCCGCCAAGCTGATTGAAGCGGTGCAGGAGATCGTCACGCGCGAGCCCGGACGCCAGGTCGGGACAGTGGGTCATCTGGAAGTATTTCCCAACGCGCGCAACGTCGTGCCCGGCGTGGTGAAGCACTCCATCGAACTGCGCGACCTCTCGCCCGAAAAGATCGCCCGCCTTGGCGACGAGATTCAGAAACGCGCGCAGCAAATCGCGCAAGAAACCAAGACGGAAATCTCGATGACGAAAACCGAGCATGATCCACCGGCCGTGGCCACGCCCGCGATCCAGTCGCAGATCGAAGCTGCTGCAGCGAGCCTGGGACTGAAAACCATGCGTCTGCCCAGCGGCGCCGGCCACGACGCGCAAGTGGTGGCCAAGCTCGGGCCCATGGGCATGATCTTTGTCCCCAGTGTGGACGGCATCAGCCATTCACCGAAAGAGTTTACCCGCTGGCAGGATTGCGCCAACGGCGCCAACGTGCTACTGCAGACCATTTTGCGAATGGATCGAAGTTGAGGGGTCTTCACGTACACTCTGTCAGACCCGCGGGAGCGCAAGTTGGAAGCCTCAGCGGATGCGCGGTAGCACGCGAGCCGAGCTTTGCTCGGCGGACAGCCGAGGGCGGCTGTCTCCACGTGGTTCGGGCTATGGCCGGGTCATCTTTTCCGGCTTCATCAGCTGATCGAACTCCTCGCCCGTAAGATACCCGAGCTTCAGCGCGGCCTCGCGCAGGCTGGTGTGGTCGACGTGGGCGGTGTGGGCGATCTTGGCAGCGTTGTCGTATCCGACCTTGGGGGCCAGCGCCGTTACCAGCATCAGCGAGTTCTTCACGTACCAGTCCACCTTGGCACGATCGACCTCGATGCCCTTGATCATGTACTCGACGTAGCCGTGGCAGGCGTCCGCGATCAGCGTGACCGAATGCAGGAAGTTGTAGATGATCACGGGCTTGAACACGTTGAGTTCGAAATTGCCTTGGGAGCCGGCGAATCCGACCGCAGCAGTCGCGCCGTGGACCTGGGCGCACACCATAGTCATGGCTTCGCACTGCGTGGGGTTGACCTTGCCCGGCATGATCGAGGACCCAGGTTCATTCTCCGGGATGGAGAGTTCGCCCAGGCCACAACGCGGCCCCGACGCCAGCCAGCGAATGTCGTTGGAAATCTTCATCAGCGAGGCGGCCAGCGTTTCCATCGCGCCTTGAGCAAAGACAATTTCGTCGTGTGCCGAAAGCGCGGCGAACTTGTTGGGATGCGAGCGGAAGGGAAGCCCCGTGAGTTCGGCAATCTTTTTGGCGGCGCGCTCCGCGAACTCGGGAGGCGCATTCAGCCCGGTGCCGACCGCGGTTCCGCCGATGGCAAGATCGTACAATCCATCCAAAACCTGCTCTAGCCGCTGGATGTCGCGCTCCAGCAAACTGGCCCAGCCGCCGAACTCCTGGCCGATGGTCAGGGGCACTGCATCTTGCAAGTGCGTGCGGCCGATCTTTACTACGTCGTTGAATTCCTTGGCCTTCGCCGCGATCGCGTCACGCACGCTCTTGATCGCGGGAATCAGCGCGTTCTTCACCCGCTCCGCTGCGGCGATGTGCATCGCAGCCGGGAACGTGTCGTTTGACGACTGCGACATATTGACCTGGTCATTAGGATGAATCGGCTTCTTCGATCCCATCTCGCCGCCGGCGAACTCGATGGCCCGGTTGGAGATGACCTCGTTGACGTTCATGTTGGTCTGGGTGCCGCTGCCGGTCTGCCAGATGCGCAGAGGAAACTGGTCGTTGAG